>CADECX010000062.1:0-2545 GCA_902825865.1 uncultured Alphaproteobacteria bacterium
TTCCACAGTCTGGCCGGTGTGTTTGGCATAGATCTCGTTCAGCCGCTTCTTGAGTTTCACAATCTCCTGGGCGTGGCGCGCAATGTCGGCGGCCTGGCCGTAGAAGGACGCGGAAGGCTGATGCACCATGACGCGGGCATTGGGCAGTGCGTAGCGCTGGCCTTTGACGCCGGCACAGAGGAGCAGCGAACCCATCGAAGCCGCCTGGCCGATGCAATAGGTATGAATGGCGGGGCGGATATATTGCATGGTGTCGTAGATCGCCATGCCGGCCGTCACCAACCCGCCCGGCGAGTTGATGTACATATGGATTTCCTTCTTGGGATTTTCGGCCTCAAGAAACAGAAGCTGGGCGGTGAGAAGGCTGGCGCCGTAATCCTCGATCGGGCCGGTGATGAAAATCAGCCGTTCCTTGAGCAGGCGGGAATAGATGTCATAGGCGCGCTCGCCGCGGGCGGTCTGTTCGACCACCATGGGCACAAGCGTGCTGTTGTAGAATTCAACGGGATCAGCCATCGGGCGTCGCCTTTTCGTTCGTAAGCGGTGATTCGTCAGCAGACACTAGCCGGAAAATCTCCCGGCCACGTTAATATAGCGTTCCTTGGACAGATTACGAACCCTCCCAGTCAGTCCTTAACCGGCCAAGTTGATTTTGTGGACTCCAGTTCCTGGGACACGGAATGGCTTGAGAAAACCAGGACATGCCTTCGGCAATCCAGCGATTCCGCCAGTCCCGGTGACTCCATCCTTCGCGAGTATCACTGATGTTGAATTGAAATCCGCAGGAAGGACAAACCTCACAGGAACCAAAACCGCGCTTGTCGTAGGGCAGCTTGGTGAGCTCGGAAAACCCGCTAACTGGACAAGTATACTGGGTAGCCTCCGTTAGGCCTTGATCGGCTCGTCTTCAGGGTCCGCAAACAGCGTTTCCCTGTCGACTTTACGGTCATTGACCGTGGCCAGTTCCGCAATGAAATCCACCACCTTGTCCTCGAACAGCGGCGCGCGGATCTCCGCCTGGGCCTGCTGGTTCTGGGCATAGAACTGGAACACTTGCTGTTCCTGGCCGGGGAACTGGCGGGCGCGGGCCATGATGGCGCGCTGCACTTCGTCGCCGGCCACGGTGATGCCGTTCTGCTCACCCAGCTTGCCCAAGACCAGGCCCAAGCGCACGCGGCGCTCGGCGATCTTGCGGTATTCGGCCTTCAGCTCGTCCTCGCTCTTGCCTTCATCGGCGGCGGTCTTGCCCTCGCGCTTCAGCTCTTCCTCGACCTGGGCCCAGATATTGGCGAACTCATGCTCGACCATGGCGGGCGGCAGCGGGAAATCATGGGCAACGTCCAGCGCGTCCAGCACCCGGCGCTTCATATGCATGCGGCTGGCGCCCTTGAAGTCGCTTTCCAGCTGTTCGCGCACCTTGTCCTTGAGCGTGGCAAGATTGTCCAAGCCCAGCTTCTTGGCGAGTTCATCGTCGATCGGGGTTTCTTCCGGCGACTTGATCTCCTTGACCGCGACTTTGAACACCGCGGCTTTGCCCGCCATTTCCGGCGCGTGATATTCGGCCGGGAACGTTACATTCACATCGCGATTTTCGCCGGCCGTGGCGCCGATCAAGCCATCCTCGAAACCGGGAATGAAGGTGCCGCTGCCCAGAGTCAGGCTGAAATCCTCGCCCTTGCCGCCCGCGAACGGGGTGCCGTCGATGCTGCCCTCATAATCGATCACCGCCACATCGTCCTTGGCGGCGGCGCCGTCCTTGGTGGTGTAGTTGCGGACGTTCTTGGCCAGCCGGTCCAGCGCCTCGTTGATGTCGGCGTCGGTAACGTCGGAGACCAGCCGCTCCACCGTCAGCTTGGAGACGTCGCTGGTCTGGAAGTCCGGCATCAGATCGACGATCACCTTGAAGGTGAGATCGGACTTGCCATCGACCACATCCTGAACATTGCCCACCGGCTCGACGCGCGGCTGGAGCGCGGGCTTGAGCTTGTTGTCGCTGATCGCTTTCTGGCTGCCCTCATTGACGGCGGCCTCGACCACTTCGCCCATGATCGATTTACCGAACTGCTTCTTGAGGAAGGAGACCGGCGCCTTGCCCGGGCGGAAGCCCTTGAGGTTCACCCGCGGCTTCATCTCTTCCAGGCGCGCATTGACCCGGCCTTCCAGCTCGCTGACCGGAAAGGTGACCGTGAACTGCTTGTGCAGTTCCTGGGAAAGGGTCTCGCTGATCTGCATCTGTTTTACTCTTTCGTCACTCGGGCAGAAACCGCGCCCAGGCTGAAGAGCCCTGGGAAGCCGTATATGCCGGGATTAAATCGCTTTTTGGGCTGCCGCTTTACCCGTTTCCCCTGCTGCCCGCAACAGAGGGAAGATGGAGAAGCTTGGCAAGCGGTTTTGGCCTATTTCGGGGCTTGTGCGGGGGACACGGGAGTTATGCGGGACTTCCTGCCGCGGCGGGGCTCAAGTCGCTGGCGCGCGCCCGGCCTTGGCATTCAAACGCCTGCGGATCGCGGGCGTTTGAATGGTGCGGGCGGAGGGACTTGAACCC
>CADECX010000062.1:2555-16342 GCA_902825865.1 uncultured Alphaproteobacteria bacterium
CCCCCATGCCGTGAAGCGTTCGGACCTAAATCCAGTGCGTCTACCAGTTCCGCCACGCCCGCAGATGGGTGCGCTTCTAACCCGCGTCACCCCCGCCGCCAAGCTGGGCCCGAAAAGCCGCCTCCGGCGGCGTCCAAGGCGCTCTTTACCGTAAACGAAAGTTACAACTGTAAACCGCGTGTAGATCAAATCATTGATTTCAAAAGGATTTATTCCCGGCGCGATACTTGCTTAATTCCATACACCTATTGGGAGTGGACACTATGGACCGTCTTATCGCTGCCGCCTTGGTGCTGGCTGGCTCCGCCGCCCCGGCTTTTGCGGGCACTCCTATTCCGGTGCCGGAACCGGCGACCATGACCTTGTTCGGCGTGGGTGTGGGCGCGGCCTATCTGGCCAAGCGCTTCATCGGCCGCAAGTAACAACAGAAGGATGAGATCAATGGATCGTTTTATCGTCGCCGCCTTGGTGCTTGCAGGCTCCGTCGTCCCGGCTTTTGCCGGCGTTACCCAGATTCCCGAGCCGGCAACCATGACCCTGTTTGGCGTGGGTGTGGGCGCGGCCTATCTCGCCAAGCGCTTCATCGGCCGCAAGTAAACGGAGCGACCGCGAACCCGTAGCGAAGCGACGGGGTCCCTAGCGACAGCGTAGGGACGCGGCGCGACCATATAAAAGGCCTTACTTAAAAGCCGGCGCTCGCGGCCCATAGCCGCGCGCCGGCTTTTTGCTGTCGGGGCCGCGGCCCGCAGAAGCATTCTCGCACCGTCTTTGCATCGCCTATGATGCGGCAGCGCTTTGGGAATGATGATCCATGCAGGACTGGCCGGACGCCTCCACATTTTTCGGCTGGATGTTCGCGGTCACCTTTGTGGGGATCGCCTGTTGGGAGGCGTGGCGCCCCTCGCGTGCCGCCGTCGCGCCCATGACCTTGCGTTGGGTCGGCAATATCAGCCTGTTCGGCATGGCGCTGCTGATGATTTGGCTGGTGCCGCTGCTGTCCAGCCTGGGCGCGGCCAAACTGGCCGCGGAGCATGGCTGGGGTCTTTTCCATCTCATCGCATTGCCGCCGGTCCTGGCGCTGGCGGCGAGTTTTGTGCTGCTGGATTTTTTTGCCTACTGGACCCACCGCTTAATGCACAAGATCCCGCTTCTGTGGCGGCTTCACGCTTTGCATCACTCCGACAACGATCTGGACGTCACAACCACCATTCGCCATCACCCCGCCGAGGCGCTGGCCCAGGCAAGTTTTGACGCCACTCTTGCTCTGCTGTTCGGTTTTCCGCCCCAAGCGGTGCTGATCTATGGCGGCGTGGTTCTGGTGGTGCAGACCTTCCATCACGGCAATGTGATCTTGCCTGCCAGCCTCAAAGCGCTCAGCCATTGGCTGATCACCCCCGACATTCACCGCCTGCATCACTCAAGGCTTTATGCCGAAAACAATTCCAACTTCGGCAATCTGATTCCGCTTTGGGACCGGCTGTTCGGCACCCTGCGCAAGGAACCCGAAGGCACGTTCCAAGCCGGCCTTCCCGAATTCACCGGCGCCGATTTCCAGCGCCTGGACAGGCTATTGACTCAGCCCATCAAGGTCGTGGTGACAAACTAGCGGGACGCAGATAGGTCGCCACATCCCAGAACCGGCCGAATTTGCGGCCGACTTCCCGGTAAACGCCCACCAACTCGAAACCCAATACCACATGCAGGCGTACCGATGCTTCATTGGGTTGGGTGATGCCGCCGAAGATCCGGTGAATGTCCTCATCCTTCAGCGCATCGAACAGGACCGAATAAAGCCGCCGCCCGATCCCCTGCCCCATCCTGTCAGGCGCCAGATAGATGCTGCTCGATACTGTGCTGTCATAAGCGGCACGGTCTTTATAGGGATGTGAACTGGCCCAGCCGATGGCCGCACCGTCCTTGACCGCGACAAAACACTGATAGCGCCCGCTCGGTGCAAATCCATCCAGCCATTGCTGGCGTTGCTCCAAGCTGCGCGGCTCGATGTCGAAAGTGACCGGTGTTTCGCGGACATAATGGTTGTAGATGTCCAGTAGCGCCGGCAGATCGCCTTGCTCGACGCGGCGAATGGTCACCTCGCTCATGATCCCCCTCTTAAAATCTCGGGCAAAATCTCGGGCAGCATTTCCGGCAGGTCTTCGGCGATAAGGCCTGGGCCGAAGCGGGCGGCGGCTTCGCCATGCAGCCAGGTCCCGCAAGCGGCGGCATCGAAAGCCGGCATGCCTTGCGCCAGCAACCCGGCGACAAATCCCGTCAGCACATCGCCCGACCCGGCGGTGGCCAGGGTTGGCGGCGCATTGGCATTGATCGCCGCTTTTCCCGACGGCGCGGCGATGACGGTATCGGCGCCCTTGAGCAACACCACACAGCCGGCGCGCTTGGCCGCCAGCCGCACCGCCTCCAGCTTGCTGGCGCTTTGATCCAGCAGGCCGGGAAACAGCCGCTCGAACTCTCCCGCATGCGGCGTCAGCACACAGCGGCCGTGCAGCAGCCGGAAGAGAAATTCGGTGTCGTCCTTGAACGCGGTGATTGCGTCGGCATCCAGTACGACCGACGCAGCGGAACCAAGCGCCGCGACAACCATCTCATGCGTTTGATGTCCCACACCCAAGCCAGGACCGATCACCACCGCATTGAGCCTTTTGTCCGACAGCAATTCGGTCAGCCCAGCCGCGCCTTCGAATGGCTTGATCATGATGGCGGTGAGATGGGCGGCATTCACCGCCACCGCATCCGGCGCAGACGCGACACTGACCAGGCCCGCACCCACGCGCAGCGCTCCGCGCGCCGCCAGGCGCGCCGCCCCGGTGGCATGGGCCGGACCGCTCACCACCACACAATGGCCGCGGGAATATTTGTGACCTTCCGGTCCGGGCTTTGGCAGATGCCAGAGCGAGGGCGTGTTTTCGTGCAGGCTTTTTTTATGGTTTACCGCTTCGCTACTTGAGGCCGTGGTATTCGCCGCTTCGGGAGGCATACCAATATCGCCCAGCACGACCTCGCCGCACAAAGCGCGCCCCGGCATCAGCAGATGACCCGGCTTTTTGCGGAAGAAGGTAACGGTAAGCACAGCCTTCACATACACACCACCCAGAGGCTGGCCGGTGTCACCCGAGACACCGCTGGGCATGTCGATCGCCACGACCGGCAGGTCGTTCAGCGCTTCCACCACTTGCGCGGCCGCGCCTTCCAAAGGACGCGACAGGCCCGCTCCGAACAGCCCATCCACCACCAGCCTGGCGCCGTCCAGCGCCGCCGGAGTCAGCGCTTCGCGCGCGCCTTTCCAGCGCGCCGACATTTCTTTCGCGTCACCTCTATGGTCGGCGTCATGCGCCACGCGAACAATAAAGCCGCTTTCGTCCAGCAATCGCGCCACCACAAAGCCGTCGCCGCCATTGTTGCCGGGACCGCACAAGACGGTGACGGGACAAGGCTTGAAGCGCGCCGCGATGGCCTCGGCCACCAACCGCCCGGCATTTTCCATCAGGGTCAGGGAGGGAACTCCATGCGCCACCGCGAAGGCATCGGCCTTGGCCATTTCCGCGCATGTGAGGAGTTCGCCGCTCATTTCTTGAAATATTTCTCCAGACGTTCCAACGACTGTTCGATCAGCGCTTGCTGCTTGCAGAAAGCAAAGCGCACAAAGGTGTCGGGCGTGCCGGATTTGAAAAAGGCCGATAGCGGGATCAGCGCGACCCCAGCTTCGCGGATCAGCCGCTCGCAAAAAGCGAAATCCTTTTCATTGGTCAGCTTGGAAATGCCCGCGGTCAAAAAGTACGTGCCTTCGCAGGGCTGCACATCGAAGCCCAATTTCGTCAGCCGCGCCGCCAGTATGTCGCGATTGGTCTGAAGCCGCCTGGCCAGTTGAAGCGGATAATCCATCTCATGCATCAGGCCGTAGGCCACCCCGGCCTGCAAGGCCGGTGAGGTGGTGAAGGTGATGAACTGGTGCGCCTTGGTCACCACGCTGACCAATTCGCGCGGACCGCACACCCAGCCCACTTTCCAGCCGGTGAGAGAGAATATCTTGCCCGCCGAACCGATCTTGAGGCAGCGTCCGCGCAGGCCCGGCAGGGTCGCGAGCGGGATATGCGCGGCGCCGTCATAGACCAGATGCTCATAGACCTCGTCGCACACCACCACGATATCGGTGCCCGATACCGCCCGGGCCAGGGCTTCCAGCTCCTCGCGGCTGAAGGCGCGGCCCGCCGGATTGTGCGGCGAGTTGATCAGGATGGCACGGGTCTTTTGTGTGATCGCGGCGCGCAACGCTTCTTCGGTCAAACGCCAGCCCGGGGCCGCAAGCTTCACCGCCTTGACCACGGCGCCTGCGGCCTCGGCCATGGGCCGGTACGAGTCATAAGTGGGTTCGATCATCACCACTTCGTCGCCCACCCCCGCCATCGCCATAAGGGCGCCGGTGATGGCTTCGGTGCCGCCGGAGGTGATCACCACCTCGTCTTCCGGATCGTAGGTCAGGCCATAGAATTGCGCGGCATGGGCCGACACCGCCTGGCGCAACACCGCCATCCCCTTGGAAGGGGGATATTGGTTGGGGCCGTCAAGCAACTGCTTGGCCGCAACCTCCCGCAGCGACAGGGGACCGTCCTGGTCGGGAAAACCCTGACCCAGATTGATGGCCTCATGCTTCTGCGCCAGCACGGTCATATGCTGGAAGATGCTGGTGGGCAGGCTGGCGAAAACCGGATTGGGCATCGGACGCAGTGTTTGGATGTCGGATGCGGTTGTGACTGAGGAATGCGCCCCCGCTCAAGGGCTTTCGGCAACCGGCCAGCCCCTCCGGCAAACCAATCCCAATCTGCCTATTTATTGTTCAATTTGCCCAATAATTAGGCCGTTTTTTTGCCCTCGTTTTCGCAACATGCATAACCAGCTGTATTCGTTGCATTTTTTTTCAGCGAAAACCGGCACAAGTCCTGCTAAAGCGTTAACGGAACGTCGCGCCGCCAAGGCGCGCGAAGGAGCAGCATGAAAAAAATCGAAGCCATCATTAAGCCGTTCAAACTCGACGAGGTGAAGGAAGCGCTGCAAGAAGTCGGCGTCCAGGGCATCACCGTCACCGAAGCCAAGGGTTTTGGCCGCCAGAAAGGCCATACCGAGCTCTATCGGGGCGCTGAATATGTTGTGGATTTCCTGCCCAAGGTGAAGATCGAGATCGTGATCAACGCCGACCGCCAGGAGGCCGCCATCGAGGCCATCCAGAAGGCTGCGCGCACGGGCCGCATCGGCGACGGCAAGATTTTCGTCCTCAATGTCGAGGAAGCCATCCGCATCCGTACCGGGGAGACCGGCACGGACGCCATCTGATAGCCCTCGCCCCTGTGCGAGGGGCAAGGTATTTGTGCAACAACGCCGCCCGGTGGGGGCGCAATAGAAATCAATGTTGAAGGGAAGACTGAACTATGGCCGACAAGAAGACGACCGCAGCCGACATTCACAAGCTCATCAAGGAAAAGGAAGTCAAATACGTCGACATCCGCTTCACCGACCCGCGCGGCAAGTGGCAGCACGTCACCTTCGACCTGATGATGGTGGATGACGACTTCCTCAATGAAGGCACCATGTTCGACGGCTCCTCCATCGCCGGCTGGAAGGCGATCAATGAGTCCGACATGCTCTTGAAGCCGGATCTGGACACCGCGGTGATCGATCCCTTCTTCGCCCAGACCACGCTGATCCTGATCTGCGACGTGCAGGAACCCACCACCGGCCAGAATTACGGCCGCTGCCCGCGCTCCATCGCCAAGGCCGCTGAGGCTTTCGTGAATTCCTCCGGCGTCGGCGACACCACCTATTTCGGCCCGGAAGCCGAATTCTTCATCTTCGACGATGTGCGTTTCGAAGTCGGCATGAACGCCAGCTACTATTACCTCGACTCCAAGGAGAGCGCGGTCAACACCGGCAAGGAATATCCGGAAGGCAATCTGGGCCACCGTCCCAAGGTCAAGGGTGGCTACTTCCCGGTTCCCCCCATCGACTCCGAGCAGGATATGCGCGGCGAAATGCTGGCGGTGATGCGCGACATGGGCATCAACCCGGAAAAGCACCATCACGAAGTCGCCAGCGCGCAGCATGAACTTGGCTTCAAGTTCAACACCCTGACCAAGTGCGGCGATTACATGCAGATCTACAAGTATGTGATCCACCAGGTGGCCCAGGCCTACGGCAAGACCGCATGCTTCATGCCCAAGCCCGTCTATGGCGACAACGGTTCGGGCATGCATGTGCATCAGTCGATCTGGAAGGGCGGCAAGCCCCTGTTCGCCGGTTCGGGTTATGCCGATCTGTCGGACCTGTGCCTCTATTACATCGGCGGCATCATCAAGCATGCCAAGGCGATCAACGCTTTCACCAACCCGCTGACCAACAGCTACAAGCGCCTGATCCCCGGCTTCGAAGCCCCGGTGCTGCTGGCCTATTCGGCCCGCAACCGTTCCGCCTCCTGCCGCATCCCCTTCTCGCCCTCGCCCAACGGCAAGCGCGTCGAGGTTCGCTTCCCCGATCCGGGCGCGAACCCCTATCTCGCCTATGCCGCGATGCTGATGGCGGGCCTGGACGGCATCGAGAACAAGATCCATCCGGGCGGCCCGATGGACAAGGATCTCTATGCCCTGCCGCCGGAAGAGCTGGCCAAGGTTCCGCAGGTCTGCGGCTCCCTGCGCGAAGCGCTGGACAGCCTGAAGGCCGATCACGACTTCCTCAAGAAGGGCGGCGTGTTCAGCCAGGACTTCATCGACAGCTACATCGATCTCAAGATGGAAGAAGTGTATGCCTTCGAGCACACGCCTCATCCGATCGAGTTCAAGATGTACTATTCGGTCTGATCGAAAGATCGGATTGCAAATTCAGGGCGCGGCGCGAGCTGCGCCCTTTTTGTTTCGCCGTTCCGTTCGTCAGACCGAAAGGCTGCGGCACGCTCGATCAATTCCGGCTCACTCGAAGTCAGGAAAGGTGGTCATGCAAAAGAGCCAACCCGATAAAAGTAAGTAGCGCGAAGGAAACGAAGGGCGATAAGATCGCAAGGAAAATAACATACCAAAGCCTGGAGATACGCATCGCGTAGGCAAGCCCCGCGGTTGCGATCATCGGCAGCACGAAAATTGAAGCCGCCATAATTTGGTGCATGGCGACGGCCATGGGGCCCGGCATTTTGCCCAATCCCACCTGCACTGCCGCTGCGGTCGCGATCGCCAAAAGCGTGAAAATCAACAGCCGCATTTGCCCTCTCCTACCAGTTACGGAATCGGTGACGCGGAACAAGGTTTTCGATACCCGGCGCGGCATAACCTTTGCGCCCGACAAATTGCTTTATGGCCTCGATATTGGAATCTGCTCCGACATTTGCCAGCAAACCGGCCAAAAACGAATTGCTGTTGTAGGTCCGAGGCGCGAGGCTGTCCTGAAATCCATACCGCATTTTGAGGGACGCGCCTCCGGCCAAGGGATTGGACACATCGGAGGCAGCGTAGTCAAACGTCGCCGCTGGAGGCGGCTGTAGGGAAGCGAGTCGTCATAACTCTTGCGCAGGGTTGCCGGACCCGCATTTGTGCACAGGGATATCTACGCCGTTGCGATGGGATTTGCGCGGAATATAGACGCCGTTAAGCCGCCTCGACCGCCGCCTGCTGCTTGACCGGCAGGGTCACGAACACCGAACAGCCCTTGCCGAATTCGCTTTCCATCCAGGCCGCGCCGCCATGCAGTTCCGCCAGACCGCGCACCAACGCCAAGCCAAGCCCGGTGCCGCCGGCCTGACGGTCGAAGCGGTTGTCCACCTGGCTGAAGGGCTTGAACACCATGTCCATCTTTTCCGGCGGGATGCCGGGTCCGTTGTCGCGCACCATGATCTGGAAGTCGCCATTCTTGGCGCGCCCTCCCACCACATCGATACGTCCGCCTACGGGCGTGAACTTCACCGCATTGGAAACCAGGTTGATCAGGATCTGCTTGACCGCCCGCTCGTCGGCCCACAATTCCGGCGCCGAAGGCTCGACCTTGATCGACAGGACCTGGTCCTTTTCGCGCGCCTTGGTGTTGATGAGTTTCAGCGCAATGTCGAACACCCGGCCCGCCTCCAGCGGATGGGGCGCGATGTCCATGCGGCCGGCCTCGATCTTGGCCACGTCCAACAGGTCGTTGATCAGCGAGAGAAGATGCGCGCCCGAGGAGTGGATGTCCTTGGCATAGTCGCGATAGCGCTCCGAACCCACGGGCCCGAAACATTCCTGGGCGATGATTTCCGAAAAGCCCAGAATGGCGTTCAAGGGCGTGCGCAGTTCGTGGCTCATATTGGCCAGGAAGGCGGTCTTGGAGGCGTTGGCGGTTTCCGCCTCGAAACGCTTCTTCAGGGCTTCGTCGCGGGTTTCCTGGAGCTGGCCGGCCAGATCCTCGACCTTGAAACGCAGGCGGGCATCCTCGCCCATGCGCAAGACCAGCGGGCGGCCGGTGTGCCACATCTGGAAGGCGACGAAGGGCGCCAAACCGCCCATCACCATGTCGGTGACCGAATCGCCCAGCAGGAACCGCGCCGAGGTCATCAAGGTCAGCGGCAAGAGATTGGCGACATACATTTTCATGTTGCTGCCGCGCGCCACCACCAGGCTGGCGATCACCGCCATCACGCAGGCGGCCAGGAACATATGGTTGAGGGCATTGCCCGGTTCCCAGCACAGCCAGACCATCAGGCCCCAGGCAGCGCTTCCCACCGCCTGGATGCCGATGAAGCATTGCAGCCAGGAATTGGCGTCGCCTTCGCTGTCATTGTATTTTTCATAGGCCGTCGCCATCAGGGCCGCGGCGCCCACCGAGGCGGTCACCGCCAAGGGCAGGAACAGGGTATAGGCAAAACTGACATCGCCGAAAATTCCGGTGGAGCAGAGAATGGCGGCGGCGACGGCCCAAACCGGCGCGGTCACGCGGGTATTGCGCGCCGTGGTGGCGGCCAGCGCCAGCTGGGCCTTCAAGACGCGCGGTTCGCTCTCTTGGCCTTCGGTGAGAAACCCGAAAATCGACACGCCGAAAAAACCTTTTCCCCTAAGAGGCCATTATGGCGAGCGGCCTGTTAACAAAGGCTTTGGCCGGGGACTTTCCCCAGCCCTGTTTTTGGCTCGCTTTTGATGGTTGAGGAAAAGTAAAACAGGATGGAAAGCATCCGATTCGGGGCTTTCCTGGTAAGTTCCTTTCACTTTAAAGCGTCAGCCATGGCCAAAAATAACCCCGATCTGTTCGACAATTCCTCCGCCTCTTCCAAGGCCTATACCGCCAAGGACATCGAGGTGCTTGAGGGGCTGGAGCCTGTGCGCCGCCGCCCCGGCATGTATATCGGCGGCACCGATGTCAACGCGCTGCACCATCTGGCGGCGGAAATCATCGACAATTCCATGGACGAAGCGGTGGCGGGCCATGCCACGCGCATCGAGCTGGAATTGAAGCCCGGCAATATCCTGTCGGTGCGCGACAATGGCCGCGGCATTCCGATCGACCCCCATCCCAAATTCAAGAACAAGTCGGCGCTGGAAGTGATCATGACCACGCTGCATGCCGGCGGAAAATTCGACGGCAAGGCCTATGACACCAGCGGCGGATTGCATGGCGTGGGCGCCAGCGTGGTCAATGCGCTGTCGGAATGGATGGACGTGGAAGTGGCGCGCGAAAAGCAGGGCCACAAGATGCGTTTCGAACGCGGCCATGCCGTCGGGAAATTGAAAAGCCTGGGCGCGGTCAACCGCCGGGGCACCATCACCACCTTCAAGCCCGACACAAAGATCTTCGACGATGCGGCCTTCTCCCCTGCCCGTCTGCACCGCATGGCCAAGTCCAAAGCCTATCTGTTCCGGGGCGTGGAAATCCGCTGGTCCTGCGATCCTTCGCTGATCAAGGACGAGACCCCGGCCGAGGACGTGCTGAAATTCCCCGGCGGGTTGCTGGATTTCCTCAAGAGCGAGATCGGCAAGGCGCAGACCGTGACGCCGCGCGATTTTTCGGGGCGCACCGAAAACAAGGCCAACGAAAATGGTTCACGCGGCGCTGTCGAGTGGGCGGTCACCTGGGCGCCGTCGCGCGATGCCTTCACCCGCACCTATTGCAACACCATCCCCACCTCCCAGGGTGGCACCCATGAACAGGGCCTGCGCAACGCCCTGACCAAGGCGCTGCGCGCCCATGGCGAGCGGGCCAACAACCGCAAGACCGCCCTCATCACCGCCGACGATGTGATGGACGCGGCCTGCGCCGTTCTGTCGATCTTCATCCGCGAGCCGGAATTCCAGGGTCAGACCAAGGACAAGCTGTCCTCGCCCGACGCACAGCGCCTGGTGGAAAATGTGGTGCGCGATCATTTCGATCACTGGCTGGCGGAAAGCCCGGCGGAAGCCGACAAGCTTTTGGGCTTTGTCATCGACTGCGCCGAAGACCGGCTGAAGCGCAAGCAGGAAAAGGAAGTTTCGCGCAAGGCCGCCACCCGCAAGCTGCGTCTGCCGGGCAAGCTGGCCGATTGCAGCAACGACGCGGCGGCGGGCACCGAGATTTTCCTGGTGGAAGGCGACAGCGCCGGCGGCAGCGCCAAGCAGGCGCGCGACCGCGCCACCCAGGCGATCCTGCCCTTGCGCGGCAAGATCTTGAACGTGGCCGCCGCGGCGGCCGGCAAGCTGCAACAGAACCAGGAACTCAGTGACCTGGTGCAGGCCCTGGGCTGCGGCACCGGCGCGAAATACGATGCCGCTGCGCTGCGCTATGAGCGCATCATCATCATGACCGACGCCGATGTCGACGGCGCCCATATCGCCTCGTTGCTGCTGACCTTTTTCTATCGCGAAATGCCCGAACTGATCGCCGGCGGGAATCTCTTTCTTGCCATGCCGCCGCTCTATCGCCTGACCCAGGGCGGCAAGACGATCTATGCCCGCGACGATGCCGACCGCGAGCGGATTCTCAAAAAGGAATTCCGTGCCGGCGCCAAGGTGGAAGTCTCGCGCTTCAAGGGGTTAGGCGAAATGATGCCGGCTCAGCTCAAGGAAACCACCATGCGGCCGGGCCATCGCACTCTGCTCCAGGTCCACATCCCCAGCGGCGACAGCAAAGAGACCGAAAGCCTGTTCGAGCGGCTGATGGGCAAGAAGCCGGAGCTGCGCTTCCAGTTCATCCAAGAGAACGCAGAGTTTGCAAAAGAAGCGGTCGACGTTTGAAATCGGAGCGGTGGCCGCTTATTTTGGTCGCTTCGGCTCGCGCCTACGCTCCTGCAGAGTTCGCGAAAGAAGCGGTCGACGTCTAACCCCGCTGTTAGGAGGCATCATGGACACCCCGACCAAAGAAGCACTGGAAGCGGCGGTGTTCCGCCGGCTCGTGTCGCATTTGCAGAAACGCACCGACGTGCAGAACATCGACATGATGATCACGGCCGGTTTCTGCCGCAACTGTCTGGGCGACTGGTTTCGCGAGGCGGCGGGCGAAAAAGGCATCACCCTGGGTAAGGATGAAGCGCGCGAACTGGTCTATGGCATGCCGCCCGAACAATGGAAGGCGAAATACCAGAAAGACGCGACGCCGGAACAGAAGGCCGCTTTCGCCGCCTCACAAAAACATTCCTAACAGCTACCGCGCCGGTATCGCGATCTTCCCCGTCAGCACGGTGCGGTCGCCGCCCTGGGACGGCACGGCCAGCGGTCCGCGCGCCGCAACCAGTTTGGCGCCTTCCGGCGGCAGGCCCCGGCGATAAAGCCGCAAGTCCAAATCGAACGATGCGGAGGACGCCAGCTTCAGGATGATGCGGCTGTTCGTGCAATCAGGCGTGCCGCAGATGATGGAGGTGCGCTGCTCATTTTGCGCAACCGTCACGCCGCCCACCGTGGCGGCGCGCAGCCGGGCCGCGTCCGGAAGCTCCAGCATCACACCATCACCCTGCGCCTCGATATCCAAAGTGACGATATCGCCTTGCCGCGTAACGGTGGCGGAAGGCGGGGCATATTTCGCCGTGCCCGCCGGCGCGGCATAGCCCGTCTCGATTATGCGCCGTGGCGCTTGCGAGAAGGACGCGGCGGCGCGCAGGCTTTCGGGCAGGGGCGAAGTGGACTGGGCCAGCCACCAAGCCTTTCCCTCGCTTTCGACATAGCGAAGATTGAGCCGCTGCGGCGCGGCCTCGCTGAAGACAGGTTGCAAACCCGCCGCCACCGCGAAGCCAAAAGCCAAAATCAACGACAGCACCGCGCAAAAGCCTTTGCCTTTCGCCGGCGTCAGCAAGGGCAGCAGCGGGAGCAGCGCAAAGGCGGCGGTGACGGTGAACAGCGGATGCAGGCGCAGCCCCATGATCGGCTCGCTGCCCTGGTTGAGGCCAAGCCAGATCACCAAGCCAGCCAACGCCGCGACGAACAAGGTCGGATTGCCGACACGGATCAGCAACAATGGCGCCGCGACCAGCGCGGGAAACAGGAAATAGGGCGTCAATCCCGGCGCCCAGATGGCGCAGACGATGGAAAGGCCCGCCAGCCACAGCCAGCAGGCGATGGCGCCGGCGCGGCCCGCCACCAGCAGCGCAACGGCAAAGACACCAAAAGCCAAAGACAGGCGCATCGCAAACGGAAAGGCGAAAGACGGATCGGGATATCCCGATAACCATGCCGCCACGCCGTGAAGAAGAAAACCGATGCCGACACATCCCGACAGCAACAAAAGCGGCATCAGGGCGGCTGCCAGAAACGGCCTGACAGTCTGCCGCTCGCGCCGCCATCCTGCCAAAGCGATCAGCACAAAGGCGGCAATGGACAAAGGCAGCGCCCAGCTTTGCGGCAGCCGCGGCAGCCAGCGTCCCAGCACATCCAGATAGATCGCATTTCCGCTTTTCAAACCGCTGAGATCGGCGCGGCTCAGCGCGTCGGTCAGGCCCAAGAGATTGTCGCCATGCTGCTGCAAGGTGCGCGGATCGATATTCTCGCGGCGGTCCAGCGGGGTGTGATACTGGGCGGCATTGCCGATAAAGGCGAAGTTGTAGCCGGTGATGCCCGCCGCCAGGAACGGCGTCATGTCGGTATCGTTGGGCAGGTATTTGTAGATCTCGGCATAAAGCGATGATGCGGCGTATCGCGGCACGGCCTTGGCATAGAGATCGATCAGCTTCCCGTCTCCCGCCCCCGTCTGGAACAGAAAACTGGGGCCCTGATTGCCGCGCGATTCCATATTGATCACCGCGCCGGTCCGGCTGCGAACTTGCGGATCGCTGAGATAGGCGGCGGCGCCCAACAGGCCGTTCTCCTCGCCATCGCTGAACAGCGCGACGATCGGATGACCCGGAGGCAAATTGCGCGCCTTCAAGGCGCGGATGGTTTCCAGAATGGTGGCGACACCGGACGCATCATCGCCCGCGCCCGGGCCGGCGGCGACAGAGTCGCCATGCGCCATCAGGACAATTTCCTGGCGCTTTGTCTCCTCGCCTCGGCCCGGTGCAACAGTCGCGACGATATTGTTGACCGTGCCGCAAGTGATGAATCCCCAGCGGCCTTCGCCGTAACAGCTCATCCGGCTTTGCGTGCGGGCGGGCACGCCCAGAGCGGCGAGTTCTTTCAGGATCCGCGCACGCACCGCTTGATTTTCCGCCGATCCCGCCGGATGCGGACGTTGCTGTTCCAGGATGCGCCCCAGCACGGCATCGGCCCGCGCGGCCGAGAACTGGGCGGCGGGCGCATCCAGCCCCAAGCCGTCGGGGCGCGACTGGCCATAGGCGCTGAGCAACCAAATGCCGGCAGCCAGCGCCGCCAAAG
>CADECX010000063.1 GCA_902825865.1 uncultured Alphaproteobacteria bacterium
CCGGCCGTCAGCGCATTGCTGCTGAACAGATTGTTGAAACCGATTGCCAGGACACCCAGTGCGGCGGTGAGATCGATATTGGGATAGAAATCGGCATGGGTTGCCTCGCGCCCAAAGGTGGCGGCCCTGACCCGCATCTGCGCCGCCAGAATGTCCGGCCGCCGGGACAGAAGATCAACCGGCAGATGCTCGGGCAGAGGCAGGGCGTTTTCGATCGCCGCAGCCGGCCGGGTGATGGAGGAATAGGCATCGGCGCCGCGGCCGATCAAGGCGGCGATGGCATGCACACCGATGTCGCGCTGGGCTTCGGCGCGGCGCAGCTCCATGCGCGACATGGCCAGCAGCGCCTTGGCCTGTTCCAGGGAGGCCTGGTTTTCCAGACCCGATGTCACGCGGCTTTGCGTCAAGTCCAAAATGACCTGACGCTCATCCAGGGTCAGGCGCGCGATGTCGATAGTCTGCCAGGCCAGCAACAAGGCGACATAGGACTGGGCGAACTGGCCCGCCAGCGCCAGGCGCGCCGCCCCGGCATCCAGGCTCGCCGCCTGCCGCACATTGCGGGCGCGATCGATCAACGCCGCCTGCTTGCCCCAAAAGTCCAGCGACCAGCGCAACCGCGCCTGAACATCGCCCACCCATTGCCAGGTGCCGCCGAAGCGCTGCGGATAGACGAACTCCTTGCTCACATACTGCAGCGTGTCCGTTCCATCGATATTGATGCTGGGATATTGCAGGGCCCGCGCCGAGGACACTTCGGCTTCCGCGGCGCGGATGCGGGCCAACGCGCCTTGCAAGCTCGGATTTTTCGCCAGCATCTGATCCACCAGCCGGTCGAGCTGCGGATCGTGAAATTCTTTCCACCAGTCGGATTGCAATTGCGGCGCCGGCGCATCGCCAAGTCCCAGCGATCCCGGCACGATTTCGCTTTGGCTGGGCGTGGTGGAAGGCGTTTGCACGCAACCAGCCAGCGGCAACGCCAATAGCAATGCGGCGGCCAGGCTCTTGCCCAAACTCTTCCCCGAAAAATACCTTCGCGATCGCCTGATTCGCTTTTGGCAAGATTACCCGTGCGCAGCGCAGCGCCCAAAGCGCGCCGGAGGCAGGTCCGGCACATTTACTAACAAATTGAAAATGCTATATTATCTTGCTTTTCGCATCCGGTCGACGATGGCGATGGCGGTGAAGATCACCACCAGGCAAAGCGGAATCAGTGCGATTGCCTTGAAGGAAGCCGATGCCGCGGCGGCCAGAATGTCGTGCAGCTGCTGGCCTTGCGCACTGGCCGCCAGATTGGCCTCGCCGCCCGCCGCCGCCAATTTGGCGCGGTCCGATATCGCGCCCAGATAGGGCAGCACCACATAGGTGCAGGCCGCGCCCGCCGACCCCATCAAGCCGAACACCAAGGTGCCGCTGCGCGGATAACGCTCCGCCACCGTGGCCAGCATGGTGGGCCAGAAATAGCAGACGCCGAAACCCCAGGCGGTCGCCGCCAGCAGCGCGCTGACCGGATCATGCGCGACGCTCAAGGCATAAAGACCGATGGTGGAGAAGACGGCCGAGAAGATCAGCAGGCCGACATTGGACAATCGCTTGACCAGCGGCCCGGCGAAATGGCGCATCACGAACATCAGCCCGCTGACATAAACCAGCAGCCAAATACCGCGCATGCCGACGATCTGGCTCAGCGCCACATCGACCCATTGACCGGGCGCGAATTCGGTGGAAGCGGTGAACATCATCAGGCCGACCCAGAGGAAGATGGTGGGATTCTGAAGGGTGGCCTTGATCATCTCGCCCGGCGTCACCGGCGCGTCGGTGGAGGCGCTGACCGGCGGGAAGGTCTCGACTGCCGCCAGCCCGGCGAACGCCAGGCACAGGATCACCAGCACCAGCAATTCCCAGCGCCAGGCCATGCCCGCGCCGTCGACGGCAAGACCCATCAAGGCGCCCGCCACCACACCCGCGGGATACCAGGCATGCAGAATGGAAAGCCGCGACACGCGATCCTGCGCATAGACCGCGCTGGTCAAGGGATTGATCACGGTTTCGATCAGGCCCCAGCCGAGGCCCTGCACCACCATGCCGACCAGCAATCCGGTATAGGGCGACACGCCCAGCGAGCCTGCGGCGGCCACGATGGCGAAACCCGCAATCATCAGCGCGGCGGCGGCGATCAGGGCATTGCGGAAACCGATCTTGGCCAGCACGGCGCTGGCCAGAAGCAGGGTAATGGCAAATCCCGCAAAGGCAGCGCCCAGCGCGGTGCCCAGCATTTCCCCGGCATTGAGCTTGTCCAGCGGATCGAGATATTCGGTGCGCATATGCACCGCGGTTGCGGCGCGCATGGAAACGGCCGCACCGCCCGTGAACAGCGCCAGCAAGGCGACAATGAAGAGGCGGCCGCGATGCAGCGGCGCGGAATCCGTCATGCTCTCTGTCGCGGAATTCATGCTCTCTCCCTTTGCCGGGCTCTTGATCCGGCCCGGTGCGGGGCGACGCTAGCAAAATTACCGCAAAAGGGACATTGCCGTTTCGGCTGGGGTTGATCTACCTTTCTCCCATGCCCCTGCACCCCCACGCGGCCCTGGCCATCCAGCGCGCCGGCGACCTGCCCACCGACCTGACACCCGCCGAATTGCGCATCGCCTATGAGCGCCAGCGGCTGACCCTGCTGCCGCAAAAGCCCGCGGTGGCGGTGACCTATCAGCTTTCCATTCCCAGCGATTACGGTCCGATTCCGGCGCGCTTCTACCGCGCCGGCAAAGACAAAAAGCCTTGTCCGCTGCTGGTCTATTTTCACGGCGGCGGTTTCATGCTGGGCAGTTCGGCGCTTTACGACACCACCTGCCGCCGTCTCGCCGTGTCAGGAAACTGCGCCGTTCTTTCGGTGGATTATCGCCTGGCGCCCGAGACCCAGTTTCCCGGCGCCGTGCTGGATGCCTATGCCGCGACGCGCTGGGCGTCCGATCGCGCCCAATTGCTCAATATCGATCCGTCCAAGATCGCGGTGGGCGGCGACAGCGCCGGCGGCAATCTCGCCGCCGTGGTGGCGCAGATGGCGCAGGACTCCAAGGAATTTTCCGTCGCCTTGCAGGCCCTGATCTATCCCATCACCGATCACAGCCGCGAATATCCGTCCTATGAACGCAACGCCAGCGGCTACATGCTGACGCGGGCGGCGCTGCACTGGTTCATGGACAACTACATTCCCGATCTCGAGGACCGCAAACATTGGATGGCCTCGCCGATGCTGCGCCCGAGCCTCAAGGGCTTGCCCAAGGCGCTGGTGATCAGCGCCGAATTCGATCCCCTGGTGGACGACAATGAAGAATTTGCCAACCGCCTGAAGGAAGCCGGCGTTGAAACCAATTATGTTTGTTTCCCGGGCATGATTCATCCCTTCTTCACGTTGGGCGGCGTGGTGGAGGATACCGCCAGGGCCGAACGCCTGGTGGCGGATGCGTTGCGGGCGCTGGCCTGAGATGAAGCTCGGATTTGTGTTGATCGCCCTTCTGACGGCACTGCCGGCGCAGGCCCGCGATTTTTCCAGCAGCGTCAGCGAGAGCAATGAGATCGTGCATCTGCGGCCCGAATTCAAAGTGCCGGATGAGCCGGGCCAGCTTTTCTATGTGCAGCGCTCGCCCAATGCCAACACCGTGGTCTATGCCGCCAAGCTGGACACCAAGGGCAATTTCGACACCAGAACCCCGGTGGAAGCCTTCTGGCGCAAATTCAATATCGACGGCAGCAAGAAGAGCCTGAACTTCATCGAACGCATGATGGCTTATGGCGTCCGCACCAAACCGGGCAAGCCGGTCACCTTCACCATCGCCGCCCTGCCCGAACGCAGGCTGACCTTAAGCTTGGATACGCAACATCGCCCGCAAGCCACCATGCAGATCGGTGGCCGCACGGTGAAGGTCGCTTATGTCTATCTGCAGGTCGAGGAAGGCGGCTTGATGCCCGATGTGCCGTCCCTGGATATTGTCGGCACCGATATCGCCAGCGGCAAGGCGATCCGCGAGCATCTTATTCAGCAGTAGAATCTTGGTAGTGGGGAGTGTCCACCAGCTCCACACCCAAACCACGTTTTCTCTGAATGATGTGCAGGGTCCAAGCCAGAGCCAAGGCCAAGAGTATGGGCGCCAGCCAGCCGGAGAAGAACGGCGCCATATAGGCGAACTCGCCCATCAAAATGAAAGCCTTCGAGGCGAAATGGGCGAGATAGCCGGCCAGCAAGACCGTCACCAGCGCCACCCAGCGCGTTTCATAGGCGAAATAGAGCATGGACAATGCCGCGCCCAGCAAGGCCATGATGCAGGTGAAGGCGGTCTGGCCCCAGATCAGCGCCAGGCGCGTTTTGTAGCCGTTCAAGTCGCGCGACATGATTTCGGCATTCGCCAGGCGGCGCAACTCGCCCATGCTCAGATATTGCGGCGACAGGCCGAGATTGCGCAGCCACAATTCGTCCAGCTTCATCGTCACCGTTTTCTGGACAAAGGGTGTCTGGGTTTCGACTTGGGCAGCCGCGGTGCTCAGCACATTGCCGGGGTCGGCGGCTTCGGCATGCCAGGCGTTTCCGTTTTCCAGCAGCCAGCGATTCTTGTCCAGCGGGCGCGCCACGGACGCGGTGTCGACCTCGGCGAGATGACCGTCCGCATCCAACTTGTAGATGGTCACATTGCGCAGGGTCACGGGCGGGCCATAAGCGATCTCGGCGCGCAGCAATCCGTCCGGCAAAGCCAGCCAGTGATTGCCGCCGCTGCGGCCCCGGTCCAGGCGGATGCCCTCGCGGCCCAGCACCTGCTCCATCTGAACATGAATGGCGGCGGGCCTCAGCCAGGCATCCAGGGCAAAGAGAGCCGCGCCCATGACCAGACCCGCCAACAGAGCGGGGACAAGACAGAAAAGCGGCGAGCGGCCGCTGTTCCAGATCAACAGGCGTTCGCGCGATTCCGTGAAGGCGCTTTCGGTCCAAACCACGCCCAGGAAGGTGGCGAAAGGAATGAAAGGCGGCAGCAAGTCGGGAATCCGCAGCAGCGCCAGCTTGGCGATGCTGAATATCACCTGCAAGGGCTGGCCGCTGATCAAGGCGATCTGCGGCCACAGATCGATGGTCAAGGCGATGGTCATCAGGGCCGCCGACACCATCATGGTGTGGCGCAAATAGGCGCCCAGCATGTAGCGGGAATAAAGCCCCCAAGGCGTGAGGTGAATGGCGCGCGCCCCGCTCTGGCTCATGCGCGCGCCAATTGCGGGCGCACAAAATCATTGTGGCGCCACACGATCAGGGTGAAGACGGCATAGGCGATGCCGCCATAGAGCAGCAAAGGCGGCAGAAGCGCGCCCGCAACCGAGAGCGGGGCGGTGCTGGTGATCACCCATTGGCACAACAGGTTCACCGTCATCAGCAGAAGACAGGATAGCGGCAGCGCGAACCAGTTGGTCAAACGGTTGGTCATCGCCACACCCAGCAAGGCCATCAAGGGCGCCAGAAAAGACAACAGGCTGCGGGAAAAACGCTCCGCAAGAAGCTTCATCTGGGCGGCACGGTCCGTCCCGGTCTGGGTGCCCGCGAAAAGCTGCTCGAAAATGGTCTGCTCCACGACATTGCTGCTGCGGGCGGTGAAGGGCAGCAACTGATCCACCATCATCAACTGGCTCATGTCGCGCACTTTCATGCTGACAGGCGGCATGTCCGCGGGCGCACTCTCTTTCAGGATCTGTGTGCAATTCTTGCAAGGGACAGGCCGTGTCTGGCCGTCATCCGTTGGCGCGGGATGAGGATCATCGAAGGTATGCGAGGTAAAGTCGTTGAGATTGAGCACAATCCTGCCGCTGCGGTCGGGACCGTCCAGCCGCGCCTGGGCGGCGGTGACCACGCGCGACGTGACCGGGCCAGTCTGCTGATAAATGAACAATGTGCGATCGTGGGTAGCGGGCTTGGTGTTGGCGCCGGCGTCGATGACCGCCACCTCGCCCGGCTTGCGCGGCGGCGGCGCGCCGTCCACCACATGGTCCATGGCATAGGCGACATAGGACGGAAAATAATAGAACTCATTCTTGGCGACGCCCTTTTTCAAGGAGCGCAACTCGGAGCTGAACAGGATGGAACGCTGGGCGTAGCGCGACAAAGGATCGGCGACGCCGGAGCCGAACAGGCCAAGGACGAGCCCTGCCAGCGACAGGATCGCGATCAGCGCGCCCAACTGGTGGGGGCCCAGGCCCGAGCCGAACAACACCAGCAATTCCCGGCTTTCGCGCATGCGCAGCAGGGTGAGATAGCCCGCCATCAGAAGGGCGACCGCCAAGGCCAGATCGAAAATCTCGGTCGAGGTGCAGGCCAGGATCAGTCCGATGCCCGACAAATCGGCTTCATGGCGCACCGCGTCGCGGAACACCCAGGTGAAATGCTCCGCCAGGAAAATCGCCTCGATCAGGATGATGACCGCAACCGCCTGGGAGGCGATGCGGCCAAAGAAGCCCCGGGCATAATCGCCGCGCAGGAAATTGCCCAGAGTGACACGCAGGCCGTTGATGTCCGAAGCTGGCGCGGTCAAAGCCGGAATTCCTCGCCCAAATAGACGCGGCGCACATCCTGGTCGGCGACGATCTGTTCGACATCGCCCTGGGCCAGTACCCGTCCGCTTTCGATCACATAGGCGCGGTCCACGATAGCCAGCAATTCGCGCGCCTTGTGATCGGTGATCAACACTCCGATGCCGCGCTCGGCCAAATGATCGATCATTTGCCCGATTTCGTCGGTGGCATGGGGATCCACACCCGCGAAAGGCTCGTCCAGCATGGCGTAGCTGGGCTCGCAAGCAAGCGTGATGGCGATCTCGCAGCGGCGGCGCTGGCCGCCGGACAGATTGCCGACGCGTTGCCCGCGAACCTCTTCCAGGCGAAACTCCTCGATCAATTCGGCCATTTTGGCTTTGCGCGCGCGCGCATCGCCGTGGCGCGCTTCCAAAACCAGCGTCAGGTTCTGCTCCACCGTCAGTCCGCGCGGCACGAACGGCGCCTGCGGCAGATAGGCGATGCCGAAACGCGCCCGGTCGTAAAAGGGCATGGCGGTGACATTGTGATCGTCCAGCGAGATCACGCCGGCATCGGGCACCAGCATGCCGGTCAGCATCTGGAATGTGGTGGTTTTGCCCGCGCCATTGGGGCCCAACAGACCCACGACTTCGCCGCGTTCAAATTGCAAAGTGACGTCTTCGATCACCCGCCGTCCGGCGAAAGATTTCACCAGATGCTGCGCACAAAGCATGCTTGCTCTTTGAATCTCTGAGGTGTTGCGCCCGCGTTGCCACACTACCGAATCAGTCCGCGGCGGCGCTATTTGGCCCTGTTTGGGGATACTATGACGCAGGTTTTTGGCTGTATAGGCGCGGAGCCGGGCTGTGTGAGGCCTGAAGAAATACTACCGATTGTTACGCGCGCAAGGCCCGCGAAACTGGGAAATATCCCCATTTCGGGTTCCCTGGCCTTGATTTTCCTTGCAGCTTTGCTGGGTGCTAGCGCGGTTTTTGGCGCCAAATATAGGGACTTACCGTGATGGCGAAGGTTGTGGCATAAGACTTTCTGGTTATGCTTCGCAGCAGTGGCCGTTCGGGCCGCGGGCAAGTTTAAATTACTAGTTCTAGATACCACCGAGGGGCAATGACGACCCATTCCGCGGCCGCCGAACAAAAGGCCATTTTGGCCGAAACCGACCAGCCCGAGCGCAAAAGCGTCGTTGACGATTTTGCCGGCTATCGCGCCTTGCGCCGCCGGGTCGACGATATGGAAGGCGCGGGACTGGACAATCCATTCTTCCAGCCGCGCGATGGCGTCAGCCACAGCGTCATCCGCCGAAACGAAAAGAGCCTGGTCAGTTTCTCGGGCTACAATTATCTGGGCCTGAACGGCCATCCCGCCGTCACCGCCGCCGCCAAGAACGCCATCGACAAGTACGGCACCAGCGCTTCGGCAAGCCGCATCGTGGCGGGCCAGATCGAATTGCATGGCGAACTTGAACGCAAACTCGCCAATTTTCTGGGAACGGAAGACGCGCTGATCTTCATCAGCGGCTATCTCACAAATGTGAGCGTTATCTCGCATCTGCTGGCCCGTCCCGACGCGGTGATCTACGACTCCGGCGCGCATAACAGCATCATCACCGGTGCGCGTCTGTCGGGCGCCAAGACCTTCACCTATCCCAATGGCGATTGGGACGGGCTGGATGCGCTGCTGCAAAAAGAGCGTGCCGGCTTCCGCCGCGGGCTGATTGTCGCCGAAGGCGTCTACAGCATGGACGGCCAGATTCTGGACCTGAAACGCGCGGTCGAGACCAAGAAGCGTCACGACATGCTGCTGATGGTCGACGAAGCCCATTCCTTCGGCATCGTCGGCAAGACCGGGCGCGGTGTGTGCGAAGCCGCCGGCCTGCCCGCCGACAGCATCGACGTTTACATGGGCACCTTGAGCAAGACCCTGGCCTCCAGCGGCGGCTACATCGCCGGCGATCGCGGTCTGATCGAGTACATGCGCTATCTCTGCCCGGGCCTGATCTTCAGCGTCGGCCTGTCGCCCGCCGACACCGCCGCCGCCATGGCGGCACTGGATATTCTGGAGCGCGAACCCCATCGCCCCAAGCGGCTGCGCGAGCGCGCCAAATTCTTCCGCCAGGTGGCACGTGAGAGCGGGTTGAATGTCTGTGGCGACGAAGAATCTCCGGTCGCCTCGCTGATCGTGGGCGACGATAAGCTGGCCATGTTGCTGTCTCACAATCTGCTCGAGCGCGGCATCGAGGTTCAGCCCATCGTGCGCCCGGCGGTGTCGGCCACCACGGCGCGCCTGCGCTTCTTCCTCACCGCCAATCATACCGAAGAACAGATTCTGGCGACTGTCCCGGTCGTGGCACAGGAACTGGAAAAGCTGCGCCGCGAAGTCGGCTAAGGTGGCTGGCACCTTCTTCGTCTCAGCCGACGATCAGCCGCACCCGGCGCGGACCCAGGCTATTCTCAAGGCGCATCCCGAAATCCGCGAGTTGATCGGCCGCAATCCCTGGACCGCCATCATCATGCTTGGCGTGGTCGGGCTTCAGATCGCCATAGCGTTCTTCATGGGCCGGCTGGGCCTGCATTATTGGTGGGCGGCATTGCTGGCCGCTTATTGTATCGGCGCCTTCGCCAATCATTGTCTTTACGTCGTGGTTCACGACGCGACCCACCGGCTGATCTTCAAAAGCCGCGCCACCAATTACCTGGTCGCCATCATCGGCGACCTGCCCAATCTGATCCCCGGCGCCATCGGTTTCAGCATCTGCCATCTGGCGCATCATGCCCGCCAGGGCGATTACAGGGCCGATGCCGACCTGGCGGGCGACTGGGAAGCGCGCCTGATCGGCAATCGCTGGTATGCCAAGGCGCTATGGCTGCTGCTTTTCCCGCTGTTCCAGCTGACCCGGCCGATGCGCCTCAAGGATATTTCGGTGATCAATGGCTGGAGCATCGCCAGCCTGGCGGCCTGCGCCGCCTTCGATGTCGCAGTGCTGACATTCTTCGGCGCCAACGCCTTGCTTTATCTTGGCGCGTCCATGCTGTTCTCCATCGGATTGCATCCCCTGGGCAGCCGCTGGATCCAGGAACATTTCACCCTGGATCCGGCCCAGGAAACCGGAAGCTATTACGGCTCCCTGAACCGCCTGGCGCTGAATGTCGGCTATCACAACGAGCATCACGACTTCCCATCCGTGCCCTGGAACAAACTGCCCGCCATTCGCCGCATCGCGCCGGAATTTTACGACACGCTGATCCCCTCGCAGACATGGACCCGGCTTTGGCTCACCTTCATTTGCGATCCGCGCTATTCGCTCTATTCCCGCGTGCTCCGGGCCGAAATCAAGTAGGAGGCGCCCTTTGAGCCTCATCCAAGGACGCGCCCTGCGTGTCGCGCTGGTCACCAGTTCCTACAATTATATTCCCGACGGCGTTGCGCTGACCCTGAACCGTTTGGTCGGCTATCTCGAGCGTCAAGGCGTCGAAGTGCTGGTGTTCGCGCCCATCGCCGACCGGCCTGCTTTTGCACACCAGGGAACCGTCGTACCGGTCCCCTCCATACCGCTGCCTGGCCGTCCGGAATACCGCCTGGCGCTCGGCATGGCCGGTTATGTGAAGCGGCAGTTGCTGGATTTCGCGCCGGACATCATCCACATCGGGGTGCCAGACCTCTTGGGACACGCAGCGCTCCGGCTTGCGCAAAGCCACGGCATCCCGGCGGTGGCCTCCTATCACACCCGCTATGAGACCTATCTCAAACACTATTGGCATCTTGCCTGGCTGGAAGGATTTCTCACCCGCACCTTGCGCCGCTTCTATGGCGCCTGCCGTGAAGTCTATGTCCCCTCGGACTCCACCCGCGAGGCCTTGCTGGCAGACGGATTGCGGGACAATTTCAAGCCTTGGCGGCGCGGCATCGACACCGCGCGCTTTACACCCGCCAAGCGCAGCCTGGAATGGCGCGCGCGTATGGGCATCGGCGAGGACGAAGTGGTGATCCTGCACGTTTCCCGCCTGGTGCGGGAAAAGCGGCTGGATACGCTGACCGCGGCCCTCAACCGGGTCGGTGCTCCCCATCGCGTGTTGATTGTGGGCGACGGGCCGGACCAGGACTTTGTCGAGCGTGAACTGCCGCACGCCATCTTTGCCGGTTTCCTGCGGGATGAGGCGCTGGCATGCGCTTATGCCTCATCCGACCTCTTCCTCTTTCCCAGCGACAGCGAAAGCTTCGGCAATGTCACCCTGGAAGCCATGGCCTCGGGCTTGCCCTGCGTCTGCGCCGATGCCACCGGCAGCAGTTCGCTGGTGGCGCCGGGCGAAACGGGTTTCCTGATCGCGGCGGATGACGCCGGCGGCTTTGCCCGCCAACTGACCCTCCTGGCCCAGGACGCGGCGCTTCGGCGGCGCATGGGCGAGGCCGCGCGCGCCCGCGCCCTGACCTATTCCTGGGAGGAGACCTTGGCGCGGATACTGGGCTATTATCGCGCGCTGCTGGCTGGGACGCCTTGAGATGAAACGCGCCGCGATGAACGCGCCATGAAGATCGTGGATGTTTGCGAATTCTATTCGCCCACCGGCGGCGGCGTGCGGCGCTATATCAACCAGAAGCTGGCACTGGCGGCGAAGTTCGGTCATGAGCTGACCATTATCGCACCCGGCGCGGAGACCCGCACGGAAGCGGCCCATGGCGGCGCCATCGCCTGGATCAAGAGCCCGCACCTGCCCTTCGACCGCAATTACCGCATGTTCTGGAATCACCAGCAGGTGTGGCGGACCCTGGACCGGCTGGCGCCCGACCTGGTGGAAGGCTCCTCGCCCTGGCGCGGCGGCTGGCTGGCGGCGCGCTGGCCCGGCAAGGCCGTCAAGGTCTTTTTCATGCATGCCGATCCGGTGGCGGTCTATCCCCAGACCTTTCTGGGCGGCTTGCTGGGGCCGGAACGGGTCGACCGGCTGTTCGGATTTTTCTGGAACTATCTCAATCGCCTCAACAGCAATTACGACGCCGCCATTGTCACCAATCCGGCGCTGGCCGAACGCTTTGCCGGCTTCGGGCTGGAAAATATCCAGACCGCGCCGTTCGGGGTGGAACGCAGCAAGTTCTCGCCCGGCTTTCGCGATCCTACAGCGCGGCGGGAAATGCTGGCGACCTGCGGCCTCGGCGCGGACGCTTCGCTGTTGATCGCGGTGGGCCGCCATCATCCCGAAAAGCGGCTGCGCACCATCATCCAGGCGGTCAGCAAGGCGCAGAAACAACGCAAGATCGGCCTCTATATCGCCGGCGACGGCTTCCTGCGCGCCTCGGTGGAACGCTGGGCGCTCAATGCCCGCAATGTCTATGTCGCGGGCCAAATCAACGATTCCGACCAGCTTGCCACCGTGATGGCCAGCGCCGACGCCTTGATCCATGGCTCGGCGGCGGAGACCTTCGGTTTGGTGCTGGCGGAAGCCTTGTGTTCGGGTACGCCCTTGATCGTGCCGGATGCGGGCGCATCGGCCACTTTCGCGGGGCCGGGCTATGCCGAAACCTATCGCGCCGGCGATGCGGCGGACGCCGCGGCGGCGATCCTGCGGCTGCTGGGCGGCGACCGCGAGACCCAGTCGCGGGCGGCGGTGGCGGCGGCCGATGCCCAGGTCTTCACCGTGGAACAGCATTTCGAAAAGCTGTTCGCCATCTACGAGCGAATCGTCTCGGACCGCTCGACGCGGTAAAGCGTGTACCAGAAAAGCGGCAAGAGCCTGAGATACGGGTGCTTGTCGTTAAACGCGGTATAACCGCCAATATAGTCCGCGCCGGTCTGGCCATAGCCAAAGCGGGTCAGCGGGAATTCCGAATAGAGCATGGTGACATGCACCCCTTGCGGTACCGGCGGCGGCAAGGGAGTCCGTGACATCAGATAAACCGGTCCTTGGTCCAGCAAGGCTTCAAGCTGCTGCGGGTCCTGCAACTGCTGCGAATGGAAGCCGGCAGGACGGAAGATGGGATAGGACTGGAAAGCATTGTCGAAACTGTAAACCGGGCCGGGCCAGTGCCGGTAGAGATAGCGCGCCATCGGCATATGCGGCCGTACGCCGAAGGGATAGAGCGCGAAATAGACCATGCCGAGCAAAGAAATCGCGGTGACCCCTTTCATCACCCAGGATCGGCGCCAGTCCCAAATCCGCGCGAAGACAGCGCGCCAGCGCGGCAGGTACGGCGAAAAACCCAGCACCGGAAAGGCGGTGGCCATGATCGCCATGGGGAAAAGAAACCGCGCTTCCTTATGCGCGGCCGCCATATGCGCCAGAACAAAAGGCAGAGTCGTCCAGCTCAGCACGTGCCGGGGATTGCGCAGCCACATCGCCGCCAGCGCCGCCATCAGGATCAGGGTGATGCCGAAAAAGATCTGCGCCGGTGTGAGATAGAGAAAGGCGAAGAAAGGCTCACGGCCGAACCGCGTGGCCGCGACGTCCTGGACGATATTGGCGTGGAAGTAGTTGAACGGGGGGAAGACCCATGTCCCGTAACCCCAGCGGTCCACCAGCGCTCCCAGCAGCATGGCGCAAAGCCCGCCGCCCAGAAATGCCGCCAGCCCGGCCCACCGCACCCGCGCGATGATCGCAAGCCAGGCAAACAAGCCCAGTCCCATAAAGGCGATTTGATAGCGGCATTCGAACGCCAGGCCGCAAAACAGTCCCGCAAGGGCCAGGCGCCGGTTCGATTTTTCTCCGATCACCAGCGCCAGGCCAATGGCGAAAAATGCCGCCGACATGGTTTCCGACGAGGTTCGCACAAACAGGTAAGGCAGAAATCCGAACAGCGGCAGATAGCGCACAAAGGCGCGCTTTTCTTCCTCGCCTCCTATCGTGGGAAGCAGGGCGCGCACGAAAATCGCCAGCGCCGCCAGGGAGAACAGGCCGGTAGCCAGGCGCAGAATGAAGACAATGGTGAACATGTCCTTCACGCCAAGCAGGATCAGCGGCTTGGCGATCAGGAAATAGAGCAGCGGATGCAGCCAGGGACGGATTTGGGCGGGAAATTCCCAGGGCAGTTCTGAAGCCGGGGTGATGCCCAGTTTCAGGGACATGAATTCCAGCGTCTGGTAGTGCTCGTCGGGGTGGTAGAACAACTGGCTGAACCAGGCGGTGACCAAGGTCACGGCACCCAGGATTATCAGGCTGCGCTTGAGCTCTCTATCCATGGCGGTTCTTCCCCAGCGCATCAAACCAGTCCAGATAGGCCTTGGCGCAATGGCGGGGCTCGAACGGCGCCACCAGCCGCGCCAGCACGTCGCGCGATGGACGGGGGGCATCGCAGACCGCCGCCAGCGCCGCGGCCAGGTCGGCCGGATCGCGCGTCCCCACGATTTTCCCGGCTTCGGGAATCTCCATCATCTCGTAAAGGGCGGTCGAACAATTGGTGCTGACCACGGGCACGCCATTGGCCAGGGCTTCGCCGACGACGGCGGGCTGGCCCTCATAATGCGAGGTCAGCAAAAGGACGTCCGTGTCGGCGAGATAGGGATCGATATTGGCCACATGCCCGGCAAGGGTGACGCGGTCTGAAAGACCCAGACGCGCGATCATCGCATCGGCCTGCTGACGCAAGCTGCCATCTCCCAGCATGGTGAGATGGGCTGGGCGCGTCAGCGCCGCAATTGTCAGAAGCGCAAGGGCGAAATCCTTTTGCGGTTCCAGCCGCCCCGCCCAGAGAATGCGCGAAACGTCGCTGGGCGCGATCCGCCGCGCCGAACTGGCATGCAGATAGACCGGATCGTGCAACATCCGCACCGGCTTGCCCGGCGCCAGTTCCGCCACCTCTCGCGCAAAGCCGGCGGTCAAAGCGGCAAAGCCGTCGACCGCCCGCGCCCACCGCCGAAACAGCCACCGTCCGATCGCATGCGACTGTCCCTGCGGCAGCGGCGGATTGGAGATTTTCAGCACAATCAAGGCACGCGGATCGGCATGGCGCAGCGCGGGCGCCAGGAAAAGATGAAAATTGCCCGGCAGAAAAATCACATCGGGCTTGAGCTTTTCCAGTAGGCGTCCCATGGCGCGGCCCAGCCGCCAGCGCGACAGCAGGCTGCGTGCGATCGGCGGGGCGACCACCACGACCTTCACGCGCGGATCGACCATATCGCGATAGCCCCCCTGCTCGTTGCCGCAGAGAATGGTGACCTCGCGTCCGGCATCGGCCCAGTTCGCCGCCAGGCCGATGGCGATGCGTTCGGTGCCGCCGCGCGAAAAGTCATGCATGCAAATGAGGATGCTCCGCGCCGTCATGATTTGCGCTCGAGAATCAGGATCGTCTCGTTGAGGCTCTCATGAATATGCACACGCGGCCAAATCCCGGCCGCGGGTGCGGCCACATGCGCCACACGATAGGCCAGGCGGCCCTCCTTCAAGGCGCGAAAATAGGCGCGCGCCGGAGCGTCGCTGTATAAAGCCGCTTGCGCCCGCGAGGGCGTGCGGCCGCCGCCCAATTCGCTTTGCGCTTCGGTGTAATGCCTTAGCCACCAGTCATTGACGACAATGAAGCGCGGATTGCGGTGCGCGTCGAAACCCTCCTGGACCTCCGTAACGCCATGCAGCGGCGCGCGCGCGCCAGGCGCTCTTGGCCCCACGCGCACCACCGTCGCGCCTTGCGGAAAGCGCGGCAGATAGGCGTTCTGGCCATAGGTCTCGATGACATCGCCGGGACGCACATGGGTCCGCATCCAGGCTTCGGCCTCATAGCGCGGGTCCTGCAACATGGCGGCACTCACCGCCAGACAATGATGCAGCGCCAGCAGCGCGATGGCGGTAACGGCGGCGGCGCCCGCCAACCGGCCCCAGCGGTTGGTTAGCGAAATCAGCCAGGACGCGGCGATACCGATATAGACGCAGGCCAGAAGTGCCTGCGGCAGAAGAAAGCGCGCATCGCTGCGCAGGGCGGTGAAATTGAAACAGAGCGTAAAGGACAGGATCGCCAGGGCGGGCAACAAGCCCGCTGGATCAGCACCGCGTTTGATGTGCAAGCCGAGCCCCAGAAAGGCCAGAAGCACAGCCGGCGCGCCATAACCCTCGCCAAACCAGGCCGCCATGTCGCCCAGCAAGGCCAGCAGGCCATCCCAGCTCCTGGGATAGGTGGCATAGTCGCCGCTGGCGGGACCGGCCAGGAAATGCAGGCGCTGGATAAATCCGCCCGGATTGGTGATCGCGCCATCCACCAGCAGGAGCAGGAACAGACCGGCGGCTGCGGCCAGCAGCAGAGTGCGAAGACTGTCGCGGACCTGCGGCACACCCCTCAGCCATAAAAACAAAAACACCGGCAGGCTGAGCAGAAACACCGCATAGGCCTGATCCTTGGTGGCGACAGCGGCGGCGGCGGACAAGACTGCCGGCCAAAGGTACCGCGCCTGCCGCTCTGCCGCCGCGCGCATGAAGAACAGAAGCGACAGGCAGCTCCAAAACAGATAGGGCACGTCCAGATTGCTGACCTGACCGTAATAGGTAAGGCCGAAGTTCAAGGCGCAGGCCCCGGCCGCGAACAGTCCGGCTTTGTGCCCCGCCACCAGCCGCGCCATCTCGCCCACCAACCAGATGATACCCAGCGACAGGGCCAGGTTGACCAGCCGGGCCGT
>CADECX010000064.1 GCA_902825865.1 uncultured Alphaproteobacteria bacterium
CTTTTTGTTTGTGCTTTTCCTAGGTGGTGCCTCAGTTTGAATTTTCTGCCGGGTCATGCCGCCCTCTTCTTATAAGGGCCGCGCTTCCTGGGCGCTTCGGTAGCCTGTTCGATCAACCGCACAACATGGCCCATGTCCATCAGTTCGTCCGTCACGCCAGCCGCCATAGCCGGGGTTACGCGAAGGCCCTTATGGATGCGGCAAAAGTTATGATGGAAGAAATACAGCGCCAGCGAATGAGAGTGATTGTCGAGCTTCTTTGAGAAGCCGTTGGTCAAGCGGGTAAAGCGGCGATTGCCCATCCGAATGTTCAGGTTCTGGCGCTCAACATGCGAGGTCGAAATCATCGCCTCATCCGGCGCGCCGAACATGACCTCTTTGGACTGAGAAACAACAATACCGGGAGAGTAGCGGCGACTGGGCCCCTTATCGCTGGTACTGGAAAAAACCTTCTGCACCTGGGCGTAGGAGTCGCCGCCGCCAAAGGCGAAATCGACGGCCTCGGTATACGCAGCAAAGCCGTCCGTGGTGATCTGCACCGGAGTTACGATGCGCGAGGCCGCGTCCTGTAAGAACAAATCAGTGCAGCGCCGATCCCGGTCACCACTAAACCAAGTGACCATCAATTTTGTCTCGCGATCTAGCGCCGTGAACGTATAAACGTCGCCAGCATCGAGAGACTGTTTTTTCATCGTTGCGACATTGCGTTGCTTTGCGCCGCAGAACGCCCAAATTTCATCGCACTGAAGATGATTGACGCGGAGGTTTCGCACAGTCGCGTCATGGAAGACTTCGCAAACGGTACCAGCGTCGATCAGCAGCTTGGTGACGGTGTTCAGCGAGACACCCGCAATGCGCGAAGCGGCTCGCATGGACATGCCTTCTACAAGCATGGAGAGGATTTTTGCGCGGGCTTCGGGGCGGAGAGTGTTCATGACAAGAATAATGTTCATTCTGAACCATCTTGTCAAGCAAAAGATTCAGTTAGATTCCTTTTGAACGCAATCAGCCTAACCCTTTGATTCCTCAAAGAGTTCTCTTGACGATATGCGCATATCGGCTTAAATTGGGAGGGTGTGGACCCGGCTGGAGTCTAACCAGCGACCTCTCACTTAGCAGGCGAGCGCTCTATACTCTGAGCTACGGGCCCCACATGTGACGGCATCGGTCTGGTACAGGGTGCTACCCCTGCACCAGCCTAGCTTTCACGATCTACTACGGCCGATGTGCTGCATCGGGCTGTTCTCCTTCTAATCGAACGGATTGATTTCCCCCGGCGTTACAGCGCCGGGGTTCTCCGTCTCTTGCGAGACGTAGAACCAAGTGTGGCCCTTGCGGCGGACCTGGCCGCGTTTCAAGAGCCTGTAAAGCGACATACCGATAGTCTTGAAATGGATTTCGCGCCCTAGCGCTTTCTCAACATAAGTCTGAATAACTGAGGCTTTGGCGCCCTTATCACCGGCCTGTTTTAGGTATTGGAGCGCCATCTGATAGATCGTTGGAGGTTCAGATGCAGCCGGCGCAGGAATGTTCTGTGGCACCGTGGCGGCGATGGACTGAGGCTGCACGTCCCACAGTTCGAATTTGATTTGGTCCAGGTGCTTTTCAACTAGCGCCTTCCAAACATCATTGTTGTCGACATCTATATCGAAGACGCGGAGGCCGGAATTTGCGTCCCCCATGATCTTGTCCAGAGCCTGGATGCGGGCCTGGGCGTCCTCAATGGACTTCAACAGGTCGCGCTTCTCGAAGTAAGCGCGAGCGTGCTTAGTCAAAATGGCCACAATGGCCTGATCTTCGCTGACCTTTTCCATCGCCAAATCTTATCGTAGATTCGACGACAAAAGGCAACATAAATCTCTACTGAAAACCCTACGGCTTACCCCACCGGGTTTGGGCCGCCTGTTTGGCTATTTCCCGGCGCTTTTCGGGAGATAGGGCCTTAGCCCTGGCCTTACCGCCGACCTTTCCACCAGCCGCCCGACCTGGGGCCTTGGATGGCTTATCCTCGATCTCACCGGTTGCGATGCGCCCTACCATTACGGCGGCGCTGTTGGTGTCTGCGGGGCGCTTTACGCCTTTAGGGCCTTTTGGCACGGCGGCTCCTTTTGAGAAGGGCTGAAAGAAAAGCCCGCTCTGCTTCTTTGGGCGAACCATCCAACATCGCCTTAACCAAAGTCGGAAAGGCGGAAGGCCTAATCCAGGCAGTAAGCTCGCTTTGCCGCTTACGCCCCCCGACATGGAAGCGGATGGTCACGCCCTCAGAACGATTGTCGGGGAATATGGCCCCATTTCCGGGCTCAAGGCGCGGGTTGGCATCAATAACCGGCCCGGAAACCTTTCCTGTCGAGGCTGCCCGTCTAATTTCGATATCCGCCATGCTCAAAGCCTACGCTTGCCGGGAAAACCCGGCAACGGGCCCAGATTTCAAACTGAGGCACCACCTTTTCCTAGGGTGGCTTTTTAAGCGGTCTTGGCGAAATCCAGCATCGCGGTGGCGATTTCCCGCTCGCCCATGATCACCTTGTTGGCGCCATGGGCCAGCAGATGGTCGACCTCGCCGTCGAAATGGGCCCGCGCCACAATCGGAAGATTGGGATTGGCGCGGCGCGCCTGCTGCACGATCTGCCCCGCCTCAAAGGCTTCCGGAATGGCCACGAACAACAGCTTCGCTTCCTTAAGATTGGCCGCCGCCAGCACCTCGTCCTTGGCGGCATTGCCGCGAATATGCTCGATGCCGGGATCGCCCACCGCGCCTTCCTCCACCACCAGCAGCGGCAAGTCGCTCTTGATGCCGTCGGCGATCAACTTCCCCACCCGGCCATAGCCCACCACCACGGCATGGCCGGTGAGCTTGGTGGGCTCGGGCGCCGGCTTGGGCATGTCGGGCGTGGGCACGGCCTGGGCCGCGGCCTCTCGTCCCGCCGCCAGGGCGAACAGGAACGGATTGAGGAAGATGGAAAGAATGGAGGCACCCAGGATCAGGTCGCGCGCCTCTTCCGGCAAGACCTTCAGCCCGATCCCAAGATCGGCCAGGATGAAGGAGAATTCGCCGATCTGCGTCAGGCTGACCGCGATGGTGAAGGCACTGGCGGCTTTGACCCCGAACAGCCGCAGCAGGAAAAAACAGGCCACGCCGCCCGCCATCACGATGCCGAAGGTCAGTGCCAAGGCCAGCGGTTCCCGCAACACCACGCGCGGGTCGAACAGCATGCCCACCGAGACAAAGAACAGCACGGCAAAGGCGTCGCGCAACGGCAGGGATTCCTCGGCGGCGCGCTGGGACAATTGCGAACCGGCCAGGATCATGCCGGCGAAGAAGGCGCCCAGGGCGATGGAGACGCCGAACAGAACGGAAGCGGCAAAGGCCACGCCCAGCGCCACCGACAGCACCGCCAGGCGGAACAGTTCGCGGCTGCCGGTATGGGCGATGTAATGCAGCATCGCCGGAATGACCCGCCGTCCGACCAGCAGCATCAGTGCGGCGAAGATGGCCAGCTTGCCGAAAGTCAGGCCCAGGCTTTTGGCCAGCACCATGACGTTTATATCGCCGCCTTTCAGGACCGCCGCGATGGGCGGCAAAAGCACCAGCACCAACACGGTGAGCAGGTCCTGCACCACCAGCCAGCCGATGGCGAGGCGGCCGCGCCGCGTTTCGGTCAGGCGGCGGTCCTGCAAGGCGCGCATCACCACCACGGTGGACGCCACCGATAGGCAGAGACCGAACACCAGCCCCTGCCCCAGCGGCCAGCCAAAGGCGTAACTGGCGCCAACACCCAAGGCGGTGATCGTCGCCATCTGGAGCATCGCCCCGGGCACCACCGTGCCTTTGACCTCCATCAGGTCGCGCGGCTTGAAATGCAGCCCGACGCCGAACATCAGCAGCACCACGCCGATATCGGCCAGTTGCAGGGTGAGATGCTGGTCGATCACCACGCCGGGGCTGAACGGCCCCACCACCACACCGGCCAGCAGATAGCCAACCAGCGGCGGCATCTTCAGCCGTTGCGCCACGGTGCCCAGCACAAAAGCCAGGCCGATGCCGATTACCAAGACGCCAATCAGGGGAGACATGTGTTCCATGCCCACCACTATGGCGGCGAAAAGCGCGCGCTAGAAGCGAAAACCGCCGGGTTTGCGGTTTTTCGAACCGGCATCCAAAGTCAGCGGATAGCGGCGGCTGGAAACCCAGCCGTCTTCATCCAGATACAGCGCGCCGCCGGGATCCTTGAACAGGGGATGGATTTTGTTGCGGTAATTGACCCAGCCGGCGATCTCCGGCCCGGATTCGAATTTGAGGCGCGAGATGGTCCTGACCCGGAAGCCGTCGCGCCGGACGGAGATGGTGACAGGTGGATTGACTCGCCGCATCACATCTCCCTTCGTCCACCTATCCGGCCAGCTTTGCCATCAGGGCGTCTGAGAATTCGTAATTTCCGTAGACATTCTGGACATCGTCGTGATCGTCCAAAACCTCGATAAGCTTCATCAATGTTTCGCCCGCCTCATCGGCCACTGCGACATTGTTCTGCGCCCGCCAGACAATCGCCGCCGAGGCCGGGGCACCCAGCTTGGCCTCCAAGGCATCGCGCACCGTGGCGAAATCCTCCATGCTGGTGAGGAATTCATGGCCGTCTGCGGTTGAGACGCATTCATTGGCGCCGCAGTCCAGGGCGGCTTCCAGCATCGCGTCTTCGCTGCCCTTGGCGAGCGGATAAGTGATCACCCCGACATGATCGAACAGGAAGCTGACCGAGCCGGTCTCGGCCATGGCGCCGCCATATTTGGCAAAAGCGGCGCGGACGTCCGCCGAGGTGCGGTTGCGATTGTCGGTCATGGTCTCGACAATCAGCGCCACGCCGCCAGGACCGCGGCCCTCATAACGGATCTCGTCGTAATTCTCGGCATCGCCGCCCGTCGCCTTGGTGATGGCGCGCTGGATATTGTCCTTGGGCATGGACTCCGCCTTGGCGGCGATGATGGCGGTACGCAGGCGCGGATTGTGCGCCGGGTCGGGCAGGCCCGACTTGGCCGCCACGGTGATTTCGCGGGAGAGCTTGGCAAAGAGCTTGGAGCGCTCCTTATCCTGCTTGCCCTTGCGGAACATGATGTTCTTGAACTGACTATGACCGGCCATTTCTTGTCTTCCCTGCTGGGGCGCCAAATAGCCGCCCCACAAAGGGGATTTCAAGGCCCCCTCTTTTCAAGCGTCGCTGGGCCCCGCAGGATGGGCCGTATTTCGGGCTTATTGCTGGGAGTTGTCATGACCGAACTGAGTACCGATCCCCTGACCCTGTTGCACGTCGCCATCAGCCTGATCGCCATTTTCAGCGGTTTTGTGGTCCTGAACCAGATGCGCGCCAGCCTTGTATCGGCGGGCTGGACCGGCATTTTCTTGGCTACCAGCGTGCTGACCAGCATCACCGGCTTCGTCTTTTTCCATCCCCCCGGCTTCACCCCCGCCCAAGGCACCGGCATCGTTGCGCTGCTGGTCCTGGCCCCGACCCTGTACGCCTTCTATGCCAAGCGCCTGGCCGGCTCCTGGCGCGCGATCTATGTCATCGGGGCGGTGATATCGCTTTACCTGAATGTGTTCGTGCTGGTGGTGCAGTCGTTCCTGAAAGTGCCCGATCCCGCCATTACCGGCGGCCCGCTGTTCGGCGCGGTGCAGGGCATCGTGCTGATCGCCTTCATCATCGCCGGCTGGCGCGGCGTGAAACGCTTTCATCCCAGCGGAGCTTGAGATGAAACGCCTCGCCAAGCCCTAAAGCTCGGGCACTGTCTGCTTCAGCCGTCCGCCGACCCGCACCGGATCGATGCGCGCCGCCAAGCCGTTGGCGCCGGTCTGCACGAACACACCGCACAGCGTGGCGGGACCGGTGGCGGGCGTAAAACGCTGGGTCGACATTTTGCGGATGAAACGCTGCACCGGCTCGGCCTTGTCCATGCCGATCACGGAATCATAATCGGCGCAGGCGCCGGCATCTGTCTGATACGCGGTGCCGCCAGGCAGGATCTGCGCGTCGCCGGTGGGCACGTGGCTGTGCGTGCCCACCACCAGGCTGGCGCGGCCGTCGCAGAAATGGCCCATCGCCATTTTCTCGGATGTCGCCTCGGCATGGATGTCGACCACAATCACGTCGGCGCCTTCGCGCAAGCGGCAGGCCGACAATTGCGCTTCCACCGCCGCGAAAGGATCATCCAGCGCATCCATGAACACCCGGCCCATCACATTGATCAGAAGCAGGCTGCCGTTCGGCGTCTGATAAAGATTGGCGCCGCGGCCCGGCGTGCCCTTGGGATAGTTGGCGGGACGCAGGATGCGGTCTTCGCTTTCGATATAGGTGAGGATTTCCTTCTGGTCGGCCCAATGATTGCCGGTGGAGATCGCATCGATCCCCATGGCGAAGAATTCCTCGGCGATGGCGCGGGTCAATCCGAAGCCGCCCGCCGCGTTTTCACCATTGGCGATGACGAAATCCAGCTTCAAGCTTTGGCGCAACGCCGGCAGTTCGGCCTGCACCACATCGCGCCCCGGCTTGCCGATAATGTCGCCCAGAAAAAGAATGTTCATTGAAAACGCCGGATGCCTTGTTCGGTGAGGATCATGTCCAGGGTCCTATCATGCGGCTCATGCGGAATCGAGGATATCTCCTGTCCGGCATAGGCGATGCCGATGGCAGGCACATTCAGCACCGCCAGGGTGCGGTCGTAAAAGCCGCCGCCATAACCCAGCCGATAGCCCGATGAATCAAAGGCCAGCAGCGGCACCAGCAGGGTGGTGGGAACCGCGCGCGGCCAGAAATCCAAGGGTTCGTGAATGCCGAAAGCGCCCGGCGCCAACACTTCGCCATCAGGCAGGCGATGAAATTCCAGCGGCAGTCCTTTGCCCGCAACGCGCGGATAAGCGATATGACAGCCCAGTTCGATCAATCGCTCCAGCAATAGCGCCGGATCGGCCTCGTCCGGCAGGGCGTGATAACCGCCGACAATCGCACCTTTGGGAATTTGCAGAGCTTCGGCATGGCGCGCGATCTGCGCCGCAAAATCCTTGCGCGCCAAAGTCAGGCGCTTCTGGCGCGCGATGCGTCTCAGTTCTGCTTTATCGGGGGGAGAGGTGGACGGTACCATACTTGCCGTTGGTATTGGATCTCATGGGCCTGCAAGTGCAGGTGGGCGCCATATAGTTAGGACCAGGGTCCAGACCAGAGACAGCTCCCGATGAGTACAATTAAGGCCCCTGGGCATCGCAACCTGACGCGCGAGACAGTGACCGTCCACCCCTAATGTAAGCCTTGCCCCACCCGGATGGAAGCGGCAGGCCGGAGGGATTTTGCGGCGTGGGCAGGAGCGGCGCGCGGAGCGTGCTTAACGCACGTGAGCACGCGCGACGAACCCACGGCGCAAAAGAACCCGGCCTAGGCGTGTGCAAGCCGGGCGGCAATGTCTTCGATCTTCTTTGAAGCGCTTTCCAAGGCATCCGCGGCCAGTTTTTCCGATTGTTCCGCCCGCAAATGCACTTTGTCGCCGGCCCCCGCGGGGCGGTTTGCCAATTCGTGATGCTCGTCCGCGATCAACAGCGCCGCCATCAACAGCATGCGGGTGTCGCCCACCTGGCCCACCGATCCCAGCACTTCGCGCGCCTTGGCATCGACATGGGCGGCGAGTTCCTTGAGATGTTCTTCCTCGCCCTCATCGCAAGCGATGGTGTAGGCGCGATTGTTGACCATGATGTTGACGAGCGGCATGGCAACACTTCCTTTCTTTGTCGCATCGCTACGCGATGCTCCGGGGCCTATCGCGCCAGCGCGGCGCGGATTTCACCCATGGCGCCGTCCAGCCGGCCTTCCACTTCTTCCGTCAGGCCGGACAAGGCGGCGACTTCTTCTTCCAGTTCCGCGACACGGGCGAGCAGCTTGTCGCGCTCCATCTCCAATTCGGCGATGCGCTCGGGCAATTTGGCGGCGCCATCCAGGCTCTCGCCCACGCCAGCCGCGGCATTTTCCAGAGTTTCGAGGGCCGCTTGGAAGCGTTTTTGCGCCAAATCCAACCTACTCATGCGCGCCTCCATTCTCAATTCCGCCAAGACCTTAGGCCCTCGCGTCCCGATTCCGCAATCCGCAAATTTCGGCCCTGCGGCGAGGGGAAAGGAAATCGGGTCACCCGGTACGCGCGCACGACATATCCACAGGCCTTGACGGGGGCGCCACCCCCTCGCTAAGGCCACCCACCACCTCGCCGGGAAGCCCCCATGACCCAGACCCCGCCCGAACAGAACAAGGTCCGCCGCCTGGCCAATGCCATCCGGATGCTGTCCGTGGATGCGGTGGAGGCGGCGAAATCCGGCCATCCCGGCCTGCCGATGGGCATGGCCGATGTCGCCACCGTGCTGTTTTCCCGGTTCCTCAAATTCAACGCCACGGAACCCGGCTGGGCCGACCGCGACCGCTTTGTGCTGTCGGGCGGCCATGGCTCGATGCTGCTCTACTCCCTGTTGTGGTTAACCGGCTATCCCAAACTCACCATCGAAGACCTCAAGCAGTTCCGCAAAGTCGGCAGCCCCACCGCCGGCCATCCCGAGCACGGCGATCTGCCCGGCATCGAAACCACCACCGGCCCCCTGGGCCAGGGCATCGCCAATGCCGTGGGCATGGCGCTGGCCGAACGGCTGCTCAATGCCCGCTTCGGCGACGATCTGGTCAATCACAAGACCTATGTCATCGCCAGCGACGGCGATCTGATGGAAGGCATCAGCCAGGAAGCCATCACCTTGGCCGGTCACCTCAAGCTCTCCAACATGATCGTGTTGTGGGACCACAACAACATCACCATCGACGGCGCCATCTCGCTGTCGGATTCCACCAACCAGGCGGAACGTTTCCAGGCGGCGGGTTGGGTGGTGGACAGCTGCGACGGCCATGACGCCGCCGACATCTTCCGCGCGCTGGAGAAAGCGCAAAAGTCCGACAGGCCGGTGATGATCGCCTGCCGCACCATCATTGGTTTCGGCATGCCGGGCCGCCAGGGCACGCAGAAGGCGCACAGTGACGCCCCGGGCGCCGATGTGGTGGCGGCGACGCGCAAGGAACTCGATTGGTCCTATGAGCCTTTCGTGGTGCCCGACGATCTGCTCAATCAATGGCGCGCCATCGGCCAGACAGGCGCCGGCGAATACAAAGCCTGGAACGCGCGCAAATCCGCCAGCAAGCTCGCCAAGGATTTCGACGACACGGTCAGCGGCGCAATCCCGCCATCACTCGGCAGCGCGCTGGCGGCGCTGAAAGAGAAACTGTCGGCGGAAAAGCCCAGCGCCGGCACCCGCAAAATGTCGGAAAAAGCGCTGGACGTGATCAATGCCGAACTTGCGACCACCATCGGCGGTTCGGCCGATTTGACCCCGTCCAACAATACCAAGACCAAGAATATCGAGGGCGTGACGCCGGACAATTTCGCCGGACGCTATATTCATTACGGCATCCGCGAGCATGGCATGGCCGCCGCCATGAACGGCATGGCGCTGCATGGCGGGATCATTCCCTATGGCGGCACCTTCATGGTGTTCAGCGATTATTGCCGTCCCGCCATCCGCCTCGCCGCCCTGATGGGCATTCGCGTGGTGTTTGTGATGACCCACGACTCCATCGGCGTGGGCGAAGACGGCCCCACCCATCAGCCGGTCGAGCATCTGGCGGCGCTGCGCGCCATTCCCAATCTGTTGGTGATGCGCCCCGCCGACGGCGTTGAAACCGCCGAGTGCTGGGAACTGGCCTTGAAGAATGACGGCCGTCCCAGCCTGATCGCTTTCTCGCGCCAGGATGTGCCCACGGTTCGCGACAAGCACACCAACGAAAATCTGTCGGCCAAGGGCGCTTATGAATTGGCCGGCGATGCCAACGCGAAAGTGACCTTCCTGGCCACCGGCACCGAAATCAGCCTGGCGATGGAAGCCCGCGCCAAGCTCACCGCCGAAGGCATTCCCTCGCGCGTCGTGTCCATGCCGTGCTGGGCGCTGTTCGAGGAACAGTCGGAAGGCTACCGCAAAGAAGTTCTCGGCCCCGGCACCGTCAAGATCGCGATCGAGGCCGCCGCCCGCACCGGCTGGGACCGTTATATCGGCTCGGAATTGCTGGACTTTGATAATGGAAGTGGGGGCGGCGCCTTTATCGGCATGCGCAGTTTCGGCGCCAGCGGCCCCTATAAGGACGTCTATAAGAAATTCGGCATCACCGCCGATGCGGCGGTGGCCGCCGCCAAAAAATTGCTCAAAATTTAGTCGAGGAGATTGTCATGGCACTGCGTGTTGCAATCAACGGCTTCGGCCGCATCGGACGTCTGGTTCTGCGGGCGATCGTGGAATCGGGCCGCCGCGATATCGAAGTCGTTGCGGTCAACGATCTGGGACCGGTGGAAACCAACGCCCATCTGCTGCGCTATGACAGCGTGCATGGCCGCTTTCCCGCCCAGGTCAGCGTCGACGGCGAGTTCATGATCGCCGCCGGTCACAAGATCAAGGTCACCGCCATCAAGAATCCGGCCGAACTGCCGCACAAGGCGCTGGACGTGGATATCGCGCTGGAATGCACCGGCATCTTCACCTCCAAGGAAAAGGCTGCGGCCCATCTGGAAGCCGGCGCCAAGCGCGTGCTGGTGTCGGCGCCTTGCGACAGTGCCGATTTGACCGTTGTTTATGGCGTCAATCACGACAGGCTGACCAAGGATCACCTGGTCGTGTCCAACGCCTCCTGCACCACCAACTGCCTGGTGCCGGTGGCCAAGGTGCTGCACGACGCGGTCGGCATCGAGCGCGGCATGATGACCACCATCCACAGCTACACCAACGACCAGCCCTCGCTGGACCAGATGCACAAGGATCTCTATCGCGCCCGCGCCGCGACGCTGTCGATGATCCCGACTTCGACCGGGGCCGCCAAGGCGGTGGGCCTGGTTCTGCCGGAACTCAAGGGCAAGCTGGACGGCATCTCGGTGCGTGTGCCCACCCCGAACGTCTCGCTTGTGGACCTGAAATTCGTTTCCAAGAAAGCGACCTCCGTCCAGGAGATCAACGACGCCATCAAGGGCGCCGCCTCGGGATCGCTCAAGGGCATTCTGGAAGTGGTGCAGGAAAAGCTGGTGTCGATGGACTTCAACCACAACCCCGCCTCGTCCAGCTTCGCGCTGGATCAGACCAAGGTGATGGACGGCAATTTCGTCTCGGTGATGACCTGGTATGACAATGAATGGGGCTTCTCCAACCGCATGGCCGACACCGCCGTGGCGATGGGCAAGCTGATCTGATGGCCTTCCGCACCCTCGATGACTTGAACGTGAAGGGAAAGCGCGTGTTGGTGCGCGCCGACCTCAATGTTCCGGTCGCCGAGGGCAAGGTGACGGATGATACGCGCATCCAGCGCCAGGCCCCGACCATCCGCGAATTGGCGCAAGGCGGCGCGCGGGTGATCGTGCTCAGCCATTTCGACCGGCCCAAGGGCAAGGCGGAGCCCTCCATGTCCTTGAAGGTGCTGCAGGCGCCCTTGTCGGATGCGGTGGGCCGCAAAGTCGCCTTTGCCGACGACTGTATCGGCCCTAAAGCCGAGGCCGCCGTCGCCGCGCTGAAGGACGGCGATGTGCTGCTGCTGGAAAATACCCGCTTCCACAAGGGCGAAGAAGAAAACGACGCCGCCATGGCCAAGCAATTGGCCGCTCTTGGCGATATTTTCGTGAACGATGCTTTTTCCGCCGCGCATCGCGCCCATGCCAGCACCTCCGGCGTGGCACGGCTGCTCCCCAATGCGGCGGGACGCTCCATGCAGGCCGAACTCACCCATTTGCAGAAGGCCCTGGGCAATCCCGAACGCCCGCTGCTGGCGGTGGTGGGCGGCGCCAAGGTTTCCACCAAGATCGAACTGCTCGAAAATCTGGTGAAGCGAGTCGAAACCTTGGTGATCGGCGGCGCCATGGCCAACACCTTCCTGGCCGCGCAAGGCATCAATGTCGGCAAATCGCTTTACGAAGCCGATCATCTGGAGACCGCGCGCAAGGTCATTCACATGGCAAACGAATCCGGCGCGGTGATCCTGTTGCCGACCGATCTGGTGGTGGCCAAGGAATTCAAGCCGGGTGCCGCCCACCGCACGGTTCCGGCCGGGAACATTGCGCCCGATGAAATGGCGCTGGATGTCGGCCCTGATAGCGTCAAAGCGTTTGAAAACCGCCTGCTGACCACCCGCACCCTGGTGTGGAACGGGCCCTTCGGCGCCTTTGAAACCGCGCCTTTCGATCGCGGCACGGTAACGGCGGCGCAAATCGTCGCGGCGGCGACCCGCGCCGGTTCGCTGTTGTCGGTGGCGGGCGGCGGCGATACCGTTGCGGCCCTGGCCCATGCCGGTGTGGAGGCGGACTTTACCTATGTCTCGACGGCAGGCGGGGCGTTCCTGGAATGGCTGGAAGGCAAGAGCCTGCCCGGTGTCGAGGCGCTTACTTCCAACTAACAATCGATAGAGGACTGAGATTGAAGATGGCGATGAATCTCGAAGAGCTGAACAAGATCGCGAACAAGATGGTGGCCCCCGGCAAAGGCCTGTTGGCTGCCGATGAATCCACCGGCACCATCCAGAAGCGTTTCGACAAGATCGGCGTTCAGAACACCGAAGAGAACCGCCGCGACTATCGCGAGATGCTGTTCCGCACCGACAAATCGATGCGCGAGCATATTTCCGGGGTGATCCTGTTCGACGAGACCCTGCGCCAGAAGGCCAAGGACGGCACGCCTTTCGTCAAGCTGATCGATGCCGCCGGTGCCGTGCCGGGCATCAAGGTCGATGCCGGCGCCAAGGCGCTGGCGGGCGCGCCGGGCGAAGTGGTCACCGAAGGGTTGGATGGCTTGCGTGAGCGCTTTGTCGAATATCACAGACTGGGCGCGCGCTTCGCCAAATGGCGGGCGGTGATCGATATCGGCAAGGACATTCCCACCTACAATTGCATCAATGCCAATGCCCAGGCGCTGGCCCGTTATGCCGCCCTGGCCCAGGAAAACGGCATCGTTCCCATAGTCGAGCCGGAAGTGCTGATGGACGGCGATCACGACATCGAGGCTTGCGAAAAGGTCACCAGCTGGGTGCTGCAGGAAGTGTTCAGCCAGCTTTTCTACGCCAAGGTGGCGCTGGAAGGCATTGTGCTGAAGCCCAATATGGTGGTGCCGGGCATGAAGTGCGCCAAGCAGAATTCCGCCGCCGAGGTGGCGGAGCGTACTGTGCGACTCTTGAAGCAGCATGTGCCTTCGGCGGTGCCGGGCATCGCCTTCCTGTCGGGCGGCCAGTCCGACCTGGACGCCACCGCCAACCTGTCGGCGATGAATGCCATAGGTGGCATGCCTTGGCCGCTGACCTTCTCCTATGGCCGCGCTTTGCAGGCCGCGCCGCAAAAGGCCTGGAGCGGCAAGGTGGATAATCTTGATGCCGGCAAGGCCGCCTTCGCCCACCGCGCTCTGATGAATTCCTTGGCCTCGCTGGGCAAGTGGAAGCAGGCAGACGAAAAGGCTTCCTAACACTCTTCTCCTCACCCTTCGACAAGCTCAGGGTGAGGAGAAATCCTCATGCTGAGCCTGTCGAAGCATGAGGATACGTTGAGCAATTGCCGTCTTTATCTGGTTTCGCCGCCGAAGCTCTCGGCGGCGAATTTTTTGATCCCGCTCAAGGAAGCATTGGAGGGCGGCGACGTCGCGTCGTTTCAGCTGCGCCTCAAGCATGTCAGTGACGATGAGATCCGCCGCGCGGTCGACACCTTGCGTCCCGCAGTGCAGGCCCATGGCGCCGCCTTCATCCTCAACGACCGGCCCGACCTCGCCGCCGAGCTGGGCTGCGACGGCGTCCATGTCGGCCAGGAAGATGCGTCCTATGCCGAGGCGCGGCGCTTGCTGCCCAAAGCCATTGTCGGCGTCACCTGTCACGATAGCCGGCATCTGGCGATGGAAGCGGGCGAAGCGGGTGCCGATTATGTCGCTTTCGGCGCCTTCTTTCCCACCCAGACCAAAGAGCCAAAAACCAGCGCCGATATCGAACTGCTGCGCTGGTGGGCGCAAACCATGGTGGTGCCTTGTGTCGCCATCGGCGGCATCACCCTCGCCAATGCGCCCGCACTGATCGAAGCGGGCGCGGACTTCCTGGCTGTGTCGGCGGGTGTGTGGGAGCATCCCAGCGGGCCGGAAGATGCGGTACGGGCTTTCAACACTCTGTTCGATGCATGAACGGGACACAGGCATCAAACACCTATAAGTTTCCGGCACCTGGGTCGCCCAGACGCTGCCGCTATGGGCTCCCTCACATCGCCTAACGGCGCTGTTCGCCGGGGATGACAACGAAGGCCAAGGTTGCTAGAACCCGCCGGCTCTTTGAACCTGCGAACCTTCCACCCCCCCGTGCCCACCGGCCTCATGTAGCGAAGCGGTAGGCGATTAAAAAAGGCACGTTCCATATGGCCAAAATTACCGGCAACGAAATCAGCCCCGGTACCCTGATCAATTACGACGGCGGGCTGTGGATCGCGGTGAAGACCGTCAAGGTCAAGCCGGGCAAGGGCGGCGCCTATAACCAGGTCGAACTCAAGAACGTCACCAGCGGCACCAAGCTGAACCAGCGCTTCCGTTCCGACGAGGCGGTGGACGAAGCCTATCTCGACAAAAAGGATTTCCAGTTCCTCTTCGCCAGCGGCGACATGCTGACTTTCATGGACATGGAAAGCTATGAGCAGATCGAACTGGCCAGTGATTTCGTCGGCGACCAGGCGCAGTTCCTCCAGGACGGGATGAAAACCCTGGTGCAGCTTTATGAAGGAACGCCCATCGGCATCAAGCTGCCGGTGCAGGTCACTCTGACCGTGACTGAAGCCGATCCGGTGATGAAAGGCGGCACCGCCGCGCCATCCTACAAAAGCGCGGTGCTGGAAAACGGCATGAAGATCCAGGTGCCGCCCTTTATCGGCGCGGGCGAGCGGATCATCGTCGCCACCGAAGACGGTTCTTACATCAGGCGGGCCGACTAATGGCGCCCTTCTCCTCCCCCGCCTTGAATGTGATGGTTGCCGCCGCGCGCAAAGCGGGGCGCCCGCTGATCCGCGATTTCAATGAGCTGGAAAATCTCCAGATCTCGATGAAGGGCCCGGCCGATTTCGTCACCAGCGCCGACAAGCGCACCGAGAAGATCCTGATCGAGGAATTGAGCAAGGCCCGCCCCGGCTATGGTTTCCTGGGCGAGGAAGGCGGCGCGCTGACCGGCGCCGACAAGACCCACCGTTTCATCATCGATCCCATCGACGGCACCACAAACTTCATGCATGGCATTCCGCATTTCGCCATCTCCATCGGATTGGAGCGCGAAGGGCAGTTGGTGTCGGGGGTGATCTACAATCCGGTGACCGACGACCTCTACACCGCGGAAAAAGGCCATGGCGCCTATCTCAACAACAAGCGCCTCCGCGTGGCGGCACGCAAGGAACTGGCGCCTTCGGTGATCGCCACCGGCCTGCCCTTTCTGGGCAAGGAGGGCCATGCCCGCGCCGCCGCCGAAATGGCGGAGGTGATGAATGTCACCGCCGGCATCCGCCGCTTCGGTTCGGCCTCGCTGGATCTGGCCTATGTCGCGGCGGGGCGGTTCGATGCCTTCTGGGAACGCCGCCTTCAGGCCTGGGACATCGCGGCGGGCATTGTGCTGCTGCGCGAAGCGGGCGGCATCATCCTGGGCAAGACGGCGACGCCGGAGTTCTGCTGGAAGGGCGTCACCGACAGCGCGCTCTACGGCGTCAGCCGCAATCCATGGGACCTGGACAAGACGCCGGGCGGCTCGTCCGGCGGCGCGGCGGCGGCCTGCGCGCTGGGCATGGGTGCGCTGCA
>CADECX010000065.1 GCA_902825865.1 uncultured Alphaproteobacteria bacterium
AGCGGACATTCGTCCCGGGGCAGCCAATGGCTGCTTCTGACCCAAAGCGGACATTCCATTTGCGAGGCCGTCAAACCCCTATCCTTCATCGCCAAGGCCCCAGATGCGGTGAGAGTCGATTAAAAGCTGCAGGACGGCGCCATGTGCTGCGGCACGGGCGCGGGCTTCGCCGCGGCGCACGTCATAATCCTGGCGTCGGGCGACTAGCAGATCGGTGATACCCTGGTCGCCCAGTTCAACGGCCCGCTGCATTCGCGCCAGCATGGCAGCGCTGCTTTGGGCCGCCGCCTGGCTCTGGCGCCATGCCTCCAAGCCCTGCTGCGCGCCGATCACGTCGCGCTCGGCGATGATCTCCACCTGACGCTGCACCCGGTGCGCGGCGACGGAAGCCGCCGCGGCTTCGGCGGCGGTCTGGTCCGCTGTCGCACTGCGCAACGCGCCGCCGATGGGCACAGAAAATCCGATGCCAAATCCAGTCTCATGGCCGCTGCGCTCCTGAAAGGTGCGCAGGTCGAAGGTGGGATCGGCGAAGCGGTCCAAGCGTGCGCGCTTGGCCAGCCAGTCGCGGCGGTCGGCTTCACTACGCGCCATCTTGATTTCGTGATTGTCCTCCAGCACCGCCTTGCGCCAATCCTCCCAGCTGCCGGGTGGCTCCTGCGGTTCTGGCATTGCGGGAGGCGAGACGGGAAGGGTGAGCGTCGGAAAGCTGCGCTGCAAGGTCATCTTGGCATCAAGCCGCGCCTGGGTGGCCTGTGCCGTCTGTGCCCGCGCCTGGCTGAGGGCCGCTTGAACTTGCTCCACTTGCAGCATGGCGGACTGGCCCAACTGGCGGGCGCGCGCGGTGACCGAAAGCTGGCGCTCATAGGCGGCGACTTCCGCCTCACTCTGGCGCGCATCGCTCTCCGCTATCAGCCAGGCAATCCAGAGATTCTTGAGAGACAGTGCCGCCTCATGACGGGCGTCGCCAAGTCCGTTTTCGGCCACGTCTATGCCGGATGCGCCGATCCTGCGGTCAGCTTCGGCCTTGCCGGGAAGCCGAACGCCTCGGCTGATGCCGGCCGTCCATTCATTGAGCCGTCCTTCGAGGTTGGTAGAGCGGGTGACATATTCGCCGTGGGCGGTGAATTCGTGCGGCCCGACCGCTCGTGCCCGAGCTTCAGCCTGTGCGGCGTTCACCATCGCGCCGGCGCGGCGCACGCCGGGATCTTGGGCCAGCATGTCAACCACTTGTCCTTCGGGCGGCAGGAAATGCAGACTGGGCGAATCGACCGGCGGATGCGCCCAAACCGGAGTGGCGGCCAACAACAAAAGCGGCAGAAGCTTTTTCATGCGAAATCTCCAAGCGACTGGACCGGCTCGGTCCAGTAGGTTATTTGCGAATTGCGCAAGCGGGCGCGCAGCGCGGCCAGAAGCGGCGCGACATTTGCCGTGGGCAGGAGGGCGACGATGTTGAGGACTTCGACCCGGCCCCGTACTTTTTCGCGCAACGAGGCTTGGGAAAAGTCTTGGCCATGGCCCTGGCCGGCGAATGTCGTGAATCCGGCGTCCAGCCATTCACTGGCCAGCAGATATTCCGCGACCTGTTCGCCAAGCGCGGTGGGGCTGGACAGGGTCAATTTCACGTGCGTCATGCGCGTTCCTCCTTCGCAACTCCAAACCGTTCAAACAGGATGGGCAGCAGGAAAAGCGTCAGAACGGTGGAACTGAGCAGGCCGCCGATTACCACGATGGCCAGAGGTTTCTGGATTTCCGATCCCGGGCCGGTGGCAAAGAGCAGCGGCACCAGCCCCAACGCGGCGATGCTGGCGGTCATCAGCACCGGCCGCAGCCGCCGGCGCGAGCCTTCATAGACCACCTCGCGCATACTCAGGCCCTGGTCGCGCAGCTGATTGAAATGAACGATCAGGACCAATCCGTTCAGCACCGCGATGCCCAGAAGCGCGATGAATCCCACCGAGGCCGGAACGGAAATATACTCCCCGGACAGAAACAGCAGCAGAACGCCGCCGATCAATGCAAGGGGAATGTTGGCTAGGATCAGCAACGACTGGCGCACCGAATTGAGGGTGGCGAACAGCACCAGGAAGATTAGGCCCAGCGCCAGCGGCACCACGATCATCAGTCGGGTCGCGGCCCGGCGCTGGTTCTGAAACTCGCCGCTCCATTCCAGCCGGTAGCCGGTCGGCAGCTTCACCTTTTGCGCCACTGCGCTCTGCGCCGCTTCAACAAAGCCCACCAAGTCGCGGCCGGAAACATTGGCCTGGATGGTGGCGAAGCGTGAAGCGTTCTCGCGCTGAATGCGGACAGGGCCTTCCGGAAAGGAAATCTTTGTGACATCCGCGACATGGACCGTGCCGCCGTCGTCCGTCGCTATCGCGATATCACCGAGAAGTTCGGGCCGGCTGCGCAGGTCTTCGCCGGCTTTGATCACAATCGGGATGCGGCGCGCCGTGCTGGCCACCACGCCGGCGCCAAGCCCTTCCAGCCGGGCGCGCATTTCCTCCTGCAGAACCTGTGTGGAAATGCCTGCCGCGCCCACCGCCAAGCGGTCGATGTCGGTTTGCAGGTAGCGCACAGAGTCGTTGGCCACCGAGAAGACCTCGGCAGCACCTTCCACGTCCTGCACGGTGGCGCGGATGCTTTCGGCGACATGGCCGAGGGTCGCCAGATCGGGGCCGAACACCTTGACCACCAGATCGCCGCGGCTGCCCGTCAGCATCTCGGAGGTACGCATCTCGATCGGTTGGGTGAAGACATAGTCGACCCCCGGAAAATCTTTCATCACGGCACGCAACTTATCGACGATCTCGTCTTTGCTAGAGACCTGCCATTCGCTGCGCTGCTTCAAGATGAGGAACAGGTCGGTCTCATTGAGCCCCATCGGATCGAGGCCGATCTCGTCGCTTCCTGTGCGTGCAATAGCCTGCTGCACTTCCGGCACTTTGTTTAGAATGGCTCGCTGCACGAGACTGTCCACTTGCGCGGACCGCTCCAAGGTAATGGACGGAAGCTTGGCAAGCTGCACGATGATGGAGCCCTCATCCATGGTGGGCATGAAGGTCTTGCCGATCATGAGATAGGCAATGGCCGCGAGTGCGAAGGCGACGCCGACGCCGACAAACAAGCGCCTCGGCGCTTTGAGGACAGCCGCCAACGAAGCCGAATAGAACGGCATCAGCTTTCGCATCAGCCAAGCCTCGCCATGCTGGCCCGGCTTGAGGGCCAAGGAAGCGATCACCGGGATGAGGGTCAGCGACAGCAGCAGCGAACTCGACAAGGCAAAAATGATGGTCAGCGCCACCGGCGCGAACAGCTTGCCCTCCAGCCCCTGTAGGGACAGTAGGGGCAGGAACACCAGGCAGATAATGACGATGCCGGATGTGATCGGAACTGCGACCTCCGCAACGGCGCGATAGATCAGATGCAGTATAGGAATTTTGCTGCTCTCGCGATGATGGGAGAGCTGCTCCACGGTATTCTCGACCACCACCACGGCGCCATCCACCAACATACCGACGGCAATCGCCAAGCCGCCCAGGCTCATCAAGTTGGCGGTCAGGCCGAACACCGACATCATCAGAAAGGTGGTGATGGCGGCGAAGGGCAGGGTAAGCGAGACCACAATGGCGGCGCGCAGGTTTCCCAGAAACAACAGCAGGAGAATGACGATTAAGACCGTAGCTTCCAGCAGCGCATGCTTGACGGTGGCCACAGCGCGGTCGATCAGGTCGGCCCGGTCGTAAAAGACATGGACCCGGACTCCGGGCGGCAGATGGGATTTCATCTCGTCAAGCCGCGCGCGCACATTCGCCACCACGGCGCCGGTATCGGCGCCCCGCAGGCCGAGCACCAGCCCTTGAACCGCTTCGCCCTTTCCGTCCTTTGTTACCGCGCCATAGCGGGTGAGCGACCCGGTTCCGATGGTCGCCACATCGCCCAGGCGGACCATATTCCCGGTGCTGCTTTTTACCATCACTTCGCGAAGGTCGTCCGCGGTGCGGATGGCGCCGACGGCGCGCACTATTAACGCCTCCTCGCCGTCACTGACCCGGCCGGCGCCGTCATTGCGGTTGGCCTGTTCTATGGCCGATTTGAGATCGGAGATGCGCAGGCCGGCCGACAGCAGCGCCGCATCCTGCGGTACAATTTCGAAGCTGCTGACGAAGCCACCGAGCGCATTGACATCCGCCACCCCCGGAATCGTGCGCAGTGCCGGGCGAATCGTCCAGTCCAGCAGGGTGCGCCGTTCCGCCAGGCTGAGATTGCCGCCCTCCACGGTGAACATGAAGATTTCCGACAGGGGTGTCGCGATCGGTGCCAGTCCGCCGGTGACGATGTCCGGAAGCGAGTCCATGGCTTCGGATAGCCGCTCGCTGACTTGCTGGCGCGCCCAATAGACATCGGTGATGTCGGTGAAGTCGATTGTGATGTCGGCAATGGCATATTTGGCCATCGAGCGCAGGATCACCTGGTTGGGGATACCCAGCAGCTCCAATTCCAACGGCGCGATGACCCTCTGCTCGACTTCTTCCGGAGTCATGCCTGGCGCCTTCAGGATGAGCTTGACCTGGGTCGTCGAGATGTCGGGGTAGGCGTCGATGGGCAGCCGCGAAAAGGCGTAACCGCCCGCGCCCGCCAACAGCGCCGCCAGCACCAGCACAAGCATGCGCTGGCTGAGGGAAAGCTCGATCAATCTGCGCAGCATGGCTATTTCCCTGCCACGATGGACTTGAGTTCGCTGACCCCTGTTACCGCGACACGGTCGCCGGTACGCAGCTGACCGGCAACCGTGGCGGCATCCGCGCCGCGCGCCAGGACGCGCACAGCAACAGATTCAAATCCGCTATTGCGGGCCACAAATACCGCCGTGCCGCTGCGCAATTGCGCCACGGCGTTGCGTGGTACGGTGAAGCTTCTGGCATCGGCCTTGCGCATGATTGCGAGCCGCACCGTCTGGCCGCTGACCAAGGTTCCGGGATTGGCGAGGCGGGCACGGATCATGGCGCTGCGAGTCCTGGGGTCGATGCTGACGCCCGCCGCCATGACCTCGCCCGTCACGCCGCTGCCTTCAACTTGCACACCGTCACCGGCGGTGACTCGGCCCGCCATGGCGGCGGGCAATGCGCCTTCCACCCAGATTGCATTGCCGGTCTGGATCGACAGAACGGGCTGCATGGCTGTCAGCTGATCGCCGGGCGAAACGGCAATGGACGCCACCCGTCCCGCCGCCGGTGCGAGCAGATGGTATTCACCGCCTTCCACGCTGCCGGTCCGCGCGGTCGCGCTGCGCAGCGAAGCAAGTTCAGCTGCCAATGCTGCAGTCTCTGCTTCTGCTTCCTCGGCCCGGCTGGCGGGGGCGATGCCTTCGGTGACCAATGTTTTCGCCCGGGCGGACGCCGCTCTGGCGCTGCGATAACGAGCTTCCTGTCCGTGCAGCTTGGCCAGCGCGGCATGCATATCGGGGCTGACGATGATGGCCAGCACGTCGCCTTTGCGAACGGCTTCGCCTTCCAACCGCACCAGGGCTTTCAAGGTCCCAGCAAAAGGTGCCGATACTGGCGTTCGCGCGCCGGGCGCGGGTGTGACCCGGCCGAGTACCGAGACCAGGGATCTGGTTGCGGCGGGCCACACCGGTGCTGTCTTGATGCCCAGACGCTGTGCCTGTTGCGGCGTCACCGGCAGGATTTCGGCGCTGGCCGGGCAGCACAAGCTTGCCGACAACAGGAGCAGCGCGGGAATGAAACGCGGGCGCGCACGCGTACGAGCGTGAAAATGCATGATGTCCTCGAAAGAGTATGGAGCCAGATGTGGTGACCGCGCGGGTCGGCGCGCGGTACGCTGGGGGACTAGGCTCTTGGAGGACGGTCCGGCTGCGGCAGCCGGATTCCCTGACGCTGATGGTCGCGCAGAAGGGGATCGCGGTCGCCCGTCACGATGGGTGTGGCAATGCCTGCCGGCAACAGCGGCATGCCGGTGGCAATATCGCCATGATGATGGTGTCCACCGGCATGTCCGGAATGTTGGTCGGAATGATGGTCGCGGTCGTCCAGCGAAATATTGCTGAACAACACATGCTCATGATTGCCGGGCGTGCCGGTCATATGCTGGATATCGTTGATCACGGTGGCGGCACCGGCGCCGGTGAAGACGAGCGTCAACGCAATGCACAGCAACGCGCAGAGTTTTCGGAACGGCAACAAATCCATTGTCTTCATCGCCGATGATTTAACCGGTCACCGCTGTGGAATGCAACGTCAAGGTGAGGTGTGCCGCAGATTGAGTTTCATTTGCATCGGGTTTGGACGGGGCTTTTACCCGAGATGGTTCACTATGCCGCTGCCATTCGGCACGGAGCGATGTCGGCTGGATGTCCGCTGTTGGCACAAAGCGGACATTAGACTGACCTGGGTTGAATGACCGCTTTTGGCGCGAAGCAGACATAGGGCTGACCAGGGGGGAATGACCGCTTTTGACCCAAAGCGGACATTCGGATTGGCCGTGGCCTTGTCCCCAAACTAATATTTGTAGGCGGTCTGCAGCCAGAAAATCGACCTGTCCGGAAAGCCGCCAAATGCCACCCCAGCGCTGGCATAATTGGCATATTTGGCCAAAAAGGACAGGTTGGCATCCATCACCAGTTCCGCCTGAAGGTCCCACTCGCTGCCGATGCCCTGGGTAAGTGCGTCAGTACGGTAGTCATGCCAGATCGCCGAAAGGTTCAAGTTCTTGGCGGCAACGAAGTCAGCGGGCAGGGAATAGCCGGCCTTCAGATAGAAGTCCTTCAGGCCATTGGCCGGCGTGGTGAGGAACATGTCCGCCCAACCATTGAAGGCATGCAGGGTGGCGAGCGGTGTGGCGAAGCCGATGGTTCCATTCCCTTCCAGAACTTCATATCCCACAAGTCCGCTGAGGCCATTCCAGGTCAGGCTGCCTTCACCTAGCCAGTAGTTCAGGCCGATCGAGAGCGGGTTAGCGGCATAGTTGCTCTGGTGGGCGAACTCGGCGCTGACCTTGGCTGCGATGCCGTCATCCAGCGAGAATCCGTATTCAGTGCGTCCGCCAATGGTGGCGGTGGACAGCCTAGCCGTGGCCAGCTGCTGCGCGGGCAGGGTGGCGTAGCCCGGCGCGGAAAGATCGAGCAGGAAGGCATATCCTTCCAGCCGCAGGCCGGGGACGCCCGAATAGAGGGCATCCATGACATGGCTGTTGCTCTTGAAATATGTCGCTTGGCCCGCTGCTGCGGCGGTTGTGTTGGCGGGAATGGGCAGGGCAGGTCCATCTATGCGGTTCACGCGATAGAGATAGGCATAACTCAGGGCAAGCCCGTCAAGCGAGGTGTTCACCGCCGACAGGGCATCAAAGGTCTGCTCATGCTGGCGCCAGCCGACATTTCCGACAAAACGCTGGTTGCCGATCAGCAGGCGCTGGCGCCCCAGGATGAATTTTGTGTTGAAGTCCGAGGCATAGGTCAACTGCAGACGGTTCAGCGCCGTCATCGCGGGATCTGCTACCACGGGATAGCCGGTCTTGCCGTTGCGGGTGCTGTTGTAGGTCGCTCCGCCGATGGTCCATATCTGGTCGAAGTCCGCCTGCAGCGACAGACCGTTCCAGCTGCCGGTCTCATAGCCCAGCCGTGCCCTTAAGGTAGATGCATTGGCGTCCAGCGTTTTGCCGGCATCTTGCACCGTTTCAAAGCGCCCGCGCAGATCAATCACCGGCCGGCCCTTGGTGATCGCATCAAGGATGGACGTCTGTGCCTGGGCCGGTAAGGCAAAGCACAAGACCGCTAGCGTGCAGGCAATACAATTTGTGCGAAAATTCATTGCATATTACCCTGCGCATATGCGGATTGCTTCGTCTCAGCATGGCCTATGCGGTTTGAATGCCTTCCCAACCGGGCGACGTCTTCGATCTGAATCTGGGTTTTCTTGGTTTTTACGCCAAGCTTTTCAAGGCGCTTTAAGCATCGTGACAGGGTCGCTGGGGTGATGCCCAAATGTGCCGCGAGATCTTGCTTGGTCCCAGGCAACCGGAAACTCGCAGCGCCCTCTTTGGCGGCCGCACTGTCGAAGAGGTATTGGACCAGGCGTGCATCGGCATCCCAGGATTTTGTCTGGGTCAACTGGCGCAGTAGCAGGCGCCAGTGGCCTGCCAGCATCCGGTTCAAAGCGACGGCAAGTGTTAGCTCGGTCTCCGCCATCTGCCGGAAGTCCCTGGCGGGGATCATGACGACCAGAAGGTCTGTCATGGCATTCGCCGTCACCATATAGGGAAGTTCCAACAGGGCTGGCGGGACCAGGACTATTTCCCCAGGTCCAATGAAATCGGCAATGGTTTCGTTATGTGCCGTCTCGCTGATCAGTGAGATGTGTCCTTCCACCAGCACATAGACAAAATGCGCTCGCTCGCCTTCACGAAACAGCGTTGATCCTTTGCCGATACGCTGGATGCCTGAAAGATCAGCCAGTTTTGTGATCAAGGCGTGCGGAAGGCCGGTAAGGCCGACGATCCCTGCCAACGTATTTGTCTTGTCTATCGTCATTGCAGTCGGTGACCCAAAAGAGCGGAGAGAGACAGGATGCAGGCGCCGCCGCGTCAGTTCCTTGATCCAGGTCAAGGAATAACTTGTCCTTGGGCAATAACCTTTTGCTGGTCTGGGGTAGTTCGCCCCGACGGAAGGGGCAAGGGGGGTGACTTTGATGGCAACCGACAGCGCAGCGTCAGAGCTCGGCACACCACAAGGAAATCAGGCACTTGCGCTGTCTACCGTCGCCTTCACGGCTTGCTTTGCGGTATGGACCATCTTTTCCATCATCGGCGTGGAGATCCAGCGCGAGCTAGGGCTTAGCGGGGCGCAGTTCGGCCTGCTGATCGGTACGCCAATCCTGACCGGCTCGCTTATCCGGCTGGCTGTGGGCATCTGGTCCGAACAGTTCGGCGGGCGCATCGTGACGGGCCTTGTGATGCTGACGGCCGCGGTCGCCACTGTCCTGCTGACCTTCGCCCATGATTATCCAACCTATCTTCTGGCCGCCCTGGGTGTCGGGGTTGCCGGCGGGGCCTTCGCCAGCGGTGTTGTCTATGTCTCTCACTGGTATCCCAAGAGCCGCCAGGGCACGGCGCTGGGCATCTTCGGCATGGGCAATGTCGGCGCGGCGGTCACCAAGTTCCTCGCCCCGACGGTGATGGTGGTCTATGGCTGGCATACCGTGGCCTATGTTTGGGCCGCTGCCATCGGCATACTGGGATTAGCTTTTCTCTTTTTTGCCAAGGAAGATCCCCATTCGGCGGCGCGACGGGCAAGGTCCGGGCATGCCGAATCTTTTCTCACGCAGCTTGCGCCGTTGAGAAAGCTGCAGGTCTGGCGCTTCGCGCTCTACTATTTCTTTGTGTTCGGCGCCTTCGTCGCGCTGTCGCTATGGCTGCCGCGCTACCTGATCGGCGCCTATGGCTTCGACATCAAGGCCGCCGGCATGATTGCGGCCGCCTTTTCCATTCCCGGCTCGATCTTCCGGGCCTATGGCGGCGTACTTTCGGACAAGTATGGCGCGCGCCGGATCATGTACTGGACATTCCTCACGGCCATCGCCTGCACCTTCCTGCTGTCCTATCCGCCCACCGACTATGTCGTAAGCGGAATACACGGCAAGATTTCCTTTCATCTGGAAACCGGCATCGTCAGCTTCATGGTGCTGATCTTTGTGCTGGGCTTCTTCATGAGCCTAGGCAAGGCGGCGGTCTACAAGCATATCCCGGTCTATTATCCCGATCGCGTCGGGGCGGTGGGTGGCCTTGTCGGCATGGTCGGCGGCCTGGGCGGCTTTGTCCTGCCGATTCTATTCGGCGTGCTCAACGACATGACCGGTATCTGGCAGAGCTGCTTCATGCTGCTGTTCGTGCTCACTACGGCTGCGCTGATCTGGATGCATGTCTCCATCCGGCGCATGGAACGTGAAGCCATGGGCAAGGCGCTGGACGCGCTCCCCGCACTGCCGGAAATGCAGGAGATACACGAAACGCGTCATGAAGGCGCGCTGTCGTCCCATCTGATGACGGACTGGCGTCCTGACGACGCCGCATTCTGGCAGGCGACCGGCCGAAAAGTGGCCCGCCGCAACCTATGGCTCTCGATCCCGTCATTGTTCCTGTCCTTCGCGGTGTGGATGGTTTGGTCGGTGGTGGTGGCAAAGCTGCCGGCAGCGGGATTCGACTTCACCACAGATCAGCTCTTCTGGCTGGCGGCGATGCCGGGTCTTTCCGGCGCCTGCCTGCGCATCTTCTACGCCTTCATGGTGCCAATCTTTGGCGGCCGGCTGTGGACCACCCTGACGACCTGGTCGCTTGCGGTTCCCGCCCTGGGCATCGGCTTTGCGGTCCAGAACCCCGATACGCCCTATTTCATCCTGTTGCTGCTGGCGGTGCTTTGCGGGTTTGGTGGCGGCAATTTCGCCTCTTCCATGGCCAATATCAGCTTCTTTTTCCCCAAGTCGGAGAAGGGCAATGCACTCGCCCTCAACGCCGGTCTGGGAAATCTGGGCGTCAGCGCGGTGCAGTTCGCCGCGCCGCTCGTCATCACCACCGGCGTATTCGGCTGGCTGGGCGGCACGCCGCACATGGGCGCGGCGGCTCCAATCTGGCTGCAGAATGCGGGCTTCATCTGGGTGCCCTTTATTATCGCATCCGCCTTCGCCGCCTGGTTTGGCATGGATGACCTTTCCAGCGCGAAGTCCTCCTTCGCGGAACAGTCGGTGATCTTCCAGCGCAAGCACAACTGGGTGATGTGCTGGCTCTATACCGGCACTTTCGGCTCCTTCATCGGCTATTCCGCGGGCTTCCCGCTGCTCATCAAGACGCAGTTTCCCCATGTGGATGCCTTGGCGTTTGCATTCCTGGGCCCACTGGTCGGTGCACTCTCTAGGTCCTTCACGGGCTGGATCGCAGACCGTTTCGGCGGCGGCAGGGTCACCTTCTGGGTGTTTGTCCTGATGACACTGGGGGTGGTCGGCGTCCTCTACTTCCTGGGCATTAAGGACCAGCCGGGTGCCTTCTGGGGCTTCTTTGCGATGTTCATGATCCTGTTCTTCGCCACCGGGGTCGGCAATGCCTCCACCTTCCAGATGGTCCCTGTGATCATGCGCAAGGAGCTTGCCCGCCTGTTGCCGGTCATGGATGACGCCAGTCGCACACGCCAGTCCGAAAAGGAATCCGCCGCCATCATCGGCTTTACCTCAGCGGTGGCGGCCTTCGGAGCCTTCTTCATCCCCAAGGCCTACGGCACCTCCATCGCGTTGATGGGCGGTCCCCAGGGGGCTCTCTATGCCTTCCTGGGATTTTACGTGATCAGCGCGGCGGTCACCTGGTTCTTCTATGTGCGCCGCAATGCCCCGGTCTCCTGCTAACGGATTGCAAACGCCATGAGCCACTTCCTCGATCGCCTGACCTTCTTCAAGAAGTATGACGGCACCTTTTCCGGCGGGCACGGCATCACGACCACCGAGAACCGCCAGTGGGAAAATGCCTACAGGCAGCGCTGGTCGCACGACAAGATCGTGCGCTCAACTCACGGTGTGAACTGCACCGGCTCCTGCAGCTGGAAGATTTATGTCAAGGGCGGAATCGTCACCTGGGAGACGCAGCAGACCGACTATCCGCGCACGCGCCCGGAGCTTCCCAACCATGAGCCGCGCGGCTGTTCGCGCGGCGCCAGCTATTCTTGGTACCTCTACAGCGGCAATCGCCTGAAATATCCCATGGTCCGCAGCGCGCTGGTGCGGCTGTGGCGGGAGGCGCGCAAGACCCTGACGCCGGTGGCGGCGTGGAAATCCATTGTCGAGGACGAAGCCAGCCGCAAGTCCTATACCTCGCGGCGCGGTCTGGGTGGTTTTGTCCGCCTGGGCTGGGAAGAAGCCAACGAGATCATTGCGGCTGCCAACGCCTATACGATCCGCAAATATGGTCCCGACCGTATCGCGGGCTTTTCACCGATCCCGGCCATGTCGATGGTCTCCTATGCCGCGGGCACGCGTTATTTGTCCCTGTTGGGCGGTGTCTGCCTCAGCTTCTACGACTGGTACTGCGATCTGCCGCCATCCTCGCCGCAGACCTGGGGCGAGCAAACCGACGTTCCCGAAAGCGCCGACTGGTACAATGCCGGCTTCCTGCTGCTATGGGGCTCCAATGTACCGCAGACCCGCACGCCGGACGCGCATTTCTATACCGAGGCGCGCTATCGCGGCGCCAAGAGTGTGGTCATCACACCCGACTACAGCGAGGCGTCGAAATTCGGCGATCTTTGGCTACATCCCAAGCAAGGCACCGACTCCGCGCTTGCCATGGCGTTCGGTCACGTGATCCTGAAGGAATTCCACGTCGACAAGCAGACGCCCTATTTCACTGACTATTGCCGCAAGTATAGCGACATGCCTTTCCTGGTCCGCCTCATCAAGCAGGATGGCCGCTACGTGCCGGAGCGCTTCCTGCGGGCCAGCGATTTCGCCGGTGGCCTTGGTGAAGCCAACAACCCGGAATGGAAGACGGTGGCCTTTGACGACCTGTCGGGCCAAGTGGTGGCGCCGCAGGGCTCCATAGGCTTCCGCTGGGGCGAGAAGGGCGAATGGAACCTGGAAGAACGCGCCGCCGAAACGCCGGTGTCCTTGGCCATGTCAGTAATGAATGAGCTGGACGATGTTCTGCCCGTTGCGTTTCCCTATTTCGGCAGCCGGCAACATGACTATTTCGCCGGCACCGATCACGACGAGGTGCTGATGCGCCATGTGCCCATTCGCCGGCTTAAGCTGGTCGATGGCGAGGCCTGCGTGGCCACTGTGTTCGACCTGCTGTGCGCGAACTATGGCGTGGACCGCGGTCTTGGTGGCGACAATGTCGCCACGAGTTTCGATGACGATGTTCCCTACACACCCGCCTGGCAGGAGCGGATTACGGGCGTCAAGCGGGATTCGGTGATCTCAGTGGCGCGCGCCTTCGCCAAAAATGCCGAGAAGACCAAGGGTAAGTCCATGGTCATCCTGGGGGCCGGCATCAATCACTGGTACCACATGGACATGACCTATCGCGGCATCATCAACATGCTGGTGATGTGTGGCTGTGTGGGCCAGGAGGGCGGTGGTTGGGCACATTATGTCGGGCAGGAAAAGCTTCGGCCGCAGACGGGCTGGACTCCGCTTGCCTTCGCGCTGGATTGGGCGCGGCCGCCGCGCCACATGAACGCGACGTCCTACTGGTACGCGCATTCCGACCAGTGGCGCTACGAGACCCTGGGTGTGGAGGAAATTTTATCGCCCCTGGCCGACAAGAAGGAATGGACTGGCAATCTGATCGACTTCAACGTGCGCGCCGAGCGCATGGGATGGCTGCCTTCGGCGCCACAACTGCAGACCAATCCGCTCGACGTGGTGAAGTCCGCGGAAGCGGCCGGCAAGGATCCCAAAGATTTCGCGCGCGACGAGATCGCAGCTGGCCGTCTGAAATTGTCCTGCGACGATCCCGACAATCCCGCCAACTGGCCGCGTAATCTGTTTGTTTGGCGCTCGAACATTTTGGGTTCCAGCGGCAAAGGGCATGAGTATTTTCTCAAGCACCTGCTGGGAACCTCGCACGGCGTGCAGGGCAAGGATCTGGGCCAGACCGGCGAACGCAAGCCCGAGGAAGTCGTTTGGCATGATGAGGCGCCGGAAGGAAAGCTAGACCTGCTCGTAACGCTGGACTTCCGCATGTCCACGACCTGCGTCTATTCCGACATCGTCCTGCCGACGGCCACCTGGTACGAGAAAAACGACCTCAATACCTCTGACATGCACCCTTTCATCCACCCGCTCAGCGCGGCGGTTGACCCGGTGTGGGAAAGCCGCAGCGACTGGGACATCTACAAGGGGCTGGCCAAACGCTTCTCCGAGGTCGCACCGGAAATCCTGGGCAAGGAAAGGGACCTTGTTCTGACCCCCATGCACCACGATACGCCCGGCGAACTCGCCCAGCCCTTCGACGTCAAAGAATGGTCGAAGGGGCAGGTTGCGCCGATACCGGGCAAGACGATGGCCTCGATAGCGGTGATCGAGCGGGACTATCCGAACGTCTACAAGCGCTTCACCTCTCTGGGTCCGTTGATGTCGTCGGTCGGCAATGGCGGCAAGGGCATTGCCTGGAAGACCGAATCCGAGGTCGAACTGCTCGGAAGGCTCAACGGTATCGTTGCCGAGGAAGGCACATCCAAGGGCTTGCCGCGGATCGAGACGGACATCGATGCGACCGAAGTGATCCTGTCGCTCGCGCCCGAAACCAACGGCGAGGTCGCCATGAAGGCTTGGCGCGCGCTGGGCGAATTCACCGGCCGCGACCACGGGCACCTTGCGGAGGCGAAGGAAGACGAGAAAATCCGCTTTCGCGACATCCAGGCGCAGCCGCGCAAGATCATCTCGTCGCCCACCTGGTCCGGGATCGAGTCGGAGAAGGTTTGCTACAATGCCGGCTATACCAATGTGCATGAATTGATCCCATGGCGTACCCTGACGGGCCGCCAGCAACTGTTCCAGGATCATCCCTGGATGCGCGCCTTCGGCGAACAGATGGTGGTCTACCGGCCGCCGATCGACACCAAGACGATTAAGCCGATCATCGACACGAAGGAAAACGGCAACAAGCAGATCGTCCTGAACTTCATTACGCCGCACCAGAAATGGGGCATCCATTCGACCTATACCGACAACCTGCTGATGCTGACGCTCTCGCGCGGCGGCCCCATCGTGTGGATGAGCGAGGTTGATGCCGCCAAGGTCGGCATCGAGGACAACGACTGGATCGAGGCCTACAACCTGAACGGGGCGCTGGTCGCCCGCGCGGTCGTCTCCCAGCGCGTGCCGGAAGGCATGGTCATGATGTACCACGCGCAGGAGAAGATCGTGAACGTGCCGGGATCCGAGATCACCGGCCAGCGCGGCGGTATCCACAATTCGGTCACCCGCACGGTGCTTAAGCCCACCCACATGATCGGTGGCTACGCGCAGCAAAGCTACGGCTTCAATTACTACGGCACTGTCGGCTCCAACCGCGACGAGTTTGTCATCGTGCGCAAGCAGGCCAAGGTGGACTGGATGGAAGAAGCAGCCGCGCCGCAGGGCAAGAAGGAGGCCGTATCGTGAAAGTGCGCGCGCAAATTGCGATGGTGCTCAACCTCGACAAATGCATCGGGTGTCATACCTGCTCGGTGACCTGCAAGAATGTCTGGACCTCGCGCGAAGGCGTTGAATATGCATGGTTCAACAATGTTGAGACAAAGCCGGGCGTCGGTTATCCCAAGGAGTGGGAGAACCAGAAGCGCTGGAATGGCGGCTGGCTGCGCAAGCGCAACGGCAAGCTGCAGCCCCGCATGGGCGCGAAGTGGCGGATACTGGCGAATATCTTCGCCAATCCCGATCTGCCGCAGATCGACGACTATTACGAGCCGTTCACCTTCGACTACCAGCACCTGCACACGGCGCCAGACACAAGGACCATGCCGACGGCGCGCCCGCGCTCGCTGATCACCGGCCAGCGCATGGAGAAGATCGAGGGCGGCCCCAACTGGGAGGAAATCCTGGGCGGGGAATTTTCCAAGCGGTCGAAGGACACGAATTTCGAGGGCATCCAGAAGGAAATCTACGG
>CADECX010000066.1 GCA_902825865.1 uncultured Alphaproteobacteria bacterium
GACTCACGTTGCAGATGCAAATCGGCGGAAGATAGCGGTCACTGTAGGCGGTCTTCATGCGGGCAGGTACGGAGCCCAGCTAGTGCTGTACTATTAGTCAAGCAGTTTCGCGAAAAGGAAGTTGGTCATGGGGACGGCACTCAAAGGCAATATTGGCCGCTTCCAGATGTTCGCCTTCGGGTTCGGCTCGATTATCGGCTCCGCATGGTGCGTACTAGTGGGCAGCTGGCTGGCATCGGCAGGGCCCGGCGGCGCGGTGATCGGCTTTCTGGCGGGCGGAATCGTGGTCTGCTGCATCGGGGCCTGTTATGCGGAATTGACCTCGCGCGTCCCGGTCACTGGCACCGAGTTCAGCTATGTGCTGCACATCTTTGGACGTCCGCTGGCTTTTTTTGTCGGCTGGTTCATCGCCCTGGCCTGGATATGCGTCACAATCTTCGAGGGACTCGCTATCGCCTGGCTGTTTGAGCAATTGGCGCCTGGTGTACCGGACAAGGTGCTTTACACGGTCTTGAGCACCGACGTGACGCGCAATCAGCTGTTCATCGGCCTCGCCGGCGCACCGCTTATCGCCCTTCTGAACTATCAGGGGGGCAATCTGCTGGCGCGTTTTCACAGCACACTGACATATGGCTTCATCGCGATGTCGCTTGGTTTCGTCGTCCTGATGCTATTCCAGGGCCATCCCTTGAACCTGCAGCCCGTTTTCCCCGCCGCAGGCCCTGTCTGGTGGCAAGGCGCGCTCGGCATCTTTGCCCAATGCGCCTTTCTGCTCTGCGGTTTTCAGGCTGTCAGCCAGATGGTTGAGGAACGCGCTAACCACATGTCCCTCGGGCTGGTGTTTCGCATTTTGGTTTTGGCAATCGGCGCCGCTACGGCCTTCTACTGCCTGGTGGTCATCGCCACGGCGACGGCCACGCCCTGGTCGGTGCTGACTGGCGGGAAGCTGGCCTTTGTGGATGCGGCCCGCACCCTGGCCTGGGGGCATGTGCTGGCGCCCACCGTGCTTTTGACTGCCATGCTGTCGCTAGTGAAGACCTGGAACGGTGTCTTCATGATGGCGGCGCGGATGCTGATTGCACTGACCCGCAACGGGTTGCTGCCAGCACTTTTCAGCCACGCGCCGGGACGCTCAGGCGTTCCCGCGCCTGTCGTTATTGCCATCCTTATTTTTAACTTGGCGGGCATCTTCCTGGGGCGCGGCGCGATTGGCCTGCTTGTCGACACAATCACCATCAGCCTGGTCTTGGGTTACGCGATTTGTTGTGTCGGACTTTTGATGCTGCGCCGCCGGGAAGCCGTGGCGCAGCCCGGTATCGTAACCGTCCGTCCCGCCGTATTGGCGGTAGGTGTTGTCGGGTCCATCGCCATGGCGGGTGCCGCCCTCGTGATGCCGCCAATCCAGCTTGGCGGTTTCCCACTGGTTTACCTAGTGTTTCCGGGATGGGCGCTTATCGGCGCAATCGCATTTGCGGCCATGCGCGCAAAAGTACAACGCAATCCTGACAACATCTAATGCCACGCGGGCTAACCCTCGGCTTTTTCTTTGGAGGGAATTATCAGATCGAATGTCCGCTTTGGATCAAAAACAGTCATTCAATTCTGATCCGGCCAATGTCCCCTTGCGCCAAAAGCGGCCATTCCGTGTATCGGCACAATCCCGCGAGCCAGATAGAGCTTCAGCTATCGACTCCGTTCAGCACATAGTCGAACATGTCGAAATTGCGAATATTCCCGCGCTTCGCCTTGGCCCGATATGCCGCGTTTAGCGGCGCGGAGACTAGGAACGGCATGTGCTGCTCCGACAGTCCACCATGCGAGCGCAGCCGGCGGCCCTTCAGCCCCGAAAGGTCATGGAGCGCAGCCGCCGAGCCGATCACCGTGTTGCGATTGGCAAGCACTGTAAAATCGCCTTCAGACTCGATGGGCGTTTCGAATCGCTTCGCGGATTCTGCGCCAGTGAGCACGAGCTCCACGCCCGGGAGCACATGCGTCGTTTCCATCATCGCGCCCAGCTGCCCCGGATCACCCTTCAGGTACACCCGGACAAAAGAGCCGAGCGCGCCATGATGGTGGACAAACGGATCGGTGATCGGGCAGATCACGCGCACCGCACCGGCGCCAAAGCGGGCATTGAGCACATCCTCCAGCCAGATGACGTTGGGCGACCCGTCGGGGTTGGACTTGTCATTCATCCCATGGTCCCCGGTGACGCCGACAATCGCACCGAGCTCGACCAATCGGCCGATCCGCTTGTCGATCTCCATCATAAAAGCGTTGGCCTCAGGCTCACCTGGCGCAAATGTGTGCTGAATGACGTCCGACAGCGAGAGATAGAACAAATCCGCCGCACGGCGCTCCAGCAGCTTCACCCCGGCATCGAGCACAAAATAGGAAAGGTCCGGATCGTACTGATCCGGTGTCTTGCGGCCGACAAAGGCCTCCACATTATCGATGCCGGCGTTCGCAGTGGTCGCCTCGTTCGCTTTCTGCGAGGAGAAAACTATGCCGTTCTTCAGCCGGTAGCCGATGATCTCACGCAATTTGTCCTTGGCGGTCACACCGGCCGCCCGTACGCCGGCCTGCGACAAGGCGCCCATGATGGTATTGCAACGCAGCGCACTCGCTTCGGTAATCATGATCTCTTTGCCGGTGCGTCGATCGAGATAATAATTTCCCGAAATGCCGTGCACCGCCGGCACCGTGCCGGTCAGGACCGAGGTGTTGTTGGGGTTGGTGAAGCTGGGCATCACGCCGCGCGCGGTGCCCATGAATCCCTGCACGTGGAACCTTGCCAGGTTGGGCAGGAGCCCGTCTTTCAAACCCTGCTGAAGATAGGCCGGATCGAACCCGTCGGCCAGGATGACGACCGTGGGCCTGGCTGGCTTGCGATAGGTGCGGCCATTCACCGAAACAGCGTCCGTAGCCGATAAAGCGGGGTGCGAAAAAGACACCATGGCGCCAACTCCGCCAAGGACTTGCCGGCGCGTCGCCCTCGAAAGACCGCTGTACTCCAACGTCATGATGCGGCGCTCCGGTAACATTGCAATTCTAATAGATTAGAACCATCGCTTCCGGGCGCCTTCAAGGAATGAATCTGCCAGCCTGCCGTGTCCCGAACAAACGTACGAGCGCTGAAACGACCTGAGAATCGGTCACGTCACAGATTCGTAGGCTACTAGAGCTTCGCCAGCGGGAAGGCGTTGAAGGCGGCATTTTACAAGCTCCCCCTCCCGGAATTGCGTGGCCGAGCCGTCACCCCGACAATCGAGTATCTGATAAACATCGTCCCGGACATATATCGCGTCAGCGGCAGCCCAAACACGGTCACTACCTTCGCGAAGCGCAATATAGATGGTCTTGAGAGTCATCCCTTCAGCTTACCCCCGGACCCCCAAGTAGAAGGGCAAGGTCTTAGAATCTTGCTAGCTAATACGGGATTCAAAATATCACTCATAAACGCCCTTCGCCCCGGGCTTAGCGAAGGGAAAATCCCACAGAACTGAACACAAGATGCCGACCGGAGAGCAATGGGATAGCAAGATATGGCTCTGCACCATCAGCGCGCTGGATCGGATCACCAATCACGAGTCTGTGCCCCTTCAGAATTTCGTTCCATACGGCGGAAAAATCCTTGCCGGAATGACGCGCTTCGGCACACTTCACAAGCAAATCAGTGACGCTTTCAGTCATAGAGCTTCGGTCCATGGGCTATTTTTAGAAAGCACTTATGCCCTCCACGGTTAGGCACCTTCTTCGGGAACATTGCGTTGGAAAAGGACCAGCACCGCGGCCAGCAGACAGCCCGCGATGATGCCGAAAGTCAGATCTTTAAGGATGGTGAGGCCGAATGTGGTGAGGAGCACCGTTGCGCCCGGCCAACGGCGTAGTAGAGCGAGAAACTCCGCCCTATCCGCCATGTTCCAGCATACCACCACCAGCACCCCCGCGAGAGCCGACAGCGGCACAAAGCTCGCTAGAGGCGCCGCCACCAGCAGGAACAAAAGCAAAAACAGAGCATGCATCATGCCCGACAGCGGACTTTTAGCTCCGGCGCGCACATTGGTGGCGGTACGGGCGATGGTCCCGGTCACTGAGATGCCACCGAACAGCGCGGAGGCGATGTTGGCAATACCTTGCGCCACCAGCTCCATGTTCGAACGATGCCGTCGGGCGGTCATGCTGTCAGCGACTTTGGCTGAGAGGAGACTTTCGACACCGCCTAACAGAGCAAAAGAAAGCGATACTGGCAGCAGATGCATCACAAGTTCGGCCGTGACCTGTGGCAGTGCCGGCATCGGCAGCCCATGTGGCAGTTCGCCGAACCTGCTGCCTATGGTTTCCACCGGGACATGAAGGAGCTTGGCGATTATCGAGGCGACAATCACTGCCAGCAACATGCCGGGCCAATTGGGCTTAAAGCGCCGTTGCAGGAAGATGAGGACGGCCGAGCCGACGCCTATCGCCAGTGCGGCCGGATTGAGGGTAGGAAGTGCCGCACCCAGCGCCCCAAGTTTGGGAAGTAAAAGGCCCGGCTCCGCGCCCTTAAGCGTTAAACCGCCCAGATCTTTGAGCTGGCTGGCCAGGATGATGACTGCAATGCCGGCGGTGAAGCCCACCGTAACGGCGTGGGGAATATGCCGGATCAATGATCCCAATCGCGACAGTCCGATGAGGGTCAATAGAAAGCCGGACATCAGCACTGTCAGCAGCAGCCCCTGCAGACCGAATTTCGCGACTGTGGCCGAGACCAGAACGATAAAAGCTCCGGCCGGACCACCAATCTGGAACCGGCTACCGCCCAACGCTGAGACCAAGAAGCCGCCCACGATGGCGGTGTAAAGGCCGCGCTCTGGCGATACACCGGAGGCGATGGCGAAGGCCATAGAGAGCGGCAGGGCTACAATGGCGACCGTTAAAGCAGCCAGCAAATCATGCCTGAAAGAGCTCAGGGAGTAGCCCTCGAGGAGCATCGTAACCAGCTTGGGACGATAAATGTGCGCGGATGAGGACCCGTCAGGCACCCATGCCTCGCATACTAACGTTTGGGCGTGATTGGCGCAGGTCAGCCGTGAAGCCATCGACTTTTTCGGACGTCGTTTTTGGCATCATGAGACTTGACGCATCAGATATGATGTTTCATAAATTGTTATGACAGCTTGACGCCGCATAATAACCATGAAAACACTAGAAAGACAAGTATTGTGATTACCTCATCGCAAATGCGCGCTGCGCGTGCTCTTGCAGGCGTTGATCAGCGTGAGTTGGCCAAGAAATCAGGTCTATCGGTGCCCACTATCCAGCGCATGGAAGCTAGCGACGACGTAATCAGGGGCAATGTCGATTCCCTGATGAAGCTGATCGCGGCGATCGAAGCATTTGGTGTGGAACTGATTGGCGAAGGGGCGGTCAGTTCCAGCGGCGGGCGCGGTGTGCGCTTGAGATCCTAACCGCAAGTCTCGTCCCTATTTTGTCAACTACAGTTCGAGCCCGTAATGATCACGCTTGATAGCATTGAAACAGAATTCGGAACGATCACAATCTTCAAGAAGAAAGCCACCAGCTCCATCACATACGAACAGGGCGGCTGTTCACAAAGCGAAGCCGACAGAAATGGAATCAGCCTCGCTTCCTATGTTCACGCAATTTTTGGACTCATTATTCAGGCCAAAGCCCGTAAGACCCTTATGATCGGATGCGCGGGGGGAACCCTTGCCACGATGCTCGTACAGGCCGGTATTAAAGTTACGACAATTGATGCCAACCCCTTCTCGTTCAAATTGGCGAAAGAGTACTTTTGTTTGCCCGAAAAGGTGGAATGCCTTGTCGCCGATGGAAAGTCATTCTTGTGCTCAGACACAAAATACTATGACGCAATCGTTATTGATGCCTATCACGGCGACCATGTTCCGGCCCACCTGAAATCCTTGGCCTTCTATTATCTTGTCGCCGATCGGCTCTCACCGAAAGGTTCTGTTTTTGTAAATGTTCACGTCGATCATGATCTAGATCGTCATGCCGTCCACACCGCTGAACGATTATCCAACGTATTTCATGACGTGCGGTTGTTGGACGCTCAAGGCAAGATTAGTCGAAATGCGATTGTGATGGCGGGCGCGGTTTCACACCTGAACGTTCCCAGGCTAATTCTGGCGCCGTCTGTTGATTCCCACGGAATCGAATCCGAGCTAGCAGCAATGGAATTTTGCGATTGGAGGCCGTCATTCCTGTGACGAGCTGGCCCAACTTTGGGACACTCTTCCATCCTTCAGTTCCCGCTGTTTCCGCTCAATCGTAAACACCCACGCTATAAAACGATCACACGAATTTCAGGGAGATAGGTTGTCATGTTTGCGTCTTCGACTGATCAACTGAAACAAGCTGTGGAAGCTCAGCTCGGCGGAACTGCTACCTTTGTTCAGTCGGTGCCGGTGCATGAATCATCCAAATGGCAAACAACTTGGAACGGATCTGTTCATGTATTCAACTTGGCAGATAGCCCTTGTGGAGCATCGCGCGCCTACGCCTGGTCTTCGGGTCATCCGGATGGCAGCCGAAGGTCCGTTACGGTCCCACACATTCCTCCAGTTTCAAGCCCGCAGGAAGCAGTCAAGGCTTCTTTGGAAGGGAGAACGAAGACAAGGCGATGAGAGTTTACAAAGTACATCTTCGATAGACGAATTATGCACTGCCATTGAATGACAAGAGAACTGGAGTTTGCCCTCGCTGACTACTCAATCATTTGCGGGAATGTCCGCTTTGGGTCAGGATCGGTCATTCGATCCCGGTCGATCCAATGTCCGCTTTGCCCCAAAGGCGGACATTTCATTCGGTATGCGTCCGTGCCTTTTTCCACCAAAATCGAGCCACGGTCCGGGAAGTAATAGCCCACAACGCTGTCGAGCAGCACTGGCCGACTACCCTAGCGTCGTTGTGCAAGAAAGGAGCGACGAGTGCCGTTACGTTTGGCCCTGAGGTCTTTGGCAGAGAGCTTATGATGCGCCAAGGTGTGGCTGAAAGTAGGCGTGGGCGGTCAGCCGTGAAGACCGGGTCTTTTAGGCGTATCTGGTGACTTCTTTGACGTGGCTGCACATCCGGCAACCCGCGCGTTCCCTTACGAAACCGGGGCGCTGAACCAGTTTTTTGATTTGGTGCTCATCCGATAAATCGAGCCTCTCAATTATGCAGTCATCGCAAATGGGCCAAGGCCAATTGCGGACAATAAATTCCCTAATGCACTGCGAGCGTACCATTCCTCAAACCTAGCCCCGGCTTTTCGAGCGTCAATCCCTAACTTGCCAAACGGAGGTGGAAGTAGATGGCTTGACGGCTATTTTGCTGCAAATCTCTGAATGACGATAACGTGTCCTGGCCGCGCCGCTTTCCCCCCGTGGGGGTGTCTCACTCGTGCGTGGGGATGGGAATTTCTCAGGCAGGCGCACCGTCATCAGTTGCAGCCGCGCTGTGGCGATGTCTTCTCACCGTCAAGCAGATCGATGGGCAACTTGTTTCCAAAAATGGTCAACTCTTTTCCAAGTCGCAGAACGTTCTGTGATCCGCCTAGCGGTCCGAAAGGACAGTCTGGCAGTGGGGGCGCGCGCACGTTGGGCCGGAATGTCCGCTTTGGGTCAAAAGTGGTCGTTCGAGCGCGATCCCCGCAATGACCGCTTTGCACCAGAAGTGGACGTTCGTCGCCGGGCTCGGGATTCGGACTACAGTTAGCCTATTCGCCCAGCAAGAGACGGGCTCTGCCAGCCTTTGTGACGCGGACGCTTCCCAGCAAGTTGTAGATCAGGCGCAACTCTAACAAGCGCGTCGCGTCGTTAGGTGAAATGGCATCATGAAGAAAGGTTCTGCCGACCTCCGTAAGAGAGGCAAATTCTCCGAGTGATAGCGTCGAAACAGAAGACATGAGCCGACGCTAGGCCCCATTGAGGCAAGTAGATAGCAGCGGGAATTGTAGGCTGGATCATGCCGGTCCAAAGTCCGTTATGCACCAATAGCGGACAATGCCTTGCGTCTAGTATGCGAAACGATTTTGGGCTGGCCGATTACTTGCAATTGATAATGAATCTGAGGGGATGCACCAATAAGCGTTGCGACAGATTGCGACAATTTCTGTTATCGCTGTAAACTCAGTGCTCGAATCAGTGTTCGGCGCCCCTACGCCCCGAATTTGTTGCTCATCAGTGGGAGTGTTTGTTGAATTTGGAAAGTCTCGCGGGTGCCGCCGATGCGGTCGCACCTGCTCCTTTTGCCAAGCCCAAACCACGACGTCGCCTAGTGCTGCTTAGCGCGTGGAATGCCTGGAACAGCCAAGTCGATTTATCGAACACTCGCGAGTGCCGTGGCAGCTAGCTATCTGAACTTTGCAAGTTCTCTCCCAATCAATTTTCGGAAAACCGATGACCTTAATCAAGGTGGACTTTTCGCGACTGCACATCTTGGTAGTTGATGATAGCCAATTCGTTCGTCGTTTGGTTCAGGAAGTGCTTCTGAGTTTTGGAGTTGGTAAAGTTATTGCAGTGGATTCGCCGGATCAAGCCTTCAAGGCAATGGCAATCAACCGTCCTGATCTGATCATCTGCGATTGGCAGATGTACCCAGTAGATGGGCTTACGATGTTGCGGCGACTTAGAAATGAATTGGAACATCGTTACCCTGGAATGCCATTCATCATGCTCACCGGACACAGTGGCAATGACGAAGTCGCCACCGCGCTGGGGGAAGGAGCCGACAGCTATATCGTAAAACCGTTCTCGGCGAGAACCCTTATGCAGCATCTGCTGAAGGTTATCGCTGCGCACAAGCCCCAAGCGCGCGAGGTCGGGGAATGGGCCGTTTGAGATCACGCCGCCCCCGCTCGCTACTTGAAAAGGTGTCAGGTCCAAAAGCAGTACCCATAGACAAGCTTGTCGAGCGCGGGGAGGCTGCGTCCCAGGAAGTGAGGGCGACGTTTGGTGAGTTTCTCAAGCTTCGCGTCAGCGAACTTGAGGGGATGTTGAAACCCCTGACAGCCCCAGATGCGCCAAATGCACTGTGGACCCAATTCTATACGGTGGTGCATGATATCCGCGGAAGCGGCGCTCTCGCGCGAAACCTCGCGGTCATTGAGTTTTGTGTATCCTTGGAGCGGCTCTTAAGTGAGCGAGACCCAGCCGATGCACGCATGCAGATGGCCCTCCTGTCCCATATCAATGCTCTGAATCTGGTCATTTCCCGTGGCACCCCTGCAAGGCTTCCCAGGCGCTGCTTGCTGCGGAGCTTTCCAGGGCCGTGGACAGCCTTCCATTGAGGCGAAACTCTGACTGAATCTAAATTCTCAGCGGGATGCGCCCCTGGGTTTGGAAGCCGTCCCGTCGCATTCCGCGGCGATAGTGAATGTCCGCTTTGGGTCAAAAGCAGCCATTGGGCTGATCGTGAACGAATGACCGCTTTGGGGGTAAAGCGGACATTCGACTGGTCAGGACGGAATGACCGCTTCTGACCCAAAGCGGACATTGGCTGATCAGGAACTAGTGGGCTGAATTTAGTTCGCGGTGAAGCGTCCGATCCAACTTTGGAGTGAGCTAACTAAGCGGGCCCGCCCGCTTGGGCTCACGTTCTCTAATAGCGCCGCAATCTGTTCGCGTACCGGCCCAGTATCGGCCCAGAGCTTCCCGGCCCGAGGTTCAACGGCATCCATCAATGGTCTGTAAACCCTGCGCTCAATCCGCTTGGGTCCCACCAGGGCAACCGCCAGGGCGATGAGCCCAGCGGTCCCAACCACGACGTAGAAAACACGCGCTGGGCGGCTTGCCGCAAAGCCGACCAGGAATGTCTTCGGCGATGAATTCTGGTCTGGCTTTTTTTCTTCGCGGGTTTTCATCAGAGGCCTTCCCCTAGGTAGCCAAACAGTAACGCGCCCCTTGCCAGCAAATTCAAGTGGGCAATGTCCGCTCTTTGCGCAAAGCGGACATTAGGCTGATCGAGGGTAGCGACCGCCTTTGACCCAAAGCGGACATTGAGAGTGAAGGGTCAAGACGCAGGATAATTATCGCTACCTCTGGCGCGATAGCTGGCAAACCGCGACCCGCGCCAAAACTCATCCTGCTGAAACCTTTGGACGATTCGTCAACTGGGCGGCTTGGTTGCCAGAAAAGTTCCCATCTGCCTCAATGGTCGCAACTTAAGGCTGTGGGGGCCTCATGTCTGAGAATACGAGCGGCGAAAATTCGCCGGGCGCACCGGATACTGGCGGCCTGGCGATGGACCTCGCCATGGAAGAAGCCCGCGCCGATCCGTCGCTAAGGGACGATGTTGCTGCATTCCTTCGCGATCAGCGCGACTTGATTTCGGTCCAAAAGCACCACTTAAAGAAACAATTCCGCCTCACCCAATGGGAAAAGGGGCTGAGTGTCCTGCTGCGCGCCGCCACAGCGGTAGTGGGCATCGCCTTTGCGGGCGCGCTCACTTTCATGATCTGGGAAGCCTCGAACAGCAACGGCCTCCTGATCGAGCCGTTCGCGGTCCCGCCCGATATGGCGTCGCGCGGCCTCAGCGGCCAGGTGGTGGCGGGCCAGCTGCTCACCAAGCTGACCGCCATGGACAACATGACGATTTCCTTTCGCGCGCCGCAATCCTATGCCAACAACTGGGGCAATGACGTCAAGGTGGAGATTCCGCAAACCGGCGTCTCCATCGGCGAGCTGCGCCGCTTTCTGCGCGAATGGCTGGGGCACGACAATCATATCAGTGGCGAGGTCTGGCGCACTGACAGCGGCATCGCCATCAGCGCCCGTACCAGTGGCGAGGGCGGCGCGACCTTCACCGGCGCGGCAACGGAGATTGACGCGCTGGTGCAAAAAGCCGCCGAGCATGTCTTTTCCCAAACCCAGCCCTATCGCTATGCCAATTATATTCGCGGCCAGCGCCGCTTTGACGAAGCCCATGCCATCTTTCTGCGCCTGACCAGCAGCCCTTCCGTGGTCGAGCGGGGATGGGCCTGGTACGGGCTCGGCGTGTTGTCGACCAACACGCAATTTCGGCCCGATTACCCGGCTGCGCTTTGGGCCTATCGCAAGGCGATCTCCACCTATCCCGATCTCACCATCGCCTATGCCGGAATTTCCAACATAGAAAGGGGGTTCGGCCATCTCGAAGCCGCACTGGCCGCCGACCGCAAGGCCGAACAGCTGCTCAGCCGCCGCTCCATCCCCGATATCGCCCCGCGCTCGCTCGACAATTTGCGCCTGCAATGGGTTCAGCAGATTCCCGTGGCCCAGGGCGACTATGTCGAGGCTCTCAGGAAAGCCCGCCAAGGCGCGGAAATGCCCAACCAGGGTTTCCGAAATCAGTTTCGCGACACCGTCGCCAGGTCTTTGGCGAACCAGCATGACGAAGTGGCTGCGCGAGCCGCCTTTCGCGAATTGCCCGTGCCCCGGACACAGGTTGCCAAGTTGTCATCGGCGGTCACGCCCACGGCGATAGAAGCCGCCCTTGAAAATTGGCGTGGCGTATTGAAGACGGAAAGTACCGCCGAACAAACCTTCGCTGAATGCACCAAGCCACTCACGCCGACACAATGCAGGATGGTGTCTCAGACTTTCATAGGGACGCAGTTGAGGCCCTGGGCGGCTCTGGCGAAGGCAAAGCTGGGCAACGTCGCAGAGGCCCAGGCGCTGATCGCAGCCACTCCTGCCGATTGCTACAACTGTGCCCGCATCCGTGGGATAATATCGCAAGAGGCAAACCAGCCCGACAAGGCTGACATATGGTTCGCGCGCGCGGCACATGATGGCCCTTCTTTGCCTTTCGCTCACAACGACTGGGGAAAGGCGCTCCTTACACGCGGGCAGCCGGATGCCGCCATCGAGAAATTTAAGCTCGCCAACCAGAAAGGCCCAAAATTCGCCGATCCTCTGGAAGGCTGGGGCGAGGCGCTGATGGCGAAGAACCAGTCACACCGGGCCCTGGAAAAATTCGCGGAAGCCGAGAAATACGCCCCCAACTGGGGCCGCCTGCATCTCAAATGGGGCGAGGCTCTCGCCTATTCCGGCAACAAAACCGAAGCGGCAAAACACTTTGCCCGCGCCGCCGCCCTCGACCTCACACCATCTGAAAAACAAGAATTGGCAAGGATTGCGCGATGAGCGAAACAACCGCCGATACTGCCGACCAATCATCGTCCAGTTCCGATAGCAACGGCCTTGCCCTCGACCTTGCCATCGAGGCGGCGCGCAACGATCCCTCCCTGCATGCCGAGGTGGCCGCCTTCCTGTCCGACCAGCGGCAGATGCTGGCCGACCAGCGCCATCACTTGCACGAACAGCTCAAGCAACTGCATCTGGGAATGTTCGAAAAATGGCTGAGCGTGCTGCTCCGGCTTGCGACCTTGTGCGTGGGTCTGGCGGTGGCGGGGGGCGCAGGCTGGGTGGTGCGCGAGGCATCCCGGGCCGACGGGCTGCGTGTCGAACCCTTCAGCGTCCCACCCGATCTGGCCGCGAATGGCCTCACCGGCCAAGTGGCGGCGTCGCGGCTGATCGATCGCTTGAGCGAACTTCAGTCGCAAACCAATACCGGCCGCCCGGCCCGCACCTACAGCAACACCTGGGGTGACAAGGCGATCAAGCTTGAAATCGCCGAAACGGGTATTTCCCTTGAGGAGCTGGATTCCTGGCTGCGTGCCAAGCTCGGTCATGAGACCTCTCTCTCCGGCGAGGTGGTGCGTAGCGCTTCCGGCGTAACCTTGACGGCGCGGGCGAGCGGTAACGGCGCGGTCAGTGTAAGCGGCGCCGAGGCCGACATGCCCGCGCTGACGGGCAAGCTGGCGGAAGCTGTTTACCGCCTCACCCAGCCCTATCGCTATGCCATCTATCTTTTTCGGCACGAAAACCGCCCCGCCGATGCAGCCGCCATTTTCCAGGAGCTGGCCCTGAACGGCGGCCCAGGGGAACGCCGCTGGAGCTACAATATGTGGGCCCAGGCAGCACAAATGGCGACCCTCGACTTTGACCTCGGCCTTCGCCTGTTTCAGAAGGCGCACGAGGCCGACCCGGACGCGCTTCAACCCATTTCCACCCTCTCGGGAAGTCTTGCCCGTTTTGGCCGGCTTGAGGAATCGCTCCAGGTTCGAAGAAAACGCTGGGCATGGGAGCAGAAGAATAGTCCGGCATCGGCCAGCCCCCAGCCCAATCCTGCCAGCTATGCCGACAATCTGGCCGCCGTCACAAACGTGGTTCGAACGGGTCTGCCCGGCCTTTCAAAGGCTGTCGCTTTGGGATCGCTTGTCAGTCATGAAATCAGACTGCATGACCTTACTGCCGCCCGGGCCAACCTGACGGAGATTCTACCCGACGCTGAGTGGCCGCCGAACGGCAAGACCGGCCTCGAACTCCAGATCGGCATCGAGGCGGAGGACTGGCAAGGGGTTCTCACCCACACAGACGAGATCACGGCCTTTATCAGGGCCAATCCAGGCACCCGGCACACTGTGCTGGCCAGCCATATCCCGCACCTGGCCCAGGCCCAGGCTGAGCTGGGCGATTTCGCCGCCGCCGAACGCATCATCGCGCCGACACCGGCGGATTGCTATCCCTGTCTGATCACCCGCGCCCAGATCGCCGAACGCGCCGGCCAGCGCGCCCGCGCCGACTTTTGGTTCACCAAGGCCGCGGCGGCGGGCCCCTCGCTACCCTTTGCAGACGAAGCCTGGGGCCGCGCCTTGCTGAAGCGCCGCCATCCAGAACCCGCCATAGTACACTTCACCGTCGCGAGCCAAAGGTCGCCTCGCTTCGCCGATCCGCTGGAGGGCTGGGGCGAGGCGCTGATGGCGAAGAACCAGTCGCACTTGGCGTTGGCCAAATTCGCGGAAGCCGAAAAATACGCGCCCAACTGGGGTCGACTGCATCTCAAATGGGGCGAGGCGCTGGTCTATGCGGGCAAGAAGGACGAGGCGAAGGCGCAATTCGCTCGCGCGGCACAGCTCGATCTCACGCCATCCGAAAAAGTCGAACTCACACGATTAGGATATCGCCATGAATAAATTCGCCGCTCTGTTTGCGATTGCCGTTTCTGTCACGGCATACCAAGTTTGGGCGCAGCCGGTTGCCCCCACCGAAGCCGCGCTGCCCGCCGATCCTTATGTCTGGCTAGAAGAATTCACCTCGCCGCGCGCGATGGAATGGGTGAACGCCCATAATGCCATAACCGAACAACGACTGACTGCCGATCCGCGCTACACGACACTTTATGCCGAAGCGCTGGCACTTGGGGGTGCCAAGGACCGTATCCCGCAGCCGAGGTTCCTGCATGGCGCCATCTACAATTTCTGGCAGGATGCCGATCATCTGCGCGGCATTTGGCGAAAAACGACGCTCGACAGTTATCGCAGCGCCAGCCCGGACTGGACGACGGTTCTCGACATCGATGCGCTGGGCAAGGCTGAAGGCAAGAGCTGGGTGCTTAAAGGGGTCGATTGCCTGCGCCCCGCCGAGAAACTGTGCCTCGTATCGCTATCAGATGGCGGCGAAGATGCCTTGGCCGG
>CADECX010000067.1 GCA_902825865.1 uncultured Alphaproteobacteria bacterium
TTGCAACGTCTGCCGATGATCCCCAGATCTACAATTTGCGTTTGGGGGCGGTCAGGCAGCGGGACCAGATTCCGCCCCTGCGCCAGATCTGGTGCGATTCGGCCCAGGCCTGGGCGCGGGATATCACCGGCCTGCCCGGTGTGCCCAAGGGCTGAGCGGCGAACTTTTTGCCCAGAACCTTTTGTTCAGCCGGGCGTTTGCATAGGGAACTCCCACAAAAGGTGTCCCATGGCCAGCCACGCCATCCGTTCCCGCCGCCGCCTCATTCGCACCGCAGTCACAAAAGCGTCATCGGGTTCCTCGCTGGCTGCCAGTGTCAGCCGCATCGCCCTCAGCCGTCCTGCCCGCGCCGCCTATCTCGTGTTGGGAACCGCCGGTCTGGCGGCCATCGCGGTGGCGCTGGTCGGTCCCAAGCGGATCGAGCGCGAGGTGCTCAAGCCGCTGCGCGGCGCCACCTTGCCCCAGGCCGAGAAGCTTTGGGCGGACGCCAAGCCGCTGCGCGACCAGATTGCCGGAATCTTTAAGACCGCCGGTCCGGGGCGCGAGCGTTTGGTGCGCAGCTTCCAAAGCTGGATCGGGCATTTTCACGCCACTTGAGCTAATAGACATTCCGAAGCTTTCGGAATGCCGCCATGCCCGATACGGGAAAATCGACGCGCCGGCCGTTCGATCTGGCGACCGCCCGCCGCTCGGTATTTCAAGCCTTGGCGGATGCGCGGCGCGAGCATGGTGCCGGCAAGATCGCCTTGGTGGACGGCGACGACCGCACCTTTACCTATGACGAAGTCATCCTGGCCAGTTTTGCGCTGGGCTCGGCGCTGAAACGCGGCACGCATGCGGGTGAATGCGTGGGCGTGATGTTGCCCACCGGCGCGGCGGCGGCGTTGACCTTTTTCGCCCTCTCCGCCTACGGGCGCGTCCCCACCATGCTGAATTTCACCAGCGGTTTGGCCAGCTTGAAGAGCGCCTTGCGCACCGCTCAGGTCAAGCGGGTGATTACCGCCCACCGGCTGGTCGAGAAGGCCGGGCTGCAGGATGTCGTGGCTGGGCTCGGCGCGGAGATCGTCTATCTTGAGGATGTCCGCAAGAACCTGTCCTTGCGCAACAAGCTGACAGCGGCGGTCGGCAAGATCGCGCCCGGCCTCTTCTCCGCCAAGCCTGATCCGTCCAAGCCGGCGGTAATTCTTTTTACTTCGGGCACCGAAGGCGAGCCCAAGGGCGTGGTGCTGAGCCATGAAAATATCCTGGCCAATGTCGCCCAGGCCCGCGCCCATTTCGATTTCTATGCCAGCGACGTGCTGCTCAACCCCCTGCCCATCTTCCATTGTTTCGGCCTCACGGTCGGCACGCTGCTGCCCCTGATGATCGGGGTGAAGATCGTCAGCCATCCCACGCCGCTGCAGCCCAAGGAGATCGTGCAGCGCATCCGCCGCCATGGCGCCACCATCCTGATTTCCACCGACACTTTCATCAATCAGTATGCGCGTGCGTGCGACAGCGGCGATCTGGATTCGCTGCGCATGGCGGTGTGCGGCGCCGAACGGTTGCGCGACGAAACCCGCGCCTTCCTGCGCAAGAAATCCGGCGTGACCTTGCTGGAAGGCTATGGCGTCACCGAGGCAGCCCCGGTGCTCGCCGCCAACCAGGTCGAGGCCAATCATCCCGGCACGGTGGGCCGCATGATGCCGGGAATAGAGGCAAGGCTGGAGCCTGTGGAAGGCATCAGCGGCGCGGGCCAGCTTCATGTGCGCGGGCCCAACATCATGATGGGCTATCTCAAGCCCGAGGCGCCGGGGAAGATCGTCGCCCTCGAAGGCGGTTGGCACAATACCGGCGATATCGCCGCCATCGACGAAGAAGGTTTCATCGCCATTCGCGGCCGCCTCAAGCGCTTTGCCAAGATCGGCGGCGAAGCGGTTTCCCTGGCCGTGGTGGAAAATATCGCCAGCGCGCTTTGGCCCGAACACAGCCATGCCGCTGTGGCGATGCCGGACGGACGCAAGGGCGAGCAGATCGTGCTGGTGACCAATGCGCCGGAGGCCAGCCGCGCGGCGATGGTGGGATGGGCGCAGAACCATGGCGTCACCGAATTGGCGCTGCCGCGCCGATTGATTTTGATCGAGTCGATTCCGCTCCTGGCCACCGGCAAGACCGACTATGTTTCGGTGCAAAAAATGGTCGCCGCCGGGGACGAATCCGCGCTTCAGACCTAGTCGCAGGCCTGGCGGAAAACCAAGCAAAAATATGGGCTTGTAAGGAAGTTTTTACCGCGTTTTGCGAGCGACATTGACAATCATTCGCAACTAATAATATATCTCTGCGGCTGAGAATTGCTCTCGGCGGGAGTTCTTGGATGATCGTCTGCGTCTGCAATAGACTCAACGAACAGCGCATCGGCGCCGCGATTTGCGGCGGCGCGAGTTGCGCCGATGAAGTCTATACGCGCTGCGGCGTGAGAAAGAATTGCGGACGATGCCAAGAGACAATCGAAGAAATGCTGGAGCAAAGCCGCGAGGCGCTGTCGCTAGCCGCGGAGTAGCGCCGGGACCCGAGCCCCACGCTTCGATTGAAGGTGACCCCGTCACCATCTCGTTCCTCAACAAGGTGCTGAAGAACGAACTCACCGCCATCAACCAGTATTTCCTGCATTCGCGCATGCTGGCCGATTGGGGCCTGAGCCATCTGGCGCACAAGGAATATGAAGAATCCATCGACGAGATGAAGCATGCCGACCGGCTGATCAAGCGCGTGCTGTTCCTGGGCGGGCTGCCTAACCTGCAGGACCTGGGCAAGCTTTTGATCGGCGAGAATGTCGCCGAAGTCCTGAAATGCGACCTGGCGCTGGAGATGAAGGGCCTGCCCGATCTCAAGCAGGCGATCAGCCATTGCGAGACGGTCAAGGATTTCATCAGCCGCGAGCTTTTCACTCACATTCTCGACAGCGAAGAAGAGCATATCGACTTCCTGCAGACCCAGATGCGTTTGATCGAGCAGATGGGCATCGAGAATTACGTGCAGCTGCAGACGAAATCTAACGAGAGCGCTTCCTAAACGCGCGGTCCTTTGACCGTTGGCGTCGTCGTGCGTGCTCGCGGGCTCTGGGCCCGCTCCGCGCGATGCTCCTAGCCATCGGCCAAAATTCCTCGCGCTCTGTCAGCGCGGGCTTTCGTGCCATGTTCCTGGCTGTGCGAACCCTCAGGTTCCCGAACTTGCGGCTATCTAATCGAGGCAATAAAGCCTAGCGTCCGCGCCCAATCGGCGGAATCACCGCAACAGGAGCCCCAATGGCAGCGCGTGGAACAAATGCACGGAAGAAAGCCAAAAGACGCCGCCACGCCAAGTCGCGCAAGGCCGACGCAGAGGCTATAGCCGCCGCTTCGCAGGATCGCGCGCAGCCGCGCGGCCGCTAGTTCCGGGCCGGCGGCCTCTAGAATTCCGCTTCCAGCTCTTCGATACCGGTGCGCTCGATCTTGGCCGCCTCGATCCATTCGATCATGTCGGGCAAGGCCTGGATGGTCTCGCAATAATCGGCGCATTGCCGGTCGAGCTTCACATCATAGGTGGTGAAGCGGGTGGTCACCGGCGCGTACATGGCGTCGGCCAGGCAAGGCGTCGCGCCGAACAGATAGGGCCCGCCATATTTACCAAGACATTCGCGCCAGATGGCGGTGACGCGGTCGATATCGGCCTGGGCCGCCGCCCAGATCTTGAAGCCCTTATAGTGCGCCTTCAGATTCATCGGCAGCGCCGAGCGCAGGTTGGAAAAGCCGGAATGCATTTCTCCGGCAATCGAGCGGCAATGGGTGCGCGCACCCGCCTCGCGCGGCAAAAGCCCGGCCTGGGGGAACTGTTCGGCGAGATATTCGGCGATCGCCAGCGTGTCCCACACCTTGATTCCATTGTGGGTCAGGCACGGCACCAGGAAAGACGGCGACAGCAAAAGCAGTTCGGCGCGCGCGGAAGGGTCGTCGCTGGACAGCAATTCTTCCTTGAAATCCAGCCCTGCCATCCGGCAGAGGAGCCAGCCCCGCAGGGACCAGGAGGAGTAGTTCTTGCTCGAAATGGTCAGAACCGCGCCGCTCATATTCACCAGTTTCTATGCTTTTGGCGCGTTGACAAGCATTATTTTGCACTGCAGCATAATCTTATCGGCTAGGGTCGATCCAAATCGGAATCCTTTGTGATTCCAGGGGGCTTGCGAAGTGTTGTACGACGCCTATCAGGCCCAACAGGATTTCTTCGCGCCGGTTCGCGCGGGCGCCGACCTGGTCAAGGCGGCGTTCAGCGACACGGTTCTGGGCCCTGCCGCCAATTATGTCTTCCGCAGCATGGCTGCGGGAGCGGAGATCATTTCCCGGTCCCATCTGATCCATGACCGCCCGGCCTATGGCATCGATCAAGTGAAGGTTGCGGGCGAACCCGTTGCGGTTCATGAGGAAATCGCGCTCGCCCTGCCCTTCGGCAATCTGGTGCATTTCCGCAAAGAGACCTCGGCACAGCAACCCAAGGTGCTGTTGGCGGCGCCGATGGCGGGGCATTTCTCGACCCTGTTGCGGGGCACCGCCCAGACCCTGCTGGCCGATCACGATGTCTATCTTGCCGACTGGAAAAGCGGCCGTGACGTGCCGCTCTCCGAGGGCGGCTTTGGCACCGACGACTATATCGATCATCTGCGGACTTTCTTCGAGCATATCGGGCCCGGCGTGCACGGCATGGCGGTGTGCCAGCCCTGCCCGCTGATGCTGGCGGCCACGGCGCTGATGGCCGAGGACGGCTCACCAGCCACGCCGCGCAGCCTGGTGTTGATGGCCGGTCCGGTCGACACCTCGGTCAATCTCACCAAGGTCAACAAGCTGGCCAATGAGCATCCGCTGGAATGGTTCGAGCAGAATCTGATCACCACCGTGCCGCGGCGCTATGCCGGCGCGCACCGCCGGGTCTATCCCGGTTTCCTGCAATTATCGGCCTTCGTCACCATGAACCTGTCGCGCCATGTGCGCGCCCATATGGATTTGTTCAGCCATATACTGAAGGGCGACATCGCCAAGGCCGATGCCAATCGCCGGTTCTATGACGAGTATTTTTCGGTTGCCGACCTGCCGGCCGAATTCTATCTCGAGACCGTGCGCAAGGTCTTCCAGGAGCAGCATCTGGCGCGCGGCATCTATACCTATCGCAACCGCCGGGTCGATCCGCGCGCCATCAAGAAAACCTCGCTGCTGACGGTGGAAGGCGAGCGCGACGATATCTGCGGCCTGGGCCAGACCATGGCGGCGCAAGACCTGTGTTCCAGCATCAAGCCGTTCCGCAAGAAACACTATGTCCAGGCCGGGGCCGGCCATTACGGTGTCTTTTCCGGGACGCGCTGGCAGACTCAAATCTACTCGGTGGTGCGCAACACCATCCTGGCGGCGCATTGATCAGGATGTAGCGCGCTTTCGGTCCAGCGCCTTTTTCAGAACTTGCAAGGCGTTGAGTTCGACCATGGATTTTCCGCTGGTCATATTGTCCCCGTGCCGGCGCACCAGGAGCGTGACCTGCTCCAGGCGCTTGACCATCAACCCGCCTTCCCTTGCCCGGGTGAACCAGTCGGAATCTTCCGAAAAGCGCAGGTGCGGATCGAACAGACCGATGGTCTCGAATGCCCGCCGCCGGTACAGCGCGGCGCCGATATAGAGGAGGGCGGCAAGACTGCGCCACATAGCTAACTGTCTAAAGCGCAATCGGAACAACTCCTTATATGGCAAATCCCGGATTGACCAAGGGTGGGTTGTGACGGTTATATGGCTATCGGCCGGGCACGGGGATGGGCGCGGGCACAAATATTGAAGATTGGCGGGCGCAAAGTCGGGGGACTTGGCACGCCGCCGGCAACAATGGAGCCCGCTTTTTGAGTCCCAGCGCCCGCGATTTTTCACAGCTCGCGCGTTTCACCACCCGCATCAAACGCGGATTTGGCGGCGCGAGCACCGCGCTGGCGACCACGGATGGCCGCTGGGCGTTGGTCTCGACCTCCATGACCGCCCTGGTTGCAGGAGCCATCGCCTGGATGGCGATGGGCACAATGCCGGTCGACCGCCCCATGGTCGCGCCGGGCCGCTCCTCCCTGCCCTATGCGCTGTTCATGAAACTGATCCGCGCCAGCGAGCCGCAAATCACCAATGACAATGCCGACAACGCCAATCCCAATCCCGGGGTGGAAAGCCGCACCGTCACCTTGGATGCGGGCGACACTTTGGCGGGCATGCTGGAGGATGTCGGCATCTCGGCGCAGGACGCCAATGCGGTGGTCGCCGCCATGGGCAAGAATTTCGATGCCCGCGCGCTGAAGACGGGCCAGGCTTTCGATCTGACCTATTCGGTTGCCACCATCGATGCGCCGGGTCCGGCGGCCGCGCCCCGCACCACCACGATCATGGTCAACGACAAGCCGGTGGTGGTGCCGGTCGATGCCGGCATAGAAGACAGCAGCGACGCCAGGGAAGAAAATTCCGAGCCGATTTCGCGGCTCTTGTCGCTGCATTTCTCGCCCTCCATCGAGCAGGAAATGACCGTCACCCGCACCACCGAGGGCGGCTTCACCGCCGAGCTGGTGAAGAAGGAATTGCAGGCACACAGCCACCGGGCCGGCGGCACCATCGATTCCAGCCTCTATCTGGCCGCGATGCAGGCGGGCATTCCCGCCGATGTGGTGGTCGATATGATCCGGATGTTCTCCTACAAGGTCGACTTCCAGCGCGACCTGCATCCCGGCGACAAGTTCGAAGTCTATTACGACTATTACTACACGCCCGACGGCACGCCCGCGAAATACGGCGACATCAGCTATGCGATGATGACCTTGGACGGCAAGGATATCCCGATGTACCGCTTCCAGCCCGACCCGGCGGAACCGGCGGAATATTTCGACGCCAAGGGCGAAAGCGCCAAGGGCCTGTTGATGAAGACGCCGGTTGACGGCGCCCGCATCTCATCGGGTTTCGGGTCGCGCTTTCATCCCATCCTGGGCTACACGCGCATGCACAAGGGCGTGGATTTCGCGGTTCCCACCGGCACGCCGGTGATGGCGGCGGGCTCGGGCACCATCCAATTCATGGGCCGGGCCAGCGGCTATGGCAATTTCGTCAAGATCAGCCACGGCAACGGCTATTCCACCGATTACGGCCATCTGCAGCGCTTCGCACCGGGCATGCGCCGCGGCGCGCGGGTGCGGCAGGGCCAGGTCTTTGCCTATAGCGGCATGAGCGGCATGGCGACGGGTCCGCATCTGCACTACGAAATCCTGATCAACAACACCCAAGTCAATCCGCTGCGGGTGAAGATGGCGCAGGGCCGCCAGCTTGCGGGCAAGCTTCTGGCCGCCTTTACCAGAACACGCCAGGACATCGATACCACGGTCGCCAATACCGCGCTGGAGACCAAGGTGACGGACAACGCGACGGACCTGCGTCAGGCGAAGGCGAAGTAATCCGCCAAAGCGGATTACTTCGTCCCCGGCGAGCGGCGATTAGCCGCGAGGAAAGGGGACCCAGCTTTTAAAAAGCTAGAACATCCGCCCGCCATCGGGAACGCTGCGGCTGGGATGCAGCAGCACCACTTCGCCATCGGGATCGGGCACGCCCAGGGTCAGGACTTCCGACATGAAGGGGCCGATCTGGCGCGGCGGAAAATTCACCACCGCCACCACCTGCTTGCCGATCAGCTGATCGGGACGGTAATGCCGGGTGATCTGGGCCGAGGATTTTCTGGTGCCGATCTCGGGCCCGAAATCGATCACCAGTTTCAAGGCCGGCTTACGGGCCTGGGGAAAAGCTTCGGCCGACACGATGGTGCCTGCGCGGATATCAACTTTGAGGAAATCCGCGAAGGCGATTTGGTCTGTCACCAATTCCATCCATCTATCCCACATCTCCATGGCCGGCCTCGGAGCCGGCCATCCAGGGCTCTAGGCATGATGTTTGTTGCCCTGGATGGGCGGGTCAAGCCCGCCCATGGAGAGTTAGGGAACAATTCGCTTTGTATCACTCTCAATTGATCGAAGTACCGGCCGGCGCGGTGTCCGCCAACGCGTCGGCGGAGGCCGCGAATTCCTGGCCATTGATGGTCAGTCCGGTCTTGGAGGCGCCGACTTTCACGCCAGCGCCCTCGCCGATCTTGCCTTCCAGGATCATCTGCGCCAGCGGGTCCTGCAAACGGCGCTGGATCACGCGCTTCAGGGGCCGCGCGCCATAGACCGGATCGTAACCGGCATTGCCCAGCCAATGACGCGCCTTATCGTCGAGGTTGATCGCGATCTTGCGATCCGAAAGCAGCCTGTCGAGCCTGGTGATCTGAATATCGACAATCTTGTCCATGTCGGCGCGGCTGAGGCGGTGGAACAAGATGATCTCGTCCAGCCGGTTGAGGAATTCGGGCCGGAAATGCCCTCGCACCGCCTGCATCACCTGCGCCCTGGCATGAGTCTGATCGCCCTCCTGTCCCAGGAATTCGGTGCCGAGATTTGAGGTCAGGATGATCACGGTGTTGCGGAAATCCACGGTGCGGCCCTGACCGTCGGTCAGGCGGCCGTCGTCCAAAACCTGCAACAGCACATTGAAGACATCGGCATGGGCCTTCTCGACCTCGTCGAACAGGATCACCTGATAGGGCCGCCGCCGCACCGCTTCGGTGAGGACGCCGCCCTCTTCATAGCCGACATAGCCGGGCGGAGCGCCGATCAGCCGCGCCACGGCATGTTTTTCCATGAATTCGCTCATGTCGATCCGCACCATGGCGGTGTCGTCGTCGAACAGGAAGGCGGCCAGCGCCTTGGTCAGTTCGGTCTTGCCCACGCCGGTGGGGCCGAGGAACAGGAACGAGCCGATCGGCCGGTTGGGATCCTGCAAACCTGCGCGGGCGCGGCGCACGGCATTGGAAATGGCGCGCACCGCTTCGTGCTGGCCGACCACGCGCCGTTCCAGGTCGGCTTCCATGTGCAGCAGCTTTTCGCGCTGGCCTTCCAGCATCTTGTCGACCGGAATGCCGGTCCAGCGCGACACCACGCCTGCGATATGCTCCGCGGTCACCGCTTCGCCGGACAAGGCAGCGTCCTTATTGTCCTCGATGGCCTTGAGCTTGCGTTCCAGATCGGGGATCACGCCATAGGTGAGTTCGCCGGCACGGGCAAAATCGCCCTTGCGCTGCGCCACTTCGACCTCCTGCCGCGCCGCATCCAGTTTTTCCTTCAGGGATTGCACGTCGGCGACGGATTTTTTTTCTTCCAGCCATTTGGCGGTGAGCGCGGCGGATTCTTCCTCCAACCCGCCCAGTTCCTTTTGCAGCGCCTCAAGGCGGTCCTTGGACGCCTTGTCGGTTTCCTTCTTCAAGGCTTCGCGCTCGATCTTGAGTTGCATGATGCGGCGGTCCAGCTCGTCCAGCTTTTCCGGCTTGGAATCGATTTGCATGCGCAGGCGCGAACCGGCCTCATCCATCAGGTCGATGGCCTTGTCGGGCAGGAAGCGGTCGGTGATATAGCGATTGGACAGGGTCGCCGCCGCCACGATGGCGGAATCGGTGATCCGTACGCCGTGATGCAGCTCGTACTTCTCCTTCAGCCCCCGCAGAATGGAGATGGTGTCTTCCACGGTCGGTTCGTTGATGAAGACGGCCTGGAAGCGCCGCGCCAGGGCGGCGTCCTTTTCGACATACTTGCGGTATTCGTCCAAGGTGGTGGCGCCGACGCAATGCAGCTCGCCGCGCGCCAGCGCCGGCTTGATCAGATTGGAGGCATCCATCGCGCCATCGGCTTTGCCGGCGCCGACCAAAGTGTGCATTTCGTCGATGAACAGGATGATCTCGCCATTGGCGCCGGTGACTTCGTTGAGCACGGCTTTCAGGCGTTCCTCGAAATCGCCGCGGAACTTGGCGCCCGCGATCAACGCGCCCATGTCCAGCGCCATCAGCTTGCGGTCACGCAGGGATTCGGGCACATCGCCATTGACGATGCGCAGCGCCAGGCCTTCGGCGATGGCGGTCTTGCCGACGCCGGGTTCGCCGATCAACACCGGATTGTTCTTGGTGCGGCGGGAGAGAACCTGGATGGTGCGGCGGATTTCCTCATCGCGGCCGATCACCGGATCGAGCTTGCCGCTGCGCGCCAGCTCGGTGAGGTCGCGGGCATATTTCTTCAACGCATCATAGGCGTTTTCGGCGGTGGCGCTGTCCGCGGTGCGCCCCTTGCGCAAATTCGCGATGGCCGTGTTCAGGCCCTGGGCGGAGACGCCCGCATCTTTCAGGATTTTCGCGGCTTCGGTGCCGCTGGCCAGCACCAGCGCCAGCAGCAGATATTCGGCGGTGACAAAGGAGTCGCCGGCCTTTTTCGCCACCTGTTCGGCATTGTCCAACAGGCGCGCGGTATCCTGGCCCAGATAGACCTGGCCCGATCCGCCCTGCACTTTCGGCAGTTTCTTGAGCGCGGCTTCGGTCGCAGTACGCGCCTGGGCGTCGCGGCCGCCGCCGGCATTGATCAGCCGCGCGGCAAGACCTTCCTCATCGTCCAACAGGACTTTGAGCAGATGTTCGGGGACGAATTGCTGGTTGCCCTCGCGCAGGGCCAGACTTTGGGCCGACTGAATAAAACCGCGGGCCCGCTCGGTGAATTTCTCGATATCCATGCTCTCTCCCGGCCGGCCCCATCAGGATGGCAGCGGACCATACTACGGCCCAGTAAAGGCGCCGTTCCGGAAGGATATGGGAATGCGGAATCGGCCCTACAAGAGCCTAGTCTGCCCAAGCGGTTAACGCTCGGCCTTGCTTTAAATCAAGACGCTTCCGCCTCTTCGCCCTCTTCCTCGGCCTGCGTTTCGGCCTGAGGATAGGAGGGGGCGCCGCCGCCATTCTGCTGCGGCTGGGGCTGCTGGCCCTGCCCTGGCTGCTGGACATACTGGCCCTGCGGATTACCGCCTTGGGGATTGTTGCCTTGCGGATTCATCGCCGCCTGCTGGGCCTGATACTGGGCCTGCTGGGCGGCGGCGGCCGCCATGATGCGGTAGTAATGCTCCGCATGCTGAAGATAATTCTCGGCCATGATGCGGTCGCCGCCGGAATTGGCGTCGCGGGCCAGCTGCAGATACTTCTCGTAGACATGGCTGGCCGAGCCGCGGATCTTGATCTCGGGGCCGGACGAATCGTAGGTGCGGTTGGGATTGAAGCCGCCGCCGCCATTGTTGCCGCCGCCGCCACCACCGCCTCCGCCGCCACCACCATGTTGCGGCCTGCGGCCGCCTCTACGAGAGCGCTTCACTGATAGTCCTTCCCGGCCGGCGAATGAGCGCAAACGGCGCACATCCCAAAATCCAGCCAAATGGTTCGCTTTAAAGTCCCCTGCTCAGCCGCGTTTTTTCGCGCTACCGGCCCTTTTTTGCGGGCTCACCATTCGGGGCCCGCACAGAGATCCTCTTCGATCCCTACCGGCGAACCTAGCCGATGGGGGCCGTATTTCCAAGGATTTCCTTATGGTTTCCGCAGTATGACGCAGCGGGGAATGCCTGCCAGATCGGGAACAATCCGCAACAATTCGAGCCCCTTGAACAGGGTTCCTAAAGCGCTTTCTTGGCCCTGGCCGATTTCCAGCAGAGTGTGGCCGCCGGGCTTCAGCAGGCCCGGCAGCAGCTCAGCCAGCTCACGATAGGCCGCAAGGCCGTCGCTGCCGCCATCCAAGGCCTGGCGCGGCTCGAACCGGGCCACGTCCGGCTCCAGTGATTCGATCTGCGCCGACGGGATATAGGGCGGGTTGGAGAAGACCAGGTCGAAGGGCCCTTGCGCCTCCTCCCACGGCGATTGCCGGATTTCGGCGCGGGCGCCGATCAGGCGCGCGGCATTGGCATGGGCGTAAGCATGGGCGGCTGGCGAGGAATCAAATCCGATACCCTTGGCGTTGGGAAATTCCTTCAGCGCGGCAATCAGGATCGCACCGCTGCCCGTGCCCAGATCGGCGATGCGCAGGGACGCGTTGCGGTCCGGCACGATACGCAGCGCTTCCTCGATCAATGTTTCGGTGTCGGGACGCGGGATCAGCACGCCGGGACCGACCGCGAAGTCCAGACTCCAGAATTCCTTGCGGCCGGTGATATAGGCAAAAGGCTCGCGCTGGGCGCGGCGCGCCACCAGCGCGGCGAATTGCACCGCTTGTTCCGGCGCCGGCGCCGCGGTCAAAGTCTGATCGCGGCTGATGCCCAGCACATGCGCCAAAAGCAGCCGCGCATCGTTGCGGGGATTTTCCACGCCCGCCTCGGCCAACCGCCGCGTCGCTTCGTCGAGGGTCACCCACGTCCCTCCTTAGGAGTCCGCCGATTCGAAGGCGGCCAGCCGGTCGGCCTGGTCCTGGGCCACCAGGGCATCGACGATTTCGCCCAGCCCGTCGCCGGTGATGATGCGCGACAGATTGTAGAGCGTCAGATTGATGCGATGGTCGGTGACGCGGCCCTGCGGGAAATTGTAGGTGCGGATGCGTTCGCTGCGGTCGCCCGAACCCACCATGCTTTTGCGCTCGGCGGCGCGCGCCCCGTCCACCCGCTGGCGCTCGATGTCATAAAGCTTGGCCTTCAGCAGCTTCATGGCATGGGCCTTGTTCTTGTGCTGGGACTTTTCGGTCTGCTGCGCCACGGCGATGCCGGTGGGCAGATGGGTGATGCGAACCGCGCTTTCGGTCTTGTTGACATGCTGGCCGCCGGCGCCCTGCGCCCGGTAGACATCGATGCGCAGATCCTTGTCATTGATCTGGACATCGACATCCTCGGCTTCCGGCAACACCGCGACGGTGGCGGCGCTGGTATGGATGCGGCCCTGATTTTCGGTGGCGGGCACGCGCTGCACCCGGTGGACGCCACTCTCGAATTTTAATTTTGCATAAGCGCCGCGGCCATTGACTTCCAGGGTCGCGTCCTTGATGCCGCCCAGATCGCTTTCGGTCCTGTCCATCACCTCGGTGCGCCAGCCCAGCAGTCCGCAATAGCGCTGGTACATTTCCAGCAGGTCGGCGGCGAACAGCGCCGCCTCGTCGCCGCCGGTGCCGGCGCGGATTTCCACAATCGCCGAGGAATCGTCGGCGGCGTCGCGCGGCAAAAGCGCGATGCGCAGATCGTGATCCAGTCTTTCCAAACTCTGCTTCAATTCGGCGCGTTCGGCTTCCGCCAATCCCCGCATCTCGCTGTCGGTGGCGGGGTCGGCGATCATGGCGTCGGCCTCGTCATAGCCTTTTTGCGCGGTGCGGTAGGCGCGCGCCGTCTCGATCACGGGGCTGAGTTCGGCATGCTCGCGGGAGAGTTTGACAAAGGCGTCGCCCGACGCGCCGGACGCCATCTCGCTTTCGATGGCGGCGAAGCGGTCCAGCAGGCGGTCGAGTTTCGCGGCGGGTATCATGACCCCAATTCCAAATCAAAAATGTCCAAACCATCCAAACAAAAAGGCAGCCGCGAGTTCTCGCGGCTGCCCACGTCCATGTCGGTCGCTACTGCGCGGCTTCCAGGTTGCCGCGCGCGGCTTCGATCTCGGCGGCCTTCTTTTCGCAAAGCTCGACAATGTGATCGACCAGATTGGGATTCTCGATGCGATAGGAAGGTTCGCCATTGAGATAGATCTGGCCATGGCCCTTGCCCGCGCCGCCGCCGGTAAAGCCGATATCGGTCTCGCGCGCCTCGCCCGGGCCGTTGACCACACAGCCGATGATGCTGAGCGACATGGGGGTGGCGATGTGCTTCAGACGCTCTTCCAGGGTCTTGACCGTGTCGATGACATTAAAGCCCTGCCGCGCGCAGGACGGGCAGGAGACGATATTGACGCCGCGATGGCGCAGGTTGAGCGACTTGAGGATATCGAACCCGACCCGCACCTCTTCCACCGGATCGGCGGAAAGCGAGACGCGGATGGTGTCGCCGATGCCGCTCCACAACAGCATGCCCATGCCGATGGAGGATTTGACCGTGCCGGAGATCATGCCGCCGGCCTCGGTGATGCCGACATGCAGCGGACAGTCGATCGCTTCCGAAAGCGCCTGATAGGCGGCCACCGCCAGGAAGGGGTCGGAGGCCTTCACGGAAATCTTGTATTCGCGGAAATCCAGGTCATCCAGAATCTTGGCGTGGTTGAGCGCCGATTCCACCATCGCTTCGGGACAGGGCTCGCCGTATTTTTCCAAAAGATCGGATTCCAGCGAACCGGCATTGACGCCTATGCGCATGGAACAGCCATGATCCTTGGCCGCCTGCACCACTTCGCGGACGCGGCTGGCCGAACCGATATTGCCGGGATTGATGCGCAGACAGGCCGCGCCGTTCACCGCCGCCTCGA
>CADECX010000068.1 GCA_902825865.1 uncultured Alphaproteobacteria bacterium
CGATCACCCTTGCGACCAAGAACGAGGCCCCCGCAAAACGGGGGCCTTTTTCTTTTGGGCCGCTTGCCGAAGGCCGATGTGCGGCCATGCAAGCTCAATAGGGCTTGTAGCTTTTCTCTTCGATCAAGGCCGAGCCGAGCGCCAGATTGATCTCGCGCTTGAGTGCGCCCCGCTCGTCATTGCGCCGGTAGACCGACCGCGCCAGTTCGACAAAGCCGGGACCGAAGTCGCCGGCGCGTTCATGATCGCGGATACGGTCTTCAATCTCCCACAGGGCCTGGTTCACCAGCTTGAGACGGGCCAACGGGGCGGCCGCCTGGCCGCTTGCCATGACGGGATGGGCGATCTCGCGCAGCAGCCCCAATTCCCGCATCGCGTTGGCGCGGGCTTCCGGCCCGCTCAGGCGTTCTGTCTTGATTTCCAGAATGACGATTTTGTCGAGCAATTCGCCCCAGGAGAGCGGAACGTAAGGCATGTCGGCGGTCATCTGGCTTCTGCCTTGAGCGCATTCCAGGCCTTTATAGCGATGGCGGAGCGGCGGCGAAATGGGCCTGAAACCCAAGGAAACCCAACTCTTGCGCCATGGCCTGGGGGGGCCTAAACGGGATGGGTTATGGCCGAATCCGGTGCTCCACAACCTCATTTTCGCACCATTGCGCTGATCGTCGGCGCCGCGCTGTTCATGGAAACCCTGGACAGCACGGTGCTGGCCACCGCCTTGCCCAGCATGGCGCGCGAATTGGGCGTGTCCGCGCCCAGTCTTTCCATTGCCCTGACCTCCTATCTGATCAGCCTGGCCGTCTTCATTCCGGTATCGGGCCGGATCGCGGATCGCTTCGGCGCCCGCACCGTGTTCCGCGCCGCCATCGTCATCTTTCTGATGGGATCGATCGCCTGCGCCAATGCCCCCACTGTCGCCTTCCTGGTGGTGGCCCGTTTCGTCGAGGGTATCGGAGGTGCCTTGATGATGCCGGTGGGCCGGCTGGTCTTGATGCGCAGCGTGCAAAAGCGCGATCTGATTCAAGCGTCCAGCTGGGTTCTCATTCCCGCCGTGGTGGGACCGATCATGGGTCCGCCGGTCGGCGGCTTGATCATCACTTATCTGCATTCCTGGCGGTATATATTTTACATCAATGTGCCCATCGGCCTGCTCGGCATCGTGCTGGTAAGTCTCTACATCGCCAACACAAAGGGCGAGGTGCCGGCAAAGACGGACTATAAGGGCATCTTCCTGTCCAGCCTGTCTTTGGGCCTGCTGCTCTTCGGCTTCGAACTGGTCAGCCACGATGGGGCGGTCGCCCTGGCCTTGTCTTTTTTGACCATCGGCGCGTTGTTGGGCGCGCTCTATATCTATCACGCGCGCGTCGCCCGCGATCCCATCCTGGACATCTCCTTGATGCGGATTCCCACCTTCGGCACCTCCGTCATAGCGGGCGCCATCACCCGCCTGACCCAGGGCGCCCATCCCTATCTTTTGCCGCTGATGATGCAGCTGGGCTTTGGCCTTTCCGCCGCCCAGTCCGGCTTGATGACCTTGGCGACCGCCGTGGGCTCCATCGCCGCCAAGCCGGTGGCGCCGCTGCTTCTGCGCCGTTTCGGATTCCGCGATACCCTGGTGGTCAATGGATTTTTTTCCAGCGCCGGCTATGTCCTGTGCGGTCTTTTCCGGCCCGGCTGGCCTATGCCGTTGATGTTTCTGATGATGCTGGCGGCCGGATTTTTCATGTCCCTCCAGTTCACCGGCTATAACACCATCGCCTATGACGAGATCGACCAGGATCGCATGGGCAGCGCCACCACTTTTTATACGACGTTCCAGCAATTGATGCTGTCCATGGGCATTTGCGCCGGCGCCGCCGCCTTGCAGGGCGCCATGGTGCTGCGCGGCCATCATGTTCCGCAATTTGTCGATTTCACCGCCGCCTTTTGGACGGTGGCGCTTGTTTCGTTGAGCGCCACGATCTGGAACCGCCGTTTCAGTCATGAAGCCGGCACCGAAATCAGCGGTCATACCCCGCGCACCTGGTCCACCCGCCAGGTGATCAAGGAACCGCGTGGCATTAATTCCTGAAGGGAGTTTCGATGTTTTCGATCGGCGGCGAGATTTCGGTGAACCGGTTGGGCTTCGGCGCCATGCAGATCACAGGGCCAGGGGTGTGGGGCCCGCCGCGCGATGCGGGCGAAGCCATCCGAGTGCTGAAACGCCTGCCGGAACTGGGCGTGAATTTCATCGACACCGCCGATTCCTATGGTCCCGATGTTTCCGAGCAATTGATCCGCAAGGCGCTGCATCCCTATGACGGGCTTTTGATCGCGACCAAGGCTGGTTTCACCCGCAGCGGCCCCGATCGCTGGCATGTCAATTGCCGTCCCGAATATCTGATCGCGCAGGCGCATAAAAGCCGCCGCCAGCTTGGTGTGGAGCAGATCGGACTGTGGCAGCTGCATCGTATCGATCCCCGGGTGCCGCGCGGCGAACAGTTCGGGGCGGTCAAGCAATTGCTGGACGAAGGCGTGATCCGTCATGCCGGCCTGTCGGAAGTCTCGGTGGCCGACATCAAGGCCGCGTCCCAGGTCTTTCGCGTCGCCACGGTGCAGAACAGCTACAATCTGGCCGACCGTGAGAGCGACGATGTGGTGGACTATTGTGAGGCCAACGGCATCGGCTTTATCCCGTATTACCCGCTGGGCGGGGATGGCGAACTGACCCGGGCCGGCGGGGCGCTGGACAAGATCGCCAAGGCCAAGGGCGCCACCCAGGGCCAGATAGCTCTGGCCTGGCTGCTCAAGCGCAGCCCGGCAACGCTGCCCATTCCCGGCACATCCAAAGTCGCGCATCTGGAAGAGAATTGCGCTGCAGCAACCTTGACCCTGACGGATGCGGAATTCGCGGCGTTGGACCGCAAACGGCGCTGAAGCTATGCTCACCCAAAATGATGGGGTGGGATATGAAGCTCAGAGTTTTCCTGCTTGCCTGTCTGGTCGCCAGTCCGGCTTCCGCTGCCGTCACCAAGCTGACAGTGGAAAAGACCAGCCCCATGCCGGGCGGCTATGAGCTGCTGGAGGGCCATTTCAGCGGTGCGCTAAATCCCGGCGATCCGCGCAATGCCATCATCCACGACATCAAGCTGGCGCCGAAGAACGCTTCCGGCCGGGTCGAGTATACCGCCACCTTCGCCATCGCCCGCCCCACCGGCAGCACATCGGGTGTGCTGGTCTATGACGTGTCCAATCGCGGCCGGGGCGCCGCGGCGGCCCTCGGTGACGGCCACATCAACGTTCTCAGCGGCTGGCAGGGCGATCTGGAAGCCAGGCCTGATGTCCATCAGCTCATTGATCTTCCTTCGGCGCCGGTCACCGGCCCCGCTTTGGTGCGTTTCATGGACATGCCGGCCGGGACCACGACCATGCCGGTCAAAGGTGGGCCGCAGGGCGTGTATGGCGGGCGCACCTTCGAGGTGGCCACGGCTCTCGGGGCGCGGCTTTACACCGGCACCTCCGATGACCGCCCGACGGAGCAGAAGCTCGTGTCCAGGGGCAACTGGGCCTTTGCCGATTGCAGCAGCACGCCGTTCCCGGGCAAGCCGGATTTGACCAAGCTATGTGTGAAGGACGGCTTTGATCCGGCACTGGCTTACACCCTGGCTTTCACCGCCAAGAATCCGAAAGTCTTCGGTATCGGCCTTGCCGCCACCCGCGATCTGGTCGCTTTCCTGCGTTATGACGCAAGCAATGCCAATCCGCTGGCGGGCAAGGTGCGCTGGGCGATCGGCCGCGGCATTTCGCAGTCGGGCAATTATCTACGCAGCTTTATCCACCTGGGATTCAATACGGCGGAGGATGGCCGCATCGTCTTTGAGGGCCTCAACCCCATCGTCGGCCCGCGCATGCTGTCCATCAACCACCGCTTTGCCACGCCCGGCGGTCTGGTGGGGCTTTACGAGCTCGGCAGCGAGGGCCCCAACTGGTGGAGCAGCTATAACGACGCGGCGCGGGGGCAGGGCCGTCACAGCCTGCTCGACCGCTGCCTGAAGGACAATCATTGCCCGAAGATCGCCGAGATCTTCGGCTCGACCGAGTTCTGGGATTTGCGCGCCAGCCCGGATTTTGTCGGCATCGACACAAAGGCCGACATCCCGCTGCCCGCCAATGTCCGGCGCTATTACAATGCCGGTGCGCCCCACAATGGCGGCCGCGGCGGTTTTGACCTGGTGACTCCGCCCACCGCGGCCTGTGTGCTGCACTCCAATCCCAATCCGGCGTCCGACACAAGCAAAGCGGTCTTCGCAGGTCTGGTGGACTGGGTGACCAAGGGCGCCGAGCCGCCGGCCAGCCTCTATCCGACGCTCGCCGCCGGCGGGCTGGTCACGCCGGCGGCCTATGACAAGGTCTTTCCCAAGATCGCAGGGGTGCCGCGCCCTGCCTATTCCCCCACCTATCAGTACGATCTGGGGAAGGGGTTCGATTATGCCGACCTGACGGGCACCATCACCGTGGTGCCGCCGCGCATTGTCAGGACCATACCGCAACTGATGCCGCGCATCGATGCCGACGGCAATGAGCTGGACGGCATTCGTTCGCCGCTGATTTCCGCGCCGCTGGGCACCTATGTCGGCTGGAACGTCTTCGCCAATGGATTCCAAAAGGGGCGCTTCTGCAACAATATCGGTGGCTATATCCCCTTCGCCAAGACACGCGCGGAACGCTTGGCCAAAGGCGACCCGCGTCCCTCGCTGGAGGAGCGTTATCCCAATCACGCCGCCTATGTCGCCAAGGTCAAAGCCCAGGCCGATGCGCTGGTGGCGCAGCGCTATATGCTGCCGGCGGACGCGGCACGCATCGTGGCGGAAGCTCAAGCTGCCAAGCTGCAATAAAAAAAAGCCCGCCGGGACGACCGGCGGGCTTTCATCTAAGCCAATGAATTCAGGCTTTACTTAACGCCCACGCGCACATCTTCCAGGATGCGGCGGGCGCGGGTGGTGTTGAAGATGCCGCAAGAACAGAAGCGCGCCATGGTTTCGGCGGCTTCCTTGGGGGTGCGGCGGTTTTCCTTCACAAAGCTCATCATCTTCTGCGCCAGATTGATCGAGAGCATGCCATGGCCGCACATGGTCGACAGCATGATGGCCTGCTTGCCGGGCGTATTGTCGCCCACTTCCTCAAAGCCCAGAGAATAGGCGACGGAGTGGCGCGGAATGCCGGCGAACTTGCAGGCATTCTTGGCATTCTCGATCGAGGAGGAGATGTTCACCGACAGGCCGAGGTCTTCTTCCTTGATGCGCTTGACGAAGGCTTCTGCATTGGCGCGGTTGTCGAACACCGCCGCCATGGTGCCGGCCTTGCTCATGCCTTCCAGAACCTTCTTGAAGTTCGGCTTGTTGCGCTTGCCCCAATGGCCGAAAATGCTCTTGCTCTTGGTCGGGCGCAGGGAGCCGCCATGCAGCGCATCGCCCAGGCTGCAAGGGCGAAATTCCGCCGCGATCTGCATGAAGCGCTTCTGCGCCGCCAGCGCATCGCCGGACTGGCCGGCGGCCTTGCTCTTGGCGGGCAGCGAAAAGACGATGTAATCGTCGACAAAGCTTTCCGACTTGCCGTAGCGATGGAGGGTATTGGTCATGCGTTCACCATTTCCTTGGGCTGCGCGATAGGCGCGGCATTCGTCAAATCACGGATCACCTTGCGGCCCAGGCCGATATTGGTCTTGGCGCGCTGCGGGTTGTAGCCAAGCTTCTCCAGGATCGGCAGGACGATCGTTTCCTCGCCGTCGGCATCACAACGCACGCCCACGCCGACAACCACCTGGGTGTTGATGCGCTTTTCCACTTCCCAGATGATGCGGATGATTTCCTCGGTGCGCGCCACTTCGACCTTGATCTCGATGATGGCGCTCATCACTTTTTCATTGAGAATGTCGGGGCGGATGTCACCAGTCTCGACGTTGCTCATCAGGGTGGTGATGGGATTGTTCTTTTCGAACGACACGCCGGCCTTGGCCAAGGCGCGGCTCATTTCCTGGAAGTCGCGGAAACGGGCGCCGATGCCGGGCCGGCCCAATTCGATGGTGAAGCCCACCTGGCCGATGCCGACGCGGTCGGTGACGTCGTTGGTCTTGACCTCTTCGGTGCCGCGTCCCGAAACGCCTGTGGATTCATGGGGCACGCGCGGGTCGGAGAAGGCGCGGCGCACCACGCGCGGCCATTCCAGCTGGTCGGGCTCAAAAGCGGTGGTGGGGCAGACGTCGGGCTCCGGCTCGAAGCGGACGCGGAAATTGGCCAGGGTGCGGCGCACGAAGCGGACGGTGGAAGGCGGCAGCACTTCCTTGCTCAGCCCGTTGTAGCAGGCATAGCATTCGACGCATTCGTCGCGGTTGATGGTGGCGCGCTTGAGCTCCGGATCGACATAGATCGCGCCCATCGGGCAGATATAGGTGCAGTTGCCGCAGGCGACGCACTTTTTGGGATTGATCTTCATTGTCTTCCTTTCACGGAAAAAACATAAATCCAAGCAGGGGCTTGGCAATTTGCGGAGATTAGAAAGATTGGCCTTTGCGAGTGCAAGCCTTTTCCTTCTTTTGGCTTTAAAGTTCCTCGCAGTTGCGAGCGGCTCTCAAAAACTGGCCTCAAAAGGCCCGTAGAATTGCTTTTCCAACAGTAAAAATACAATCGTGAGTCGCGCTGGGAAGTCCGCCACGGCCTGCTATCGTCGCGGCAAAAGGAGCGACCGGAAACCCGGAGCGGATGCGAAGCAGCCGCGTAGGGCCTTCCGGCGCGACCATAAAAATCGGGAGTCAAAAAATGAAGGCGATGTTGGCCGTGATGTTGGTGCTGCCTCTGGCGGCGATGGCGCAGCCCGCCGACCTGCCCAAGGCCCAACCCAACCCCAAGGCCAACCGTTACGCGGAAGTCCCCGGCTTCTTCAAACTGCCGGCCGGCCGCAGCATGGGTTCCTCCAGTTCGGTGATGGGCGACAGCAAGGGCAATATCTGGGTGGTGGACCGCTGCGCCGCCAACAGCTGCGTCGGCAGCAAGCTCAATCCAATCATGCAGTTCGACGCGGGCGGCAAATTCATCAAGTCGTTCGGCGCGGGCCTGCTGCAATTCCCCCATGGTTTCACCATCGACAGCAAGGACCATCTCTGGATCACCGACGGCGTGCCGCCCGAAGGCAAGGGCACCAAGGGCCATGTGGTGATGGAGTTCGATGCCAGCGGCAAGCTGCTGCGCACCCTGGGCAAGCCCGGAATGGCCGGCCAGCCCCCCAACGGCTTCACCGAGCCCAATGCGGTGCTGATTGCGCCCGACGGCAGCATCTTTGTGGCGCAAGGCCATACCCGTGATTTCAAGGGCACGCCGCGCATCATCAAATTCGATGCCAGCGGCAAGTTCATCAAGCAATGGGGGACACCGGGCGCAGGGCCCGGCCAGTTGGGCATGCCGCACTGCCTGGCGATGGATTCCAAAGGCAATCTTTATGTCGGCGACCGCGACAACAACCGCATCCAGATCTACACGCAGGACGGCAAGCTGCTGGGCCAGCTCACCCAGTTCGGGCGTCCCAGCGGCATCTCCATCGACCGCAATGACGTGATCTATGTCACCGACTCCGAATCCACCAACAAGGATGGTTATGGCCACAATCCCGGCTGGCGGCGCGGCGTCCGTATCGGAAGTTTGAAAGACGGCATCGTCACCGACTTCATTCCCGATCCCAACTCAACCCTGGAAACCACCGGCACCAGTGCCGGCGAAGGCGTGTGGGCCGACGGCAAGGGCGCGGTCTATAGCGCCGAGGTCTTGCAGAAGCGGATTGTGAAGTACGTCAGGCGTTAGACCAGGACCTCATGCTTCGACAAGCTCAGCATGAGGATTTTGGCTTGGTCTCCTCACCCTGAGCTTGTCGAAGGGTGAGGGGCGTGTCTCCATCGAATTCGATGTGCCCTAGCGAATAACCCGCGCGCCCTTGCCCTTCATCACCGCTTCGACTTCCGCGACATTGACCATCGACGTGTCGCCCGGCGTGGTCATGGCCAGCGCGCCATGCGCCGCGCCATATTCCACCGCCGCCTGCGGGCCTTTGCCTTCCAGGAAGCCATAGGCCAGGCCGCTGGCGAAGCCGTCGCCGCCGCCGACGCGGTCATAAATCTCCAGATTCTCGCGCATCATCGATTGATAGAACTCACCGCCCGCAAACAGGATGGCGGACCAGTCATTGACGCTGGCCGTCTTGGCGTTGCGCAGGGTGGTGGCGGCGACCTTGAAATTGGGGAATTGCTTCACCGCGGTGGTGATCATCTTCTTGAAGTTCGCCGGATCGATCGACGAGATATGCTCGTCCAGGCCTTCGACCTCGAAGCCCAGGCAGGCGGTGAAGTCTTCCTCATTGCCGATCATCACATCGACATATTTGGCGATGTGGCGGTTGATCTTCTGCGCCCCTTCCTTGCCGCCCTGGCTCTTCCACAGGCTGGCGCGGTAGTTGAGATCGTAGGAAACGATGGTGCCGTGCTTGCGCGCGCATTCCACCGCCTCGATCACCGCTTCGGAAGTGTTGGGGGCCAGCGCCGCGAAAATGCCGCCGGTATGGAACCAGCGCACGCCTTCCTCGCCGAACAGCTTTTCCCAGTTCACTTCACCGGGCTTAATCTGCGAAGCGGCGCTATGGCCGCGGTCCGAGCAGCCCAAGGCGGCGCGGATGCCGAAACCCTTTTCGGTGAAGTTCAGGCCGACGCGGGTGTTGCGGCCAAGGCCGTCGAAATCGCGCCAGATGATGTGCGAGGTGTCGACGCCGCCCTGGCAGATGAAATCCTCCACCAGCCAGCCCAGATCATTCTTGGGCAAAGCGGTGACGACGCTGGCGCGCTTGCCCCAGCATTTGCGCATGGCGCGGGCGACATTGTATTCGCCGCCGCCTTCCCAGACCTGGAACTGGCGGGCGGTGCGTACGCGGCCGAAGCCGGGATCGAAGCGCAGCATCACTTCGCCGAAGGAAACACAGTCCCATTTCACGTCCGCGGCTGGACGGATTTTCAGAATCTCGCTCATGGCTTACTTTCCCCGGATGCGCTTGATGAGGGCGATGGTCTCGGCCACCTTCTTCTCGATGCCGGCATAATCCTTGGCCGCCAGCAGTTCCTTGGTGATCATGTTCGAGCCGATGCCGCAGGCGACGATGCCGGCGCCGAACCACTTCTTCAGCGACTCTTCGGACGTATCGACGCCGCCGGTGGGCATGATGCGGGTCCAGGGCATGGGGCCCAGGACATTCTTGACGAATTCCGGTCCGCCGACGCTGGAACCCGGAAACACCTTGACGATCTCGCAGCCCAACTCCTCGGCATAGGAAATTTCAGAGGCCGAGCCGCAGCCGGGGCTGTAGGGAATTTTGCGGCGGTTGCAGACCTTGGCGACATCGGCGTTGATGATCGGCCCGACCACGAACTTGGCGCCGTTGGCAATGAACAATCCTGCTGTTGGCGCATCGACAATCGAACCCACGCCCATGATGACGCTGGGATCGGCCTTGGCGAAATGGCGCGCGACCTCCAGGAAGGTCTGGGCCGCGAAGTCGCCGCGATTGGTGAACTCGATGCATTTGGCGCCGCCATTGGCGCAGGCCTGAATCACCTTGAGGCAGACCTCGGTATCGGGATGGAAAAAGACCGGGATCACGCCCTGGCTCGTCATCGCCTGCAGCACCGCCATACGATCGTGGTTCATTCGTTTTTCTCCAAAAGGCCGTTCCGGCGGGATTTTCGGCGCCCTTATAGCCTCAAACCCAAGAGCCTCAAGCCCCGGGAACCGGTGGCCGTGGTTCCGTCCATAATAGCCCTGGTCTCGGTACGGAAATGTCCCTTTTTTCGCCCCCGCGGGCGCCCCGGCCGCCGGGTCAGGTCGGCCTCTCTACCAGCGCTTAGGCCCGGGGGCGCGGCATGGCCCAAACCCTTGATGGCGGCGCGGGGAGGGCGTGCGCCGCCTCGCCTTTTCGCGGAATTTCAGGGCCGGTCCGGCAATTTTATGACCCTGATATGTCTACAGTTTCCGTATACGGACAACCGAGGAAAACCCAATAAAATCAGGCATTTCTATGCGCGACGCGCTGCCGCGTCCCCCCCGCCAATTTGTGCGTTATGGTCTTCTCCAACGAGTGCCCTTCGACCATGTCCAAACTGACCCTCACGCCCGACATGCTGGAAAGCGCGTATGAGTATTTGCGCGTCAGCCCACCCTTTTGCCGCTGGGATTTGCCGCATGCCGATCATGTGAGTTTCCGTGTGTTGGGCGCGAAAGACCGTTATGGCCATTTCCGCGGCCGCCACCGCCGCGCGCGCGGTGACAATGATTTCAGCGAGATCGCCATTTCGGCGCCGCTGGTGAATTCCACCGACATGCTGATCTCCACCATGGCGCATGAGATGATCCATCTCTACCAGGATGAGACGGGCACGGCGCGCGGCCATCACAATCCCAAGTTCCGCAAGCTGGCCAAGCGGGTCTGCGCCATTCACGGCTTCGATCCGGAAACTTTTTAAAGTGGTCGCGCCGCGTCGCTACGCTGTCGCTAGCGACCCCTACGCTTCGCTCCGGGTTGCCGGTCGCTCCTAGATCGCTTTCTCGAAGACCCGATAGGTCTTGTAAGGCACGCCGCCCACCATCTCGATCACATGGCGCACCCGGCTGTTGCGCGCCAGGATCCAGGACAGTTCGCTGTCGACCACCCCGCGCGAGAAGTTGAATTCCCGCACCGAGCGGATCACCGACAGCGCCAGCGCCGCGCCGACGGGCGAGGCTTGCAGAGACTTGCGCACCCCCATCATGGGCATGCGCGCGGTCTTGGGTCGCGCCACTTTCAAGCGCCACAGCAGCTTGATCCAGTTGAAGGGAAATAAGCGGCCCTTCATGTCGCGGATGGCTTCATTGAGATTGGGAAAGATGGCGGTGAAGGCGGCGGGCTTGCCCTGATATTCCGCGATGGCGACATCGCCGGGGCGCAATAGCAGTTTGAGGATACCGGCCAATTCGTCGATCTCGGCCTGGGTCATGGGAACATAGCCCCAATTGTCCGACCAGGCATCGTTGATGATGTCCAGCAGCATGGCGACTTCATCCCGGAAGCGCTTGTCCATATGGATGTTGCGCAAGGTGATGTCGCCGCCGCGCATGGCGCGGGCCATCAGCCTGTCCCAGGTCTTGGTCGATGCGTCGGGACCATAGCGGTAAGCGATCAGGTCTTCCGCCTTTTGGTAGCCCTGGGCGGTGATGCGGTCCGCATAATAGGGCCGGTGATGGTTCATCATCACATAGGGCGGGGTGCCGAAGCCCTCGACCAGCAGGCCTGGCTGATCCCACAGCGAAAAACTCACCGGCCCGACCGCCCGTTTCATGCCCTGGCCGCGCAGCCAGCCCTCGGCTGCGTTTAACAGCGCGGCAAAGACGTCAGGGTCGTCCACGGCCTCGATGAAACCGAAATGGCCGGTTGCGTCCTGGTATCGCTCCAGATGCAGCCGGTCGATCTGGGCGGTGATGCGCCCCACCGGCGCCCCATCGCGCGTGGCCAGGAAAAAGGCGGCCTGGGCATGCTGGAAAAAGGGATTGTGCTTGGGGTCGAAGTGGAATTTCCGCTCCAGCAGCAGCGGGGGCACCCAGTTGGGGTCGTCCTGATAGATCGCGAAGGGCAGGTGATGAAAGTCGTGCCAATGCCGCTTGGTCTGTACCGGGACAATTTCCACGGATGCGCTCAAGGAGCCGGGATTCCTTATATGGTCGCGCCGGCAGGCCTTACGCTTCGCTTCAGGTTGCCGGTCGCTCTTTTTGGTCGCGCCGTCAGGCCCTACGCTTCGCTCCGGGTTGCCGGTCGCTCCTGCAAAATTCGCGGCACCATAGCCTCCAAGCCTGCTATTTGATAGTAAGAAACGCCGCATTTCCGCGGTCCTTACGCGTGATTCATGCCAGAAAATTCGATGGGCAAAACCATCCTGATCACCGGCGCATCCAGCGGCATCGGCGCCGCTCTGGCGCGCAGCTACGCACGCGCTGGTGTCACTCTGCTCTTGTGGGGCAGGGATCAGGCGCGGCTGGATGAGATCGCCGGTCAATGCCGCGCCTTGGGCGCAACCGCCGTCACCCAGGCTTTCGATTTGCGGGACGCGGCGGGTTTCGCCGCCAAGCTGGTTGCCGCCGATGCGTCGACACCAATCGATCTGGCGATCTTCAATGCCGGGCTGGGCGGCTCCGCGCCTGGCGACAGGATCGCCGAGGCGCCGGAAAGGGCGCAAGCAGTCGCGGACGTCAATTTCACCGCGCCGGTGGTGGGCGCCAATGTGTTGGCCGAGGCGATGGCCAAGCGCGGCGCGGGCCATATCGTGCTGGTGGGTTCGATCTCGGAATCCTACCCGCTGCCCATGGCGCCGACCTATGCCGCGACCAAAGCGGGCCTGCGCCTGTTCGCCGAGGCGTTGGGCCTGAGGCTGGCCAAGCACGGTGTGGTGGTGAGCCTGGTGTCACCGGGCTTCGTCGACACGCCGATGAGCCGCAGGGTCCCTGAGTCCAAGCCTTTCTTGATGACTGCCGAGGCGTGCGCCGCGGTGATTGTCCGCAAGATCGCCGCCAAAAAACGCGTGATCGTGGTGCCCTGGCAGTTCGCCGTCATTCGGGCCGTCACCGGGCTGTTGCCGCGCGCATTGGTGCGCTGGGTCCTGTCGCGCGCATGACGGCCGAGCCCGATCTTGGACCGGAATCGGGAATGCTGGCGCGGCTGGCGGCCAGCCGCGCCGGACGGCTGGGCATTCAGATCCTGCGCTGGGGTATTCCGCTTGTCTTGCTGGCGATCATCGGCCACCGCCTTACCGCGCTGGGCTGGAGCGAGATCTGGACCGCGCGGCCCATCCATCCCGGCTTCTATATCCTGCTGGTGCTGCAATTCTTCCTGCAGCCCTTCGGCGATTTTCTGGTCTATCGCAATCTCTGGGGCCGGGCGAACACGCCGCCCATGAAGGTGATCCTGCGCAAGCGGCTTATGAACACTTTCATGCTGGATTATTCCGGCGAGGCGTTTTTCTATTTCTGGGCCCAGGCGAAGCTCAAACTCGCGCCCGGCATGCTGGTGCATGGCATCAAGGATTCCAATGTCCTGTCGGGCGGCGCGGGGCTGTTGATGGTCTATCTGATGCTGCTGGCCTTGTTGGCGCTGGGCGGCTTGCATGTTCCGGCCACCCTCAACACCCATGGCTGGCTGTATGCGCTGGCGGGCTCGGTGCCGCTGATCCTTTGCGTGGTGCTGTTTTTGGGCCGGCGCAAGCTGACACAGCACAGTACCGGGCAGATCGTCACCACCTTCTTCATTCATTTTACCCGCTCGGCTCTGGTGCTGGCGGTGGAATTCGGCCTCTGGGCATTGTCCGGCGCGCTGCCGTCGGCTCTGGCCTGCCTGCAATTCGTGGCGCTGCGACTGGTGGTGACGAGGCTGCCGCTGGTGCCCAACAAGGACCTGATCTTCCTGGGCGCGGGCATTGCCGCCGCGGGCATGGCCAATATGTCGGTGACGCCGGTGGCCACCGTGCTGGTGATCCTGGCGGCGGCTGATCTGATCCTGGCCGCCAGTGTGGCGAGTTTCGCCTGGTTGCTCGACCGGAAAGACCGCTGATGCAGAGGCTGGCGCGCAATCCGCTGGTTTGGATTCTGGCGGCCGCCGCCGGGATGCGCTTGGCGGGCCTGTTCTGGGGCCTGCCGGCTTCGGACGGCTGGGACGATGACGGTTTCGCGCCGCGCAATTTTCT
>CADECX010000069.1 GCA_902825865.1 uncultured Alphaproteobacteria bacterium
TCGCGCTGGCCGCGGCCGATCGGGATCAGGGTGTCGATGGCCTTGAGGCCGGTCTGCACCGGTTCATGCACCGACTTGCGCGGGATGATGCCGGGCGCCTTGACGTCGACGCGGCGGCGCTCGGCGGCGCCCTTGATCTCGCCCTTGCCGTCGATGGGATTGCCCAGGGGATCGACGACGCGGCCCAGCAGGGCCTTGCCCACCGGCACTTCCACGATGGCGCCGGTGCGCTTGACGGTGTCGCCTTCCTTGATGGTGCTGTCATTGCCGAAAATCACGCAACCGACATTGTCGGTTTCCAGGTTCAGGGCCATGCCCTTGATGCCGCCGGGAAACTCGACCATCTCGCCGGCCTGGACATTGTCGAGGCCGTGGACGCGGGCGATGCCGTCGCCGACGCTCAGCACTTCGCCGACTTCGCTGACCTGCGCCTCGGCGCCGAAATTCTGGATCTCGCGCTTGAGAATGGCGGAGATTTCGGCGGGTTGGATATCCATCTGTCAGTTTCCTTTCATAGCGACGCGCAAGCCGTCGAGCTTGGTGCGAAGCGAAGAGTCGATCATGCGCGAGCCGACCTTGACGACGAGACCGCCGAGCAAGGAGGGATCGATTTTGGTGTGAAGGCGCGGCTCCTTGCCCAGTTTGGACTTGAGCACGCTCTTGAGTTCGGCGACTTCGGCGTCGTTCAGCGCGCGGGCGGAGGTCACTTCGGCTTCGGTCTCGCCGCGCGATTTGGCGACCTGGCTCTCAAACGCCGTAATGGCGTGAGTGAGAATGAACAGGCGGCGCTTTTCCGCCAGCAGCAGGACGAATTTGGTGGTCAGGGCATTGGCGCCCATCTTTTCCAGGACCGCCTTCAGCGCCCTCGCATGGTCTTCGGCGCTGAACACCGGGGAGCGCACCAGGCGGGCAAGATCGGGGCTGGTTTCCAGGGCGCGGCGCAGGCTGGCCAGATCGGCACTGACGGTGTCCACAGCCCGTTGTTCCTGGGCCAGTTCGAACAGGGCATTGGCGTAGCGCCCTGCCAATCCACCTTCCGCGGTTCCGCTCGCCACTTTGATCCTTTGCGGCCCCGGCGCACACCCGCGCCAATCAGCCGTCGATTGCTATTATAAGCTATTGAAGTAGCTGTAATTTTCTGCAACCGCGCGAGTCACCCCGACGATGCGGGTGCCAGTTAGCATGGGGCATGACGGCGACGCAATAATCACCTCCAAGCCATGCTGTCACAGGTGTTTTTGGTCAGATTGGGCGCAGGAACCGCGACAGGCGGATGTTGCTCAACCAGGACTTGAGGTCCCTGGCGTTCAGATAGTCGTAGGACCCCAGCATCAGGTCGGCCCGGGCCACCAGATTTTCCACCGGTATGAAGCCCACGCCGCCATCTTCGGGGGCCATCCGGCTGTCGGAGGAATTGTCGCGATTATCGCCCATGGCGAAGATGTGATTGGCGGGCACGGTAAAGACTTTTGTGTCGTCCAGCGGCCCGTCCCAGCGGCTTTTGAACACCGTGTGTTTGCTGCCGCCCGGCAGGGTCTCGATGAACTTGTCGATCGGATGGAAGCTGCCGTCGCTTTCCTCGACCTTGCCGGTGCCCGCGCTTTCCAGCGGCGCCAGCTTGCCATTGATCGCCAAGCGGCCCCGCACCATTTGCACGCGATCGCCCGGCAGTCCGATGACGCGCTTGATCAAGGTGGATTTGGTGTTTGTGGAATGGCGGAAAATCACCACATCGCCACGCTCTGGAAGTTTGCCGAACAGCCGCGCTTGCGAAGACGGGCCCAGGCCATAGGGCAGCGACCAGCGGCTATAGCCATAGGCGAATTTGGTGCCCAGCAACATGTCGCCGATCTGCAGATTGGGCTCCATCGAGCCGGACGGAATGTAGAAAGGCTGGGCGATGGCGGTGGTGGCGCCGGCCACCAACAGGATCGCAGCCAGGGGTTCGATCAGCCAGCCGATCAGGCTGCGGGCAAAAGGCTTCATGGCGGCATTTTCGCTGTCCGGGCCGGTATGACAATAGCTTTTCGCGTTAATCCTTGACCGGAAGGGCCCCAAAAGCCGATATGCGGCGCATGATGGAGATCAGCCAGGAATTCGGCTTTGACGCGGCCCATTATCTGGGCAATGGCGCGGCGGAAAACCGCCGCCTGCACGGCCATTCCTTCTATGCCGAAGTCACCTTGCGCGGTGCGCCCAATCCCGCCACCGGTTTTTTGCGCGATTTCGGCGAAGTCGATGCCGCGCTCAAAGCGATCCGCGAAAGCCTGGACCACCGGCTGCTCAATGAGATCGAAGAACTGGGCGTTCCCACCCTCGAGAATTTGGCCAAGTATATCTATGTCCGCGCCAAGGCGGCATTGCCGGAAGTGGTGCGTGTGAAACTGCGCCGTCCTTCCTATAATCAGACTTGCACCTACGGAGACTGATCCGATGGCCAGGCGAAAGCTGCAGCTCGGAAATGCCGTGAAGCTTCCCGCCTCGCCGGAGGAAGCCGTGCTCGATGCCGTGCCCAACCCGCATGCAAGCGAGGATTATCTGGTGCGCTTCACCGCGCCGGAATTCACCACGCTTTGCCCGATCACAGGCCAGCCGGATTTCGCGCATTTTGTGCTGGATTATGTGCCGGGCAAAAGCCTGGTGGAATCCAAGTCCCTCAAGCTCTTCCTGGGCAGTTTCCGCAATGTCGGCGGCTTTCACGAAGACTGCACCGTGAAGATCGGCAAGCGCGTGCGTGACGCGATCCGGCCCAAATTCATCCGCATCGCGGGCTATTGGTATCCGCGCGGCGGCATGCCCATCGATGTCTTCTGGCAATGGGGCAAGCTGCCCTCGGGTGTTTGGCTGCCGGAGACCGGGGTCGCGACTTACAGGGGGCGGGGTTAATACCCGCCGCGCCAACCGGTCCATTGGATCGTTGCAAGACACCGCTCATCAGCCGATCCCTCCGTACAATTCCCTACGCAGAGTGGAACGCCCTGTTCCGCCGACTCGCTTTGTCCCGGCCGCCAATGTGTTAGCGTAGGTGGCGAGCCGGGGGGTGCCAGGCCGAGTCGAATCCGGGGGGGTCGCATGTCGCAGCATGATATGATTTTGCTGGCGATCGCGCTTGTCGTGATCCTTGGCATCGTCGCCGCCATCGCCCGCTTCAAGCTGCATCCGTTTCCCGCGCTGATGATCGGCGCGTTGGTGCTGGGATTGGCGACCGGCACCGGCCCTGAAGATATTCTCAAGACTTTCCGCACCGGCTTTGGCGAGACCTTGGCCAATGTCGGCGTGCTCCTGGCGCTGGGTGCGATGTTCGGCGAATTGCTGGCCAGCTCCGGCGGCGCCGAGCGTGTGTCCTCGGCGCTGCTCAAGGTGGGCGGCACGCGGATGGTGCCTTGGACCATGTGCGCGGTGGCGATGATCCTGGGGCTGCCGCTGTTCTTCGAAGCCGGCGTGGTGCTGATGATGCCGATTATCTTGACCGTCGGCGCGCGGCTGGCCCAGGACCCCGGAGGATTGAAAGGCAATCCCTATTTGCTGGCGGGATTGCCGGTCTTCGCGGGTGTCGGCGTTTTGCATGTGCTGGTGCCGCCGCATCCCGGTCCCATGGTGGCGATCGATGCGCTCAAAGCCGATATGGGCGGCACTTTGCTGCTGGGCCTCGTCCTCTCCGTTCCGATTGCTATTTTGTCGGGCCCGCTATTCACCTACTGGATTGCGCCACGCGCCAGCGCTTCGCCGCCGGTGGATCTGGTGGCGCGCCTGACCCGGACCGATGACCGGTTCCGCTCGCCTGGCATCTCCTCCACCATTCTCACCATCCTGTTTCCCATCCTGTTGATGCTGGGCAAGGCGGCGGTCGATCTGGTGCTGCCCGTGGGACATCCGGTGCGCGTGCTGTTCGAATTCATCGGCAATCCGATGGTGGCTCTGCTTTTGGCGGTGCTGCTCAGCATGGTCACCTTCGGCTTCGGGCTGGGCAAGGACACCCGCGAAGTGGGCAAATTGCTGAGCGATGCGCTGCCGCCGGTCTCCGCCATCATGCTGATCATCGGCGCCGGCGGCGCCTTCAAGCAGATGCTGATCGATGTCGGCCTGGGCACCACCATCGCCCATACCTCCCAGTTGGTGAATTGGAGCCCCTTGCTGCTGGGCTGGTTCACCGCGGTGATCATCCGTCTGGCGACCGGTTCGGCCACGGTGGCGACCGTGACCGCGGCCGGCCTGATGGCGGCGACCGTCTCCGCCAATCCCGAACTCAGTCCGGCGCTGCTGGCGCTTTCGATCGGCGCCGGCTCGATGTTCTTCTCTCACATCAATGACGCGGGCTTCTGGCTGGTGAAGGAATATATGGGCATGAACCTGCCCGACATGTTCAAGACCTGGTCGGTCCTCTCCACTATCATTTCGGTGGCGGCACTGGTGTTGATCATGGCGATTTCGCTGGTGATGTAGTCCAGATCACCTGACCGGGCAGACCTTCATCAAGGTCGCTCGCTGCGCGGCCAGATCGCCGAAGGTGAAATCTTCCTCGGCTGCCTGCTGGCCCGCGCTATTGCGGATACGCACAGCGACATGACGGGCGGTGGAAAGCGCTTTCTGGATGCGGTCATTGTCGTGCACCGTCACCACGTCGGTGGTCTCCTCGCCGAAAGCATCGCCTTCCATCACAAACGGCTTGGCATTGTCGATCGTCAGCGTGATCTGGGCCGGACCTTCGGGCATCAGGGCGCGATTGGGCATGAACATGACGCGAAAGCCGTTTTCGGTGTCGCAATAGAGCGACATGCGCGTCGGGCCCTTGGCGGCATCCGCCCAGGCTTCCATCATGATCCGGTCGACGAAGCGGTCCGGCTGGTGCCGCACCACCCAGTCCTGATGCGCGCCCCATGCCGGGCCGCAACACAAGATCAGGCCTGCGAAGGCGCGTTTTTTCATGCCGCGTTTGTAGCGCAAAAAACGCGGACCGGGATAGGGCCCGCAGCTGCGGATGGTGGAGCTAACTTTTTACCAGTTTCTTCAACACCGGCAGCAACGACGGCCTGGCCTTGCCATAGTCCTTCCAGGCCCCGCTTTTCGTGAGCAGGCCGGGCGCGGTGCGCAATGTGAAACGCCTGGGGTCCAGGCCCTTCTTTACCGCGCTCCATTCCAGCGGCATGGAGACGGTGGCGCCCTGGCGTGCACGGGGCGATAGCGGCGCCACCGCCGTCGCCGTGCGATCGTTGCGCAGATAATCGAGGAAGACTTTTCCGCGCCGCTTGGCTTTGGACATGTTGACCAGATATTTGCCGGGGCTGTCGGCGGCCATGCGGGCGCAGATTTCCCGCGCAATGGCTTTGGCCTCGGGCCAGCCGATCGATGTGCCCGCTTCGAACGGCGTTACCACATGCAGGCCCTTGCCGCCGGTGGTTTTGGCGAAGGCGACCAGGCCGAGATTTCCCAGCCGTTCTTTCAGTTCTTTCGCCGCCGCGATCACATCGCCGAAATCCAGATCCGCAGAGGGATCGAGGTCAAAGACAAAACGTCCCGGCACGTCGGGGTTGCCGGGTGCGCAATTCCAGGGGTGCAGCTCCAACCCGCCGGCCTGGGCCACCGCCGCCAACGCCTCCACCCGGTCGATTTGCAGATAGGGCTTGCGGTCGCCGGACACCTTGATCTGGGTGAAGAGATTGGACTGGCCCTGACCGGCATGGCGCTGGAAGAAGTGTTGATCGCCCTGAATGCCATCGGGCGCGCGCACCAGCGAACAGGGTCGGCCCTTGATGTGCGGCAGCATCCATTCGGCGATCGCCTCATAATAGCGCGCCAAGTCCAGTTTGGTGACGGGTTTGCCATCACCGGCATCCGGCCACAGCGCCTTATCGGGATGGGAAATCGGGATGCCCATCACCACCGCGCCGCTTCTATCGGCGGACGTGGCTATCTTCGCGCGCGGCTGGGCGAGTTTCTTGGTCATCTTGGGGGTCTCGGCTTGCACTTCATCCGGGGGCTTGTCGGCGCGCAAGCCCTTGAAGGCCGCCTGGCGCACCATGCCGTCGCCGGTCCAGCCGGCGAATTCGATTTCCGCCACCAGTTCCGGCTTCAGCCAGGTGACACCATGCTCATGGCGCGGGGCGCCCTTGCCGGTGAAAGGCGAGGTCTTGGACGCCAGGGCTTTCAGGCGCGGCAGCAGCCGCTTCACCTTCTCGGCGGAATAGCCGGTGCCGACGCGTCCGACATAGACAAAATGGCCGCCGCGATTGACCCCCACCAGCAGGGAGCGGAATTTCCCCGCCGTGGTGGACCAGCCGCCGATCACCACTTCATGCCCGGCGCGGCATTTGGATTTTGTCCAGCTGTCACCGCGCCCGGACGCGTAGGGCGCGCTGGTTTGCTTGGAAACGATGCCTTCCAGATTCATCCGGCAGGCCGATTGCAACACAGCTTCGCCACCGCTGGCGAAATGCTCGACAAAGCGCAAGTGCTGGTTGCTGGACACCGTCTTGAGCAATTTTTCCAGCCGTGTTTTGCGCAAGCTGAGGGGCAGGGGGCGCAAATCCTCGCCATCGGCGAACAACAGGTCGAAAGCGAAAAAGATCAAAGCGTCGGATTTGCCGTCGGACAGAGCCGCCTGCAACGCCGCGAAATCGGGTGCGCCATTGTGATCCAGCGCACAGATTTCGCCATCGACGATGCAGTCCGGAAGTTTGGCGGCGGCCTTGGCGATGGCGGAAAACCTTCCGGTCCAATCCAGGCCTTTGCGCGTGAAAAGCTTTGCTTTGCTGTCCGCCACATGAAGTTGCATGCGATAGCCGTCGAACTTGACCTCGTGCACCCAGCCCGCGCCCGAAGGCGGCTGATCGACCAGACGGCAGAGTTGTGGTTCTACAAAGCGAGGCAGTGAGGAGATTTTTTTTGCTTTTGCCGTTGGCTCGACTTTCTCACTGTCTTTGTCTTTGCGGCTTTTGGATTGCCATATCGCATCTGCCTTGAACGCCTTTGCCCGCATGAAGGGCTTGGGCTTGGCGCCGGTACCGGCCTCAATCGCCTTCATCGCGCGGCCCGACGCAACCGAATGGTCTTTTTTCAGGACAGCGTCGCCATCCGCATCCTTGGCATATTTGTCCTTATGCTTGATCAACAGCCAATTGTTGCGTTTGCTCTTGTATTTGTCATTGCGCATGCGGACCAGCACCCAGCTGCCATGCAGTTTCTCGCCGTCCAGTGAGAATTTGAGATCGCCCTTGGCCAGCATTTTTTCCGCATCGCCTTCGGGGCGCCAGGTGCCGCGGTCCCACAACATCACCGTCCCGCCGCCATACTGACCCTTGGGAATGGTGCCTTCGAAGTCGCCGTAATCCAGCGGATGGTCTTCGACCTCCACCGCCAAGCGTTTGTCCGCGGGATTGAGGGAAGGGCCGCGCGTCACCGCCCAAGAGCGGAACGTGCCGTCCAGCTCGAGACGGAAGTCATAATGAAGTCTGGTCGCGGCATGCTTCTGGATGACAAAGCGGTCGCCCGCAGCGACGGGACGTGTCCCGCTGGGCTCGGCGGTGACCGCGAAATCGCGCATGGAGCGGTATTTTTCCAGGGCTTTGGCGCTGGATTTGCGCGGGGTTTTTCGAGCGGGTTTCTTTCTGGAGGTCATGGCGGAAACATAGTCCTGCCAGGGCGTTTCCGTTCCGAGTTCGCAAGGAAAAAGTCCCCAATGGCGACCCAAAAAAGCGCAGCCAGGAAAAAGACCAAAGCCAAGCCCAAGGCAAAAGCGAAAGCGGTCGCCCACGGTCATCACAAGCCGGCCAATTCCAACGAGCCGAGCCTTTCAGCCCGGCCGATCTGGCAAGGCAGCCTGCGGCTGTCTCTTGTGTCCTGCCCAGTAGCCCTGTACGGCGCGACCAGCCGCACCGCCGATGTTTCATTTCATCTGCTGAATCCCGAGACCAACAATCGCATTCGCATGATCCCCACCGATCCCGATACCGGGCCGGTGGAACGCGCCGATCTGGTCAAGGGCTATGAGATTTCCAAGAACCATTATGTCGTATTGAGCAATGACGAGATTGCGGCGGTGAGGCTGGAAACCACCAAGACCATCGATATCGAACGCTTTGTCGACGAGAAGGAGATCGACCGGCTGTACTGGAACGATCCCTATTACCTCCTGCCCAATGAAAAGAACGGGACGGAAGCCTATGCGGTGATCCGCGAAGCATTGGCCGAGACCGGCCGCATCGCGCTGGGGCGGGTGGTGATGCACACCCGCGAACGGATGGTGGCGCTGGAGCCGCGCGACCGGGGCATTATCGTTTATACCTTGCGCATGGGCGACGAGGTGGTTCAGCCCAAACAGGCCTTCGAGGATATTCCCAGCACCAAGCCCGACAAGCAGATGATCGATATCGCCCGCAAGATCATCGAGCAGCAGGAAGGCACTTTTGAACCCGAGAAATTCGAGGACCGCTATGAGAAGGCCTTGCGCGATCTGATCCGCCGCAAGGAAAAGGGCGAGAAGCTGGTCACCGCCGAGCCGGTGGAAGAGGACAATGTGATCGACCTGATGGCGGCCCTGAAAAAGAGCCTCAAGGCCAAAGGCGGCAACGGCAACTCCGCCGGCCGGCGCAAAGCGCGTTAATCTTTCTCGTCTTCGAAAAAGAAATTCACCGACTCCGCGAATTGGGCGAAGAAGCCGAACAGATTCCAGCTGATCGCCAGCATCAGGAAACTGCCGCTGGGCGGCATCGGCCAGCCCGCGGCGTTGAACAACAGGGCGCCATTGACGATCAGGCCGATGCCGATCTGCACCTTCAGCCTGAGATGCACCGGCATGTCGGTGCGGGCGCGCCACTGTCCCGGAGCCTGCAGCATCATCGCCAAAGCGGGGATGCCGATCAGCAGGCTGGCGCATTGCCATGTCAGTCTTTCGCCCAGGCCGAAGGCGAACAGCATGGGCGACAGCATGGCGCTGGTCGCCGTAACCAGGCCCGACTGAATATAGGATTTGGCGACCCAGAGATCGAATTTGGACATCGGCCGGCCGCGGGTTTCCCGCAAGGCCATCAGGATGGTGGCAAAACCGGCAAAGGCGATGCCGATCTGGGCCAGGGTATAGAAATAAGCGGCGTTGGGCAGATCCATCGGCGGCCTCCCAGAATCGGGGACGCCAACCTTATTAGTTCAATGCGCCGGCCAAGTCTTCGCCCGCCGCGCTAACGTGAAGCGGCGACCGACTTCACGTCCTGAATGATCTGGTCGGTGCATTCCGACAAGGCGCCATCGCTGCAAGCTTGCTGGCTTTGGCCCAGCGAAGAGCGGTCGCGGACGAACTCAAGAGTGAAGGCGTAAGAGGTCCCGCTGACCCGTTTTCTTGTGACCTCGACCCTGCTGGGCGCCGAAATGACGATGGTCTGCGGCCCGGCTTTGGTTTCCAGCCGAAAGGGAGGCTGTACCAGGGCGTCCTGGATCGCAGCGTTCAGGCCGGTAAGCTCGGCGCCCTTCAGAGGCTCAAAATAGACGGAGATGACTTGCTCCTGGGCCTGGGCCGCCACCCAAACCGTCCCCAGAGGCAGAAGACTCAAAAGGGCGGACAGCGCGATAGGCCGGATCACGGGTCTGTATACCATGGCACCAAATCGGGTTGGACAGTTTGACAGGGGGAAAGTACAAAACTTACAGGAGATCGGGGCAAATTTTCCATGGAAAATGGCATTAAATTTTCCATCAATATCGATCGCCTGTTTCGCTATCACCTGATCGGCATCGGCGTTCTCGCCGTGGCCCACCTTTTTACCGTCGCCGCTTACCAGCTCTATGGCTTCGGTACCATGAAAGGCGTGACGCCTTTTCTGTCCTTGGAAAACGAGGGCAACCTGCCCACTTTGTTTTCCACATTTGCCTTGTTCCTGCTGTCGGGCGCATGCATGGCCTGCGCCAAGGTTGCGCAAGGCAAGGAGCGCACTTTCTGGATGGTGCTGACGGGCGCGTTTTTATTTCTGGCGGTGGATGAATCCACTTCGTTCCACGAAATCATCAGCGTGATGCTGGAAAGATCCATCCATGCCAGCGGCGCCTTCAGCCGTGCCTGGGTGATCCCCTATGGCATAGGGGCGATTATTTTTGGCGCTTTAACCCTGCGGCCGCTGCTTCGCTTGCCGCCGCGGACGCGAAACGGTCTTTTCATTGCAGGCTGCATGTATGTCGTAGGGGCGATCTGTTTTGAAATGCTGGAGTCGGTCATCAAATACGGCACGGCGGAAACCCGGCTTCTGAGAAGCCTGTCCTATGCTTTTTTTGTCCTGTGCGAGGAAATGCTGGAGATGCTGGGCGTCGCCTTGGCGCTGAGGACCTGCCTGCTGCATCTCATGGGACGCGCAAGGATATTGAACCTGACCGTCGGCGCCGGGGCGACGGCGCACTAACCGCCGGCGGCGGGAACTTTGTTACGTAGAACTCCTGATTTTACGGACCGCGCCCAAGCGCGATGATCGGCGCCAGGGGCAGTCCCAGGGGCAGTCGATGGGTGGGCGCATGTTGGCTTCGAAACAGGACGATCTGGCTTTGGCCGAATCGATGATCGAAATGCATGGCCCCCGCGCCGTTTCCGAGGCGCAAAGCTTTCTCTACAGAAGCGCGCATTTGGGCGATCGCGATACCGCCTCGCAATGGCTGCGGGTGATGTCGCTGATCGAGTTCTCCGAACTCAGAGCGGCGATTCAGTAATCGCGCCTTTCCGCCTCGCCGGCCGGACAGGGCGGGCCTACAAAAAAGCAATGTGAGCGGAGCGCGGCATCTCGCCGAAAAAATGGCTCCCCGGGCAAGATTCGAACTTGCGGCCAACCGGTTAACAGCCGATTGCTCTACCACTGAGCTACCGAGGAACGTGGCATTCTTAGGGGGCGCTATCTAGCGTCTCTCCTTTGCCATGACTACATCAAACTGTGAAAAGAGGAAGAATTTTTCCGTGAGCCCAAAGGGATGACCAGAAAACACACGATCCGCCTGGGGAAATACCGGTTGCCCTTGCCCGGCTCCTCGATCGTGCGGATGTTCATCGGCCTGATCCTGATTCTGGGCGGGTGCCTGGGCTTCCTGCCGGTTCTGGGCTTCTGGATGGTCCCGCTGGGCCTGATGGTCCTGTCCATCGACCTGCCGATCGTGCGGCGCGGGCGCCGCCGCATCGAGGTATGGTGGGGAAACCGCCGCAAGGCCCAGGCGGTAAAGCGGGCTGCGAAAGCCCGCAAAGAAAAATGAGGCCGGGAGGTAATCCCGGCCCCAAGGCGTTGGGTAATGGTGGGGTGTCTTCAAGGAAGACGGCGGGAGAATGCGCCCGGAACAGTTAACAAGCCCTTAACCCTGACATGGAAAAGCCTAAAAAGTTCCCCCTGGCTGGACAAAAATCAGGCAGCCAACAAGACTTCGGCCCATTTCCAAGGGGGATTGGCTTGCAGAAACCGCACTTTTGCCCGCCCGGCCCCGGCAGAGGACGGGCATGACCCCGCAGCGGGAGGCGTTGGCGCGCCAGGATGCCCCCTTCCTGGCCATGGGCCTGGTGCCGGGCGATCCACGCTCCTTTGAGGCCCATCTGCGCCATGCGGCGCGGTTGATGGGGGAACGCCAGATATCGGGCTCGCCTTCGGCGCGGCTGGTGCGCCATGTCGCCGGGCTGTTCGAATCAAGTGTGCCGGCGGCGGCGCAGGCCGGGCTGGCTTGCCGCAGCGGTTGTGCCTTCTGCTGCCATCAACCGGTGAAGGTGAACGCGGCGGAGGCGTTTTTTCTGGCCGGCCAGGTGCGCGAACAACCCGACCGGGCGGCCGCCGTGCGCCAGGCGGCGGCGCAATTGGCCGGCCGCGATGCCGAGATGCCCAGGGCCCGGTGGCTGCGTTGTCCCTTGCTCGATTCCGCCGATGCCTGTTCGGCGCACAGCGCGCGGCCGCTATCCTGTCACGGCTATGTCTCGCTGGATGTGGAGGACTGCAAGAAATCCTATCCCCAGACCGGCGAATGGTCGGTACGCGAGCCGGCAATCTATGGCGATCTCAGGAACAGCTGGCGCCTGATCCTGCAGGCGGCGCTGCGCCTGAACGGTCTTTCCGACACCAATTACGAACTCAATGCCGCGCTCGCCCTGGCGCTGGACACCGATGAGGCGGAAAAGCGCTGGCTGCGGGGCGAGAATATTTTCGCACGCCTCAAGCCGCTGGCGCCCAACAAGCCGGAGATCGAGCAGGTTCTGGCGTTGATCGCCGCCAGGATCGGCCCGACGCTCTGAAAGCAAAACGGGCGCGACCGTGAGGCCGCGCCCGCAAGGCGATGATAAAAGCCGGATTACTTCGGCATCGGAATAGAAACGATGTTTCCGGCGCCGCGATTGGCGATCCACAGCTCGCCACGGCCCGGTTCCACGGCGGTCGGCTGACTGAGGCCTTCCTTCAGCACCTCGACATGGGCGCGGTCGCCGTCCAGCAGAGTGAGGACATGAATCTTGCCCGAGCCATTCTCGGCCTGGACCATCTTGCCGTTGGCGATGCGAATGCCGTCGATGCCCTTGACCGGCGCATCCATCCAGATTTCCACCGGCGCGCCGGCCTTGCCCTGCGCATCCACCGGGATGCGGTAGAGGTTATTGAAGAACACGCTATTGTAGTAGAGAACGCCGTTGAGGAAGGCGAGGCCGTCGATACCGGTCAGGTTGCGATGCTCCAGATACAGCTCGGCGCTGGTGGCGCCCGGTGTCAGGCGGAAGATCTTGGCATTGGCGGTGTCGGAGACATAGAGCGCCTTGTCGGGCCCCACCGCCATGTCATTGCAGGTGCTGTTGGCGCCGGGCAGCTCCCAGCGCAGCTTGCGCTTGCCGGTCGCCAGATCGCTGGCGATCAGGGCGGTGTGACGCTGGACGGGCGTGACGCCGGCCACCGGCGTCAGCATGCAGCTCCAGACCGTGTTGCCATCGACCAGCTGGCCGAAGAAGAAGGTGCCGGCCGGTTCGGCGCTGGCGTCGATAAAGACTTCCGGCGTCGTCGAGCCGGGGCGGATTTTGTAGACAAAGGGGGTGGAGGCGCTGCCCACGATCAGGGTGCCGTCGGGCGCGGCGGCCAGGCTTTCCGGCTGGGACTTGGCGTCCTTGATCAGGATTTCGGCGGCAAAGGCGGCGGACGCTGAGAATGCAAATAGGGCCGAAAGACAAAATGCGGCCGTTGTCGAAACGCGACTCATGGATACTCCCCTTGTGGTTTGACCAAAATCTATAGCGGGAATTGCGGAGCCATTAAGGCGAATTCAGATGAAGTTGGAGGCCACGCCCGGAATTGAACCGGGGTTCACGGATTTGCAATCCGCTGCGTCACCACTCCGCCACGAGGCCTTACCAGCTGCGTCGCCTTAAGTGGGCGCGCCGGGGCGGCACTCCTAGGCGTGTCAGCACGAAGCGGTCAAGGCGGCCCCTCGCCCGGCCACGCTAACGCCCTGACCTCTCAACACTTTCGCAGGCTTCGTGAACCGCGCGTTTGCCATTAACGCCTTCTTTACCGGTTAGGGCGATATTCAGCGTGTCTTCCCTTGGAGACACCCCACCATACCCAACGCCTTCGAGGGCCCCGAAAGGGGCCCTCGTTTTATCTACGCCTTGTCCTTGCCGCTCGGGGGCCTGGCGGGCGATGGCCCAGGGGTTTTCTTGCGGCGCGGAGTTATTTCCGGGCCGGGGAGCGGTTCCCACTTCCACGGCGCCCGCGAACTTGATAGGAACCCCGCCCTAACCTCTGATCCGCGGTAGCTCAGTG
>CADECX010000070.1 GCA_902825865.1 uncultured Alphaproteobacteria bacterium
GTGTTCGTTCTTCAACCTGGCCAAAATCGCAGCTTCGGGCCGACTGGGCCTGATAGATGCACGGGACCTGCCCTTCATCCTGCTGCTGCAACCGGATCCCGTCCATCCCCGGCTGCGCGCCCTTTCCCGCGCGGCGGCGGTCGATTGCGATACCCATATCAGCGGATCGTGCAGGGAACTGGTGACAATGGTCGACGGTAGGCAGGATGGCGATTCCCTGTTCTTCTCGCGCGATCTGCTCATAACCGGAAACCTTGAGGCGGCGGTTTGCCTGCGTAATGCGCTGGACGATATCGACGGCTCGATCATGCAGCATGTCTGTGTTGCATTGGGCAAGCCAGGCAAAATGCTATGGTCCTGGTTCTGTTCGCGTGAGCCGCTGCGCGGGTCTGAATGCGCAGCAGCATGAACCGCCCGGAACTGGTTTGCCCGGCCGGAACCCCGGCCATGCTGCGGGCTGCGGCCGATGCCGGCGCGGACGCCATCTACTGCGGCTTTCAGAACGCCACCAACGCCCGCAACTTTGCTGGCCTGAACTTTACGCCCAACCAATTGCAAGATGCCGTCGCCTACGCCCACGCCCGTGGCGCCAAGGTTCTGCTGGCAATCAACAGCTTCGCTACGGCCGGACGATACGATCTCTGGCAGAAAGCAGCCGACTGTGGAGCTGCCTGCGGGGTCGATGCCTTCATCGTCGCGGACATCGGCGTTGCCGCCTATATCGCAGAGCGCCACGCCGGCCGCCGCCTGCACCTGTCAGTCCAAGCCGCGGCCTCCAGCCCCGAGGCGATAAACTTCTACTGCCGGGAGTTCGGCGTTCGCCGGGCGGTGCTGCCCCGCATCCTGACGCTCGCGGAAATCCACCAATTGAAAACCGAAATAGACTGCGAGATCGAAACCTTCATTTTCGGCAACCATGGCCTGATGGTCGAGGGGCGGTGCAGCCTGACCAACTATGCCGTCGGCATATCGACCAACATGGACGGCGCCTGTTCGCCTGCCTCCGAAGTCCATTACGACCGCAATACCGCGGGCGTGGTCACCGCCCGCCTCGGTTCGCACGTCATCGACCGCTTCGCGCCGACCGAGCAGGCCGGCTACCCGACGATCTGCAAGGGGCGTTACTGCACCTCGCCCCGGGACGAGCCGTACTATGCGTTCGAGGAGCCGATCAGCCTGAACCTGATGGAGATGTTGCCGGCCCTGATCGGGGCTGGGGTCGATGCCCTCAAGATCGAAGGGCGGCAACGGTCGCGCGCCTATGTCAGCAGCGTCGTGACCAGCTTCCGCAGGGCGATTGATGCCGTTGTCGCGGGGCGGAAACCCGAACTGGTCGATCTCGTCGCCCTCACCGAAGGTCAGAAACAGACCCAAGGTGCGTTCGCAACCAAGAAGTGGCGATAACGCAATGCCTCCCAAGCTTACTCTCGGGCCGATCCTGTTTCATTGGGATGCCGATACCAAGCGCGATTTCTACGCCCGGATCGCGGACGAAAGTCCGATCGACACGGTTTACCTCGGCGAGGTGGTCTGCTCCAAACGGGCACCTTTTTTCGAACGATATCTGCCCGATATTGTCGAGAGGTTGGAGCGCGGCGGAAAAACTTCGGTATTCTCGACCCTTTCCGAGGTAATGCTGCCTCGCGAACGAAAAATGACGACCGAACTGTGCGCGCAGGCCGACCGTATGATCGAAGTCAACAACGCCGCCGGTCTGGGCGCGGTCTATGGCCGTCCCCATCGGATCGGGCCGATGATGAACGTCTATAACGAGCGGACCATGGCCCACCTTGCCGCAAGGGGCGCGCGCCATATCGCTCTGCCGCCCGAACTGCCGCGCACCGTTGCCGCCGAAATGGCCGGCAACGCCCGCCAGATCGGTGTCGCACTTGAAGTTCAGGTGTTCGGTAGAATTCCTCTTGCCCTGTCGGCCCGCTGCTTTCACGCCCGGGCGCACGGCCGCAGCAAGGACGAATGCCAGTTCGTCTGCGAAAACGATCCCGACGGATTGACCCTGACGACCCTGGGGGGCGACCGGATGCTGGCCATCAACGGCATCCAGACGCTGTCCTACGGTTACCTCAATCTCGCCGCGGAAATCGAAGACATGCTTGCGCTCGGCATCGGGCACTTTCGCCTGTCTCCACATCGAACCGACATGATTGCCGTTGCAACGATCTTTGCCGATCGCCTGGCCGGGCGGAGCGATGGTCCCACGGCGATGAAGGCACTCGGGGCCCTTGGCATCGGCCCCTTCGTCAACGGTTTCTGGCATGGCCTGGCCGGCCACCTTTACCGGGATCAGCGGGTGGGCACCGGGCTTGCATGACATGCAAGCTGCTGGCCCTTTGGGGGGGAAGCGGCGCTGGTTCTGTTCCGTCGCTGGCAAGGAGAGGCCGGGAACGAAAAGGGGCACGATGCGACCGCAATGGTCCTCGCCACGGCAACGGCTGGCGGCCTTCCCTCCGCGCGCATGGTCCAGTTAAAAAGCTGCGACGCGCGCGGGTTTGCTTTCTACACCAATCTCGGCAGCCGCAAGGCGATGGATATTCGCGAAAACCGTCATGCGGCGCTGCTGTTCGATTGGCCGCACGTGGGCAAGCGAGTGTATGTCCACGGCAAGGTCGAACTCGTCCGGGCGGCCGAAGCCGATGCCTATTTCGCCACGCGCCCGAAACTGTCGCGCATTGGGGCCTGGGCCTCGCGCCAGTCGCAACCACTGCGTCACCGCTGGCGCCTGTGGCTGCGGATCGGCTGCATGGTGGCAAAATGGGCCACCCGACGAATGAGCCGTCCATCGTTCTGGTCGGGGTTTCGGCTTGTCCCGCGGGAGATATACTTCGAAAGGATCAAGGAAACGATAGGCCACCCTGCCGCCCACCCCTCCCCTCATCATGAAGGCTCTGCAGGTTGATCCAGATCATTCGTGGCAGGCGCGGGCCTTGGCATATTTAGGGAAATGCGAAGCCCGGATGGCCGGGAGCGGCGGAGACTGACAATGGGGCGTCGACCCGATCTCGATTGGAGCCATGCCTGCCGCGACTGCGCCGTGGGCACCTCTGCGGTGTGCAGCACGCTCGATGTCACCGCGCTGGCCGATTTGCGTAATCAGGGCAGCAGCATCCAGCTTGCGGCTGGCCAACCGCTTTTCCACCAGGGCGACCCTGCCGATCGCACGTTCAGCCTGACCAGCGGAGTGGTCAAGCTCTACAGCGTCCTTCCCGATGGCCGCCGACAGGTGATCGCCTTCCACTTTCCCGGCGAGTTCATCGGTTTCAGCCCGTCAGAGGACTACCACTGCACGGCAGAGGCAGTCAGCGCCGCTACGCTGTGTCGGTTCGAAACGGGACGGTTCGAACAGTTCGCACGCAGCAGCGACGAACTTGCCCGTTCGCGCCATGAACGCGTGGCCCGCGATCTCGTCGCGGCACAAACGCGCGCAATGGTTCTGGGGCAGGCCGCCGCGCGCGAACGGCTTGCCCACTTCCTGTGCGACGTTCACCGCCGGTCGCAGGCGAGACCAGCAGGGGCATCGGGCATCGTCCCGCTGCCAATGAGCCGCAGCGACATTGCCGAATACCTCGGCCTCGCCAAGGAAACGGTCAGCCGCGAACTATCGGCCCTTCGTGCAACCGGCATAGTCCGGACCATCTCACGCAACCTTCTGGAAATTCGCGACATGGAACGCTTGCGCCGCCTGGCCATTGTATAGGGCAGCATGGACAAACTCCCCAATGCCTTGCCGGGGCCTTGGGGAATTCGTCCACGCCGCCTAGCCACACTTGGAATAGCCGCACTGAATGCACTTGTCGCACCCCTCTTCGCGATGCAAGGTCAAACTGCCGCACTCGGGGCACACACCCCCAAGCGGAGCATCGCCATGCGCAGGCGCCGCCGCCAGCGGATCAGCTTTCGGGCCTTCTCCGCCGTTAACCAGCGCCAGATGGTTTTCGAAGACGTCGCCAATCGCGGCCAGCAAGGACGGCACATAGCTGCGGTTCATCCATGCGCCCCCCCGGGGGTCGAATACGGCCTTGAGCTCTTCTGCCACAAAGCCGATGTCGCCGCCCCGGCGCAGCACCGCTGAAATCATCCGGGTCAGTCCAACCGTCCAAGCGTAGTGCTCCATATTCTTGGAATTTATAAACATTTCAAACGGGCGGCGTTGCCCGTCCTCAATCATGTCATTGATGGTAACGTAGATCGCGTGGGCACTGTGCGGCCATTTGACCTTGTAGGTGGCCCCCTGCAAGGCTTCGGGCCTCGGCTCCAGCACGGCCGGGGTCCGTGCGGCCGCGGAAGAAGCCGCACGCGCGTTCGGTTCCTCGACGCTCAAGACAGACCCGGTCGTGGAATTGGGGCGGTAGGTGGTCAGGCCCTTGCAGCCAAGGTGATAGGCCTCCGCATAGATGTCGACGAAGGCATCGAAGCTGATGTCCTGAGGGCAGTTGACGGTCTTGGAGATCGAACTGTCGATAAGGCGCTGCGCCGGTGCCTGCATGGCCAGGTGATCGGAGGGGGTAAGCGACTGCGCGCTCACGAACAGGTCATCGGGCGGAGGGGCATCGCCCTTGACCTGCTTCCACACGCTGTAGCCCTGATCCTCCACCGGCTCCTCGCGGGTCGATCCGTCCGCCTGCCTGACCTTGCGCACATAGGAATAGGCGAATACCGGCTCGATACCGGAAGAGACATTGCCCGCCAGCAGGGATGTGGTCCCGGTTGGCGCGATCGAGGTGAGACAGCCATTACGCAAGCCGTGTTGACGGATCAGCTCGCGGGTCGGCTCGTCCAGGGTCGACAGGTTAGGTCGGTCGAGCATGGCCTCGTCGTAGAGCGGGAAACACCCCTTCTCGGCCGCCAGCAGGGCGCTGGCGCGATAGGCGGCATGGCGGATCGTATCCAGCCAGCGGCAAGTCAGCGCGATGGCCTGTTCGGACCCGTAGCGGGCGTTGCAGAACAACAAGGCATCGGCCAGCCCGGTGATCCCCAGCCCGATCCGCCGCTTGGATTTCGCTTCCGCTTCCTGCTGCGGCAGGGGATAGCGGGAAACGTCGATCACGTTGTCAAGAAAGCGCACCGCCGTGGTGGTAAGGTCGGCCAACTCCGCCTCGTTAAGCGAACTGTCCGGCGCGAACGGCTGGGGCACGAGTTGGGCCAGGTTGATCGATCCCAGCAGACAGGCGCCATAGGCGGGCAACATCTGCTCACCGCAAGGGTTGCTGCCGACGATCTCCTCGCAATAGGCTAGGTTGTTGTGCTGATTTACCCGGTCGATGAAAATAACCCCCGGCTCGGCGACGTCATATGTCGCCTGCATCAGGCGCCGCCACAGCGCGCGTGCCGGAACGGACCCGTGGACCACGCCGGCGAAGCGAAGCTCCCACTCTTCGTCCGCGGCCAGGGTCCGCATGAACGCGTCGGTTACCAGCACTGACAGGTTGAAGTTCCGCAGCCGGTTCCGGTCGCGCTTGACCTCGATGAACGCCTCGATGTCGGGATGGTCGATCCTCAGGCACCCCATCATCGCGCCTCGCCGCTGGCCGGCCGCCATGATCGTCCCGCACATGGCGTTCCAGCTGTCCATGAAGCTCAACGGTCCGGATGCCTGCGCCCCCACCCCGCGAACGGCTGCGCCAGCCGGGCGAATGGTGGAAAAATCCATGCCCACGCCGCCCCCTTGCTGCATGGTGATCGCAGCCTCGCGCAAGTGCTGGAAGATCCCGTCAAGATTGTCGGGGATCACCCCCATGACGAAGCAGTTGAACAGCGTGACCTCGCGCCCGGTGCCCGCGCCGGCAAGGATGCGACCGGCGGGAATGAAGCGGAAATCGGTCAGCGCTTCGTGAAATTGCTCGCCCCACCGCTCCCTTGATTCGGGGGCTTCGTTGGCGGCAATGGCCCTCGCCACGCGCCTCCACGTATCCTCGGCCGAGGTGTCGGCAGCGCCGTCCCCGCCGTGAAAGCGATACTTCTGGTTCCAGATTTCACCTGACAGAGTGGAAAGGGTCATGATCGTGCATCTTGTATGACTGAAAGAGGAGATGCACCATATATGGGAATGATGGGGCCGAAGTGACGCAGATCACGCAAGGTTCATTTCGAGCCCGGGCGTTGGCAAAGCAGCATTGACCGATAGACCAGGCAAAATCCGCCGAAGGCCGCAATCCAGGCGACCCCCGAAACGGCGTAGAGCCACAGCGCGGCCGGTGGCCATATTCAAGGCGGCGGATCCGTGTCGCGAAAGCACCGATCAGCGCCAGATAAAGCCCTGCGGTCAGTAGCGGCCGTTTGCATCCGATGGCGGCGCGCGCCCGATGCTCTGGACCGCTGGATAGCGGGTAGCGGCCACTCGCTATGGCGCTTTGCCGAAGCAATTGGCACGGCCCCGGTGGAGTAGACCGAAACGCCCGATCCTTTTGTCAACGTCAACGATGCCGCCGCCCTGTCTGCGGCCGAGGAGCGGATCAGAACAGCAGGGCGCTGACCGGCTGACCGGTTTCGAGCGCCGGCTGCCCGGCCGGACAGCGGATTAGCCAGTCGGCTTGCGCCAGGGCGCCCTGGGCACCGCTGTCCTGGTTGCCCAGCGGCATCAGCCCGGCCTCGTCCCAGCGGGCGCGAACAAAGGTTTCGCGGTTGCCGGTGCCCCCAATCGGCGCGGCCAACGGCAGGCTGCGCCAGTGAAGCACTTCGGCCACCGGCTGTCCCTGCAAGCGGGCGAGCAAGGGCTGGAGGAACAGGCGCGCAGTGACCATCGCCGAAGTGGGATTACCAGGCAGGCCCAGCACCCACTTGCCCTTGGTCCGGCCCAGCCAGACCGGCTTGCCTGGTTTGATCGCCACCTTGGCGAATACCAGCTCCAGCCCGTGGACGGCGAACATCGGCTTGGCGAAATCGCGCTCACCGACCGAGGCCCCGCCGGTGACAATCACCAGATCCGCCGTTTCCAGCGCAGCTCCGGCGGCGGCTTCCAGCTTCGGCAGGTCATCGAGCCCGATCGTCCGGTGCACGACCTGCGCCCCGCAGTCCGCCACCAGGGCGAAAACACCAAAGGTAACGCTCTCGGGAATGGCATCGTCGCGCAGATGAGCCTCGCCCGGCGGAGCCAGTTCATCCCCGGTGCCGATGATCGCTACCCGTGGCCGCATCGCAACGGTCACGCTGGCCACATCCGCGGCGGCGGCGGCGATCATCGCGCGGGGGTTCAGCCGGGTTCCTGCTGCAATTAGCAGATCGCCAGCGGCAAAGTCGCTGCCGGCGGCCCGGACATGCCAGCCGGGGCCATAACCCTCGGCAAAGCGCACCGTCTCGCCATCGCGGGTTGCATACTCCTGCATGATGCAGCGGTCGGCCCCGGCTGGCAGCGGCGCGCCGGTAAAGATCCGGACCGCCTCGCCCGCAGCAAGGGTGCCGGGATAGCCCGCACCTGCCCGGCTCTCGCCCACGACAGTCAGCGGCTCACCTGGCCGGGTTGCGGCATCGATCACGGCATAGCCGTCCATGGCCGATACAGCGACGCGCGGCGCGGCAGAACGGGCATAGAGAGGGGCGGCAAGGACCCGGCCGGCCGCCTCGGCCATTGCGACCTGCTCGATTCCCAGCGGAAGGACCTGCTCCGCGATCAGCCCGACCGCTTCGTCAAACCCGATCATGTCGCCGTCCAGTCCCCGGAACGCCCCCCGGACTTGGCCGTGACCCGGATCGCACCGATTGTCATGGTCTTGTCCACTGCCTTGAGCATGTCGAACAGAGTCAGCGCGGCGACCGAGACGGCAGTCAGCGCTTCCATTTCCACCCCGGTCTGTCCGCTGGTCCGCACCTCGGCGCGCAGGGTGAAGCCGGGCAGTGCATCGTCGATCACGATCTCCACCGCCACCTTGGTCAAGGCCAGCGGGTGGCACAGCGGGATCAGGTCGGCAGTGCGCTTGGCGGCCATGACACCGGCCAGTTCGGCCGTGGCGATGACGCTGCCTTTGGGCGTGGTTCCGGCCCGCACGGCGGCCAGCGTTTCCGGCAGACAGCGCAGTTCCCCGCGTGCTTCGGCCTGGCGGGTGGTGACGGGCTTGTCCCCGACATCAACCATCCGCGCGCGGCCTTCACCATCCAGATGGGTCAGCCCGGTCATGCGCAGACGTCCCGCAGGCGCGGCAATTGCCCGGCGATCGAGCAGGGGCGATAGCGGCTGTCAAATTCCAGCCCCAGGACCAGGTCCCAGGCATCGCGGCAGGCTCCGGTCGATCCCGGAACGCAGAAGATGAAGGTGTCATCGGCCTGCCCCGCAAATGCGCGCGATTGCAGGGTGGACACCCCGATCGTGCCCATGCTGGCCTGATGGAACACCACGCTGAACCCGTCCATCACCCGGCGCAGCAGCGGCATGACCGCCTCTGGCGTGACATCGCGCGGGGTAAAGCCGGTTCCGCCGGTGCTGACCACGATGTCCACTGCCGGATCGGCGATCCAGACCCGCACCTGTTCGCGGATCGCCTCGACATCGTCGATCACGATCGACCGTGCGGCAAGGCGGTGACCCGCTCCGGTCAGCCGCTCAGCGATCAATGCGCCGGACGTGTCGGTTTCCATGGTCCGGGTATCGGACACGGTCAGCACCGCGATATTGAGCGGGTGGAACGGCAGGCCCTCGTCAATTCCGGGCATAGGTTCAGTCCTGTTTCGCGGTCCAGCGGGAAAGATCCGCCCGGTCGCCCTCGGTCGGCTCGATCCAGCGGTGCCCATCGGGGCCTTCCTCGCGCTTCCAGAATACCGCTTCGGTCTTGAGGCGGTCCATCAGATAATCGGCCGCCTCGAAAGCGGCGCGGCGGTGCGCCGAGGCGGTGGCGACATAGACAATCGCCTCTCCCGGCAGGATCCGCCCGGCCCGGTGCACCACCAGGCTGCGGGTGATGGCAAAGCGGGCATGGGCTTCGCCGGCAATCGCCCGCATCGAGGCCAGGGTGACACCGCGATAGCTCTCCAGCACCAGGACCTGGACTACACCGCCATCCTTGGCCGCGCCCCGGGCATGGCCGGTGAAGCTGACCACCGCACCTTCACCGTCAAGATCGGCGGTAAAGCGGGCCAGCAGCGCGGCCGGATCGAACGCCGCCTCGGCCAGTTGAACGGCGCTGGTCATCCCCCCGACACCGGCGGGAACAGGGCCACGGCATCACCGGCAGTCACGACCGTGCTTCCGGGAACGATCTCTTCGTTGACACAGGCGCGGACCCGGCCCCGGGCTAGCACCTCGCCCAGTCGCGGATGGGCATCGGCCAAAGCGGCAAACAGGGCATGGACCGGCAGGCCATCAGTGGGCACTGCCTGTTCCACTTCACACCCGCAGGCTTCCGCCAGCCGGCCACAAAGCTCGATCCGCAGGATCGTCATGGTCATCCTATCCCCCGATCGAGGCGAGATGCGGCGTGCCGCCGCTGTTGCCTTCGTGCAGGCGGTGAGCCGGGGCCTTGGTCGCGGTCAGCGCGCTGATCCGCGCAACCAGCGCCTCGTGCTGGCTATCGTCCTGCAATAGCGGCCTGAGATCGATCCCGGCATCGCCGAACAGGCAAAGGTGCAGCGTGCCCCGCGCCGAGACCCGCAGACGGTTGCAACTGGCACAGAAGTCCTTGGAATAGGGCGCGATGATGCCAATACGGCCCGGTTCGCCAAGCTTTGTGAAATCAACCGCAGGCCCGGCCCCAGCCTCGCGCGCCAGTTTCTGCCAGCCCAGCGCCGCCAGCCGCCCGGCGATTTCCTCACCGACCAGGTGATGGCGATCGAAGAAGGCGGGATTGTCGTTGGTCCGCATCACTTCGATGAACCGCAGCGTCAAATCGTGGCGCTGAACAAAGGCTATGAACCCTTCGAGTTCGTCATCGTTGACCCCACGCATCAGCACGCTGTTGAGTTTGATCGCGCCGATTCCCGCCGCACGTGCAGCGGCGATGCCGTCCAGCACTTGGCTCAGCCGGTCATGGCCGGTGATCGCCGCAAACCGCGTGGGATCAAGGGAATCGACACTGATGTTGAGCGCCGTGATTCCGGCTGCGGCATAGTCTGCTGCCCGCTCCGCCAGGCGATAGCCGTTGGTGGTCATGGCCAACTTGCGGATGCCCCGTGTGGCGGCCACTGTCCGGGCAATGTCCAGCAGTTTGGGCCGCAGGCTCGGCTCACCCCCGGTCAGGCGGACTTTCCACAGCCCGAGCCGGGCAAAGGCCGCAATCAGCCGTCCGGTTTCCGCTACGGTCAGGTTGGCCGGCTGACCCGCCACCTTGCGATAGCCTTTGGGCAGACAATAGGTGCAGCGAAAGTTGCACACGTCGGTCAGCGACAGGCGGAGATATTCGAAGCGGCGGCCGTGGCCATCGGTAAGCGGCGGGTTCATCCTACTGCACCATGGCCCCTTCAGCCCCGGCGATGGCAACCCCGCTGACCCCGGCCTGCCCGGCCAGGATCGCGATGTACTGCGCCACGGCGCGGCGATAGCTGGCTTCTTCCAAATAGCCCGCGATGGCCTCCCGGACCGCTTCGAACGGCAACTGGCGCGCTTCGGCCCGGCGTCCGGAGCGAATCACGTGTACCCCGAAGCGCGTCTTGACCGGCTGGGTGCACAGCGAGTTCTCCGGCAGCGCGAACAGCGCTTCCTCGAACGGCTTGACCATCATCCCCGGCCCGACCTGCCCTAGGTTGCCACCCTGCTGACCCGAAGGACAGGCAGAGCGGACGCGGGCCACTTCGGCAAATCGATCGTGTTCGGCCTGCAACTGGCGGATCAGGGTGCGGGCATCGCCGGTGGCAAGGCCCATGGCAAATTCGTCTGCCGGATCGGCCTCGATCAGGATATGCGCGGCCTCGACCAGCACCGGCGAGGCAAAGCGATCCCGGTTATGGTCATAGAACCGGCGGCAAGCGGCCTCGTCCGCTTCAGGCACACGCACTTCCTGTTCCAGCAGGGCATCGATCCGGGCGTCCTCCTCGGTCAGCGGACGGCCATCGGCATCCCGCCGGTCACCAGGGACCAGGCCCAGCCGCTCCGCCTCGCCTAGCAGCAACTGGCGGACGGCAAGGGCTTCGGCTGCCGCATTCCAGGCGGCTGCGGCATCGGGAGCGGGATGATGCTGGGCTTCGGCGGCAATCGCCTCGGCCGGGATCTCGCGCCCGCCGACCAGGACCGGTTCAAAGTTCATCGCGCCATCTTCCTCGAACGTACCACCTGATAGCCCGGTCGCCAGACATAGCGCACCGGCGCGCTCAGCATGTGGACCAGCCGGGTGAAGGGGAACAGCAGCAGGATCGTCAGTCCCATGAACAGGTGCAGCTTGAACACCAGCGCCGCATCGCGGATCTGGTCTGCCGCGCCCGAACGGAAGGTGAAGATGCCTTGCGCCCAGGTCATGAACTTGACCATTTCGCGCCCGTCGAGGTGCTGGAGCGAAAGCGGGATCGTGCCCAGCCCCAGCGCCAGCTGCGCCCACAGCAGCAGGATGATCATGTTGTCGGCAAAGCTGGATGCGGCGCGCACGCGCGGATCGAAGAAGCGGCGGTGGATCAGCAGGGTCGCGCCCGTGATCCCCAACACCCCGGCAAAACCGCCCGCGACGATCGCCAGCAGCTGCTTTGCGCCGTGCGAGACGCCCAGCGCATCGAACACCGCAATCGGGGTAAGCAGGCCGACGAGATGCCCCGCAAAGATCATCAGCACGCCAAGGTGAAACAGCACCGATCCCACGATCAGCTTCTTGCGGCGCAAGAGCTGGCTCGATCCGGCGCGCCACGAATAGGGTTCGCGGTCATAGCGGATGACCGAGCCGACGGCGAGGACGGCCAGCGCGATGTAGGGATAGATTCCGAACAGCAGGTGATGGATGAAATCAGCCATGGATCTGGCTCCTGACAGGTTCCTGGGCAAGCATGCGGTCGACCATTCCGGCAACCTGCGGGCAGTCGGCGGCGCCGGGGGCGGCGGGGCCGTCAAAGCGGACCTGCTCTTCCTCCCACGCGGCATCGAGCGCGGCCAGATCGTCTGGATCGTCGGCAGGCGCGATCTCGAAGGCCTCGCCGCCCGCCCCGGCAAGGTCCGCCAGGATGCGCATCGGCGCGGCATAGGGCGTGGCCTTTTCCTGCAGCCGCTTGGCCAGGGCGGAGAGGATCACGCCCGGCTGGGCCAGTTCCTCCGCCGCCTGCGCGGGCGGCAGGACCGAGAGGTATTCGAGGAACAGCGGCAGGTAATCGGGCAGTTCGTTCGCCGCGATTTCGAGGCCCTGCGCTTCGTAGCGGTCACGCAGGTTGACCATCGCCTGGCCCCGGTCGCGGCTTTCGCCGTGGACGTGTTCGAACAGGTGCAGCGACACCGCCCGCCCCCGGTCGAACAGCGCGACATAGCGTTCCTGGGCATCGAGCAGATCGGCGGCGGCAAGGTCATCGAGCAGCGGCTGGAGGGCGGCGCGCTGCTCGGGGCTCAGCAGGCCATCGGCGGCGAGCAGTTCCCCCAGTTCTGGGGCCATGTCCTGCACCGCCGCATCGGGATAGCGCAGCAGGGCCGAGAGGACGCGAAGGGTCAGGCGCATCAGAATACCTCCGAGGGGGTCTGGAGTTTCTTGCGAGCCGGGGCGCCGAACAGGTTCGCGTCACTGGTCCCGCCCGAACAGCCATTGCCGAACGAGAAGCCGCAGCCGCCGCGTTCGTCGTACATGTCCTCGGCATCCTCGCGATGGCCGGTGGGGATGACGAAGCGGTCCTCGTAATTGGCGATTGCCATCACGTGGTACATTTCCTCGATCTGGGCCGGGGTCAGGCCGACCTCGCGGGCGATCTCCTCGGCCACCACGCCCTCGACGGTCTTGGCGCGCATATAGCCGCGCATCGCCAGCATCCGCTCCAGCGCATCGACCACCGGGGCTTCTTTGCCCGCCGTCAGCAGGTTGGCGAGGTACTTCACCGGAATGCGCAAGCTGCGCACGTCCGGCATCCCGTTGCGCGCGGAAATCTTGCCCGCGCTGGCCGCTGCATTGATCGGCGAGAGCGGCGGCACGTACCAGACCATCGGCAGGGTGCGGTATTCGGGGTGAAGCGGGAAGGCGACCTTCCATTCCATCGCCATCTTCCACACCGGCGAATGCCGCGCGGCTTCAAGCCAGGCCTCCGGCACGCCATCCTTGCGCGCCTGCGCGATCACCGCCGGATCGTTGGGGTCGAGGAAGATATCGAGCTGCGCCTGGTAGAGGTCTTCGACGTGTTCGGCGCTGGCGGCTTCCTCGATCCGGTCCGCATCATAGAGCATGACGCCGAGGTAGCGGATCCGCCCGACGCAGGTTTCGCTGCATACGGTCGGCTGGCCAGCCTCGATCCGGGGATAGCAGAAGATGCACTTCTCGCTCTTGCCGGTCTTCCAGTTGAAATAGATCTTCTTGTAGGGGCAGCCCGAGACGCACATCCGCCAGCCGCGGCACTTTTCCTGGTCGATCAGGACGATGCCGTCCTCTTCGCGCTTGTAGATCGAGCCCGAAGGACAGGCCGCGACGCATGTGGGGTTGAGGCAATGTTCGCACAAACGGGGGAGATACATCATGAAGGTGTTCTCGAACTGGCCGTAGATCTCCTTCTGGACGCCTTCGA
>CADECX010000071.1 GCA_902825865.1 uncultured Alphaproteobacteria bacterium
GGCGGCGGGGGGGTAGTGTCGTTTGGGGGCGAGCACGGCCATGGGGCTGTAGCCATAGCTGAGGGCGTAGACGCGGTGCGTGGTGGGATTGAAGGTCACGGCGAAGGGAATTTCGCCTACACGCACATCCTTCACCGCTCTGGTGGCGCCGTCGATGATGGAGAGTGTGGCGCTGTCCTCATTGACGACATAGATCTTGTCGATGCCGGGATCGAGCGCCAGGGTCCAGGGATGCTTGCCGGTGGGGATGGACGTGCCCGTCAAAGCATTGCCGTCTATCTCCGTGGCGTCGCTGCTGCCGTAGTTGGGCGTATAGGCCTTGTTGGTGTTGGGATTGACCAGGATGGTGCGCGGGCCCTGGCCCACCCGCACATTGGTGGTGGCGTTGGTGGCGCCGTCCAGGATGGTGATGTTGTGGCCGTAATTGTTGGCGATATAAATCTTGTTGTTGATGCTGTTGATGGCGACGGCCTGGGGATAGCTGCCGGCCTTGATGGTGGCGATGACGGTGTCGGTGGCGCCATCGATGATGGTGCTGGTGCTGTCATTGGGGTGGGCAGTGTAGATGCGGTTGGTAACCGGATTGATGGCGATGCCCGCAACCCCGGTTGCGGTCTTGATGCTGGCCAGCACCTTGGCGTTGCCGTCGACAACGGAGATGCCTTCGCCGGTGGCGATATAGGCCTTGTGGGTTGTCTCATTGACCACGACAGCAAAGGGGCCCCGGCCCACGGCGACAGTCTGTGTGGTTTGGGCGTTGGCGGCAGCGGCTGCGAAGAGGGCCATGATCGCCGTCGATAGTTTCGCGATGCGCTCGATCATGGTTCCTCGTGCAAGGGGCGATAGGGCGGCGAACGACCGCCTTACCGTTTGTATCGGGCGGTCCGCGTTTGGCCCGCAGCTTATGTTTTCGGTTTTGCCGGCGCCTTGTCGGCTGTTTTTGTTTTCGCCGGCCTGAGGATCTGCTTGGTGGTAAATTTGGCGTCAAACACGACATTGAACATGCAGACCATCATCTCGTCGGTGGTTTGTTGGCCCCAGATCACGGTCTTGCTGGGATCGGGATTTTCCTTGTTGGCTGCGGAGTTATCAAAGTGCTCGGTGCACTCGATCTTGGTGCCCTTGGGCATCTTGATGGGCTCGGCCAGATTGTACCAGAGCTGCCAGCGCCAATTGTAATTGGGGATGTTCAGCAACGTCTCTCTCTTACCGTCGGGGAATAGGATGCGGTATTGGGCATCCTTGCCGCGCATGTGCATGTGCGGATGCATGCCGACCAGAATCATGTCCTCGGGCGTGGTGTAGGACGAATCGACCTTGTAGTTGGGGTGGAAGGGCGGAATTTTGAACTTGTCGTTGTCCGCCGAGAGGGTCATGGCCCGCTTGGTGACTTTGCCCTTGGCGAGAACCACACCGATGCGGGATTGGTCGGTCGTGGCCGTCCCATTGGGCATATAGTGGACCTCGATAACCAAGTCCGACCCGGCTGGGATCAGCTTGGCCTCGCCATCCTTGTATATGTCGGGGGTCTGGCCGGGCGCGTAGCCCACCAACCAGTCGCTGGGGACGTCGGCGCCGCCGCCCTTGCTGGTGGCGGTCTGCGGCGTGGGCTTCCCGTCGGTTCCGGTGTCGGGCGCCATGTCGGGCACCATATAGGGCATCTTGGGTTTGTATTTTTCGGCTTCCTTGGCCGTAAAGAACATGTTGGTGGGCACGCCCTTGAAGTAGCTGGAGCCGGGAACGCGAACATAAGTCACGATGTGGTGAACGACGCGACGGTCGGTGGGCGCGGCCTCGATATACTGAACCCAGGTATCCTTTTTGAAGCCGGTCGGGATGATGACATATTGATACTCCATCAGGCCGTACGCCTTGATGGGAAAGGGCTTGGGCAGTTGGAAGACGGCGTCAGGCTTGGGGATGCTCCAGCCCTGAACGAACTCACGGGGCTTGGGCATATCCTTCATGTCGCCCTGGGGTGCGCCGGCATCAACCCATTCGACGACCTTGTCGATATCGGCCTGGGCCATGGTGCGGTTGTTCTCGAATTTCTTGGTGGTGCCGTCCTCATACCAGGGCGGCATCCGGCGGGTGGAGACCATCCGCTTGATGTTGTTCGACCACATCTTGACGGTCTCGTATTTGTCCATCGAGAAGGGCGTGCCTTCACCGGCGCGGTGGCAGGTCTGGCAGTTCTGCGCCAGCAGAGGCGCGATGTCCTTGGCGTAAGTCAGTTTGGAGTCGCGCATCGCGGCGGCGGAGCTGGGCGCCGCCTGGCTGTCCTTGTGCACATGCGGCATGTCCTGCGCGACCAGGGTGGTGGCGGCTGCCACAGTGAGGCCGAGAGCCAGAAGGGGTACGGAGCGTTTCATGCAGGACTCCCAAAGCGTTGCCGATTGCCTTCCCGGATAAGTAACCATACAGTTACTATTGCCCGATTTTGCTGTCAATCAGACCTGATCTTTGATGGTTTGGATTGCGCAGCCGCAGAAGGAGACTTCGCTTGAATTCGCTCTTCAAACTGCCCGGTTTGGTTGTGGCCGCGTGTGTCCTGGCGGGAAGCGCCTGGGCTCAGACGCCGGATGTCTACAAGACGGTAAACCGGGTCACCTGGGTGGTGACCAATATCGATGAAGTTCGTCCAGCCTGGGAAGCTTATGGACTGACAGATATTCAGGAATACCCGAATGTCGCCCTGACGGTGACATACAAGGGCAGGCCTTCGACCGTCCATGCGTGGCAGATCACGGGGCATATCGGCAATCTGACGGTGGATATGATCCAGCCGGCCGAAGGACAGCTGAATGCCTATACCCGCTTCTTGAACAAGCATGGCGACGGGATTTTTTCGATTGTGCATGAGGTCTCGAGCGAAGCAGCGCTGAACGCCGAGATAGCCCGTATGAAGGCCATGGGCGTGGATGTGCTGCAGCAGACCAGGATGCCCAAACAGGACGCGACCCTGACCTATTTCGATACCGAGGCCGAGGGCAAGTTCAGCCTGGGGCTGGTGTACCGGCCGGGCGGAATGAAGGCCGTCGATACGGGCGCGGCGGGCAGGCCGGCCATCGTGCAGCATTTCGGCGTGGTGGTGCGGGACATGCCGCCGGTATCGGCCTATTGGGAAAAGCTGGGCTTCCCGGCGCTGAAGATCGCTCATATCCCGGCGCGGGAAGATTCCATCTACAAAGGCAAGCAACTGCTGTTGCCGCATTATGAGAGCTTCCAGAATTACAATCAGTTCGGCTTTCTCTGGGCGGCGGCGCCTGCCGCGCCGGCCAACATCTATGGCGATTATCTGAACGGTCCCCCGCGCCGCCGCGAGGGGATACAGCATATCGCCCTGGCGGTGCCCGACTTGAAGAAGGCGGTCGCGAAGTATGTGAAGCTGGGATACCAAGAGGTGCAGTTCACCACCTGGGGTACGGTGGGCAAGCCAGGTTCGGGCGAACATTCCTATATGGATACCGACAGAGTGGGCGGGATAAGCGCGGAGCTTTATCACGCGAACTAGTCGCGCCAACTAATCCCTCAAGGGAACGCCCTTGGTTTCCGGGGTAAAATAAGACGCGGCCGCCCCGAACAGGAAAATCGAACACATCACGATCGCCGAGTAACGCAGCGGCAGGGGCGAAGCCAGGCCGGCAAAGACATGCGTGGTCATCAGCGCCGAAAAGAAACTGCCGCCTGCCGCCGCGAAGCGCCCCACATTGTAGGCGAAGGAAATGCCGGTGCCGCGATAACGGGCGCTGAACAATTCGGGCAGGTAGATGGAGAATCCGGCAAGCAGGCCGAGCTGGAAGAAATACATGATCGGCATCATCCAATATGCGTCGGCCGGGCTTTGCATCTGCCAATAGGCGAGCGCCGTCGTCACGAAGGCGGCCAGGAATGTGGCGATGAAGGTGGCGCGGCGTCCGAACCGTTCGGCGGCCCAGCCGAAGCAGGCCATGCCCAGTCCGCCGCCGATCATCTGCAGGATGTAGGCCCAGTTTTTCGTCTGCGCCACCAGTATCGCGGCGGCGGCGGCGCTGTGATCGGCCCGGTAATAGGTGGTGAAAATCACGTCCTGCAGGTCGATGGCATATTCGCCGATGGCCCACAGGCCGATGATGCCCGACGCCGAGATCGCGGTGCCGAAATAAAGATTACGGCGTTCCACGGGATGCCTGAATATCTCGGCATAGGCGTTCATGGCGCTTTTGGGCAAGGCGCCCTGCTGTTTCAGCCGCAGCCAGGTTTCGGTTTCACGCAGCTTGCGTGCGGAAATGACCGCCAGGAGAATCGGCGCCCCGCCGATCAGGAACATCACGCGCCATACATTCTCCATATCGATGATGCCGGCCACCGCAAGGGCATCGACCTGCAGCTTGATGACAGCCGCCAGGACATTGCCGACCGCGGACATGACCTGCAGCAGCGCCAGCATGGCCAGGCGGGCCGTAGGGGGCGCGGTTTCGGTGATGATCGCCGCCGCCAGGCCGAAAACAGCCCCGAAACTCAGGCCCGACACAAACCGCAATGCAATCATCTGGTCCGCGGTCTGCACCACCGCCGTGAGGGCGGTGGCGATAGCGTAGAGCGTGATCGAATGGGTCAGGAGACGGGCCCGGCCATGGCGATCGCCCATGGCGCCGCCCACCAGGCCGCCGACGCCGGTGCCGATCAGCATGAGGGCGGTCGCGACCTTGGCGGTTGCCTGGACCTGCAGATCGCCGCCGGGCAAATCCATCAGGGCGGACAGGGCCGGAATGCGCACCACCGAAAAAATGCGCTGATCGAGAATATCGAACAGCCATGCGGCCGACGCGATGGCAAATATGGTCCATTGTTGCGCGGTGACGTCGCGCCACCAGGGTGCGGTCCTGAGTGTGTCGTTGGCCATCGATCATGCCCGGGGCGTCCCATCGGAACGGGGACTGTGTAACCACATGGTTACGTCCGAGGCACGGGGCTGTCAATTCGCGGCAGGATGCGTGAGATAGTCCATGATCACGGAAACAACATGCTCTTCGCGCCGCACTATTTCGCGGCGGGCGCTCAGATCATGGCCGAAAATGACCGACAGCGTATGCTGGTTCGAGCAATAGAAATAGCTGAGCGCGGCGATGGAGATGTAAAGCTGCATGGGATCGACTCCCTTCCGGAACAGGCCCGCTTTCTCGCCGCGATGCAGCAATCCCTCGATCAACCCAAGCAGGTGCGAATACATTTTCTGGGTCTTTGTGGAACGGCGCAAATTCCGCGCTTTCTGGCGGTTTTCGTCATTCAGCATCGAAATGAATTCGGGATGTTCGACGTGAAACCAGAAATTGAAGTGGATGAGCTGGCGCATGCCTTCGTCGGGCGCGAGATTTTCCAGATTCAGCTCCCGCTCGCCGGCTCGCATGGTGCCGTAAACGCGTTGGAGCGCCGCCAGCCATATCGCTTCCTTGTTGCCGACATAGACATATAGAAAGCGCTTGTTGGTCTTGGCCCGCCTCGCAATGGCGTCCACCCGCGCCCCGCCAAACCCATGCTCGAAAAATTCGCCCACGGCCGCGCTCAGTATGGCCTCACGCGCCTTTTCTTCGTTGGCCTTGCCCCTTGTGCGGGTCGTTGCGGTTGACCGCTTGGCGGCGGGCTTGGCAGTCTTTGTCATGTCCCTTGCTTAAGCCGTGAAACGGGCCAATTCAATCGCCTGGGCCATTGTCCCAACGGTCCAATTGACAGCAAAATCAGGCGCGAGTAACTGTGTGGTTACTTATCGGGGAAAAGAAATGGCAACCCAACGGCTTGGCATCATCATGCACGGTATTACCGGCCGCATGGGCTATAACCAGCATCTGGTCCGTTCGATCTGCGCCATTCGCGCCGCGGGTGGGGTGCAGCTCTCAAATGGCGACAGGGTGATGCCCGATCCCATACTGGTGGGACGAAACCGCGAAAAGGTGGCGGCGATCGCCAAGGCCTGCGGCATTGAACGCGTCGCGGACAATGTCGAGAACGCCCTTCGCAATTCCGACGACAGTGTTTTTTTCGATGCGGGTTCGACCGCGATGCGGTTCGATCTGTTGTCGAAAGCGATCAAGGCGGGCAAGCATATCTATGCAGAAAAACCGGTCGCGGAAAGATTGGATCAGGCCCTAGGCCTGGCCCGGCTCGCCAAGGATGCGGGGGTGAAGAGCGGCGTCGTGCAGGACAAGCTTTATCTGCCCGGCCTGCAAAAGTTGAAGATGCTTCGAGATAGCGGATTCTTTGGGCGGATTCTCTCGGTCAGGGGCGAGTTCGGATACTGGGTCTTCGAGGGCGACTGGCAGGCGGCGCAGCGTCCAAGCTGGAATTACCGCAAGGCCGATGGCGGCGGGATCATTCTGGATATGCTGCCGCACTGGCGCTATGTGCTGGACAATCTGGTGGGAGAAGTCAGGTCCGTCAGTTGCATGGGCGCGGTTCATATTTCCAAGCGCGTCGATGAACGCGGCAAGGAATATGCCGCCGATGCCGATGATGCCGCCTATGCCACCTTCGAGCTCGAAGGCGGCGTGATAGCCCAGATCAATTCCTCCTGGGCCGTGCGCGTGAAGCGCGATGATCTTGTTACCTTCCAGGTGGATGGAACGCTGGGCTCGGCGGTGGCGGGATTGACGCGCTGCTACAGCCAGCACCGCGTGAACACGCCGCGGCCGGTGTGGAATCCTGACCAACCCCAAACCATGCCGTTCCAAGACCAATGGCAGGAAGTGCCCGACAACAAGGTCAATGAAAATGGCTTCAAACAGCAGTGGGAAGAATTCATTCGCCACCTGGTGGAAGGAACGCCCTGGAAGCGCGATCTGTTTGAAGGCGCCAAGGGCGTACAGTTGGCCGAACTTGGTCAAAAAAGCTGGACGGAACGGCGCGTCATCGACGTGCCGCAGCTGAGCCTGTAACGCTGGAGACGGAATGCTGAGGATCACTCTACCCAGGGCGGATGGCGGGCTGGAGACCTATACGGTTGCCGGTGTGCCGGTGACGGCGCCTGCCGGCGGGCGCGGGTGGAATCGCGTGGCCTATTCGGCGGCGCATGTGGTGGCCGCGCCTCTGGCGGACAACAATCCATGGCTGGATGAGGATGTGGACTGGGAGCGGACCATCGCTTACCGGCACTATCTCTGGGACCTGGGCCTGGCTGTGGCCGAGGCGATGGATACGGCCCAGCGCGGCATGGGTTTGAGCTGGAGCGGCGCGCAGGAGCTGATCCGGCGGTCGCTGGAGGCTGCGCGCGGGCGCAAGGATGCGGTGATTGCCTGCGGCGTTGGCACCGATCATTTGCAGCCCAGCGCCGGACTGACGATCGACGATGTGATCCGCGCCTATGAAGAGCAGCTGGAATTTGTCGAGGGGCAGGGCGGCCGCATTATCTTAATGGCGAGCCGCGCCCTGGTGGTGGCGGCGCGGTCTCCCGACGATTATCTGCGGGTCTATGACCGTATCCTGGGCCAGGTGAAGCAGCCGGTGATCCTGCACTGGCTGGGCGAGATGTTTGACCCGGCGCTGAAGGGATACTGGGGCCGCGACGACCACATGGCCGCGATGAATGTGTGCGTCGATCTCATCAACAGCCATCCCGAAAAGGTGGACGGGATCAAGATCTCGCTGCTGTCGGCCGAGAAGGAGATTGCGATGCGCCGGCGGCTGGCGCAGGGCGTGCGCATGTATACGGGTGACGACTTCAACTATGCAGAGCTGATCGCCGGCGACGCGCAGGGATATTCCGATGCCTTGCTGGGGATTTTCGACGCGATTGCCCCGGCGGCTTCGGCGGCCTTGACCAGGCTGGGCGCGGGCGATGTCGATGGGTTTCACGCCATTTTGGCGCCGACGGTGCCCTTGTCGCGGCATATCTTCAAGGCCCCGACGCGGTTCTACAAGACGGGCGTGGTGTTCCTGGCCTATCTGAACGGGTTGCAGGAGCATTTTGCGATGCTGGGCGGACAGCAAAGCGCGCGGTCGCTGGTCCATCTGGCGGAACTGTTCCGGCTGGCGGATGCCTGCGGATGCCTGCGCGATCCGAAATTGGCGGTGACGCGGATGAACCGCGTGCTGGCCGTGAATGGTGTGGCTTGAGCGCGCTGGACGGACTTTCCATCAATCTCGCCACCGTGCGGGAGCAGTTCAACCTGGCACAGGCCGTGGATGCCTGTGTGAAGCAGGGGCTGCGCGCGGTGGCGCCCTGGCGCGACCAGGTGCAGGCGGCGGGCTTGAAGGAAGCGGCGGCGATGGTGCGCGCCAATGGCTTGCGCGTCACCGGACTTTGCCGCGGCGGGATGTTTCCGGCGGCGGATGAGGCGGGGCGCGCGGCGGCGATTGAGGACAACAAGCGGGCGATCGATGAGGCCTGCGCGCTGGGGGCGGATTGCCTGGTGCTGGTGGTCGGCGGGCTGGCGAAGGGCTCGAAGGATATCGCCGCCGCGCGGCAGATGGTGGCGGATGGTATCGGCGCCACCCTGGACTATGCGCGAGCCAACCGCATGAAGCTGGCGATCGAGCCGCTGCACCCGATGTACGCCGCCGACCGGGCCTGCATCAACACGCTCGAACAGGCGCTGGATGTCTGCGATGTGCTGGGCGACGGGCTTGGTGTGGCGATCGATGCGTACCATGTCTGGTGGGATCCCAAGCTGGCGGAGCAGATTGCGCGCGCGGGCGCGGGCGGGCGGATTTTCGCCCATCACATCTGCGACTGGCTGGTGCCGACGCGGGATCTGTTGCTGGACCGCGGCATGATGGGCGATGGCGTGATCGATCTGCGCGGGATGCGGCGGATGATAGAAGAAGCGGGTTTCAAAGGGCCGCAGGAGGTGGAGATCTTCTCCGCGGAGAACTGGTGGAAGAAGCCCGGCGACCAGGTGATCGCGACCTGCATCGAACGGTATCGCAGCGAGTGCTTGTTGTGAGGAGAAACTAGCCGGACAGCGGCGGCCGCGGGGACTGGAATTCGAACCTAGAGGACGCTTATCGATTGATAAGGGCAATGCTGAGCGCAAAGGTAAATCTGGTCGTTGGCGCGATCCTTTTGCTTGGGATGGCGGGCCCGGCCTGTGCCCAGCCCCCCAAAGCTTTGCGCGCCACGCTCGGCGACTATTTGGAAATGCCCGCCACGGGCAGTTTCGATAGTAGCAACGCAAGGTCGTGGATCGCCCGCGTCAACTTTTTCGTGGAAGAGCCCGGGGCGCGGCGCCTGTTTGTTACCGACCAGACCGGGCCGCTTTACATCCTGGACAAGAAATCCAGGCAGCTTACGCCCTATCTTGCCTTTAACGGCTCCGGCGATGGAAAGGGACTGTTTGCCCGTTTCATCGCCGATATCAGTTTCGCCAGCGGGCTTGTTGGTGTCGCGTTCGACCCGGACTACCGGCGCAATGGAAAATTCTACACCTTGCACATGGAGGATGCCGCCTCCGCCGCTTCGCCTGTGCCCAAAAGCGGAGCCGCGCCGAACCTCGATCTTTCGAAATACGCGCCGACAAAGGCAATCTTTACGCCCTCCGCGGCAACACCGATTACGCGCGAGTCGGTTCTGGTGGAATGGTCGGATACGAATACGAAGGACACCGAGTTTCAGGGATCGGCCCGGGAGATCATGCGGGTGCAGCTCCTTATTGGAATTCATCCCGTCAACGACTTGACCTTCAATCCGGCGGCCCGCCCCGGCGACCCGGATTGGCGCGTGCTGTATATCTCCGCCGGAGACGGCGGGGCTGGAGAGCGAACGGATAGCCGCCGGCTCAATCCGCAAAGGCTCGACAATTTCGGCGGCAAGATATTGCGGATAATTCCCGACCCCAAGGCGCATGTCGGGGCCAGCCAACTCAGCGAGAATGGACAGTATCGCATTCCCGCCGACAATCCGTTTGCCAGCCTGCCCGGGGCGCGGAAGGAAATCTGGTCCTATGGCATGCGCAATCCGCACCGTTTGGCTTGGGATCGTGTTTCGGCCACCCGCGCCAACCTGCTGGCTTTTGTTATCGGCTCGAATGCGGGCCAACCCCGCTTTGAAACCATCGATGTCATCGATCGCGGCGACAATTTCGGCTATCCGCTGCGGGAAGGGCCGGACCTGAAGCCTTTGAGTCCGGTATTTGGATTTGTTCCCGGGGATGGGACTTTGCCCATCCGGATATCCGATACGGTCGTGCTGGAAGATCGTGTTCCCATGCGGGACAGCAGCCTGGCCTATAAAACGGCGTCAGAAGGCGATGCGATAGCCGGTGGTTTGGTCTATCGGGGGAAAAAGTGGCCAGCCCTGCAAGGTTCTCTGCTATTCGGCGATATCACCAGCGGCAGGATTTTCTATGTTAAAGCGGCGGATATCCATGCCGCGAAGGATGGAAATCCCGCCACGCTTGCCGCCTATACCGAGATCAAGACCGATCTTGCGACGATCACACTGAACCGCGCGCTGGGTCGCACGCCCTCGGGGCCGCCGCCCGTTGCTTCGCCGGCTGGCGCGATCGGCAATCCGTCCATCGCTCCGCTGTTTCGTGTCGATATGCGTTTGGCGGTCGATAGCGAGGGAGAAATCTATATCCTCAGCAAGAGCGACGGAATGATCCGCAGAGTTGAGAGCATCGAATGAAAGACTTCGCCATTCGAAGCGAACTGTTCTCAAGGGAGAGACATGATGTTGAATAAATTCTTGATAGCCGCGGCAAGCATCTGTTTTCTCGCCCTCGCGGCGTCGGCGCAAACCGGAAATCCGGGCGGATCGATAAACGACAATCTGGGGGACATGGACTACGGCGTTTGCCGGGGCATCGATCCGAAATGTTTTCATGATTGGCCGCGCGATTCCGTCAAGCAATTTCGTGTCTTGCTGTACACGCGCACAAATGGCGGTCACCGGCACGACAATCTCGGCCCTGCGCTGCCGCCCGGCGTCAACCCGGCTCTTTCACCAAAAAATATCGTTCATGCCCAGATGCTCAAAATCGCGGAGGAAAACGGCTGGCATCTCGACTATACCGAAGACGTTGCCGCCATGGGGAAGGTTTCCGGCATCACGCCCCAGCCGGGCGCCATCGGGCAGGCCTTGGACACCTACCACGCGATTGTGTTCTTCAGCACGTCGCGTGAAATCCTGGATGAAACCTCAAAATACGCCTTGCGCCATTACATGCAGGGCGGCGGTGGCTTCGTCGCCATTCATTCCGCTTTTGCCTCCCTTTATGGCTGGCCCTACTATCAAGGCCTGCTCGGTAACGCCATTTTCTATAACCACAGTCCGGTTCGCGAGGGCGATGTGGTAATGGTGAACGATCAGGACGCTTCAACCAGGGGCTTGCCCAAGCGCTGGCGCTTTACGGACGAGTGGTACAACCTTGTTCCTTTCCCCACCCGCGTTCGCTTCCTGGCGACCGTCGACGAAAAGTCCTGGCCCGCGCCGCCAAAGCCACAAGAGGCGCCGCCCGCAAACCGCGCCGCCGACACGCCTGTGCGACTCCCGACCGTGATTGGGCGCATGCCGGGGCATGGCTCGTTTCATCCCGTCGCCTGGTGCCAGTATTACGACGGCGGCAAAGTGTGGGCGACGACCATGGGCCATGATGCGGGGATTTTCGCGAACGACGACAAGGCCTATGCCGGGTCGGTGGCGTTCAAGAAAATGATCGTCGGCGGAATTAAGTCGGTCATGGGGGCCGAACCGTTCTGCCGCTGAAAGCTGTCACTGCAACAATCGCGGTAAATTGCCACTTTATGGTGGTTGTGAGCCCAGTCGCGCGCGAACCTAGCTCTCCCTGTTTTTCGGGCAAATTCCGGAAATTCCCTGCTTAACAGGGAAATTACAGGGAAAGTGCCCGAAAACAGGGCTTAAAGCCCCGATTTCACCCGAAATTGTCCCGTAAAAATCGGGATTTAGGTCCGTTTTCCCTGCTGCAGCGGAACAGGGAATTTAATAGCCAAGAACAGGGAATGGACCTTGGTTATCAGGGAAGCCGGTGCCGACGCCATTAATACGAGTTGAGCGGCTTGTGACTTCCATAGCTAGCTGACGCTAGCGCTAGCTGTGGAGCGCCGTAGTCCAGCCCGTCCCCGCATGTGCTTGTGACTATACCGCGGATTTTTGTTTTTTGAACCTCGTTTCCCCTTAGTTGAAAGGCGGTGTTTTTCTCAAAGAGGCCGCATGAAGTACCAGCACGATTTGAAAGTTCAGTATCTGCCTATCGGGGCTATCAAGCCTGACGCGCGCAACGCGCGTACCCATTCCAAAAAGCAAGTCGAACAGATCGCCGCCAGCATGGGGGCGTTTGGTTTTACCAATCCTCTGCTAATCGACGAGGGCGGCGTTCTCATCGCCGGCCATGGCCGCTTGGCGGGTGCCAAGAAGCTCGGCTTGGAACGTGTCCCGGCCATCGAGCTTCAGGGCCTGAGCGACCCCGAAAAGCGCGCCCTCAGGCTGGCTGACAACAAGATTGCCCAGAACGCCGGTTGGGACGGCGAGCTGCTCAAGGTCGAGCTGGAGGCGCTGGCAAGCCTGGACGTAAGTTTCAACCTGGAGATCACCGGCTTCAGCAGCGGGGAGATCGACGTCACGCTGGGGCAGGGCAAGGTTGATCCTGATGACGAGGTCATCCCGGCCGTGCCGGCCCAGGCGCGTACCTGTCCTGGCGATATCTGGCAGCTTGGCCCTCACCGGGTGGGCTGCGGGGATTCCCGCAATCCGGCTTTCCTCCGAAGTCTGCTGGGCCCGGGCGTGAAGGCTGACGCGGCGTTCCTAGACCCGCCGTACAATGTGAAGATCAACGGCCATGCCAATGCCCGCGGCCGCCACCGGGAGTTCGCCATGGCATCGGGGGAGATGTCCGAGGCGGAGTTTCGGGGGTTTCTGAGGGAGACCTTGGGGGCTGCCGCCGGAGTATCGCGCGATGGTGCTGTGCACTTTGTGTGCATGGACTGGCGGCACATGGGCTCTGTCTTGGCTGTAGAGGAGGCTGTCTATGGGCAGCTTCTGAACCTGTGCATCTGGAACAAGTCCAATGCAGGCATGGGGTCGCTTTACCGGTCACGCCACGAATTGGTGTTTGTGTATCGGGTGGGAAGTGGCCCGCACTACAACGCCGTGGAGCTGGGCAAACACGGCCGCAACCGTACCAACGTCTGGGACTATGCGTCAGTCAATTCCATGCGAGGCAGCCGCCGCGAGGACCTGGCCTTGCACCCTACGGTCAAGCCCATCGGGTTGGTGAGTGACGCCATGTGTGACGTCACCCGCCACGGCGAGCTTGTGCTCGACACCTTGACCTGCCCGGCTCTTTTTGTACCAAGCGAATTGATAGAAATTGGCTTGGAGA
>CADECX010000072.1 GCA_902825865.1 uncultured Alphaproteobacteria bacterium
GACATGCCCGATTCCGCCTCGGCTTCTTCTTCCTCGGTTTCCTCGTCCTCGTCCTCGCCGGTGGCGGCGATCTTCAGAGGCGCCTCGACCACGGCCTCGGCTTCCTCTTCTTCCTCGTCCTCGGATTCGGCGCTCTCGTCCTCGTCCTCGTCGTCTTCTTCCTCGTCGTCGCTCTCGGCGGCGACCACTGCGGCAGCGCCGGCAGGCTCCGCCACGCGGCTGCGGCGCTGCTTGAACAGCGCCTCCGGCTCATAGCTGAAACCGCATTTGGGGCATTCAATCGGCCGCTTGGTGAGGTCGTAAAACCTCGCCGCGCAACTGGGACAAGCCCGTTTGGTTCCAAGATCTGCCTTGACCAAGATGATCTTCCCGTGAAGAAGGGGTTATTGGAGGGGCGCGTTTGCCACGGGTAGCCCCGCCTGTAAAGGTCTTTTGAAGCCCCTGATGCAGAACGCCAATTCCACCCCATTATCCGCCCGCCGGGGCGCCCCCCTCAAAGGCGTCGCCCAGGTGCCGGGGGATAAATCCATTTCCCAGCGGGCGCTTATCCTGGGGGCCTTGGCGCAAGGGGAAACCCGCATTTCCGGCCTGCTGGAGTCGGGCGATGTCCATTCCACCGCCGGGGCCTTGCGGGGCTTTGGGGCGGAGCTGACCGCCGAGGGGCCCGGCCGCTGGCGGGTCAAGGGAACCGGGGTGGGCCATTGGCGCTCCCCCGCCTCGGAGCTGAATTTCGGCAATTCCGGCACCGGCTCGCGCCTGGTGATGGGGGCGATGGCAACCACCCCAATCACCGCGGTCTTTACCGGGGATGCCTCCTTGCGGTCTCGCCCCATGGCGCGGGTGGTCGATCCGCTGAAGGTGTTCGGGGTCACTTATGAAGGGCAGGGCGCCAAGGCGCTGATGCCGCTGACCCTGCACGGCGCCAAGGACGCTAGGGCCGCCACCGTGCATGTCGCGACCGCCAGCGCCCAGGTGAAGTCGGCGCTGCTGCTGGCGGCGCTGAATGCACAAGGTACCAGCCATATTTCCCAGGATGCCCTGACCCGCGATCACAGCGAAAAGATGCTGGCGGCGTTCGGCGCCCGGATCACCGTCACGCCGCGCGCCGAAGGGGGCGAGACCATCGCGATCGAAGGTCCGGCCAGGCTTGCCGGCTGCAATGTGGAAGTGCCGCGCGATCCTTCCAGCGCCGCTTTCCCTTTGGTCTCGGCGCTGATCGTGCCGGGCTCGGAAATCACCTTGCCCGCCATCCTGCTCAATCCCCGCCGCACCGGATTGATCGAGACGTTGCTGGAGATGGGGGCGCGGATCGAGGTTCAAAACCGGCGCGTCAGCGGCGGCGAAGAGATCGGTGATCTGGTCGTGCGCCATTCGGAATTGAAGGGTGTCGAGGTTCCGGCATCGCGCGCGCCGTCCATGATCGACGAGTATCCCATCCTTGCGGTCGCCGCCGCCTTCGCCAAGGGCAAGACCGCGATGCGGGGCCTGGAAGAGCTGCGGGTCAAGGAAAGCGACCGGCTGGAAGCGGTGGCGCGCGGTCTCAAACTCAATGGCGTCAAATACGAAATTGAAGGCGACGATCTGATCGTGGAAGGCGGCGCGGTGCCGGGCGGCGGCACGGTCCCCACCCATATGGATCACCGCATCGCCATGAGCTTCCTCACCATGGGCCTGGCCAGCGAAAAGCCGGTGACGGTGGACGACGTCGCCATGATCGCCACCTCATTTCCCGAATATCAGGATTTGATGCGCGGCCTGGGAGCGGAATTTATGGAGCGACCCAATGAATAAGTTCGCGGTTATGGAAGCCCCATGAGTATTGTGATCGCCGTTGATGGCACCGCGGCCAGCGGCAAGGGCACCCTTGCCAAGCGGCTGGCGCAGCATTTCGGCTTCGCGCATCTGGATTCCGGGGCGCTCTACCGGCTGACCGCGCTGGCGGTGCTGGAAGCCAAGGGCGATACACAGAACGAGGCCGATGCGGTGCGCGGCGCCCAGACCATCGATTTCAACCGGGCCGGCGATCCCGCCATCCGCACCGATATTGTCGGCAAGGCGGCATCCCATGTCGCCGCCATCCCGGCGGTGCGCCAGGCCTTGCTGGATTTCCAGCAGGATTTTCTTGCCAGACCCCCCGGCGGCAGCCCCGGCGCGGTGATGGACGGGCGCGACATCGGCACGGTGATCTGCCCTGGGGCCACCGCCAAGCTTTATGTCGATGCGGCGCCCGAAATCCGGGCCCGCCGCCGCTGGAACGAGCTTAAAAGCATGGGCATCCGCCGGGCAGAGCAGGATGTTCTTAACGAAATCAATGCCCGGGATGCCGCCGACAAAAGCAGGCCGGTTTCCCCCCTGAAACAGGCCCTGGACGCCGACTTGCTGGATACCTCCGATTTGGGTATAGACGCCGCGTTCGCGGCAGCCCTTGCCTTGGTTTTCCCCAAGGTGGACGGCGCGCTCAAGGACCGCCACAGGGGCTAAGGAGGCCCGGCGGCTTTCGGGCATCCCGCTTACCTTTTTCGACAATCCAACCGCCCGTGGGCAGCAGCCATGGGAAGTCCAGCAGCCGCAAGCTGTTTGGCATGAACGACGTATAGGAACACCCGAATGGCTCGCGCCGCTACCAAGGAACGTACCGAAAGCTCCATCGCCACCCCGTCCCGCGAAGATTTCGCGGCCATGCTGGAGCAGAGCTTCCAGACCCAGAGCCCGCAGGAAGGCTCCGTCATCAAGGGCACCATCGTTTCCATCGAGAACGATTTCGCCATGGTCGATGTCGGCCTCAAGACCGAAGGCCGTATTTCCCTGAAAGAATTCGCCATGCCGGGCGTCCCCGCCGACATCAAGGTGGGCGACACCGTCGAGGTTTATCTGGAGCGCGTCGAGAACGCCCTGGGCGAAGCCGTACTGAGCCGCGACAAGGCCCGCCGCGAAGAAAGCTGGGTCAAGCTTGAGAAGGCGTTCAACGACCAGACCCGCGTCACCGGCGTGATCTTCGGCCGCGTCAAGGGCGGCTTCACTGTCGATCTCGACGGCGCCGTGGCCTTCCTGCCCGGTTCGCAGGTCGATGTGCGCCCGATGCGCGATGTCGGCCCGCTGATGAACCAGGCCCAGCTGTTCCAGATCCTCAAGATGGACCGCCGCCGCGGCAATATCGTGGTGTCGCGCCGCGCCGTGCTGGAAGAGCGCCGCGCCGAGGAACGCACCTCGCTGGTCGCTTCTCTGCAGGAAAAGCAGATCGTCGAAGGCGTGGTCAAGAACATCACCGATTACGGCGCCTTTGTGGATCTGGGCGGCGTCGACGGATTGTTGCACGTCACCGACATCGCCTGGCGCCGCGTCTCGCACCCGACCGAGGTGCTGACCGTGGGCCAGACCGTCACCGTGCAGATCATCAAGATCAATCACGACACCCAGCGCATCAGCCTGGGCATGAAGCAGCTGCAGACGGATCCCTGGGAAGGTGTCGCCGCCAAATATCCGGTGGGCGTGCAGTTCAAGGGCAAGGTCACCAACGTCACGGACTACGGCGCCTTTGTGGAGCTGGAACCCGGCGTCGAAGGCCTGGTCCATGTCAGCGAAATGTCCTGGGTCAAGAAGAACATGGCCCCGTCCAAGCTGGTCACCCCCGGCACCGATGTGGACGTCGCCGTGCTGGAAGTGGATTCCAACAAGCGCCGCATCAGCCTTGGCCTGAAGCAGACCCAGGAAAATCCCTGGAATGCCTTCACCACCAACCACCCCGCCGGCACGGTCATCGAGGGCGAGATCAAGTCCATCACCGAGTTCGGCCTGTTTATCGGCCTGGACAGCGACATCGATGGCATGGTGCACCTCTCCGACCTGTCCTGGACCACACCGGGCGAGGAAGCCCTCAAGACCTATGAAAAGGGCCAGGTGGTCAAGGCCAAGGTGCTGGACATCGACATCGAGAAGGAACGCGTTTCGCTGGGCATCAAGCAGCTGGAAAGCGATCCGATCGAGAAGGCCGGCCCCTCCGGCGGCGCGCTGCGCAAGGGCTCGGTCGTCACCGGCACGGTCACCGAAGTCAATGACGGCGGCATCGAGGTCGAGTTGGAAGGGGGCGTGAAGTCCTTCATCCGCCGCGCCGATCTGGCGCGCGACCGCAACGACCAGCGCCCCGAGCGCTTCGGCAAGGGCGACAAGGTGGACGCGCTGGTCACCAGCATGGACAAGGCCAGCCGCAAGGTCTCGCTCTCCATCAAGGCCCGCGAAGTGGCCGAGGAGAAGGAAGCCGTCGAGCAGTATGGTTCGTCCGACAGCGGCGCCAGCCTGGGCGACATTCTGGGTGCGGCTCTGAAGAAGAAGACGCCCAAGAAGAAGGGCGGCGACGAGTAGTCCTTAGCCACATAAAGCTCAAAAGGCGCGCCGGCAGGCGCGCCTTTTTTGTTGCCTCTTTGGTCGATTGAACAGAATCGCTTTAGCTTCGTTTCCTTCAAGCGTTGATATGAGGGAGTTCGAATTTATGGCAAAGAAAAGCAAGCTGGCGGCGCGTGCCGCCGAACTGGAAGCCGCGGTGGCGGGCCTGTTCACCGGTACGCCTGCGGCGGTGCCTGCGAAGAAAAAGCGCCGCAAGGCCAAGAAGGCCAAGGTCGTGAAAGCGGTCGTCAAGAAAGTGAAGAAGGCCGCCAAGAAGGCCAAAAAGACCAAGAAAAAGGCGAAAAAGCGCTAGATCCAACGCTTGTTAAAGCCGAGAGGCGTCCTCCCTGGAGGGCGCCTTTTTCTTTTTCCATGATGGCAATTCGGCAATGTATGGCTAAAGTTCCCCAAAAGAAAACAACAGGGGGACACATGATATTCCGTCGATTTTTCGCGCTGGCTGCACTGGCGGCCTTGCCATTGAGCGTTTCCGCACAAACTCCGGCCGCGCCGCCATTGCCGCACAATGCGCCGATCGACGCCTTCGTCTATCAGCCCGCCGCCGAGGTCGCGGCCCTGACCCATCGCAGCGACGGCAAGCCTCAGTCCAAGATCGTGATCGATCACGAGAACTACTTCATCGAATATGTCACCAGGGTGATCAACACCAATGCCGAAGCTCATAACCATTGGTACGATTACATCCATGTCCTGGACGGCGAGGGCAGCATCACCTATGGCGGCACCCAGGAAGGCGGCCGCGACACCGGCAATGGGGAAATCCGTGGGGGCAGTCTGGTGGGCGGCAAATTCCAGATATTGCATCCCGGCGACCGGCTGGTGATCCCGCCCGGCATGCCGCATATATTCACCGCCACACCGGGCCATACGTTTACGTATCTGATTTTCAAACACAAAGTTTAGGGAGATATCATGCGCAAGTACCTCATTGCCGCCGCCGTCCTGGCGGCGCTTCCCGCCATCGCCCAGCCTGCCGCACCGCCCTTCACCTCCCTGGATAAGACCGGCTCGGAAACCGCTGTCCGGCATCTTACCAATGCCGACCTGGGCGATACCCTGAAAAAGGCCAAGAAGCCGACCGACTTCTATGCCGAGGCCCTGATCTCCAAGGGCGCCGTCTATCGGGTGATCAACACCATCCGCGACAAGGACGGGCAGGCGGAAATCCATGCCGACTGGGCCGACCATATCTTCGTGCAGGAAGGCGAGGCCCGCTTCGCCACCGGCGGCATGGTCGTGGAGGCCAAGGTCACCGCGCCGGGCGAGCAGCGCGGCACGTCGATCAAGGGCGGCTCGGTCCAGACCATGAAGCCGGGCGACTATTTCTTCATTCCGGCCGGGACGCCGCACCAGATGCTGGTCCCGGCGGGTGGGCGCATCAAGTTCATCGCGTTTAAGACTCATAAGTAACAGCACAGCCCCGCCTCCCCCTTCTTGCGAAGCAAGGAAAGGGGGAGGTGGTTTCAGCGGGCGAAGGCGACCGAAGGAAGCCGAGCGGAAGCTGAAACCGGAGGGGGTTCCTCTAAAATCAGTCCGGTTCGCCAATGAGAATGGCTTTGCGCGGCCGCCACAGCAGGTTGACCGCCAGCCCCGCCATGATCAGCAGGCAGGCGGTGAGCTTCCAGCCGGGCAGGGGCTCGTCCAGCACCAGGACCGAAGCGCCCATGCCGAACACCGGCACCAGCAGCGACATGGGCGCCACGGTGGCCGCCGGATAGCGCGATAGCAAGGATGCCCAGACGGTGTAGCCGAACAAAGTATTGGCCGCGCTTTGCCATATCAGGGTCGGCCAGATGATCCAGGTTGAGGTGGTGACGGACTCCACGATCCGTGATGGGCCTTCCAGCAGCAGGGAGGCGGCAAACAGTCCCGGCATGGCGAACAGGCTGGCCCAGACGACATAGGCCAAGGGGTTCAGCGGCGTGCCGCGTTGCTGCGCCTGGTGTGCGGCTTCGCGCGTGGTCTGGTTGCTGATGGCCCAGCACACGCCTCCACCCAACACCAGCGCCAGGCCGGTGGGCGTGATGTCCTGGCCATTGTGCATCAGGATCAGGACAATGCCGGCGGCGGCGGGCACCAATCCCAGCAGTTGATGCGCCTGGGGCTTCTCGCCGGTGCGCTGGGCGGCGATCGCGATGGTGAACCAGACCTGCGTCTGCATCACCACCGACGCCACACCGGGCGAGATGAAGCCATCCATGGCGATGTAGAGAAGTCCGAACTGGCCCGTTCCCACGCAAGCGCCGTACAGCGCCAAGGTGCGCCAGGAGACGTTGGGTTTCTTGAGAAAGAAAATGGCCGGCAGCAGGACCAGGGCGAAGCGGATGGCCGCCATCAGCAGAGGCGGCAGCGATCCCAGGCCCCAGCGGACCACCACGAAATTGGAACCCCAGAAAAACACGATCAGCAGGGCCAGGGCCGCATCGCGCAAAGAGAGATGAGACCTTGTCACGATCAGCTTGCCTCGCCGCCGAGGATGGCCCGGCGCGGACGCCACAACAAGTTCACCGCCAGTCCGGCCATGATCAGCAGGGTGGCGCCGATCTTCCAAGCCGGAAGCGGCTCGCCCAACAACAACGCGCTGGAGCCAAAGCCGAACACCGGCACCATCAGCGAAACGGGCGCCACCGTGGCGGCGGGATAGCGCGACAACAGCCAGCCCCAGCAGGCATAGCCGAACATGGTGTTGCCGGCCGACTGCCACAGTACCGCCGCCCAGGTGATCCAATCGGAGCGGGCAATGCCCGATGCAATGGCCGTGGGGCCCTCCAGCAGCAGCGACAGACCCAGCAGCGGCGGCACCGAGAACAAGGCTGCCCACACCACATAGGCCAGCATGTTGACCTGACCCGCTTCTCGCCCGGCTTGGTTGCCCAAGGCCCAGCCCATCGCCCCCGTCAGCACCAATCCCAGACCCAGCAAGGTGACGCCATGGCCGTTATGCGCGGCGATCACCGCCATGCCCGCAATGGCCAGCGCGAAGGCGGCCAGCTGATGGGCCTTCAGCCTTTCGCCGCTGCGCCACATCGAAAGCGCGATGGTGAAGAAGACCTGCATCTGAATCACTAGCGAGGCCAGGCCGGGCGGGATATGGCCGTTCATGGCAATGAACAGCAGGCCAAATTGAAACAGTCCGATGCAGACGCCGTACAGGGCCAAGTTGCTCCAGGCAACTTTAGGCTTGGGCAGGAAAAACACGGCAGGCAGGACGACGAACAGAAACCGCAACGTGGCGAAGAACAAGGGCGGCAGCGCATCCAGGCCCAGCCGGATCACCACGAAATTGGTGCCCCAGACAAAGACGATCGCCAATGCCAGCAAGGCATCGCGCCAGGACAGATGCGCCTTCATGACAGCCCTTCCGCTGGCGTAACTATAAGCAATTGGGCCGGCGCGGGTTGTGCAAAGGCCGCATGGCGGCTCCATGCAGGCCGGACGGGTCTTTTGGGATGCTGCGAATTGGGTCAGCCGTCCGGTTCGGTGCGACCGAATATCACCCAAGCCGCGTTTACCTTCATTCGCCGGAACAGGCAGCTTCAACCCGGATTATACCGTTCGAATAGACGGGGATTTCTTCATGCCTGGGTGTTGCACCAAGGATAAGGACCAGGGGCCGGCGAAGGCGCCGGAAGATCATTGGCGCGAGCCGCCCGGCTATCTGGGCGAAGCCGTGCGCCGCGCCAAATTGATCCCATCCCGCCGGGACAAGGCTGCCGAGGACGCTAGGCAAGCCTGAGTGCTTGCCTCGGCGCAGGCCCTGTGCCACAGCGAAAGCCATGACGGCGCTGGTCATTCTCTTCTTTGTTTCGATCTGGGCAGGCATTCAGAATGCCCTGGCGGGCGGGGGTACGTTTCTGACCCTGCCGGCCCTGATGTTCACGGGCATGACCCCGCTGGCCGCCAATATCACCTCCACCATCGCTCTGTTTCCCGGCCAGATCACCTCCAGCTGGAGCGGCCGCGGCCATGTCGCCGGCGCCGGGGGCCTGTCCTTCCGGGCCTTGGTGGTGATTTCGTTCCTGGGCGGCATTCTGGGCGCGATACTGCTGCTGGTGACGCCATCCGACATCTTCAAGGCGATGGTGCCCTGGCTGGTGCTGTTCGCCACCGGCATTTTTGCATATGGCAGCTTTGTGCCGCGCAAGGCCGACCGTCCGCCGGTGCTGGGCAAGACCGGAGCCGGTGTCGCGCAGTTCGCCATCTCGGTCTATGGCGGCTATTTCGGCGGCGGCATCGGCTTTTTGATGCTGGCGGCGCTGACCGCGGCGGGCCTGGCCATCCGCAGCGCCAACGCTACCAAGAATGTGCTGGCCGGGGTGATGAATGCCAGCGCCGTGGCGATCTTTGTCTTTTCTCCGCAGGTCTATTGGCCGCAAGCCGCCGTCGCCTGTGTCGGCGCGGCGATCGGCGGGGTGATCGGCGGTCATATGGTGAGCAGGGTCAATCAGAACGTGCTGCGTATCAGCGCCGTTCTGATCGGTATCGCCTTGACCATAGGCCTTTTTATCCGGGCGCCTTGATCCTGAAAGTTACGTCGCCTTGAACAGCCCGGTCTTGCCGCTGGCGGCCGGCAGCTTCACGCCCAAGGCCGTGCGCATGTAATTCACGCTGGCGGCGATATTGTCGTCGACGCTGCCGGTGCCGTCGCCCGGACGCGGCGCGTCGATATCGAACACCGCCCAGCCCTTGAATTTTTTCTTGCGCATGACCCCAAACACGCCGGGGAAGTCGACGCCGCCGCCCTGGCCGACCGAGGCATAGACGCTTTTCTGTTTATGCATCGCCTGGGTGGGGCCTTCCTTGTTGCCGCGATATTGCGGGAAGGTGTCCTTCAAATGGAATTCGGTGATGCGGGAGAAATACTCGTCGGTGATCTTCACCACATCCATGCCGCCCAAGACGTTATGGCCGGTATCCATGATCAGATAGACATAATTGGGATCGGTCAGCTTCATCACCGTGCGGAAATCACTTTCGCGCTCCATCGGACCCCACATATGCGGATGCAGCGACAGTTTCACGCCGTATTTCTTGGTGCGCCGGCCGATCTCGTTGGCGGTGTCAGCCAGCCCCTTGAGCTGGTCTGCGCTGGGGCCGCCCGGCGGACGCGCGCCCATATTGTTCTTCCAGTGATCCACGCCCAAAGGCTGCAGGAAATCGCGGGCGCAGGCTTCCATCTCGGCGATCAGCGTGTCGCGGCCTTCGCCGCCCAGCCAGGGATAGGCACCGGGGCGCGGCGCGGCGACGCCGGGCCGGCGCGGCAGGTCGCCCAGGCTGGCGAGTTGCACGCCGGTTTCATCCAGCAGCTTTTTCAACTCCATCGGCTTGTCGCGATATTCCAGCACCTGGCCGGAATAGGGCTCAAAACCTTCCAAGCCGTAATGCTTCACGTCCTGCAACATCATGCGCATGTTGGTGGACATCTTCATCGCGCCATCGGCACCGCTCCAGCTGCCGAAGATCGAGCCGGTGGTGCCGAACTTGATGTCGGGATTGGTGGGGTCCAGCGCCGCGAAGGCGTAGGGCGCGATCGCACTGGTTGCGGTCAGCGCCATGGCGGAAGTCACAAAATGACGGCGATTGAGCATGGCTTTCCCCTGTCTTGGTTCTTGCACCAATCTTATCAGGAAGCGGGAGGTGCCGCTATTGCGCTGTCTTCGGGAAAAAGCGCGTCACCCCGCTCGGCGTTGCAGCATAAAGCATACCATTGGGCCCCAATGCGATGCCTTCTCCAGCCTCGGCATCGGGAACAAAAGCCGTGACTTTCCCGGTTTTCGCGCTGCCGATATAAGTGCCCTTCTGGCCCTCGCTATTATAGTCGGTGGCATAGAGCGTGTCGTCCGTGGTGATGAACAAGCCGCTGGGATGATTGAACTGGCGGTACTCGGTCAGCCATTTGCCGTTTTGATCAAACACCTGGATGCGGCCATTGACGCGGTCCGCCACCAGCAGCCGGCCCTGGCTGTCGAACACCAGGGCATGCGGATTGCGGAACTGGCTCTTGCCGGAGCCCAAGCTGCCCCAGGCCTTGATGAACTTGCCGTCGGGTGAAAATTTGATGATGCGGGTGATGGTGTCGGGCGGCAGGTCGGGCGCCACCGTGCCATGGCCGTCGGCGACATAGATGTCGCCATTGGGCGCGGTGGTGACATCGCCGGGATCGTGAAAAAGGTCGGGGCCGCCGCCCGAAACCCCGGCCTTGCCCAGCCGCATCAGGATTTTGCCGTCGGGGCTCATCTTGATGACCTGCTGGCCTTGGGATTTGTCTTTGCTGATGGCGGCGTCGGTCACCCAGACATTGCCGTCCTTGTCGACATGCAACCCATGCGGCATGGCGAACAGGCCCGCGCCGATGCTGCGCATGGGCCGCCCCGTTTTGGGATCGATCTGATGCACCGCCGCGCGCGTGGAGCCATCGCAGCTGGTTCCGCCGCAGCGGTCAATCGCCCAGATCTCGCCATGCGGTCCAATCTCGATGCCGGCGGTGGTGCCCCAGGCATGGCCATCCGGCAGCTTGGCCCATTGCCGCTGCGGAGGGCCGAAGGGATTAAGAAAATTCGCCGCCACTGCCGATGTGGCGGCCAAAAAAATCAACCCCAGCGCGATGCGGATTTTCATAAATCTTCTCCGGTTCGCGGACTTGGCCGCGGCGTTTGGGCGAAACCCTATCTGCGCCAAATCAGCGGCGCAATGTCAGCGCCGCGCGCGAAGGACGAATGGACGTCAATGCAATTGCCTCGAGCCGGTCGGTCGGCTAGGAACGCGGCATGAGCGCCTTCAACCCCACTTTCCCCCGGCCCATGGGTGGACCTCTCATCGTTTGGGAGGGCGCTTTCAGCCCAGCGGAAGTAGACAGCATCATCGCGCTCGGCGACGGGCTGCCGCGGGAGCAGGCTCAGCTGGTTCTCGGCGACGACCCCATGGGCAAAAAGCGCGTCACCGATGTGTCATGGCTGGCGCGCGGCGGCGAAAGTCAGTGGCTGTTCGCCCGATTGGAGCAGATCGTGCAGCAGCTCAACGGTCTTTATTACAAGTACAGTATCTACAAGGAGTTGCGCGAAAAGCTGCAATACACCGTCTATGAGTCCAGCCGGGGTGGACACTATAACTGGCATGTCGATCACGGCGCCCGGACGCCGGACGCGCGCAAACTGTCGATAAGCGTGCAGTTGAGCGATCCTTCGGCCTATCAGGGCTGCGACCTGGAGCTGAATTTCGGCGACGATATCGTGCCGGCGCCGCGCGCGCGCGGCACAGTGGTCGCCTTCTCCTCCTATGTGCTGCACCGCGTGACACCGATCACCGCAGGGCAGCGCAAATCGCTGGTCGCTTGGGTGTCGGGCCCGGAATTTCAGTAACTCAGACGTCAGTCAGCCTTGGCATATGCATTTGCGCCAGCTTCCCCGTCGTCTCGGGCTTGAAGGCGTTGCCCAGCGAGGCGCGGCCGTCGAATTTCTCGTGCGCATGGGGACCGTCGGCATCGACATAATGGACAAAGGCCTGGAACAGCCGCTCGCCCTGATAGGCGTCGCGCCAATGCGTTAGGTCCATGCCCCTGTATAAAAGCACGTCGCCGGGCCGCAGGATCGCGGCGAAAGGCGCGTCTTTGTCACCGATATAGAGTGGCCAGGGGGCATCGGGCTCCTGGCCCAGATTGAGGCTGATGGAAATCTGGCAGGCGGCCCGGTCGCGATGCGGCGCAAGCGTATCGCCCTTCTTGTAGATGCGGGCGTAGGAATAAGTGGGATACAGCTTGAGCCCGGTATGGGCCTCGATCTGCGGCTGGATGTCCTGCATCAGGGCATCGACTTCGGCATCGCCATAGACGGTCGGCGTGCCGGGCACCTGGGGGTCACCGCCCATGCGCATGAGGCCGGCCTTGGCACGCGCCGCAAGATGGCCGCGCAGCCGCGCGACACGATCCGCAGGGACCAGGGCGGTAATGACGGCATAGCCGTCAGTTCGAAAAGCTTCGACAGTGGGCTCGGGCGGCACGGCACGTTTATTTGGCGGTCAACGCCACACTATAAAATGCGGCCTCCGGAGAAGAAAAGACTCCTTTTTCGAATCTCCCGCGTCTTCACCGGTCAACTCTCAGCGTTCCTCGCGGCGCGGCGGTGGCGGTGCTTCACCCGGCAGGCAATAGGCGACCAGATCGGCGCCATAGGAACCGCCCTGGGCGCAAACCAGATACTGCTT
>CADECX010000073.1 GCA_902825865.1 uncultured Alphaproteobacteria bacterium
GTGACCATTCCTCTGGGATGTGAGTTACCCCACACCTCACGCGACCGACCCGGACGGCGATGCGGAAAACATCACGTGCCGTCCCTATTTGGTCTTGCTCCCGGTAGGGCTTGCCTTGCCACTCCTGTTGCCAGGAACGCGGTGCGCTCTTACCGCACCATTTCAACCTTGCCGCGGCTTTAGGCCGGTAGGCGGTGTCATTTCTGTGGCGCTATCCCTGGGGTCGCCCCCGCCGGACGTTATCCGGTACCGTCTTTCCGTGGAGCCCGGACTTTCCTCGAACATATTGCTATGCCCGCGGTCACCCGGCCATCTGACGCGCGCCTTATACGCCGGCCGTGTTTATCAGGGAAGCCAACAAGCCAGCGCATTCGCTATCCCATTGGCCGTCCAGCTTTTTGGGCCGGAAGTGGCGCTGGAAAGCGGCAATCACCTTGTCCTGCGGCGCATCCGGGTCATAGCCGAACTGTGCCAGGGCGCCGGCATCCAGATCGCCGGCGATGGCCTGCGGCCAAAGTCCGACACCCGCTTTCGCCAGTTGCTGCCAGGGAAAGAGCTCACCGGGATCTTCCTTGCGCGCCGGCGCGACATCGCTATGGCCCAGCACCCGCCAGGACGGAATGGGATGACGCATCAGGATGCTGTGACAGAGCGTGGTCAAAGCCGCGATCTGGGTATCCGGAAAGGCGCGATAGCCGAATTCATGACCGGGATTGACCAGTTCGATTCCGATGGAGCGCGCATTGATGTCGCCGGCCCCCGCCCAGTGCCCGACACCGGCATGCCAGGCGCGGCGCGCTTCCGCGACATGGCCATAGACGGTGCCGTCCTCGTCGATGGTGTAATGCGCCGAAACCTTGGCGCTGGGGTCGCACAACCGGTCCAGCGCCCCCTTGGCGGTTTTCATGCCGGTATAATGCAGCAGCAGCATGTCGATGGGGGAATCGCCGCGCGAGTCATGATTGGGAGACGGCATCTCCACCCGCTTCACGTTAAGCCCCGCTCGGCGCAAATTTTTTCATAGGCGCCATTGATCGCCGCCAGCTTGTCCGTCGCCAGCTTGATGAATTCCGGCGGCACGCCGCGCGCCATCAGACTGTCGGGATGGTTTTCCCGCACCAGCTTGCGATAGGTCTTTTTCAGCTCGTCATTGTCGGCGGCATAGGACAAGCCCAGTATCACATAGGGATCGGTCAATTCCGGCGCGAAATGGCTGGCGCGGATGCGGCGGAATTCACCCGGCGCAAAGCCGAAAATATCCGCCACCCGTTCCAGGAACGCGGCTTCGCCGGGGTGCAGCACGCCATCAGCCTTGGCGATTTCGAACAGCCCGTCGAGAATGTCTTCCAGCATGGCGGGATTGCCGACAAACAGGCGCGCAATCTGTCCGGCATAATGTTCGAAACCGGCGATGTCCTGGCGCGCCAGGTTGAAGATGCGCTGAACATTGCCCTGTTCTTCCACCGGCACGCCGAACACCTGGCGGAAGACCTGGAATTCCTGGTCGGTGACCACGCCATCGGCGCGCGCCATCTTGCCCGCCAGCGCCACCACCGCGATGGTGAAGGTGACGCCGGGATCGGCTTCGCGGTCGACGAAGATATGGCCGACCACCGCGCCCACCACCGCGCCGACGGGGCCGCCGACAAAAAGGCCGGCGGCAGCTCCACTCACTTTACCCCAAACGGACATTCGACCTACGCAGCATCGACAGCGCGGGGATTATAGTTGAGAAGCGGCGCAAGCCAACGCTCGGCTTCCGCAAGCGTCCAATTCTTACGGCGGGCGTAATCTTCGACCTGATCGCGCTCGATCTTGCCGACGCCGAAATAGCGGCTTTCGGGATGGGCGTAGTAAAAGCCCGATACCGAGGAACCCGGCCACATGGCATAGCTTTCGGTGAGCTTGACGCCGATCTTGGCTTCGGCATCCAGCAGCTTGAACAGAGTGGCTTTTTCGGAATGTTCGGGCTGGGCGGGATAGCCGGGCGCCGGCCTGATGCCGCGATAGGCTTCCTTGATCAGCTGGTCATTGCCAAGATTTTCATCCGCCGCATAGCCCCAATAGTCCTTGCGCACCCGCTCATGCATGCGTTCGGCGAAGGCCTCCGCCAGTCGGTCGGCCAGCGCCCGCAGCAGGATCGCGGAATAATCGTCCTTGGCGGCCTCGAACTTCTTGATGTGCTTGTCCTCGCCGATACCGGCGGTGACGACAAAACCGCCGATATAATCCTCGACCCCGGACGGCGCGATGAAATCGGACAGCGCCAGGTTGGGGCGGTCCGCCTCGCGCGCCATCTGCTGGCGCAAAGTGTGCAGCGTTTGAATCGGGAATTTCCGCGCCTTGTCGCCATAGACGACAATGTCGTCGGGATTCTTGGTATCGCGGTTGACCGGCCAGAAGCCGATCACCGCGCTGGCGGTCAGCCACTTGCCGTCGATGATCTTCTTCAGCATCGCCTGGGCGTCGCGATAGAGATCGCGCGCCGCCTGGCCCACCTTGTCATCTTCCAGAATCGCGGGGAATGGCCCGGCCAATTCCCAAGTCTGGAAGAAGGGGCCCCAGTCGATATAGTTGGCCAGCTCACCCAGATCGTAATTGGTATAGATACGCGACCCCATGAAAGACGGCGCAGGCGGCTTGTAGCCTGTGAAATCCAGCTTGGCGGCGTTGGCACGGGCCTGGTCCAGGCTCACGCGCTTGCCGCCCGGTTGCTTGTTGGCATGGGCGACCGCCATTTTTTCATATTCGGCGCGAATGCCGGCGGCATAATTGGCGCCCGTGTCCTTGTGCATCAAGCTCGAGGCCACGCCCACGGCGCGGCTCGCGTCGGTGACATAGACGGTCTGGCCGCGGCGATAGGACGGATCGATCTTCACCGCCGTATGCACCTTGGAGGTGGTGGCGCCACCGATCAGCAACGGAATATCGAAGCCCTGGCGTTCCATCTCAGACGCCACCGTCACCATCTCGTCCAGCGACGGGGTGATCAGGCCCGACAGGCCGATGATATTGGCCTTGTGCTCCTTGGCGGCGTCGAGGATTTTCTGGGTCGGTGTCATCACCCCCAGGTCCACCACTTCATAGCCGTTGCATTGCAGGACGACGCCGACAATGTTCTTGCCGATATCGTGCACGTCGCCCTTCACCGTCGCCATGATGATCTTGCCGGCCGGTTCCTTCACCTGGCTCTTGTCGGCATCCATGAAGGGCAGCAGGTAAGCCACCGCCTTTTTCATCACCCGCGCCGACTTGACCACCTGGGGCAGGAACATCTTGCCCGAGCCGAACAGGTCGCCCACCACATTCATGCCCTCCATCAGCGGACCTTCGATCACATCCAGCGGACGTGACGATAGTTTGCGGGCTTCCTCGGTGTCATCGACGATGAAGGCGTCGATGCCCTGCACCATGGCATGGGAGATGCGTTCGTTGACCGGCAGGCCGCGCCAGGCGGCATCTTCCACCTGGGCCGTGGCGCCTCCGCCCTTATATTCCTGCGCCAAGGTCAGGAGCCGCTCGGTCGCATCCTCGCGCCGGTTGAACAGAACATCCTCGATGCCTTTGCGCAGGGGCGTGGGAATGTCCTGATAGACCGTCAACTGGCCGGCATTGACGATGCCCATGTCCATGCCCGCCTTGATGGCGTGGAACAGAAACACCGAATGCATCGCCTCGCGCACTTTCTCATTGCCCCGGAAGGAAAATGAGAAGTTGGAGACGCCGCCGGAAATATGGGCGTGCGGATTTTGCGTGCGGATGATCTCCGTCGCCTCGATAAAGGCCTTGCCGTATTCGTTATGCTCTTCCAACCCGGTGGCGACGGCGAAAATGTTGGGATCGAAGATGATGTCTTCCGGCGGAAAGCCGGCCTGGTTGACCAGAATATCATAGGCGCGCTTGCAGATTTCCGTCTTGCGCTCCCGCGTATCGGCCTGGCCGACCTCGTCGAACGCCATCACCACCACGGCGGCGCCGAAGCGGCGCACTTCCTTGGCATGCTTGAGGAACAGTTCCTCGCCTTCCTTCAGCGAAATCGAATTGACGATGACCTTGCCCTGGCAGCATTTCAGGCCGGCCTGGATCACGTTCCACTTGGAACTGTCGATCATCAGCGGAACCTTGGAAATATCCGGCTCACCCGCCATCATGTTGACGAAGCGGGTCATGGCCGCCTCGCCGTCGATCATGCCCTCGTCCATGTTGATGTCGATGACCTGGGCGCCGTTCTCCACCTGCTGGCGGGCGACTTCCAGCGCCGCTTCATAGTCGTTGGCAACGATCAGTTTGCGGAACCTGGCGGAGCCGGTGATGTTGGTGCGCTCGCCGACATTGATGAAGTTCAGGTCGGGCGTGAGCGTGAACGGCTCCAGCCCCGACAGGCGCATATATTTGGGCTTTTGTGGAATGGCGCGCGGCGGCACATCCGCGATCGCCTTGCCGAAGGCCGCGATATGGTCCGGCTTGGTGCCGCAACAGCCGCCCACGATATTGACCAGGCCGGAACGGGCGAATTCCCCGATCATCTCGGCCATGGTTTCGGGGGTTTCGTCATAGCCGCCGAACTCGTTGGGCAGACCGGCATTGGGATGCGCCGACACCAAGGTGTCGCAGGCGCCCGCCAGCTCGGCGACATAGGGGCGCAATTCCCGCGCGCCAAGCGCGCAATTCAATCCGATGGCGAAAGGATTGGCATGGCGCACCGAATGCCAGAACGCGGTCGGCGTCTGTCCCGTAAGGGTGCGGCCCGACAGGTCGGTGATGGTGCCGGAAATCCACACCGGCAGGCGCACGCCCATCTCTTCATAGACTTCCTCGATCGCATAGATCGCCGCCTTGCAGTTCAAGGTGTCGAACACAGTCTCGATCATGATCACGTCGGAGCCGCCCTTGATCAACCCGCGCGTGGCTTCGCGATAGGTCTCGCGCAGCTGGTCGAAGGTGATGTTGCGGAAAGCGGGATCGTTGACGTCCGGGGAAATGGTCGCGGTGCGGTTGGCCGGGCCCAGCACGCCCGCAACCAGGCGCGGACGATCGGCAGTGGAAAATTCATCGCACAGATCGCGCGCCAGCTTTGCGCCGGCTTCGTTCAGCTCCCCAACCAGATGGCCCAGGCCGTAATCTTCCTGGCTGGTGAAATTGGAATTGAAGGTGTTGGTCTCGATGAAATCCACCCCGGCCTGCAAATACTGGCGGCCGATATTCTGGATGATCTCGGGCTTGGTCAAAGTGAGAAGATCGTTGTTGCCCTTCAGCTCCGACGGATGATTGCCGAACCGGGCCCCGCGAAAATCCTCCTCGCCCAGCTTGAAGCCCTGGATCATCACGCCCCAGGAACCGTCCAGCAACAGCAGGCGCTTTTGCGCCTCTTGCTTCATCCAGGCGATGCGGGCATTGCGAAGCGAATTCATGACAAATCCTTGGGCACTATTCCGAGAATACGGCAGGCCGCGTAGGCGAGGTTGGCCTGGTTGAGGGTATAAAAATGAAACTGTCCGAAGCCGCGGCTGCGCAGCTGCTCCACTTGATCGGACAGCACCGCGGCGGCGACAATACGGCGGGTTTCCACATCCGCATCCAATCCTTGATAGGCCTTGGCCAGCCAGGCCGGAATGGACGCGCCCGCCTTGGCCGCCATGCGCGCAATGCCGTTGAAATTGGTGGTGGGCATGACCCCGGGCACGATGGGAATGGTGATGCCGGCGCGCGCCGCGTCATCGCGGAACCGCGCCGTCAGATCGTTGTCGAAACAGAATTGGCCCAGGGCGCGGCTGGCGCCGGCATCCATCTTGGCCTTCAGCAGTTCGATGTCATGGCCATGGCTGGGCGAATCCGGGTGACGCTCGGGATAAAAAGAAACGCTCACCTCGAACGGCGCGACCTTCTTGATCCCGGCGATCAGTTCGGGGGTGGAACGGTATCCATCGAGATGGGCGCAATAGGGTCCGCTCATCCCCGGCATGTCGCCGCGCAAAGCCACGATATGGCGAATGCCGGCGTCCCAATAGGCGCGCACGATATCGTCGATCTCTCCACGCGGCGCCGCCACACAGGTCAGATGCGCCGCCGGCTTGAGGCTAGTCTCCTCGACGATCCGCTTGACGGTGGCATGGGTGCGTTCACGGGTGGAACCGCCCGCGCCATAGGTCACCGAAACGAAGGCCGGCGCCAAAGGCTCCAGCCGCCGGATCGCGGTCCACAAATTGGCTTCCGCCTCTTCGTTCTTGGGCGGCGAAAATTCGAACGAGACCTGAATCGGGCCCTGAATTCCCTTGATTTGATCGGTGATGAGATTTTCCAGACTCATGCTGCTTCTTTTTTGGCCTTGGCCTTGGCGGTCGCCAGCCAGAGTTTGACGGTGAGTTTTTCGCCTGCGCCCTGCGGTGCGATGGTCTCGCTGCCGGCATGGACCAGGCCCGCGGTGGCGAACCAGCCTTCCACTTCCCGGTCCGAGAAACCGAGCCGGCGATGGGCGAACTCGTCGCGCAGGAATTCTTCCTTGTGAGGCGCAAAATCGGCGATCAGCAGCCGCGCGCCCGGCGCCATCACGCGGGCGGCTTCGCTCACCGCCGCGCCGGGATCGTCCAGATAGTGCAGCACCTGATGGAACAGCACGACATCGAAACCCGATGCCGCGGAGCCGGTGGGAAACGGCAGTCGGAAAATATCGCCAAGCCGTACTTGCGCGTTCTGGATACTTTCCCGCAGCAGCCGGTCGCGGGCGATGGCCAGCATGTCGGGGCTGACATCGATACCGACGGCGCGCTTGGCATGCGGCGCGATCAATTCCAGCATCCGGCCGGTGCCGGTACCGGCATCCAGGAAATTCTCGATGGACCGGCTGGTGAGATGGCGCGCGATGGCGTGTTCGACATCGGCCTCCGGAGCGTGCAAGGCGCGGATGCGTTCCCATTCCGCGGCATTGGATTTGAAATAGGCCGCCGCCGCATTGGCGCGGGCCTGGCGCACATGGGTCAGCCGCGCCTTGTCGGCTTCCTGCAGGGCGGGATCGGCCAGAGCGGCGACCGCCGCGCCCAATTCCGCCCCGGTGCCCCGATCGGCGGCGCGGCAAAATACCCAGCTGCCTTCCTTGAACCGTTCCACCAGCCCGGCTTCGCCCAAAAGCTTGAGATGCCGGGAGACACGGGGCTGGGATTGGCCGACGATCTCGATCAGCTCGCTGACGGTCAGCTCGGCCTGGCGCAGCAGCAAAAGCAGGCGCAAGCGGGTGGGATCGCCCGCGGCACGCAGCATGGAAACCAGCCTATCCATTGTCTTCCAACATATAAACATATCTTTATATGATTAGTGAAGCCGCGGCCGCAAGGGGGCTGGATTCCTGCTCCCAAAACCGGCAAAACCCAGGCAAAGCTTGGGTTTTGGATTGATCATGCGTGGGGTTCGCGGACTGCTTCTGGGACTATGCAGCCTGGCCCTGGCCGGCTGTGCCACGACCCCGCCCTCGCCCGAGGCTTTGGCCGCCAACGACCCCTATGAGCAGTTCAATCGCGACACGCTGAGGCGAAACGCCAAGGTCGACAAGTATTTCGTCATCCCGACCGTCGGCCTCTACTTCATCCTGGTGCCGGAAGCCGGACGCCGCGGTGTCCACAATTTTCTGGGCAATCTGTCGCTGCCGACCATTTTCGTGAACGACATGCTGCAGGGCGAGCTCAGCCGGGCGGGCAAGTCCATGTGGCGGCTGGTGATCAATTCAACCGTCGGCGTGGGCGGATTCTTCGATCCGGCCGCCCGAATCGGAGTTCCCGCGCATGGCGAGGATTTTGGCCAGACCCTGGCGGTATGGGGGGTGGATGAAGGGCCGTTTCTGATCCTGCCCTTTTTTGGCCCCAGCAATCCGCGCGACGCCACCGGCCTGGCGGTGGACATTGCCATGGACCCGACCAACCAGATCCCTTTCAAACAACATATTTGGTGGGCGGCGGGCCGCGAATATTTCACCCTGCTGGACCTCAGGGCCCAGACTTATCAGACGGTTCGGGGTATCCAACGCAGTTCGGTGGACTATTATTCCTCGCTGCGTAGCCTATATCGGCAATTACGCAACGAGCAGATACGAAATGGCCGGCAAAAGGGCCAGGACCTTCCAGATTTCTGATTTTTCGAGCATTTTCCTCGCCTTGAACTTGCCATAGCAACCCGCGACCATCGCCCAAACAGGAACTTTCCGATGCGCCTTTCGACCTCCCCGACGCGCCGCGCCTTGTTGCTGACGGCGCTGCTGTCCCCCGTCCTGCTGGCGGCGGGGCCGGCCATGGCGGCCAATGTGGCGGAAACCTTCGTGGACGAGAATATCCATAAGGGCCTGGATATCCTTAAGGACAAGAAGCTCACCCTCACCCAGCGCCGCGATCAGTTCGAAACCCTGCTGCTGGCCCTGGTGGATGTACGCCGCATCGGCCTGTTCACCCTGGGCCAGTATCGCCGCACCGCGCCGCCGGAAGATGTCGAAGCGTTCCTGGGCGCATTCAAGAATTATGTGTCCGCCTCTTATCAGTCCTATTTTTCCAAATACACCAACCAGACCTTGAAGGTGGTGGGATCCACCCAGCGCTCACCCACCGACTTTATCGTCCAGACCCAGCTGATCGATCCCAATTCCAGCCAGCAGCCCTCGGAAGTGGATTTCCGGGTGCGCACCGATACCGGAAAGACCGTGCTGGTGGACGTCGCCTATCAAGGCATCTGGCTGTCGCTGGAACAGCGCGACCAGTTCGTCGCCTTCCTGGGCCAGAATAACGGCAATGTCCGCACCCTGATCGCGCATCTCAGCGAGCTGGCGGTCAATCTGGGCAAGCCGGCGCAGTAGGCACTTTTTTTATGATCGCGCGTCGCACGACGCGTCTTTCGCTGCCGCTCAAGACCTGGCGACCCCTGCGCGGTCGCTTCGCGCCCACTTGCGGGTTTCCGGTCGCTCCTAAGCCTTGGCCGAGACCGCGCGCTTGGCATCGCGCCAGCTTTGCAGCGCGGCGCCGGACTGGGCGCAAGCCTGGCGCAAATCCTCCAGCACCGAAGCCAAATCTTGCGGATTGCCGGTCTTGCACAATTGCTCGACTTTGCGGGCCAGCCCGCTGGCGCGCATGGCGCCAAAATTGCCGGTGGCACTGACCAGCATATGGGCCTGGCGGGCGATGGCGGCCAGGTCGCCGCTTTTCTCGTAGGCGGCTATTTCCCGCAATTGGCTCTCGGAATCGCGCAGGTATAGCGTGATCAGCGCGTCGATCTGACTTGGCGGCAGGGCGGCGCTCAGCTCGTCCAGATTGCTTGTGTCCAGCATCGCGCCTTGTCCCGGCTCGTCAACGGCCTCGGCGGGCAGGCTTTCGGCCAGGCGTTCCAGCTTGGCCAGGAGCTGGGCCGGCTGGAAGGGCTTGGTGATATAGTCGTTCATGCCGGCGCTCAGATATTCCTCACTGACGCCCCGCATGGCGTGCGCGGTCATCGCGAAGACGGGAACCGCATTCTTGGGCGCGGCGAGACCGCGAATGTGGCGGGTGGCTTCCACGCCATCCATGCCGGGCATTTGAATATCCATAAGCACCAAGTCGAAATCGGCGTTGCGAACCGCTTCCACGGCCTGCTTGCCGTTCTCGGCGATGGTGACGTGATAGCCGGCCCTGTTCAGGACCACGGTGGCATATTGCTGGTTGATCTTATTGTCCTCGGCCAGAAGGATGCGCAGCCGCGCCTTCACTTTTTCCGGATTGGACAGAGTGACTTTCGCGACTGCTGCCGGCCGATCGGGCAGCGTCTCACCCACCACGCCGCAGATCCTGGCCAGCGTATCAAGCATTTCCTGGTGCCGGACCGGCTTTTCCAGCACCGCTTCCAGTTTCAGATTGTCCCACTCGCGCACAAAGTCACGTCCCACGGATGAGGCAATGACAAGACGCGTGCCGGCAAGGAATTTGTGAGCCCGGATGCGGGCCGCAAGTTCGGCCCCGGACAGGACCGGCATCATCTGGTCGAGGAAGACGATGTCATATGCTTTCCCGCGCTGCCAGGCTTTCTCCAGCTCGGCGATACAGGCCTCGGCGTCATTGATCGCGGCGACCTCCATGCCGAAATTGCGCAGCTGGCGCGCCATGATTTCCAGATTGAGGTCGATATCATCCACCACGAGCGCGCGAAGATTTTTGAATTGGTCGGTCAAGGTTTCGCGCTCGGCAAGCCCTGTGCCCGAGCGTTCCAGCGGCAGCGTGAACCAAAAGGTCGAACCCTTGCCGGCTTGACTGGTGACACCGATTTCGCCGCCCATCTGTTCGACCAGTTGCTTGCAGATGGCCAAACCCAGGCCGGTTCCGCCGAAGCGGCGGGTCACCGAGGAATCGGCTTGTGCGAATTTCTGGAACATGCGCTCGCGCACATCCTCGGCCATTCCGATGCCGGTATCGGTGACCCGGAAATCCAGCGATGCCGTGCCGCCCGCTTCCCGCTTGAGCTTGACCGCCACTTGCAACGCCACGCCGCCGCTCTCGGTGAACTTGATGGCGTTGCTCAGCAGGTTCAGCAGGATCTGGCGCAGCCTGGTGGGATCGCCGCGATAGGCGCCACGTGCGTCCGGCTCGACCTCCATGGCCAAGTCGATATTCTTTTCCCGTGCCTTGGACACCATCAAGCTGGCGGCGCTTTCCACGGTCGCCACCAAATCGAAGTCGGTGACTTCGATTTCCATCTTGCCGGCTTCCAGCTTCGAGATATCCAGAATGTCGTTGAGGATGGACAAAAGGCTTTCGCCGGATTCCTGCACCACCATGGCGAAACGCCGTTGTTCGGGGCTCAGATCCGTGTCGAGCAGAAGGCCCGCCATGCCCAGGACGCCGTTCATCGGGGTGCGGATTTCGTGGCTCATATTGGCCAGGAATTCCGATTTCACCCGGCTGGAGGCTTCCGCGGTTTCCTTGGCGCTGCGATTTTGCAGCACTTCGATTTTGAGCCGTTCGCGTTCCGTGGCGCTGTCGCGGAACATCTGCAGCGCGCGCGCGAACTGGCCGATTTCGTCGGCGCGCTGTTCATAGGGTATCGGCGCCGTCAGATCGCCGCCGGCGATGGACGTCATGGTGGTGGTGATGCCCTTGAGCGGACGAATGACCCGCCACATCACGAGTATCGCGGTGAAGCAAGCCAGGGTGATCGACAGCAGCATCAGCGCTATCGCGATGAAGAAGGAACGCCGGGCAGCGGCGGCCTGCTCTTCGGCATGCTTGGCCGTCAGGTCCAGCGCCGTGCCCGGGATCGCCGCCAAGCTGGCCAGGCTGGGGGTTGTCGCTTCGACAAAATTCTCGCCCGAGATGGACAGTTTCTGTCCCGCCATCAGCCGCGCCAGAATGGCGTCCCGCATGGCGCGATAGTCGGTGAAATAGACTTTCCGGGCCTTGGCGATGACGGCTTTGAGCGAGGGCGGCATGGCGGAGAGTTGCGCCTCCGCCTCGATATCGCTCCAGCGCGCATCGATCATGCCGTTGATCCCCGCCAGAGAGCGTTGCAGCTCCGCTTTGGGCACGTGATTGTTGATCACGATGGTCTGCACCAGGCCGCGTTCGCCGCCGGCATGGCCGCGCATGGCCCAGGCATTGTCGTTCATCCGCATCATGCGGTCGACGAAGGGATCGGTGCCGGCGATATGCTTGCCCAAAATCTCGGACTGGACGGCAAGCTGGCGGGTGAGGACCGTGGTCACGGCCTTCCATTCGGCCAGCAGGGCCGAGCCGCGTGTCTCCCCGGGCATTTGGATACCGACAATTACGCGAGGAAACATGGCGCGATACTGCTGGTCGGCGCGGCGCAGCAGAGTCAAGCTGGCCATGGCGTCGGCCAGCGGGTGCTGCTCGATTTCGGCCAGGGCCGCATCCAAAGTCGATTGCGATTGGGCGTGCAGTCTCTGTAGGCGCGCGAAATTGGCGGGGCTTGCCGCTTCGTGGGCTTCCAGCACCAGATTGGCGGTGCCCAGTTCGATGCGCACCGCGATCTTGGCGGCCATGATACTGCGGGCTTCGTTCACCGCCGACAGCACGGCGCGGGCGCGGGCTTCGCGGTGATAGGCCGAGAGAGCCGAGACGGCGAAAGCCGCCACCAGCACCACGACCAAAAGGCCAGTGATTGCCGACAGCAGCGTCCCGACGGACAGAACTCGTTTGGCCAAAGCGTCTCCCCCGCCCGGTGTAAAACCCGGTCGTTGCAGGAGGTTATCGCGGCAGTGGTGTGGATTGATTTAAAGCAAGCCCGAGGCGGAGTTCCTCGGTAACCAATGATGCGCCCAAACCGCGCCTTTCACCCGCCAAGGCTTAACGCCGGCCTTAGGGAAAATCGCCTAAATGACCGTTGTCAATTGTCCGTTTCCGGACGGACGATCAAGTTCTGGCGAAGCGTTTGTATTTGATCCGATGGGGCTGGTCGGCATCCACACCCAGGCGGCGCTTCTTGTCGGCCTCATAGTCCTGATAATTGCCCTCGAACCATTCGACATGGCTGTCGCCCTCAAAGGCCAGCATGTGGGTGGCGATGCG
>CADECX010000074.1 GCA_902825865.1 uncultured Alphaproteobacteria bacterium
CGCCCGCCATAACGGAAGGCATATTCATGGGCGCTGACCACATAGCCCCGGACCCAGGGCGCCGCTATGGCGGGAGGGGCCATGGCGCCGGTCACGGCCGCCGCGGCCGCGCAAACCATGAGACGGTTTTTCAGGATCATCAACGTCCTCCCGCTTTGCCGGTGGCCGGGTGAGGGCCCTATCTCATTATGTCTGCGCTGTAATCTATGCCTCATTGATAGTGAAAGTTTGTCAGGCAGTGCTCGCGGATCATAGCACAACCACGCTTTTCCGGGACAAAAACGGCCTCCGTCCGGTGGTATGGCGGTGCAGCAAATCGGCGGATTTTGAGGCATTTTGCGGCGCAGCATTTACCTGTGAGTCTGTGGGCTTTCGGTGACCAAGACCTTGCGGCAGGCCCGCCCGCATGCGGCAATGCCGGCAGTATCGGGGAAGGGGAATCCCATGTTGCGCGAATCAAGAACCGCCATTTGGCATGCCGGGCGCAGGCTGGCGCCGATAGGTTTGGCGAGCCTGTTGATGCTGGCGGCCGGTGCACCACTTCTGGCTCAGCCTGGCGGGGAAGCCGATCTCCTGATCGCCAACGGCAGGATCATCGACGGATCGGGCGGCCCCTGGCGGCAGGGCAATGTCGCCATCAAGGGCGACACCATCATTTATGTCGGCGATGCCCCGGTAAAGGCCAAGCGCGTCATCGACGCTGCCGGCAAGGTGGTGTCACCAGGCTTCATCGACATGCACAGCCATTCGGAATTCGGCCTGGCCTTTGACGGGCGCGGCCTCAGCAAGGTGACCCAGGGCATCACCACCGAGCTGATGGGCGAACATTTGTCGGCCGGCCCGGTGCTGGGCCCGGCGGTGGACGATCCCATGATGGTGACGCCGCCGGTCAAGCGGAGCTGGACCACTCTGGGCGGTTTCTTCTCCTTTCTGGAAAAGAAGGGCATCGGCCCCAATGTCGTGTCCTATGTCGGCGCCGGACAGGTGCGTGCTTCGGTTATGGGCTATGAAGACCGTCCCGTCACCCCCGCCGAAATGGCGGCAATGAAAAAGCTCATCGCCCAGGGGATGGAGGAAGGGGCCGCCGGCCTTTCCGCGGGTCTTTATTATCTGCCCAATTCCTTTTTCAGCACCGCCCAGATGATCGAGCTGGCCAAGGTCGCAGCAAGTTATGGCGGCATCTATACGGTCCATATGCGTCCGGGGCCCGGACTGTCGGGGCTGGAAGAGACCATCGCCATTGCGCGCGGCGCCCATATCCCGGTCGAGATTCTGCATGTCGGCGGCAGCATCGCCGGAAATCCCGGCTTCGCGCCGATGGTCGAGAAGGCGCGGGCCGAAGGCGTCGACATCACCGCCAATGCCTATCCCTACACCATCGGCTGGACCTATGTGCGCCAGTTGCTGCCGGTATGGGCGCAGGTCGGCAATGCCGCCGAGATGACCGCCCGGCTCCAGGTTCCGGAAAATCGCGCCCGCGCCATCAAGGAGCTTCAGCAAAATCCTGGGCAGTACAAAGATTACCACTTCAGCTCCGCCAATCTGGACTATGACGGATATACCTTCCAGCAGGTCGGGGACCGCACCAAAGTTTCGTCGGAAGAAGCGATGATCGACTTTCTGATCAAGCAGAAGGCCGAAGGCTTCCATATCGGGCCGCCCGTTCCCAGCCGCGAGACGCCGGTGGCGGAAGCATTCCGTTATCCCTGGGTGGATATCGGTTCCGACGGCATCGCCTTGCCGGCCGGTGTGCATACCTCCTTCGGCCGTCCGCATCCGCGCTCCTTCGGCAGCCATGCGCGCATTCTTTCCGACATTGTGCGCGAGCGCCGCATCATCAGCCTGGAAGAAGCGGTGCGTAAATTGTCGTCCCAGGCCGCCAACCGGCTGGGACTGCATGACCGCGGCTTGTTGCGCGAGGGCTTGAAGGCGGATGTGGTGGTGTTCGATCCCGCCACCGTGCGCGACACTGCCACCTACGACAAACCTGACCAGTATGCCGAGGGTTTTTCCTGGGTGCTGATCAACGGTACGCCGGTGGTGGCCGACGGCAAACCGACCAATGCGTTGCCGGGCCGTGCGCTGCGCGGCCCAGGCTATAAGCGTTAGAATGAGCGACCCAAGCCGGCGTTCCCTGCTCAACATGATCGGTGTCGTGGCCGGCAGCGCCGCCATGTATCACGCCATGACCGAGCTGGGGTATGCGGGAGAATCCAACTTCACCGGTCCCATCAAACTGTCGCCGCCGCCGCCGGGCAGCTCGGTCCTGATCCTGGGCGCGGGTGTGGCGGGCATGGTCGCGGCCATGGAATTGCGCGACGCCGGCTATCAGGTGCGGGTGCTCGAATATAACGGGCGGCCGGGCGGGCGGAACTGGTCGCTGTATGGCGGCGATAGTTACACCGAGCTCGGCGGCGCCACCCAGCATGTTCAGTTCGATCCGGGCCAGTATATCAATCCGGGCCCATGGCGCCTGCCATATCACCATCACGCCATACTGCATTATGTCCGCCGCCTGAATGTCGCGTTGGAGCCATTCACCCAGGTGAATTTCAACGCCTATGTCCATTCCACCAACCACTATGGCGGCAAGCCGCAGCGCTACCGGCAGGTGCAGGCCGACTTCCACGGCCATGTCGCGGAGCTGCTGGCCAAGTGCACGAAACAAAGCGCGCTCGACCAAACGGTGAGCAAGGAGGATCGCGAGATATTGATGCTCGCGCTGCGCGACTGGGGCGCGCTGAATGAGAATTACGAATACAAAAAAAGCTTTGTCGGCTCGATGCGCCGTGGCTTTGAGGTCGATCCCGGCGGCGGCATCAATTCCGTGCCGGTGCCGTCGGAACCGTCCGCGCTGAGCGATGTCATCCAATCGCGATTATGGTCGGCGATTGCATCCGGTCACAATTATGAAATGCAGAGCGCCATCTTCCAGCCCAAGGGCGGCATGGGGATGATCGGCAAGGCCATGGGCAAGGATCTCGGCCCCTTGATCGAGTATAATTGCAAGGTGATCGACATCCGCCAGGATGAGAAAGGCGTCACCGCGACCTATGTCGACAGCCGCAAAGGCGGTGAGAAACGCACCGCCAGCGCCGGTTGGTGCATCTGCACCATTCCCACGCCCATTCTCAGCCAGATTCCCATGAATGTGGGGCCCGCAATGAAGGCGGCGATCGATCAGCTGCCCTATATGGCGGCGCTGAAAGTGGGGCTGCAGTTCAAGCGCCGCTTCTGGGAGGAGGATGAGCAGATTTACGGCGGCCACACCTATACCAACCTGCCCAATGCCCAGATCGGCTATCCGATGTGGGACTATTTCTCCAAAGGCAAGGGTGTGCTGCTGGGCGCTTACACCTTCGGCAGGCCTGCCTATATTGCTGCTTCCAAATCTCCGGAGGACCGCATCAAGGATGCGCTGGCCCACGGCTCCCAGATTCATCCGCAATATATGTCCGAGTTCGAGAATGGCGTGGCCGTGGCTTGGCATCGCGTACCCTGGGCGCTTGGCTGCCAGGGGACATGGACCGATCAACGCAGAGAGGAGCACTACAACAATTTGTGCGCGCTGGATGGCCGCATCATGCTGGCGAATGAGCATGCCTCGCGCCTGCCGGGATGGCAGGAAGGATCGGTGCTCTCGGCGCTGGACGCGATCGGCCGCCTGCATGCCAGGGTGATGAAGCCATGATGGCAAGATTTGCTTTCTGTATCGCCCTGCTGATGGCCCTGCCGGCCACGGCGCAACAGGTTGGCCCGCAAGAGACCCCCGATTTCCGCGGCCCGCCCTTTGCGATGCAAGGCGGCGAGGCGGTCTATGCCGGCGTTTGCCAGGGTTGCCACATGGCCGACGCCAAAGGCGCAACCGGCGCCGGCAGCTATCCTGCCTTGGCAAGAAATTCCAGGCTCGAAAGCGCCGGTTATGTCCTGACCATGGTGATGAACGGCCACAAGGGCATGCCGCCGTTTCGCGGCCATTTCACAAACCTGCAGATCGCCGATGTGGTCAATTATGTCCGCACGCATTTCGGCAATCGCTACCGGGACAAGATCAGCGAAGCGGATGTCCAAGCCTTGCGGTGACGGTCAGACGTTCGCCGCTCTGAGCGCGGCCAACACGCGCTCCTTGCGGAATGGCGGGCGGTGCAAACGTACGCCGGTGGCATCGTGAATGGCGTTGGCGATTGCCGCGATCAATGGCTTGTGACTGGTTTCGCCGGCGCCATAGGGGGCCAGATCCGAACGGTCGGGGACCGGGTCGCCGTTGACCAGCACGACATCAATGGTTTCGGGTGTGTCGGAATGCCGGAGGCTGGGATGCGAAACCCAGTCGACACTTGTGACCTTCTCATTGTCGAACTTGACCTCTTCCCAAAGCGCCCGGCTCAAGGCGTGCAGCATGCCGCATTCGACGGTGCGCCGCAGGCCTTCGGGATTGATGACCAGGCCGCAGTCATGGGCGCACACCAACCTTTTTGCCCAAACCCGGCCGGTCTGGCGGTTGACTTCGACCTCGGCGATGACCGCGGCAATGGTCCGGTTGCGGGTGGTGTAGGCGATGCCGCGCCCCGTCAAATTCTGACCCGTATTCCGGCGCGCGGGTGACGGGCGCGGCTCCCAGCCATAGGCTTTGGCGGCGGCTTGAACCGCGGCAATGGAACGGGCGCGCCTGAAGGCATCGTCCTCCTGGCTGTCGGCGAGCAGATCGAGCCGGAACTGGACCGGGTCGGCCTTGGCCGCCGCCGCCAGCTCATCGATGAAGGATTCGAAGGCAAAGGTCACCTGCGGTCCATTGGGGTCGCGCAGATTGCCGGTGCGCAGCGGGGTTTCCCAGGTCAGGGGCAGGCCAACCACGCGTGCCGTCATCCGCAGGTTGGGGATGGCGTATTGGACCGAGGGCGTTTCCGCCGCCCCCTTGGCCGGTGTCTTGGGACGGCGGCCCATGAGCTGCGCGATCAAAACCGTGTCGGGCTCATTATATCCGACATGATTATAGTCGACGGCGCAGGCATCATAGTCGAGCGCCACCACCTTACCTTGCGCGTCGAGGCCGCCGCGCAGCTTGAAGACATAGGCCGGGCCCTTGGTGTCCCAAGCGGTCTCTTCATTGCGCATCCATTGCAGGCGGACCGGGCGCTTGAGTTCGTGCGCCAGAAACGCGGCTTCGAAGCCGGCATCGTCGGCCGCCGTGCGGCCATAGACCTGCGGGCCATCCATATAAGCGACCCGTACCTGCTCGCGGGGCATATTGAGGAATTGCGCCACACCGTTGCGCAATCCATACGACTTCATGTCATTGGAGTAGATCGTCATCTGGCCATTGGATGGGTCGGCCAAGGCGTGGGCCGGACCGATGGCGGTGTGACCCTGGAACGGAACTTCATACTCCGCTTCGACGACCAGCTTGGCGCCTGCAAGCGCTGCGGCCGGGTCGCCGACTATCTCGGGCTCGGCGTGGGATGTGGGCGTGGCCCGCCGCATATAGTCGAACAACTGGTCCGACGCGGGAAACGGCGCGGTTGCGGGCGGCTGCCAATTGATTTTCAGCTGCCTGGCGGCGCGAATGGCCTGTTCCTCGCGCTCGCAGATCACCGCGACATAGTTGCCGCTTCTGACCACCCGGACAAAACCGGGAATGCCCGCGACCGACGATTCATCGATGCTCTTCAGGACGGCGCCCGCAACCGGCGGCCTGACATTGCGCGCATGAACCATGCCGGGCAGCTTCATGTCCACGGCCCAGGTCAGCGATCCATCCACCTTGGCGGGTATGTCGTAACGTTGCGGCGATTGGCCGACCACACGCAATTTGTCGACCGGCTTGACCTCGGCCAAGCCGGTTGTTGTGTCCACATTCTTGCCGGTCAGCGTCACATTGAAGCGCTTGCCGCCGACAAGCTCGGCGTACGTGACCGACTTTGCCGGATCGGACCTGACGGTAATCGTCGCGTCCCTTGCGTCCAGCTGTGCGGCAGGCACCCCGAAATGCTTGCCCGCCAGCTCCAGCAGGACGCGCCTGGCCTCGGCCGCAACCCTTCGCATCGGCCAGCCATCGCGTTCGACGGCGTCCGAACCGCCGGAGCCGCCCTGGTCCGGCGTGGTGTCGGTACGTCCCATGATCAGGCTGGTTTTGTCATACGCGATATCGAGTTCGTCGCACATCATCTGCCGGAAGGCGGTACCGGTGCCCTGGCCGCCATCGGTCTTGCCGACAAAAAACGTCGCGCTGTTGTCGGGGTGTATGACGATCCAGGTGTCGAGTTGCCGGAAGTCGGGATCGGGATAAGGGCCTGCCACCGCCGCATCCGCTGCGAACGCGCCGTCAGCTACGCCCAAGCTCACGACCAAGGCGCCGGATGCCTTAAGGAAATTCCGGCGCGAGGGCGATAAGCCGCTGGTCTGGATTGCGTCCTCGATTGCCGGGGGAAGGTGCAGGCTCACTTGACCGTCTCCCGCCGCGCCACGCGCTTGATCGCCGCTTGCACCCGGTAGTACGTCATGCACCGGCAAAGCGCTCCCTCCATCGCCGTGCGAATTTGGGCATCCGTCGGGTTGGGATTGCGGCCCAGAAGCGCCTTGGCGGTCATGATCTGGCCGTTCTGGCAATAACCGCATTGCGGCACCTGCTCGTCGATCCAGGCTTGCTGCAACGGGTCCAGCTTTCCGTCCTTGGAAAGGCCTTCCAGCGTGGTGATCTGACCGCGTACTTGCGATACTTGTGTCGTGCAGGACCGGATCGCGGCGCCATCGACAATCACGGTGCAGGCGCCGCATTGGCCCAACCCGCAACCGAAGCGGGGACCGCGCAGTCCCAGGTCGTTTCGCAATACATAGAGCAACGGCGTGGAAGGGTCGGTATCCACCTCGCGATCCGTGCCATTGACGTGCAGCTTAACGATGCTCATGGCCCACTCTCCGAGCGGCTTGCGAAAGACAAAGGCAGTCTAGGACAGGGTTGGGCCCGTAGCAACGGAACCAAAGCCCATAGCCATTGGCGGCTTGCCTGCGCTTTCCGGGCCGCTTTTGCCTTGCCCCCTCCGTGCTAAGGTGGATGAAAAGCACGAAAGACAGACATGCGCCGTTTCACCATCCCCTTTCTGCTTGCGGCGGCTCTTGGCGCCGCCGGCATGAATTCTGCCGGCCGGGCCATGGCGGAAACCCTGCTTCCGGACTTCAATGCCTTTGTCATGATGCGGGGCTCTACGGCCATCAGTGTCGATCAGGCGGCTGACGCGCTCAAGGATTTCGATGTCGTATTCGTTGGCGAGCTGCACGACCATATCGCCAATCATCTCGCCGAGATGGCGCTTCTGCGGGCGATTCAGCAACGGGTTCCCCAGCTTGCCTTGTCGATGGAGCAGTTCGAGCGGGACCGGCAGGGAACGCTGGATGACTATCTCGCGGGAAAAATCGGCGAGGAAACGCTGAGAGACGGCTTGGGTTGGAGCAACTATGCGGAGGCTTACCGGCCCTTGATCGAGTATGCCAAGGAACGCCGTTTGCCCGTGATCGCGGCCAACGCGCCGCAAAAGATCGTCCGCTGTATCGGGCGCGAGGGCTCCGGCTTTCTCTCCACCCTGCCGGCCGGCGAGCGCAAATTGGTCGCGGCGGCGCTTGATTTGCAAGACGGCGCTTACAAGAAGAAGTTTTTGAAATTCATGGAAGAAGACGGAGCCCATGACGGACCGGACGACAGCAACAAGGCAAAAACAGCGGAGCGGCTCGAAAAGAGCTTTGCGGCGCAGGTTGCGCGCGACGATACCATGGCCGAGTCCATCGCGAATTTTCTCCAGACCCATCCCGGTTACAAGGTCCTGCACATAACAGGCGCTTTCCACGCCGAAGAACATTTGGGAACCATCGAGCGGCTGAAGATGCGTTTGCCGGGCCTGAAAATTGGCTTGGTCCTGCCGGTCGGGGTGAAAGCCGGGGAGACCCCGGAGGCCAAGGATGCCAAAGGCGCGGATTTTACCATTCTGCTGCGCCGTTCCCCCGAGCCCTATGCCACAGACAGCGAAAGAAAGGCCGCCGAGGCCAAGATGGCGGCAAGGTTTCGCGCCGCCACGAGCAGCACATGCAAGTTCTAGACGGTTACCGCTGCGTTGGGTCTTCCGGCCAATTGTGTTTGGGATAGCGGCCGCGCATGTCCCGCCGGGCGTCGGCCCAGGCGCCACGCCAAAAGCCCGCTATGTCGGCAGTCAGTGCAATCGGCCGTCCCGCCGGTGACAGGAGCGCGAGCCGCAAGGGCACCCGCCCGCCCGCGAGCTTGGGCGTTTCCGTCAGTCCATAGAAATGCTGGGCGCGCGCGGCGGCGATGGGTACCGGCTGGGTGTAATCCAAAGCGGCCTGTCCGCCGGGCAGCGGCAGGTGGGCGGGCAATTCCCGGTCGAGCCGGCTTCTGAGGCTCCAGTCCAATCGGCCCAGCAAAATGGCGTCTAGATCAAGCGCCGCGAGGTCGCTGAGCCGCGTTCGTCCATGCAGATGGGGAGCGAGCCAATCCTCCAGGCTTGCGATCAGATGCTGGTCATCCGAAGCCGGCCAGATATCGGGTTCCAATCCGTGCATCAGACGCAAGCGGGCCTGGAGGTTGCGCGTGCCTTGCGTCCAAGGCAGGCGTGACGGATCGCTCCGCACCGCTGCAAGCAAGGCCAGAGCCGCATCTGCCGCATCGGGAGGAGCGGAGCTCTCTTCCAATACAAGCGCGCCCAGGCGTTTGCGGCGGCGCGCAAGGACACTGCCGGTGGCAGGATCGAGGCTTGTTTCCACAGTCTCTTTTATCCGTGCGGCCAGCGCATCGGGCAGATCGGCAACATCGAGTGGCGCCGCCATGCGGATAAGCGGCGATGTTTTCATCTCCAGCGCCGCCACTGCGAGGAGTCCGGCTTTGGCGAGCGGATCGGTCACGGCAAGCCTGGCGCCGCCACCGCCCGAGAGACGGAAACTGCCGGGCTCGCCGCGGCGCTGCGCCAGCCGGTCGGGAAAAGCCGCCGCGATCAGCGGCGCGGGATCGCCTGCCGCCATTTGCTCCGCGCCGATCCCGAGGCGGGTGCGATACTGACGGGACGCCTGGCGAATACCGCTGATCGCGTTGCGGTCGGCGCCGGCAGCGGAAGGATCGGCAAGCGCCTCCAGCCGCGCCATGATGTCTGCCGGGGTTTCCGGTCCCGAGCGCAAGGGATCGCGGCCCTCCAACAAGGCAGCGATATCGCAGGCTCGGGCTGCTTGCGCGCTTCCTTCCGCCGCCAGCATCATGGCAGCCAGGCGCGGATGGGCGCCCAGCGTGCTCATCCGCTTGCCGAGCGCGGTGATGCCGCCTGCCTCGTCCAGGGCGCCGAGATCGGTGAGGAGCGCACGGCCGGCAGCAAGCGCGCCTTCGGGCGGTGCATCCGGAAAGGCGAGTGTATCCGGCGGCGTACCCCAAGCCGCGCAATCCAGCGCCAGGCCTGAAAGTTCGGCCTCCAGAATTTCCGGCCGGTCGTAGGGGCGCAGGCCCCTTTGCAACGCGGCTGTCCACAGCCGGATGGCAAGACCGGGCGCTTCGCGTCCTGCGCGCCCCGAGCGTTGATCGGCTGCCGCGCGGCTCACACGCTCCGTCGCCAATTGGGTGAGACCGCTGGAGGGATCAAAGCGCGGCGCGCGGCGGAAACCGCCATCGATGACAATGCGCACGCCCGGCACCGTAAGCGAGGTTTCGGCAATCGCCGTTGCCAACACCACGCGCCTGCCGTCCGCCGGCCGCAGCGCCAGGTCTTGCGCCGCCGGAGACAGATCGCCATGCAGCGGCAGCACTACGGCATCAAGCCCATCCAGCGCCGCCTCGGTGCGGCGGATCTCTCCCATGCCAGGCAGGAAAGCCAGGATATCGCCGGGCGCTTCTTCCAAGGCCGCGCGAATGGCGCAGGCCATGGTCTCCGGCAAATCGCGTGGGTTCGCGATATCGCGCGCGGCATGACGGATTTCCACCGGATGCATGCGCCCGGCGCTTTCCACAATCGGCGCGGCCATGATCGCGGATAGCTTTGCGCCATCCAGAGTTGCGGACATGGCCAGCAGCCGCAGATCGGTGCGCAGCATCGCTTGCGCGTCCAGGCAGAGCGCGAGCGCCAGATCGGCTTCCAGCGAACGTTCATGGATTTCATCGAGAATAACGGTCGAAACGCCGTCCAGCCCGGGATCACCCAGCAGGCGGCGGATCAGCAGGCCTGTCGTCACCACCTCGATGCGGGTGGCGGCAGATACCGCACTTTCGAGCCGTGTGCGAAAGCCAACAGTCCGGCCCACCTTCTCGCCGATCAGGCTTGCCATGCGGCTGGCGGCGGCACGCGCGGCCAGCCTGCGCGGCTCCAGCATAAGGATGCGTCCGCCGTTCATGGGTGCGGCGCCCAGCAGCGCGAGTGGCACGCTGGTGGTCTTGCCGGCGCCTGGGGGCGCGACGAGCACGGCATTGGGTTGTTCGCCCAGCATCGCAAGCAGGCGCGGCAGGCACTCTGCTATCGGCAAGTCAGGCATGGAGAAAGAAGCGGACATTCAAATTTTCGGCCAATTTCGATTTGAGCGCCGCCCGTCATACAACAGGCCGGCGGAGGTTCGAACCCAAATCAGTGCCGGGAGAAATATAAACTTTAAGGAAAACAGCTACTTAAGGGCTCTGGCCCGGGACTCAGTTCTTGCGCAGAAGCCAGAGCACTTCGTTTTCGATCAGCCGGTTCTGGATCGGGCTGTCGAAGACTTTGTCGCCATGCCCCATATTCATATAGATCATGCGGTATTTGGTGTTGGTCCAGACCACGGGCACGTCGCCATCCTTGTCGGTGATCATGCTCTTGATCCCGAGCGGGTAGTTGGACGGGTCCATGGTGAGCAGGACATGGATGTCCGGCGTAAGACGCGGGCTGGGACGCCAGGAATACCATTCATTGGTGGGAGAGACGAAACTTTGCGGCAGTCCCTTGGTGATGGGGTTCGATGTGTCGTCGACGTTCAGCTTGGCGGGCAAGGGCGGCCAATTGTTGATGCCGAACACACCGGCGCCGATGAAATTGCGGAACCAGGTCCATTTGAAATTCCGGTCGGTATAGGCGGAGACGTGGCAGCCCAGCCAGGCGCCGCCATTCTCCATGAATTTCTCGAATGCGGCGCGCTGAGCGGGGTTGCTGGGGAAATCGTTGAGCCAGACCACCAACTGGTACTGCGACAATTTCTGGTCGTTGAGGTCGTTCCAGTCGGTAGTGGCCTCGATGCGGAAATTGTGCCGGTCGGCCTGCTGTGACAGAAACCGCAAGGCATCGGTGGCGAAGAGCATGTGGTCGTTCTCGACATTGAGCGAGAAGAAGACCAGGACCTTCGGCGGCGGGGCGGGAGCCTGTGCGTGGGTGCCGGAGGCGAACAGCAGCGTGAGGCAAAGGGCGATCGAGGCGAAAAGTTTTTTCATTGGCCGGCGCCCCAGAAGATGGCGTTGTGGAAAAGCCGCGCGAAGTTCGGGTCGTCAAACAGCCCGGCATGATGGCCCATGAAGATATAGACGTTGCGGGCCTTGAAGTTGGGGTTGGACCAGATCACGGGATGGTCGCCGCCCATTTTGATCATGGTATTGGGCTGGTAACTGGCCTCGTCGACCGATCCGATGACATGGACATTGGGGCGCGGTGAACGGTCCCAGGTGTACCATTCCTCCTTGGCGATGACGAAGGACTCCGGCAGGCCCTTGGCGAGCGGATGGTTGCGGTCTTCGATCTTCACGGTGGCACGGGCGAAGTTGGGCAGATAATGGGTGAAGCGGATGCCGCCCATGAAATTCGAGAACCAGGGCGACATGGGCCAGCCATCGAAATCGCCCAGAAGGGCCGCGTGGTGAAATCCCATCCAGCCGCCTTTGCCCTCGGTCATGTAACGTTCGAAGGCGGCCTGGGCGATGGGTGTCCAGTTATAAGGCGGATAGTTGAGCTGGATGATGATGTTGTACTGCGCCAGAAACTCATCGTTGATCGGTGACGTGCTGGTGATGGAGTCGAAGGCGAAGTCGTTCTGAGGCGCGATCTTGGCGATATAGGCCTTGCCGGCATCGACAAAACTCTGATGGTCGCCGCTGGCGCGCTCGGCCAGGATCAGGGCGCGAAAGCGGGGCTTGTGTTCGGCATACTGGGCGTGCGCCGCGGGCGCGGTGGCCAAGGTGGCGGCGGCTCCGGCAAGGGCCTGTCGGCGGGTAGGCAGCGTGAAGGCCATGAGTTCCTCTTAGCGCGACGAGGGGCCGGTGATGACGGTGACGTCGTCGCTGTACATGTTGGCAACATAGACCTTGCCGGCGGCGCTGTCGGCGGCCATGGCATAGGGGATGGTGCCGGCTTTGACCTTGCCCAGCACGGCATAGGTGGAGCCGCTATAGATCACGACATTGCCGGTCTTCTGTTCGGAAACGTAAATCGCCCCGGTGCGGGCATTGACGGCGACGGCCGAGGGCTGGGCGTTTAGTTTCACGGTGCGGATGACGGCGGCGGTGTTGGGGTCGATCACG
>CADECX010000075.1:0-4767 GCA_902825865.1 uncultured Alphaproteobacteria bacterium
GGATGGCGGCGGGTCTCCGCTGTGTTACTGCCGCCAGGGCCGCCTGCAATTCGGGATGCATTGGCACTTCCCGTTCCGCCCGCGTCTTTGTGCTCTTGATGCTGATGCGATCGCCGCGAACTTTGGACCAATCCATAGTCACAATGTCAGCGCGTCTCTGAGCCGTATAAAGGGCGATGGCGTAGCCGGTACGTTGCATGGTGCCCAGGGGCCAGCGAGCCTCAAAGGCGTCCAGTTCATCATCCGTCCAAGCGCGCCAGGGGGTGGACCGAAGCATTTTGATTTTCGCCGCAGGATTGTCCCGGCGGTATCCGCGATCCACCGCGAACGTCATCAGCACTCCGACAGTGCGGATCATCGTGTTGGCCGCGCCCGGCCGGTCCACCATGTCGTCCCGCCAGCGCAGCACATGCTGGCGCTCCAGGCGTGCGACCGGTTTGTCCATGTGCTTCTTCTCCAGCCGTTCCACCACGCGCTTAAGTTCGGACTTGGTGACGGGCGCGAGATTGGCAAACTCCGCACTGCCAACATATTCCCGGCATAGCGCACCGAATGATCCCGCCGCCGCCTTTGGGCTCGCGATGGCTGCCTGCGGACCGTCCAATGCGGACTGATAGGCGAGCAAGAATTCTGCGCTGCCCGGCTCACCAGGAAGCGATACGCGGGGCATCCCGCGCTTGCGCAGGTAAAATCGCGGCTTGCCGTGCCGGTCGCGATACGCTTTCACATAGGGAAGGTTGAGATTCATTTTGTCCTCATTCGTCCCAGGGGTTTTCTTCGCTGGCTCCGCCCTTTTCAATTAGGGCAAGCCACGCGCCGCGCACAGTCTCAAAATCGTAAAGCACCAGGCCCTTGTGGCCCGGCACGGCTATCGGCTTGGGCATTTTACCTTCATCGACCAGCGCCAAAAAGCTCGTTAGGCTAATGTCCAATGCGGCGGCACAATTTCCAGCCTTAAGGGCCAAAGTCGGCAAGGCGCGACCGCCGGTTGCTCTCGGCGATGAGGCGGACTCGGGCTTCATATGTTGCCCGCCAAATAGTGGCGAACGTCGGCGACAATTTTTTGAGTTTCACGCACCTCCAGGACTGCTTTGACGGAGAGGCGTTCGCGGGTTCTTTGTTTTGATGCAAATTGCTGGATGAAATCGCCTTCCTTGTGGCGCCATTTCAGTTCCGCGGTGTTTTGATTTCGCATCACAGTAACTGTGACGAGGGTGGCCATCACGCCATGCCACTTACTGTCCTGCTCCAGACCGACGGCGATTGCGTCTCTCAGGGAAGTGGCACCAGTCATCATGCATTTCCCGTCGTCGGTGCATGGCCGGTACTTCACAAGCGATTTCGCCCGTTGGACTGCTTCACTTCGCAGGTCTGACCCAAGCAAGGCCAGGATCATTGTTGCCACGGATCTGCTGGTTAGTTCGACACCGCTTCCAGGGCCTCGTCCTGGTCGCGGCACCAGCACATCGCTCGCGACCAGCGCCTGTAACCACTGATTCAGTTGAACCGGGCCTTTTTTACCCAAGCAAATTGCGAGGGTGGGCAAATATGTCTTCAGCGCGGTCATTCAAGATGGCCAAATGGTCTCAATCGAGATCATTACCTTGACGAACAGCGCAAAGCAACTCATAGCTAAGGTCTCATATGAGACTATAGGTCGCCGATGAAAAAAAGTCGTAATCCCCACAGCATCGCAGAAACGGCCAAGATCCTCGGAATCGGGCGAAAAACAGCAATGGCCGCGGTGGAAAGCGGCCAGATACCCAGCGTCCGCATTGGTAAGCGCTTAAAGGTCCCTCGCGCTGCACTTGCGCGCCTTCTCGATGGCGCAGACCTCGCGGACGCGAAATGACCGCCGATGTCGAAGGCCGATAACTGGACCTGGTATAAGCGGAATCCGCGTGAGTTTCTCCGCGATGTCCAGGGGTTGGGCCCAGAACTCATAGGGGCCTATGACGTGACCACCGAACTGATCATGGCGGAGGGCGCAAGCATTCCAAATGACGCTCGCTGGCTTGGCGGCATCCTTGGATGCAGTTCGCGTAAAGCCGCATCGCTGGTCATGAACCTGTTGTCGCTCGGGAAGCTGGTGCTCGATTCTGAGGGCAGGCTAATGAACGAGAAGGCAGTTTCCGAGCTCGAAAATCGCGCGGATCTGCATCGAAAGGCGCGCGAAAGTGGCGCGAAGGGTGGACGAGCGTATGCCGAAAACGTATCGGCCTCCAGGAATAACAATGATTTAGGTCGAGCAACCGTCGAGCATATAGAACAGACTATATTAGAAAAGAAAGACTCTCCGTCAAAGCCAGTTTCCCAGCCGCCACCGCTCGCTATCGCGAGCGAGACACGACCGCATAAGTCAATTCAAAAAGAGTTCGAGCAGTTCTATCAGGCATTTCCCCGTCACGTCGGCCGCGGCGATGCGGAGCGGGCTTATTGGCGCTCACGCAAGCTTGCGAGCGCTGACCAAATCCTAGACGGGGCGCGCCGATATGCTAATGCCCGCCGTGGCGAGGATCAGAAATTCACCAAGCATCCCGCCACCTGGCTGAACGGAAAGGGATGGCTTGATGAAATTGGGGGCTCGCCGCCGCAACCACAGGCAGACCTCCAAACCTGGATTCGGAGGTTGGAACTTTTTCACCATGGCGATGATGAACTTGCATTGTCGGCAGGATATTGGGGCTCATTGTGGGGCCCACCCCCTGCACGGCCCGGTTGCCTGGTGCCAGCAGAGGCCAGCCGCCTCTTCGCCGCCAAGCATCCGGCGCCCACACCAAGGAATGGCGCCCGTGTCTAAGCGATCCCCCGCAAAAGCTGTAGCGGCAGTATTCCGTATCATCATGCGGCTTCGCGCCAACGCTCAACTTACACCGGCAGATAGCAATGCGCTCGCCGATGCAGTTGAAAAGGCAGTTTGGCGGGACGTCCCGCTCACCGTCAGCTTTGCGTTGGTCGGTCGGTGGAAGTCCACGTTGAGCGAGCATCGGCGTAACGTCGTTTTGACGGAGGCTGCGGCAGTGATGGCGGGTAGCCGAAGGACAAAAGCCAAAAAGCTGCACGCGATGCAGGGTCAACTCTACGTTGGTGAGAGTAGCTTTCGCAAAATCGGCGAAGGCGCCATACGGGAAATTATCTCCCGATAGTGGCAAATCAATTCTTCTGTAGATCAGCCAAAAATACTGGTGAGGTCCCAACATGAAGATTCGAAAACTGAAATCATCACCCGCTGATTTTCCCAATGCGGAAATATATCTTGGCATCAGCACAGGATTGCGGACCGGCCTCGAAAAAAACGCGCTTGCCGCCGTAATTATGCTGGAAAAGCATCGCCAGAATGGGATGGAGGATGCATATCCTGATAAGCGCGATGTTCAGGACATGGCCGAAAAGATTTTGACCGGTCATCGCCCGACGATCCCAGATAAGCGCGGATCACTGCATCAGGCGCGGCTGATATACGGCGCCTCGCAGCTAGCAGCTGAACTAGCGCTTGAACGGGCTGCTGCGCTGCAAACCGCTCGGGCGCATCATGAAGCCCGACGCAGAGAATCCGAAATCCATGCTGGTGTCCACAAGCTTGCACTTGCGCATTGCGCAGCACGTCGCAGCGCAAAAGAATTGTTGGGGTTGATCAGAGAAATTAAGGGCAAAGCCAGTTGGGTCACCCTGCCGTGTGAAGGTCGGGTGCCGATGCTGGCTGGCGGCGCCTTTCGTGGTGAAGACGTGCGCGGACTCCTGCGGGAGGCCCTAAGAGCCGGAATTGTGACGCAAGCCGAGATTGCGCGTGAGATGAGCGAAAGCGAGAAGGTGATCAGAGATGAATTTGGAATTTGAGGCGAGTTATCGGAGGGCTGCCACCCAGTTGGGGCAGCGCGATCGCTACCTCCGCGCTGGCAGGTGGGCGGCCGCGGCATTGTTTGACCATGAACTATCCAAGGAATTCTGCCTTCGGGAAAAGCTCACCGCTAAGGCGCAGAACAGTTCCACAAATACCGCGGGCGGTGTCTTGGTCCCCGATGAGGTCGAAAATTCCATTAGCACCTATCGCGATCTGGCGGGCGTGTTCAGGCGAGAAGCAAACGTCCGGCAAATCACATCGGATTCCCGCAGTTTTCCGCGCCGCGTGGGCGGGCTTTCAGCCTCTTTCACGGATGAAGGCCAAGCAGCTACGGAAAGTGAAAACGCTTTTGATTCCGTAACAGTCGCGCCAAAGAAGCTAGTCGGCCTTGCTCGCTCGTCCAGCGAACTGATCGAAGATGATATTACGGATTTGGGTGCGTGGCTGATTGAAGAATTTGGCGCAACGCTCGCCAGCGTTGAGGACGGTTGCGGCTGGAACGGTGACGGCACTGCGACTTATGGCAAAATGACGGGCATCACCACGCACCTGGCAGATGGCGCCCATGCTGGTGGCCAGTTGGCGGCGAGCGGCCATGATACCTACCCGGAGCTGGACGCGGCCGATCTTGGATTGCTGGCTGGCTTGTTGGCGGAGCAGTACTTGGCTAACGCAAAGTGGTATTGCAGCGCTCACGCTCTTGGAAACACGTTTGTGCGCCTGGGCGCATCCGCGTTTGGCATGATGGACACGCCGTCCGGCCCGCGGCCAATGTTGCACTATGCCGGTTACCCCATTGTGCCGACGCCCAAGTTGCCCGGCGCCGGTGACCAGTCTGGCAAGGTGATGATTGCCTTCGGTGACCTGAAAGCAGCCTCGATCTTTGGCAGCCGTCGGGGCCTTACGATTAAATCTAGCGCTGGCCG
>CADECX010000075.1:4777-12430 GCA_902825865.1 uncultured Alphaproteobacteria bacterium
AGCGCGACTAAATTGAGTTTAAAGAGATCGAACGCTTTGAAATTGTCGCCCACAACATTGGGACCGCGAGCAAGCCGGGCGCTGTGGTAGGCCTGCTGGGGAATTGATGCTCAAGTATCTGACCCCGGCCGAATTCAGATACGAGGCCCGCCATGGTCGCGCGGCGGGCGCGGGCGTCCAGATTGCCGCCAATGTCCGGGCCATAAGCGAAAAGCTGCGGACGGCTAGTTTTATCTTTTCCACCGGCGCTGTGGACCGGGCAGGAGACAGGATCGACCCGGCAGGATGGGTGCTTTCGGATTTCCGCAGAAACCCCGTTGCGCTATTTGCCCATAACAGCAGAGCGCTGCCCATCGGCCGGGCCCGGAATGTTCGCGTAGGCGAAAACACCCTGTTGGGGGATATCGAATTCGCGGACGCTGATATTTCGAGTTTTGCCGATCAATGCTGGCGCATTGTCAGGGGTGGCTTTATGCCCGCGGTTTCGGTGGGCTTTGCGCCCTTGGAATGGTCCTGGGCCAGGGACCCGGCACGGCCTGGCGGTATTGATTTCAGGCGGCAGGCACTGCTGGAGATTTCCTGTGTGCCCGTACCTGCGCATCCCGGTGCGTTGCTGGTTGGAGCAAGCATGCCGAGCAACCCCGCCCCCAACCAGAAAGCCCGCCAACGGCAACGGGGGCTTGAGCTTGCGAGGCTTCGCTATGGCGCTGAGTGAACTGCTGGCGTCCCCGGCGGCCCTTGCATGGGCGGAAGTGGTCTTGGCCAGGCACGGGATCGCAGTTGTCCCGATTGAGACCGTGGCGCTCGTAGATCGCATCCTGGCGGCGCCTGAGCGGGCGTCGGCCGCTGACTACCAAACTGCCCTGTACTGTATCCATGCCTGTCCCTGGCCTTCTGAGCGCACGGTGATGGCGTGACGGGAGGGCGGGTCAAACCTTCACGGCTTGAGGGGGATCGAACCGGTGGTGGGCCTTCGCCCGCAAAATTCGGAATAAAAATCCTCCACACCAAAATTCAGCCATGAACTTTCGCGCTCGGCCGCCTTCCCACCTTCGGTCTGACACCAAGCGCTGGTGGCGCAAGGTGGTGGCCGAATATCAACTAGAGCAACACCATTTGAAGCTTTTGCAGCTGGCTGCTGAGAGCTGGGACCGCGCCAGTCAAGCGCGGGAAGCTCTGGCGGCCTCCGGGCTGACGTTCATAGATGACCGGCGCAATGTGAGAGCAAACCCGCTCGTTTCCGTCGAAAAGGATGCAAAAATGATGTTCATGCGCGCCCTTGGCGCATTGCAACTCGACCTTGAAGCACCGGGCGGCGGCTAGTGCCCAGAAGATTTGCCCGCCCCAAAAGACGTTTGGGCCGCACATTCGAGGTCGCCGCCTGGAGCATGGTTTTCGAATGCGGTCGTGATTTTTTCGGGGAATTGCGTCCGCTCGGTCTTCATGACGATGCAGCCATAGCGCAAGCCGCCCCAGCGGCTTGGCGGCGGCTGGGCGGTCAATTCATGCGTATTTGGAGACCAACCTTGCACCGAGAGACGCCCTGGGCCTTGGAGCGTTTTGGGCCGCCATAGCCAGGGTCTCGTTTTTAATTATACTCAACTTGAAGATGGGCTGGCGTGGGCACCGCTCGCGGTACCAGTTATTTCGCTGTAACGGTCGAAAACATCACGATCCATGAGGCCGCTTTGCTGGCCATTGTTCAGATCGATCTAAGATGGGGGGGGTAAATGCGCTGGGCAATTCTGGTTCTTGCTGGAGTGCAGGTTATCTCTCCGGCCTGGGGGATGGGACGGTTTATCGGCGGAAATGAACTGAAGCGCATGTGTGAATCGCCTGCTGGCTGCGTGCAGTATGTTCAGGGCGCTTGGGATGCACTGGAGGCTGCCAGACGTGGGACGACTTGCCCGTCTTCCGAGATGGAGGCCGGACAACTTGCTGATATAGTTTTAAAGTACCTGAACGATAACCCGCAAATGCGGGGCGATAGCGGTGGCACAATCGTTGGTCTTGCTGTCCAAGCCGCTTATCAGTGCGGGGCATTCCCCAGAGGCCATATCTATTCAATATCGGCGCAAAAGAAGTAGTAGCGCACCAATCGTGCTGGTTGGCATTCTATCGACCAACCAATGTCCGCTTTTGACCCAAAGCGGACATTCGGAGGGCTGGATAGCGGGCACGTCTCAGCCTAGTTTCAATCGCCACGCCTGCTGGGAACCGTGCCAATGGCCTCGCCTCATTGGAACGTGCTCGTCTAGGCGAGATAATTCTAGCGCCGCTTGGAGACTACGGATGAAGGTGGTTTGGGTTGCCCTTTCTTTAGGTGCGTTACCGGTCCTGTCGGCCTGCAGTCCAGACAGGCACAACACGTTTGCTGCGTGTCAGCTTGAGGCAGTCAGGAAGGCGCAAGACACCATGGGTGAGGAACAGCAGGTCCAGATAGGACACTACACGCGCCGATGCATGACCACGAAGGGCTTCGAGATCAACTGGACGCGGTGCGAGCCGAAGGCAGGGTTGAAGGGAGACTACGTGGCTCCCATGGAGATGTGTTACGAGCAAAAATCCTGGCTCAACATTTAGGGGTTCAAAATCCTCAATCTCTGCAATGTCACGGCGGATCTTAATTGCGACCGAGCCCTTGCACGAATGTCCGCTTTTGGCGCAAAGCAGACATGGTGTAGATCGGGGCTGAATGACCGCTTTTGACCCAAAGCGGACATTGGCTGATATGACGGCGAACGCTTCAGATATACTCTGTTCACCGGGTGGGCCCGAACGCCTCGACGTGTGCGGAGATGCTATGGTTGGGGCTAAGAGATTGTGCGAGCAATAAGGCGGAAAGGCACATGGAAACAATTCCAGATTTTTACGTGTATGGAGGTGATAACTATCCCTTCGATGTGGCGATAGCGTGCTGGAAACTAAGTGTTTTGCAATCCGAGCATGGGAAAGACATTTTACTTTTGAAAATAGATCCGCCGGCACCTCATGGAATATTAGCAACGAACGCCAAAAGGAATGTGATCGGGCTCGCGAGCCGATCAACTCTCTCCGAAGCGGGTGAATTTGGAGAAGGGAGTTATACGGGCGGTGTGATGTGGCAGATTGCTGAAAATGAGAACGCAAACTATGTGCCATTGCGGAGTGTCGGCCTCGTAATGCTATGGAAAGACCGGCAGACGCTAATTCGATTTAACCCGACCGCCCAATAGTGATGAAGCGTGCGTAATTGAATGTCCGCTTTTGGCGCAAAGCGGACATTAGCAATGTTGTCCAATGGATAGGCTAACCATCCAAAGTTGCTTTCTATAATCTCGACAACGACTGCCTTACCGACCTAGCGTCCATCGCAAAGGATGAACCAACTATGATGAAAGTATCGCGGATGGCCGCTTCCATCACGATGGTGCTTTTTGCATTTGTTGCGTTGTTTCTTGGAATCAATCTTCCTCGTTTGCTTTCTGAGCAAGCCGTAAAAAACCGAGAATACACACAGAGCTTCCGCGACGCTGACATTCATGTCAGAGCCTTGCTAGATAATGGCGGGAAGCTGCCCGCAGATTTGGATGATTGGTCCAGAAACCAAAGACCAAGGCTTATTGCCTTGCAGGCTACGAAAATCGCCGAAACTTGTGATGCCAATTTCAAGATGCCGGTCGGTGACCGCTTTGTGCTCTCTTTTTGGCGTGGAGAATGGTTCGAATGTTATTCTTCCCCCTCCGGTAAGAGTACTATCCCCCTGTCCACCAAATCTCTTTTATTGGCTGGCGCTTGGATCGACCTAATTATCTATTTGTCAGTTAGCGTTTTTGCTTGCTGGCTTGCATGGCGCATTTGGCCAAAATCAAAAGTTATTTTAGCCACCCAAGCGGTAGCCGACTCGCGAAGTTCGACCGACCGGGTGATCGACTGATATGGGAATCTAATGTCCGCTTTTGGCGCAAAGCGGACATCGCGCCAACAACGCACCTGCCAGCGCTGGCTGGCCTCTACAGGCGTTCGGATTTCTGACGACAAGGCGGACTCCTTCTGGCGCGGTCGAAGCCGGGGTTCGCAGCCAGGGGTCTCAACTCCTCGCGGGTATCAAAGCCGATTCGGTAAAGGGGCGCAGCCGCTACAAGTTGTGGTCCCGCGGTTCAAGGGCCTAAAGCTGGGTATAGTTTGCACGGGCAGCAACCCCTACCTATGGCGCGCCCCTGGTGGGAATGTAATACTTCTCAAAGATTCCCGCCCCATACTGGCACCCGGCGAGCGAGATCGACCCGCGAGAAAATGCCTTTAACGTTCAAAAAAGCCCCTCTTGTTGAGTTGATCGCCGAGCTGAAATGGGCCCTGCCGGGAGCCCCGCCCCCAGACGTTGCGCAAATGCCTGGAATGCCCTTTCCGATTTTCCATGCAGCAGGCGATGAGGAATTCTTCATGCGCTTTGGCGCGCAGGCCCACCAACAGGGGTTTTCGAACGCTGAGCGCATCATCCCGCCCGGTTTTCCTTCCCCGCCTTTCCAGGTGGTGTACCGCTACAGGAAATCTGGTGTCAGCAAGGATGTCTTGCAAGTTGGGCCCGGTGTGTTCAGTGCGAACGCGCTCAGGCCATATCAGTCGTGGCACATATTCCGTCCATCGGTTGGTGCGGGAATTTCTGCACTGCTTGAGGCAAGGGCACCGGCGGACAAGGAAAGCCCATTCACAGCCGTCACAATCCGCTATGTGAACTCATTTACGAAGGAACTGACGGGCGGCCGCGACTCCGCGACATTCATTCGTGATGTGCTGGGCATTAAGACAGAGCTACCGCCCGCAGTGGCAAAATATATGGCAGCGGATACGCTTCCTATCCCGAATTTTAGTTTCGGATTTCCCACAAATAATGGCCTGAAAATGACGGTTACGGTCGCCGACGGCGTAATTGAAGGAGGGCCTTCATGTATCCTCGACATGTCAGTTCAAACGATTGGAAAAGTGGCGCCGAACGCGGATGCGGTATTGGCCGTCCTAGACGCCGGGCGTGGGGTTTTGCACAACGCCTTTTTAGGAATGGTCGAACCGATCAGGGCGCAACTCGATCCCGAGGGTATCGATGAGGGATAAACAACATTCCGCTCTGATCGGTTGGCATTCTACACCGTGGCATGGGTCAGTACCGCTCACGTACTATCCGGTATCGCACGCTCCCCATCTGCCCGCCATTTACTATTCCCAACCCGCACTTTCGCTAGCAGCGGGGTATGCGAGCGCGGCCGAAAAAATTGGGCATTACTCAGCTTGGGGAGAAGGTTGGGACGGCGAAGGTGCAAGCCAAATCTCCGCGGAAGCCGCATCGCGCGCCAAAAATGCGCTGCAAACTTTTTCATGGCTGCTGCCAGTTCCTGAAATCACGCCGAATTCTAACGGCACTGTATCTATGGAATGGGAAACTCCGGCAGGCACCGCAAATTTCGAGATTGGAAACACCCGGTACGCGGGGTATGTCAGCGGCACTAACTTTCCTACGACATATTTCAATGAAACGCATAAAAACGTTGACGCGTGTGTTGGCGCAATCGTTCATGCCTTTCTTTTTGCCAGTCAAAAGCCAGCTGATATAGTTACTTCGGTAGAAGTGGCGAATGTCCGCTAAAGGCTTGCCGGTCGAAATTGATGACGCCGAGCAAATTGTAAGATTTATTCTTACTCCCATCCACGTCGACTCCGGAAAGAGCAAGTTAAAGCGGACGATTTTTCGTCCTAGGAAGGGGACGGATTTGGTGTCCGTCGCTCGAACTGCGGCGTTGACGGGAAATGAATGCAAAGCGAAAGCACTTGAGGCGCAGAAAGATCCTCAAAAATATGTCGGCTTCGCGCGGATATCGGCGGGAGATATTCGCGAACCTGGATCGCAAATTGAAGACGCCCGCGAGGGATACTATGTGGGTCATGCGCATATCTCGCATGGATTTATTCTGCCCGAGGGTGATCCACCGGACGCCGTATTGTTGAAACAACTCTCGGACCGTTGTGACGCCCTGCTGAAAAAGACGACATTTATCTCGGACCCAAATCCGCAGGAGCCAGGCTGGAGCGGTGCTCCGCTGTTGGCTTTGGGATAGGCGGTGCTGGCGGGTGCTATCGGCATCCTCCCCGCGAAAAATTCGCAACCGGGTTAGACACCTCCGTCGCAACCCATTGAAATTTCTTGGAACACAAAAGGACGGTTAGACAGCGCAACCTGCTGTTTTCGCTCAAACCGCTCCGGCTTTTCATTCCTGCAAGGGGGGTTCGACTCCCCCAGGGCGCGCCACGTCTCAGCTAAGTGCCTGAGGCAATGTAACTCCAAGTAAAATCTACGGAATTGGGACCGCCGGTGGTATCAAGAGGTGGTATCAATGCGTGTACTTATGGGCATCATCAAAGACCGTCACGGCACGTTTTACGTCAGGCGCAAAGTACCGGAAAAAATACAGGCGGCGGTTGCCCAAACTACGGGTACAGACAAGCCCAAGGTGTCCTGGCTGAAAAAGTCACTGGGCACAAAGGATGAGCGCCAAGCCAACGTCCGCGCGAAGCCTGTGATGATGGATTTTGACAAGATCATCGCCAAGGCTGAAGCGAGCCTGAAGCAGCGCCCCGTTCAATCCTCCCTCTCAGATACGGAAATCAACCGCATCGCTGCGTATCACTATGCCTTCATGCTCAATGAGGATGAGGAACACAGGGCGGGTGATTTTGAGGACAGTGCAGAGTTCGGACTGTCTGAGCGGCGCTTCAGGAAGCTCAATGAGAGCAACCAGATTGCGCTTGCTGCGTCCGAGGCAGCCTTAGCGCGGGGCGATATAACGGTTCTAGGCGACATTGTGGACGAGCTTCTAGAAGTCCATGGGATCAACCTAGAACGGCATAGCCCCGCCTTCAGGAAGCTCGGTGGAGCGGTACTGCGGGAGCATGTCCGGTCACTCAGGGACACCGCAGCCCGCAGCGAAGGTGCGCCGATAGCTTCCCCACGGTTGGATGCCCCCACGAAAAAAGCAGAGGCAGTGGACGGGCAGACTGTCAGGGCGGCCTTGAAGGGCTGGGCAAAAGCACGAAGCCCCTCCAAAACGTCTCTCATCGAATACAGCTATGCGGTTGACCGTTTCGTAGAGCTACACGGCGATATGCCGGTGGTGGCGATAACCCGCCGCCATGTACTTTCGTTCCGTGAAGCGTTGCAGGACATACCGCCAAGGCGTGCTGGCAAGCTCAGGGGTGCGGACCTTCCCACCCTTGTGGAGTGGCGGAAGGAACACCCCAACGCTGAAAGAATTGGCGCGGGCACCGTGAACAAACTTCTAGGAGGCGTTCAGGCTGTAGTGGTGTGGGCGCGGGACAATGGCTTCATTGATGATGACACGCCTTGGGCCGATCAATTTGCCAAGATGCGCCTTGAGGAAGGCGAGCCTGACCGGGAGCCTTGGGACACTGCCGACTTAGTGAAACTATTCGCATCGCCAGTCTATGCGGAGGGCAGGCGTCCCAAGGCGGGTGGTGGAGAAGCTGCCTACTGGCTACCGCTGTTGGGGATGTACGAGGGAGCGCGGCTTGGTGAATTGGCCCCGCTGCGGGTGACGGACGTGCAAGAGTGACCTGCCCGGCTCTTTTTGTACCAAGCGAATTGATAGAAATTGGCTTGGAGAG
>CADECX010000076.1 GCA_902825865.1 uncultured Alphaproteobacteria bacterium
CATCTTGTTGAAGCGCGGGAAGTTCATCAGCATGGCGAAGCTGGCGAACAGCGACATGCCTTCGGTGAAGGCACCGAACATGGCCAGGGTGCGCGCCACGTCGGCGCAGGTGCCTACCCCGAAGGTGTGCATATAGTCGGCCTTGGCCTTCATCTCGCGATAATCGCGGAAGGCCTCGAATTCGGTCTGCGGCATGCCCAGGGTCTTGAGCAGCAGCGCATAGGCGTCGATATGCACCGTCTCCATATTGGTGAAGGCGGCCATCATCATCTGCACTTCCAGCGGCTGGAAGATGGGGATGTAGCGCTTGAGGTAATTGTCGCCGACTTCCACATCGCTCTGGGTGAAGAAGCGGAAAATCTGGGTCAGCAGGCCTTTTTCGGCGGCGCTGAGATGGCCCGACTGCCAGTCGCGGATGTCGGAGCCCAGCGGTACTTCCTCGCCCATCCAATGGGTCTGTTGCTGGCGCTTCCAGCAGTCATAGGCCCAGGGATAACGGGTGATGTCATAGGTGCCCGTGGCATTCAGCAGGCCAATGGTGCCCTTACCGATCAGCGAACGCGGATCGACATTTCCCAGATTCATTGACATGCCAGGCACTCTTCATAGTCGGTCTTGGTGGAAACGACGCGAATGCCCTCTTTTTTCTCCAGCTGACCGGCAAAACCGGCGCGGCTGATCGACTTGGAGCGGCAGTAATAGAGGCTCTTGATGCCGCGCTCCCACGCCGTCCAATGCAGCATGTGCAGGTCCCACTTATCGATGTCGGCGGGCAGGAACAGGTTCAAGGACTGGCTCTGGCAGATATAGGGGGTGCGGTCGGCGGCTAGCTCGATGATCCAGCGCTGGTCGATCTCGAACGCCGTGCGATAGACCGCCTTTTCCTCATCGCTTAGGCAATCCAGATGCTGCACCGAGCCTTCCTGCTCGACGATGGACTGCCAGGTGGCGTCGGTATTCTCGCCCTTGGCTTCCAGCACTTCCTGGAGATAGGGGTTGCGCACCGAGAAGGCGCCCGACAGGGTCTTGTGGGTGTAAACATTGGCCGGGATCGGCTCGACACAGGCTGACGCGCCGCCGCAGATGATCGAGATGGAGGCGGTGGGCGCGATCGCCAGCTTGTGGCTGAAGCGGGCCTTCATGCCCTTTTCGCGGGCGTCCTCGCAGGCGCCACGCTCCTCGGCCAGATGATAAGACGCCGCATCAGCTTCCCGGCGTATCTTCTTGAAGATACGCAGATTCCAGGATTTGGCCATCGCGCTTTCCAGCGGGATATTCTTGAGCTGCAGGAAGGAATGGAAGCCCATCACCCCCAGGCCCACCGAACGCTCGCGCAGGGCGCTGTACTTGGCGCGGTGCATGGAATCCGGCGCGGTCTCGATGAAGCTGGTCAGGACATTGTCCAGCATCCGCAGCACGTCCTCGACAAAGCCCTCTTCCTCGGCCCACTGGTCCCAGGTCTCGATGTTCAGCGAGGACAGGCAGCAGACCGCGGTGCGCTCCTTGCCGTCATGGTCGGCGCCGGTCGGCAGGGTGATCTCGCTGCACAGATTGGAGGTGTTGACCTTCAGCCCCAGCTCGCGCTGATGCTTGGGGAGCGCCCGGTTCACCGCATCGATGTTCAGGATATAGGGCTCGCCGGTCTGCAAACGGGTCTCAAGAATGCGCTGCCACAGCTCGCGCGCATTGACCTCGCGCAGCACCTTTTGGTCCTTGGGGCTGCGCAGGCCGAACATCTTGCCTTCCTTCACGCAGTCCATGAATTCGTCGGTAATGTTAATACCGTGATGCAGGTTCAGGCCTTTGCGGTTGAAGTCGCCGGACGCCTTGCGGATCTCCAGGAACTCCTCGATCTCGGGATGGGTGATATCGAGATAGACCGCCGCCGAACCGCGGCGCAGCGAGCCTTGCGAAATCGCCAGGGTCAGCCCGTCCATCACATGGATGAAGGGGATGATGCCGCTGGTCTTGCCGGTCTTCACCTTTTCGCCGATGGAGCGAACCTTGCCCCAATAGGTACCGATACCGCCGCCATTGCTGGCCAGCGCCACATTCTCGTTCCAGGTGCCGACAATGCCGTCCAGCGAGTCCGAGACATCGTTGAGGAAGCAGGAGATCGGCAGGCCGCGATTGGTGCCGCCATTGGACAGGATCGGCGTCGCCGGCATGAACCACAACCGGCTCATATAATCGTACAGGCGCTGGGCGTGGCTCACGTCGTCGGCATAGGCGCAGGAAACCCGCGCGAACATGTCCTGGAAGCTTTCGCCCGGCATCAGATAGCGGTCGGTCAGGGTCGCCTTGCCGAACGGGGTCAACAGGGCATCGCGGGCATGATCCAGAACCAAGTCCGATGGCTTGGGCTTGGGGCCAAGCGGATACGGCAGAGGCGGCTGTGACGCCGGACCGAACAGGTCCTGTTCCAGCGTGATCGGTTCGGCTTTGGGCGCGGGCGCCTCGACAGCCTTGGTTTCGATGGTCCGGGTGACGACCACCGAACGCTCAATCACCCGCTCAGGCGGACTCTGCACGACCATCTGGCCGTCATTGTCGAAATCGCCTTCCAGTACGGGTTTACCGAGTGCCGACATGCTTCTTCCCCTTGGTGGGTTTCGGGGAATCGGATGGCGCCGGCGCGAAACATGCTCGCTCCCCACAGCCCCCCTGGGACGCCCCGCCCCATTCGCTCAATCCTGTTCTCGGCAGGTCTCCTGGCTCACGGCCCTCTTTCCGGCGGCCTTCCCAGGAGCTTCGTTCGAAGCGGTCCCAGTGGCTTTAAGCCGGAAATTCAGCCGTTTACAGTTGTGGGGGCAGCCCCGGTTCCAGCCCCACCAGGCTGGTCCGAAGTTCCCTTGAATCCCCTATCTAGAGCATTCGAGTGACCGTGAACGACTATATCTAGGGGCCTATTCGCGGAATCCGTCAAGCCGAATTTCTTTCACACAGGCGTCATTTTTCGCTTGGGGACAAAAGTGTGAATGCCCGCGAATCTCCCTGGCCCGTCAGCAAGGCGGTGACGCCGAACGCCCTGTGGATGGTTTCTTCTGTGAGCGCATTTGTGTCGTTTGCGACCGCTCCATCCACAACAACGATTACCCGGCCGGGATAGCGCGCCGCCAGGGTCAAATCGTGCAAGGACGCGATCACCAAAGTGCCGCTCCGCGCGAATTCCGACAAAAGCCGCATGCATTCCATCGCATGCTTGGGATCAAGCCCGGTGATGGGCTCGTCCACGATCAGGATTTGCGGCTCCGACACGATGGCGCGCGCCAGCATGGCGCGGGTGAATTCGCCGCCCGACAAGGTGGTGGCGGGCTGATCGCGTTTATCCACAAGGTCGCAACGCTCCAAGGCGCGCGTGATCGCGGGCACAAATTCTTCCGGCAATCCTCCGGTGGCAGGCAGTTTCGGCGTCAGCCCCAGCGCCACCAAACGCTCCACAGAGATGGGCCATTCCAGATGCGGGTTTTGCGGCAGATAGGCGCGGCGCGCCGCCAGGCGGCGCAGCGGGATGGAAGCCAGCCGCTCGCTGTCCAGCATCACCTGCCCGCTGTCCGGTATGAGCAATCCCGCCAGCACTTTCAGCAGAGTGGATTTGCCCGCGCCATTCGGGCCCAGCACGGCGATGAATTCTCCGGCATGGGCCTGGAGCGAGATCTCGCGCAGGATGGCGCGGCCTGCTCTTTGAACGCTGACATTTTCGGCGGCCAATATCGTCATGGCGCGATCCTGCGGATGCGCATCACCAGCCAGAAGAAGAAGGGGGTGCCAAGCAGGCTGGTGAAAACGCCAAGCCTGAGTTCCGGATTGGTGTGCACCAGCCGTGCCGCGATATCGGCGCACAGCAGCAGCAGCGCGCCCGCCAAAGTCGCGGGCAACAAAACCCGGCGCGGGGCATAACCGACAAAGGGCCGCACCAGATGCGGCGCCACCAACCCGATAAAGCCGATCGCACCGGTGACCGAGGTGATCGCGCCCACGCTCAAGGCCGTGCCCGCCACCACCATGGCCGAGAGCCGCGCGATATTGATGCCCAGGCTGGCGGCCTGCGCCTCGCCCAGGCTCAGCGCATCCAGCGCGCGGCCCGTCATCGCCAGCAAGGCGCCGCCCAGGATCACAAACGGCAGCACCAGCAAAACCTGCGTCCAGCTTTTGTCGGCCAGCGAACCCAACAGCCAGGTCATGATTTCATAGGCGGCATAGGGATTGGGCGCGAAGTTCAAGGCCAGCGCGATACCCGCCGCCGTCAGGCTGGACACCGCCGCGCCCGCCAGCACCAGCGCGACGGTGCCATTGCGGCCCAGAGCGAATGTCAGTGCGCAGGCGCACAGCGCGCCCGCGATCCCCATCAAGGGCCCGGTGACCGGCGACAGCGCCGCCAATCCGAAATAAATCGCGATTACCGCCCCCAGGGCCGCGCCGCTGGAAACACCCAGCAGCGCCGGTTCGGCCAGCGGATTGCGGGTGAAGCCCTGCAGCACCGCACCCGACAAGGCCAATACCGCGCCGGTGATCAGAGCCAGCACGGTACGCGGCAGGCGAACATCATGGATTATCAGCCCGGCCAGGGAATCCGGCGACGACAGAAACGCGGAAGGCGGCAGCCACACCCGCCCCGCCAGCAGTGACGCGGCAATGGCGATCACGATCAAAACGATCAGGCCGGAAACCAATTTGTTCATGGTGTGCGCCCTTCGGGCGCGGGTTTCACCGTCAACAGGGCATCCTGCAATTGCCGCGCGATGGCGGCGCTTTTGGGCACGCCGCAGCCATAGAGCGAGGAATAGCTGACGCGCCGCCCGGCATAGCGCTTCAGCAAGGCGGGATGCAGGTCCTGGTCGGCGCGCAAGGAGGTGGTGCCGCTATAGGTATCGCCATAGATCAGCGCGTCGGGATTGGCCGCGATCAGGCTTTCGACATCGTAATAGCCGAAGGCGCCACGCTCGACATTGCGTGCGCCCGCCGCGGTCAGCATGGTGTCGAACAGCCCGCCGGTGCCCGGGACAAAGCCGCCGGTGCCCCAACCGGCGACCGTGAGCATTTTCTTGGGCCGTTTCGCCGCCAGCGCGCGCAGCTCTTCATCCATTCCGGCGATCAGGACTTCGCCGCGCGCCTCTTCCCCCACCGCCTTGGCCACCATCCGGGTGACGGCGCGTATCTGTTCGAAAGTCACCGCCGGCGGCACTTCGACAATCTTCGCACCCGTCTTGGCCAACAGCGGACGCAGGTGCGGCGCCATGAAGGGATCGGTGAGGATCAGGTCGGGTCGTGTCGCCAGTATCTCTTCGGCGCTGCCGTGATTGATGGGGACCTTCGCAGCTTGCGGCCAGTATTTCAGGCCAGCCGGCTCGCGCGAGAGAAAAGTCACTGAGGCAATACGCGAAGCGGGCACCAGATCGAGCAGCAGCTCGTCGGTGCAGACCTTCAAGGACATTATTCGTTGAGGTGCGGCCGCTGCTTGTCCTGTCAGGAACAGACACGCAGCGGCCGCCAACCACTTCATCAATAGCTCACCTTGATCCCGCCATAAGCGCCGATGCCCGGGCGCAGGAAACCATCCGGACTCTGATAGTCGGTATCGGTGGCGTTCTCAATCCGGCCGAACAGGCTCCATTTGTCGTTCAGCCGGTAGCTGGCCGCCACATCCAGGGTGACGTAATCTGGCATCTTGTGGCGCGGAATGGAGAAATCGCGGTTGCCGTCGATCTGCGGCCCGACATAGAGCAAGGTCGCGTTCAGGCTGAGATCGTCACTCGCCTGCCAGTCGCCACCGACACTGGCCTTGTGGCGCGGCCGCCGCAGCAAGGCCAGCTTGGTGGTGGCGTCCAGCGCATCGGTATAGGTGTAGTCGGCGCGCAAGGTCAGCGTGTCCAACGCCTTCCAGGCGATGAAACTTTCCACCCCGTCGGTGCGGGCGCGGCCCACGTTGATGAGATTAAAAGTGGGCGCCGGTCCCGACACGATCAGGTTTTCGATGTTGTTCTGGAACCAGGTGACGCCGGCCGTCAGCGCGCCATCCAGCAGCGATTGTTCCACCCCAACGTCATAGCCGAAGCTGGTTTCGGGCTTGAGCAAGGCGTTGCCGCCGAAGGTGCCGTATAGCTGCTGCAAGGCGGGAGCCTTGAAGCCGCTGCCCGCGCTGGCTTTCAGCCTGGTCCCGGTTTCCTCAATCGACCAGCTGGGCGCAACGCGCCAGGTGGTCTTGTTGCCGAAACGGCTGTTGTCGTCATAGCGAACCGAGATGCTGTTGTGCAGGCCGAACTCGAAATCCGACAGCAGTTCGGCAAAACCGGCATTGGTGGTGATGCCGCGCGACAAGGTTGAGGGGAAGCCGAAGGACAGGCCGGGATGCAAGGCGTCGCGCGCCGTTTCCGCCCCCAGCACAAGCATCTGGCCTGGCATCAGCCGCAAGTTGCCCTGCCAGTCCAGCTTGACGCGGTCACCGATGGCGCGGCTGTCGCCATTGTCGGGGTCCTGGGTGGCGACGATGGTGCTGCCATAGCCAAAACCGAGTGTCTGGTCCAATCGCTCGTCCCACAAGACCAGATGCGCGGTGCTGCGCGACTGATACTGGATGGAGGAGATACGCGTACGGGTGGGCGACGGAAAAGATGTGAAATTCACAAAATCGAAGGCGTCGCCGGTGATCTTGCTCAGGCTGTTATAGTAGTGCCCGACAAAGCCGAGATCGAAATTGTCGGTGACTTGGTAACCCAGCTTGGTGCTGGCGGTGACGTTGTTATAGAAATCGTCATTGCGGCGCTGGCCGGGCGGCAACAGGTTCAGCGGTGTGACCGGCGTGGCGCCGGAAAAGAAATGCTGAACCGTCGCCTGATAGTTGAAACGCCCTTCCGAGCCGGAAAGCGACGCGCCCTGATTGAACGTGTCGAAGCTGCCGCCTTCGAGATTGGCGGTAATTTTCATCGGGCCGGTTCCGCCCTTGGTGATGATATTGACCACGCCGCCGATGGCGTCGGAGCCGTAGAGCGCGCCTTGCGGCCCGCGCAACACTTCCACCTTGGCGATATCGCCGGCCAGCAGCTTGGAGATGTCGATCGCGCCGCTGGGGGTCGAAGGATCGGCGATGTCGATGCCGTCCAGCAGCACCTTGGTATGATTGGGATTGGCGCCGCGCAGGAACAGCGAGGTCTGGCCACCCGCCCCGCCGGTCTGCACGATATTCACCCCCGGCACCGAGCGCAGCACGTCGGGCAAGGAGTGCTGCTGGCGGCTTTCAATATCTGCCGCCGTAATCACTGTAACGCTGCTGGCGACTTGGGCAATGGGCGTGGGAATGCGGGTGGCGCTGACGATGACGTTTTCATCATCAAGACGGGCCTGCGCCCAAACCGGCGCGGTCAGCGCGATCAAGGCAACCGAAGTATAAAAAACGGATTTCATAAAAACGTCTCCTGGCTTCGGAAACGCCGTGCGGAATTTGGAAAAAATGCCCGCGCGACGGCTCCAACTTTCGTCGCCATCGCGGTTTCTCCCGCTGCACCCCGCCATCCCCGGCAGGCTGCAAGACGACGGTGCGAGGCAGGTTTCCTGGCTAGCCGGATCAGCGCTTTCGCCCGTCTTCCCAAAGCCTTGCAGCTCCAGTGACATTTTTTGTGGGCGGTCCGGCTCGCGCCTAACACCCTTGGACGAAAACTCACCGGCGACAGTTGCGGGGGCAGCTACGGTCTTTATTTAGGGCGGTCCGGCTCACGCCTTACGCCCTCCGTATTCCCTACACCTTGCACCTAAGGTGCGGCTTATGGTGCCGTCCTTTCCCGCCGTCAAGCGCGGCTTTTGCAGGGCCGACCCCGCTGACAGGCGCGGTGGCCCTGGGCTAGTCTCCGCCGTCCAATTTTTAGGAGACCCCGATGCCGCTCGCGATCAATGAAACCGCCCCCGATTTCACCGCCGACTCCACCGAGGGCAAGCTGCACTTCTATGACTGGGCGGGCGACAAGTGGGTGCTGTTCTTCTCCCATCCCAAGGATTTCACCCCGGTCTGCACCACCGAGTTGGGCGCGGTCGCCAAGCTGAAAGGCGAATTCGACAAGCGTGGCGTCAAGGTGCTGGGCCTGTCAGTCGATCCGGTCGGCAATCACGACAAATGGGCCGCCGACATTCTGGAGACCCAAGGCATGGGTCCCAACTTCCCCATGATCGGCGACACCGACCTGGCGGTCTCCAAGCTCTACGGCATGCTGCCCGCCGATGCGCCCGGCACCTCGGAAGGCCGCACCCCCGCCGACAATGCCACGGTGCGCAATGTTTTCATCATCGGGCCGGACAAGAAGATCAAGCTGCTGCTGGTCTATCCCATGACCACCGGGCGCAACTTCGCCGAGATTTTGCGGGTGATCGACTCCATGCAGCTCACCGCCAAGCATAAGGTCGCGACTCCGGCGGACTGGAAACAGGGCGGCGATGTGATCATCACCGGCGCGGTCAGCAATGACGACGCCGCCAAGCTGTTCCCGGGGTACAAGACCCACAAGCCGTATCTTCGGACCACGCCGCAACCGAAATAGCCCAGCTTGTCATTCCCGGCCGAGCGCCACACAGCGGCGCGAGGGGAAGGGAACCCAGGTGGAGAGACCGGACTCGATCCGTCCACCTGGGTCCCCTTCCCTCGCCGCTTCGCGGCTCGCCGGGGATGACAATTAGAGCGACGGTTGGTTTGGCGCCCGCTTCTTCCACTTGTAGAAGCGCAGCGAGTTCTTCCAGAAGAACTTCTCCGCCTCGGCGCGCGTGCGGGTGGCGAAATAGGCGCGCGCCAGGGTCACGATCTGGGCCGGTGTCGCAACCCCCCAGGTTTCCGGCCAGTTGGTGCCGAACACAACCCGGTCCTCGCCGAAGCAATCCATCAGCACATCCAGCCGGTCCTTGACCTGGGCCAGGCCGCGCGCGGGAATATCGCGGTTCTCCATGTCCGACAGCTTGCCCCAGATGTTGGGCCTGCCCTTGATCTCCTTCAGCACGGCGGTATAGGCCGCGCGCTCTTCCGGCTTGGGCAAATAATGCATGGTGTGATCGATCATGATGCGCAGATTGGGAATCTTGTCGTTCAGCTTCACCATGGTCCGCAGCAAGGCCAGGTTGGGATTGGCGGTGTCCATCACCAGATCGGCATCGGCGACGCGCTTGAGGCCGTCGATGAATTTGGCATCGTCGGCCTGTTTGGTGACGTCGCGGCCCCAGATCAAGCCGCAGCGAATCCCTAAGAACATCGGGTTCTTGCGGAAGCGGTCGAACAGTTCGCGGAAATCGGGCTTCTCGGGTTCAAGGTCGCCGACCGTGCCGACATAGAGCGTGTCGGTCTGCATCTGCTCCAGCACCCAGAGATTGTCTTCCACCCAGGGGCTGGCTTCCAGCTCGATGGCGCCCACAATGTTCAGCGGCTGGGCCAGCTTGCGATAGGTGGCGGGCAGCGCGACGCCGCCGGTTTCCTTCTTCCACGCGTCGGACCCGGCATAGGGCACGCCCTGGGGACGGCGGGCATCGAACAGATGGATATGGGTGTCGATGATCGGAATGTCGGCCAGCTGCGCCGCCGCTTCCGACACCGATGCCGCCAGCGCCGCCACGGCGCCGCCGACCAGAACGTCCCGCCTTTGCATCATTTTCTCCCTATCAAACTAGATCAATCTTAAACACATAGCCGCCGCTGGGGCTGTTGAGATGCGGAAAGCCGGGGCGCTCATACTTCTTCTCGATCGGCCAGCCCGGATGCTCGCCGGCATCGACGCCGTATAGTTGGCCGTTGATGACGGTGACGTCATGGATGTCGCACGACCCCGGCACAAAATCCACGAACTCCACCGCTTTGGATGTCTTGACGTCGTAGCGGACCAGGCCCGGCGTGTAGCCTTCATAGCCGATCACGTCCGGATTCTGGGCGCCGCACACCTGCCAGATCGAGCCATTGTCATAGGTGATGCCATGCAGGCGCGGGGTGTCGTGGGTGATCGGGATCAGCCAGTCCACCTGCCAGCTCTTGGGATCCAGGCGGATGATGGCCGCCAGCCGGTTGCTATGCACCCACAACTTGCCGTTATCCCAGGCGACGCCATGGCTGGCGCCGCCATCGTCCTTGGGACCGAAGGGAATCTGCCGCCAGCTGACCTGCTCGCTGTTCATGTCGGTCTGGAAGATGCCATTCACCGGCGGATTGGGATGGTTTTTGATGGAGATGCCGTTGGCGCCACTCCACAGATAGCCGCCGCCCCATACGCCGCCGCTGGTGTTTTTGGACTTGGTGGTCACGGTGTGCAGCACCTTGCCGGTCTTGAAATCCAGCAGCCAGGCTTTTTCCGGCGCACCGTCATGACGCTGTTCCTGCACCCAGAAGCCCTTGCCCGGCTCCACCGAGATGGCGTTGGGCCAGGACGGCGGCACCAGGAACATCTGGGTGGTGCGCGCCTTGCGGCGCGGCAGCGGTTTGGGCTTCTCCACCCCGCGCCGTCCCAGATCGTCAGTGCCGGGCTTGCGCTGCGCCAAAGCCGGTGTCGCCGCCAGCGCGGCGGCCGCGGCAGTGAGGAATTGTCTCTTGTCCATGAAACGTCTCCTTTCTAATGGGGCAGAAAAACCATCACCGCCGGAGAACCGACCGTGATGAAGTTGCCGGTAAATCCGGGCACGCCATTGGCGCCGATGCGGAACGTCGCGACATTGTTGGCATGCTGGTTCAGGGAATAGAGAAACTTGCCGCTAGGATCGATGGTCAGGCTACGCGGCGTGGCGCCTTCTGTGGCGGTGTTGGCGGTGCGGGTGATGCCGCCATCGGTACCGACGGCAATGGTGGCAATGGAATTGTGGGTGCGGTTGGCGACATAAAGATACCTGCCCGCCCGGTCGATCAGCAGCTCCGATGTGGTGTTGATCCCCTGATAGCCGGTGGGCGGGGTAAAGATGCTCTCCCCATGCGCCGTCAGCTTGCCATCCCTGAAGTCATAGGCCTGCAAGCGGGAATCCTGCTCCTGCAGCTGATACAGCATCTTGCCGCCGGGGCTGAAAACAAAGTGGCGCGGCGCGGCGCCGGCCAGCACCTTGGTCACCGAGATTTGCCGCAGCTTGCCGGTATTGACGTCCAGCTTCCAGACAAAGATCTGGTCGCGTCCGGCATCATCGCCGATCACATATTCGCCGGAAGGATCCATTCCGATCATATGGCCACGGCTGCCATGCGACGCGTTGCTGACGACATGACCCGGCTGGGCGTCGCTGGCCTTGGTATTCTGGAGCGGCCCGTCCGGTTTCACCACATCGGTGACCGCCCCCAACCGGCCATCCTCCATCACTCGGATCACCGCGAAGCTGCCGCCATGATAATTCGCGATCAGGACAAATCTTCCCGATGGATGCATCGCGATATGGGCGGGGCCCGCGCTGGCCGAGCTGACCGTGTTCAGCGGCCTCAGCGCGCCGCTGGCGCCATCGACGGCAAAGGCGGTCACCGAACCGGTCTTGTCGGGGCCATAGTCCAGGATTTCACTGTTGGCGTAGAGGCACTTGTGATCGGCGGACAAGGTGATCCAGGACGGCGACAGCATTTTGGCGGCCAATCTGGGATTGGACGCGGCCCCGGTGGCATCGTCTATGTCCACCAGATAGATGCCCTCGCCATAATTGACGCCACGCGCCGTGGGCTCCGGCGTGTAGGTGCCGATATAGGCGCGCCCCGCCTGCGCCGTGTTCGAACAGCCCAATATCGCGGCAACGGCCACGGCGGCTAGGATTTGCTTTCTATCCATCAAGGCCTTTCGCACCGCTCTAGGGCAGGAACACCATGATCGCCGGCGCGCCGACAGCCAGGAACTTGCCGGTGAATTTCGGCACGCCGTTGTCGTCGAGCCGGAAGGTGGCGACATTGTCGGCGCGCTGGTTCAGCGAATAGAGGAACTTGCCGGTCGGATCGAGGGTCAGGCTGCGCG
>CADECX010000077.1 GCA_902825865.1 uncultured Alphaproteobacteria bacterium
CACGCCGCCTGCGGCGCTTGCGGCCGTCGGACTTGTCGCCGTTGCCATCTTGCTTGTCGTCGTTGTCGTCCTGCTGGCCATCGACGGAGTCCTCGGCCTCGCCCACTGCTGCGCCCGGCGCCTCGGGGGCCTCGTCCTCGGCCGCTTCGCTCTCTTCCGCATCGTCCTCTTCAGTATAGGCGGAATCGATCCTCACCGGCGCGATCTGCACCCGGCGCGGCGGGATGTTGCGGTCGGGTGCCCGCTCGATCAGCGCCTGCGAACCCTTCAGTTCGTCGCTCGGCACGATGAATACCGAGATGCCATAGGCGGTCTCGATGGTGAGCAGGTTGTCGCGCTTTTCGTTGAGGATGTAGAAGGCGATTTCGCGCGTGCACTTGACGGTGAGGTTCTCGGCCTTCTTGGCGATCAGGTGTTCCTCGATGGCCCGCAGCACCGATAGCCCGCAGGATGAAACGGACCGCACGATGCCGCGGCCCTCGCAATGCGGGCAGGTGCGCGACGAGCCCTCAAGCAGGCCCGGCCGTAGCCGCTGCCTCGACATCTCGAGCAGCCCGAAATGGCTGATGCGGCCAACCTGGATGCGCGCCCGGTCGTTCTTGAGCGCATCCTTCAGGCGGCGCTCGACATTGCGGTTGTTGCGCTTCTCCTCCATGTCGATGAAGTCGATGACGACAAGTCCCGCGAGATCGCGCAGGCGCAGCTGCCGGGCGATTTCATCGGAGGCTTCGAGGTTGGTCTTGTAGGCGGTGTCCTCGATATTGTGTTCGCGCGTCGCCTTGCCGGAGTTGATGTCGACCGACACCAGGGCTTCCGTTTGGTTGATCACCATGTAGCCGCCAGACGGCAGCGTGACGGTCGGTGAATACAGCCCGTCCAATTGACTTTCCGCCTGGTAGCGCGAGAACAGAGGACGGGTGTCCTTATAGGGCTTCACGTTCTTGGCGTGGCTCGGCATCAGCATCTTCATGAAGTCTTTGGCTTCACGATAGGCCGCATCGCCCTCGACTATCACCTCTTCGACATCCTTGGTGTAAAGATCGCGGATCGCCCGCTTCACCAGGCTGCCTTCCTCGTAGACAAGCGCTGGCGCCTGACTCTTCAGGGTCAGGTCGCGGACACTTTCCCACAGGCGCAGCAGGTAGTCATAGTCGCGCTTGATCTCGGTCTTGGTGCGCTGGGCACCAGCCGTGCGCACGATCAGGCCCATGCCCTGCGGCACTTCGATTTCCTTGGCCACGTCCTTGAGGCGGCGGCGGTCGCCCGAATCGGTGATCTTGCGCGAAATGCCGCCGCCACGGGCGGTGTTCGGCATCAGCACGCAATAGCGGCCGGCGAGCGACAGATAGGTGGTGAGCGCCGCGCCCTTGTTGCCGCGCTCTTCCTTCACGACCTGCACCAGGATCACCTGGCGGCGCTTGATCACTTCCTGGATCTTGTATTGGCGGCGCTGGGTGCGGCGCTTGCGCTGCGGCACTTCTTCGAGCGCATCCTCGGCGCCGATCGATTCGATCTTCTGGTTCTCGGGGTCTTCCTCGACATCCTCGACGCCATTGCCGAGGTCGGCCGGAACGCCATGTTCGACGTGAGGTGAGGATGCCACGGCCTCGATATCGGTCGCGTTGTCCTCGTCCGAGCTGAAGGCTTGCCCGGCAACATCCGCACCATGCGCGTCGTCTTCAGGCTCCACCGTCTCGGAAATGCTGGGTTCGTCGTGCGACGTGGTCAGCGCCTCGGCGCGAGGAGCCTCGTCATGCTCGGCGCCGCCGCCGTCCTCGTGAGAGTCCTGGGCATAGCCGCCGTTGCCGGAATCCTCGTTGGCCTCGGCCCGCTGTTCCTCGCGGTCGCGGCGGCTGTGCCGCTCGGGCTTCGAGGAACGATGGCCATTGCCATTGTTTTCATCCTCGTCGTGCTCGCGGGCATGTTCTTCTTCTTCTTCCTGAAGAAGTGCCATGCGGTCGGCCAGCGGAATCTGGTAATAGTCGGGGTGGATTTCCGAGAAGGCGAGGAAGCCGTGGCGATTGCCGCCGTAATCCACAAAGGCGGCCTGCAGCGACGGCTCAACGCGCGTCACCTTGGCGAGATAGATGTTTCCCTTGAGCGGCCGCTTGGAGGCGGCCTCGAAATCAAATTCCTCGACCTTGGAACCGTCGAGAATGACCACCCGTGTTTCTTCCGGGTGGTTGGCGTCGATGAGCATACGCTTTGTCATGGAAATCTCCGGCGCGCGCGCATGCTTGGCCGGCGGCACTGGGTGCGGCGGGCGAATAAGGGCGGCGCGAATTGTTGTTGAAAGGAACACGCGCGGACCCATCCGTCGAAACGGTCAAAGACGGATCGCAAGACCAGTCTTGGGCCGGGACAGCGTCGGAAGGGAGCGCAAATTTGACAGTCATTGGTACGTCGGGGCCCTCGGGCCAAAAAGGTTGCCCTGCAGGGCCGTTGTGCTCGCGTTGGTCGCGGGGTGTGCCGGGCCGGGCAGGGGTGGCGCGGCAGCCGCGAGAATCGCGAAAAGTGCTGCCGGACCTGGTTTTTGTAGGATGCGCCCGGACTTTCAACAAGCGATTAATCGGCCCGGAACGGCAATTCCGGCCGCGTTTGTAAAAATATCTAATTAAATCAATTCCTTATTATGTCCTGGACCAGAGCCGCAGCAGATTATTTCGTACCGCTTCCAGGCGGACCCGGTTGTTCCAGCTCATCTTAAGTCCTTCCAGCGCCGCCACTTCGTTCAATTCGTAAAGTTGGGTGCGCTGGAACTCATCCGGGATCAGGCTCTCAATGAAGGTGATGGACACCAGCCGCTGGCCCCGGCGGACCGCCGTGACCTGATGCAGCTGGGTGGACGGATAGACGATCACACTGCCCGGTTCGCCCTTGATCACCACCGGCTGGGTGCCCAGATGCACCACCAGTTCGCCGCCGTCATAGCTGTCGGGCGGGCTCAGCCACACCGTCGCCGACAGGTCGGAACGGTGAACTTCGTTTCCGAAGCGCATATGCGAAACATCGGCATGGGCGCCATAGGTCATGCCGATCTCGTAACGGGCCAGAAGCGGCGGCGCGACGTGGGCAGGAAAAGCGAAATCGCGGAACGGCGCCGAGCGCGCATAGGCGGCGGCCACGATCCGGGAAGACTCCGCGTAATGGGGATCGGTCTCGCTGGCCTGGAGATTGTTCTTGGCCTGGTTGTGGGGATTGGTGATCCGCCCGTCGACGAACTGAACCTTGAGGCTGAGTTCCTGCAACCGCGCGACTTCCCCAGGGTTCAGAAAATCTTTTATTTCCAGAAACATCGATTGCCCCTCAAGCGCCGCAACCTAGCAAAAGCAAAGCGATGAAACAAACGCTCGTGCTATTCTAAGACGTCCCGATTCGGAGCCGTTGGTGCGTGCTGTTGCAGCCTCAGTGATGGCCGCCGCCCTGTTGGCGGTGATGGTCCCCCGCGCCATCGGGGCGGAGGACGCCATCGGCCGGCTGCTGCGCAATCAGGCCGAGCCGGCCAAAAATCCTGGACCCAGCGTGACGACCAAGCCGCGGGGGCCATTGCCCGTGGTGATGAGCGCGCGCATCGGCGAGCATCAGGATCGCACCCGGTTGGTGATCGAATTGTCCGATCCGGTGAATCTGCGCGCCTTTGCGCTGGCCAGTCCCGACCGGGTGGTGATCGATATGCCGGAAGTGTCCTGGCAGTTGGGGGCGCCGCCGCGTCCCAGCGGCTATGGCCCGGTCAAATCCTATCGCTTCGGTCAGTTCCGCGCCGGCAACTCGCGCATGGTGATCGATCTCAGCGCGCCGGTGACGGTCTCGGACACGCTGGTGATCCCGCCCACGGCGGGCTTCGGCTACCGGGTGGTGATCGATCTGTTCCCCGCCAGCCGCGCCAAATTCGACGCCCAGGCCGGTTGGCCCGCCGATCTCAAAAAGCGCGAAAGCGACGCGGAAAAACTGGCGGCGCTGATCGCCGCGCAGACCCCGCCCGAAGTGCGGGGAAAGAAGATCATTGTGCTGGATCCCGGCCATGGCGGCCTGGATTCGGGCGCCATCGGCGTCAATGGGTTGATGGAAAAAGACCTGGCGCTGGCGCAAGCGCTCAAGCTGGCGCGGGAATTGCGCGGCCGCGGCTATGGCGTATTCCTCACCCGCGACAATGACAGCTTTGTGCCCCATCGCCAGCGGGTCGCCTTCGCGCGCGCCAAGAAGGCGGATCTTTTTATCGCCCTGCATGCCGATTCCCATCCCGATGCCAGTATCACCGGCACGTCCATCTACACGCTCAATGACGGCCGCTCCGACCGCGAGGCCGCCGCCCTGGCCAAGCGCGAAAACCAGTCCGACGTGATCGCCGGCGTGGATCTGTCGGGTCAGAATGAACCCGTAGCTCCCATTTTGATCGGATTGGCCCAGCGCGACACCCGCAACAAATCGTCGGAATTCGCCGCCAATGCGCTCAAAAGCATGGGCCAGGTCACCGACCTTCTGGCGCGCAGCCCCCATCGCAGCGCCAGCCTGGCGGTGCTGGTGGCGCCCGATGTTCCCGCCGTGCTGATCGAACTGGGCTATCTCTCCAACCGCGGCGACGCCAAGCAAATGAACACCGATTCCTGGCGGAACCGGGTTGCCGGCGCCATCGCCGACGCCGTGGATGCCCAGTTTACCCGCCCTTCCGCGGCCCAGGCGGGGCGCTGATCCCTATGTTCACCCTCTGGCAACCCCCTTCGGGCACCTTTATAATTCGGTAGTCCCATGCAGGCTTTTCTTTCCCGTGTCTTGAGATGGCTGGCCCTGGCCGCGGCGGCGCTGGTCGTGGTCTTCATCGGGCTTTCGGCCTTCTGGCTGATCACCCTGACGCGCGATCTGCCCAGTGTGGAGACCCTGCAGGACTATGCCCCGCCCATCACCACCCGGGTCTATGCCGGCAATGGAACCGTGCTGGGCGAGTTCGCCAATGAGCGGCGCATCTTCGTGCCCGCCGCCTTCATTCCCAAGCTGGTGAAGCAGGCGTTCATCTCGGCCGAGGACCGCAATTTCTACAATCATCCCGGCGTCGATCCGTCGGGAATCCTGCGCGTGGCGATCAAGGATGTCTTCCTGCTGCTGGAAGGACGCCGCCCGCAAGGCGCCTCCACCATCACCCAGCAGGTGGCGCGCAACTTCCTGCTCAACAACGAACTCAAAATGGCGCGCAAGATCCGCGAAGCCATCCTGGCGGTGCGGATCGATGCGACATACCCGAAGGAAAAAGTTCTGGAGCTGTATCTCAACGAGATCAATCTGGGCCAGAACTCCTATGGCGTGGGCGCCGCGACGCTCAATTACTTCGACAAATCCCTGGACGAGCTGACCATCTCGGAAGTCGCCTTCCTGGCGGCCTTGCCCAAGTCGCCCAGCCATTACGATCCGCGTTTCCATCACCAGGCGGCGCAAGACCGGCGCAACTGGGTGATCTCCCGGATGCTGGAGAATAATTTCATCTCAAGAGAGCAGGCCGCCGCCGCCAGGGCCGAACCGCTGGTGACCCAAACAAGGGCCCTGGGCAGCCAAGCCGCCGACGTCGATTATTATGTCGAGGAAGTGCGCCGGCTTTTGATCGGGCGGTATAAAGGCAAGGGGCTTTATGACGGCGGCTTGCAGGTGCGCTCCTCGCTGGATACGCGGCTGCAGAATTATGCCGTCGGCGCCTTGCGCAGCGGCTTGGTGCGTTACGACCGCCGCCATGGCTGGCGCGGCGCCAAGAAGCATATCGATCTCGCCGACTGGAAAAAGCAGCTCGACGACATTCCGGAAGCTTCGGGCATCGAGACCTGGCGGCTGGCGGTGGCGCTCGCCTATGAGGGCAAGAGCGTGAAACTCGGTTTCGCCGACGGCAGCACCGGCCTGCTCCCCTATGACGGTTATCGATGGGCAAACCGGCAATTGCCCGGCGCGGTCTGGGGGCCGCGCCCGACCACGCCGCAGGAAGTGGTCAAGGCGGGCGATGTCTTCTATGTCGAACCCTTGCCGGCGCCGGCCAAGGCGGGTGAGTTCGGGCTGCGCCAGGTGCCGGAAATCAACGGCGCCATTGTGGTGATGGATCCCCATACCGGGCGGGTATTGGCGATGTCCGGCGGATTCTCCTACGCCTCGTCGCAGTATGACCGCGCCATGCAGGCCAAGCGCCAACCGGGTTCCGCTTTCAAGCCTTTCGTCTACGCCACCGCGCTGGACAATGGTTACACCCCGTCCAGCAAGGCGCTGGACGCGCCTTTTGAACTCGACCAGGGGCCGGGACTGGGGATTTGGCGCCCGGAGAATTTCGAGCGCGGCGAATATCTGGGCGACACCACCCTGCGCCGCGGGTTGGAACTGTCGCGCAATTTGATGACGGTGCATCTGGCGAACGATATCGGCATGAATGAAATGGTGAAAATGCCGATCCGCTTCGGCGTTTACGACAAGCTGCCGACCTTGCTGGCCAATTCGCTGGGCTCCTATGAAACCACGCTGATGCGCCTGGTCACCGGCTATGCCGAATTCGTCAATGGCGGAAAGAAGGTCAGCGCCTCGCTGGTCGACCGTATTCAGGACCGCAACGGCAAGACCATCTGGCGTCACGACGAGCGCAAATGCGAGGGCTGCAACGACGCAAACTGGAATGGCCAGGAAGAGCCGCTCTTGGCCGACACGCGCGAACAGATCATCGATTCCCGCACCGCCTATCAGATCGTCTCGATGTTGCAGGGCGTGGTCCAGCGCGGCACCGCCGCCTATGCGGTGGGGGCCCAGATCCCCAAGCCATTGGCGGGCAAGACCGGCACCTCGTCGGACGCCAAGGATGTCTGGTTCATCGGCTTCTCGCCCGATCTGGTCGCCGGCGTGTTTGTCGGTTTCGACAATCCGCGCACCTTGGGGCCGCATGAGCAGGGCGCCACGGTGGCGGCGCCGATCTTTCGCGATTTCATGAAGGAGGCGCTCAAGGATGCGCCGCCCACGCCCTTCCGCATTGCGCCCGGCATCGAAGAAGTGCCGGTCGACTGGAAGAGCGGCAATCCGGTTCCCGCGGGTACGCCGGGCGCCATCATCGAAGCCTTCAAGGCCGGCACCGCGCCGGGTGAAGCCAATGCGCCGGAGGAAGGCGTGCCGGGCCTTGCCGCTGCCGGCAATGGCAACCCCACGCCGCCGTCTTCGGTCGGCGAAGGTACCGGTGGACTTTATTAAGTCTCTCGATTAAGCACCCGCCATGCGCCCCGAAATCACCCGCGCCGCCGACGATATTCAGCAGGCTCTTGGCCTGCTGAGGAGGCATCTTTGACTGGGATGCCGCCAACCGCCGCCTGGACGAACTGAACGCCAAGGCCGAAGACCCCGCACTGTGGAATGATCCCACCGCCGCGCAAAAATTGATGCGCGAGCGCCAGAAGCTCGACACCGCGCTGGGCGCGGTCACCAAACTGACCAACGAACTGGCCGACGCCACCCAATTGATCGAAATGGCGGAAGCCGAAAACGACGCCGCCATGGTGACGGACGCGGAAAATTCGTTGCTGGCGCTAGCCGCGCGCGCCGAACAGATGCGGCTGGAATCCATGCTGTCCGGCGAGGCCGACGGCAACGACAGCTATATCGAAATCCATGCCGGCGCCGGCGGCACCGAAAGCCAGGATTGGGCCTCGATGCTGCTGCGCATGTATACGCGCTGGGCCGAACGCCACGGCTATAAGCTGCAACTGATCGAGGAAAGCGAAGGCGAGGGCGCCGGCATCAAGTCCACCACCTTGTTGGTCAAGGGCGAGAATGCCTATGGCTGGCTCAAGACCGAGGCCGGGGTGCACCGGCTGGTGCGCATCTCGCCTTTCGATTCCAACGCTCGGCGGCACACGTCTTTTTCCAGCGTCACCGTCTATCCGGTGATCGATCAGTCCATCAATATCGAGGTTCCCGAAAAGGACGTGCGCATCGACGTCTATCGCGCCAGCGGCGCCGGCGGCCAGCATGTCAACAAGACTGAAAGCGCGGTGCGCATCACCCATCTGCCCACCGGCATCGCGGTGGCCAGCCAGTCGGAACGCAGCCAGCACCAGAACCGCGCCATCTGCTGGGACATGCTGAAATCCAAGCTCTATGAAATCGAGCTGGAAAAGAAGAAGGCGGAAACCGGCGCCTTTGTCGGCGAGAAATCCGACATCGGCTGGGGCCACCAGATCCGTTCCTATGTCCTGCAGCCCTATCAGCTGGTGAAGGATTTGCGCACCGGGGTGGAAAGCCGCACGCCGTCCGACGTGCTGGATGGCGATCTCGATCCCTTCATGGCCGCGGCCCTGGCGCAGGAGGTCGGCGGCAAGCCGAAGGAAAAGATCGAGGACCTGGAATAGTGACCGGGCGGCAGGACAAGACGCCGCCGGTTCCGCGCCAAGCCGCGCGCGCCATCCTGATGGATGGCGCAGGGCGGGTTCTCCTGATCCATTTCGCCATGCCGCGAGGCGGCGGTATCTATACCTTCTGGGCCACGCCCGGCGGCGGGCAGGAGCCGGGCGAGAGCGCCCTGGCCGCGGCAAAGCGCGAAGTGCTGGAAGAGCTGGGCCTCAATCCCGCGCTGCACGGTCCGGTCCATACCGCGGTCGGGATTTTCGAATATGACGGCGTGATGGTGGAAAACACCGATACGTTTTTCCTGGGGCGCTGCGACGTCACGCCCGCGCTGCGCGGCGCGAGTGATCACGAGCGTGCCGCGCTGCTGGAGCTGCGCTGGTGGACGCCGGAAGAGATCGAAAATACCGGCGAGGACGTCTATCCGCGCGATCTGGCCGAAGTGCTGCGCCGGATGCGGCGGATGTTTCCCGGTGGCTGAAGGCAGGCTCTAGGTCGCGACCCGGCTGAGCGGCGCGAACAGGTTGGCCGCATCCGCTGCGGGCTGCGGCGCCTGAAACGGCACGTCCTGCACCGCGTCGCCAGCACCCAGGGGATTGTCGGAATGCCGGATATTGCCTTCAAAGAAGGCGCCGGATTCCACCGCAAAGGCTTCGTGCAGGATATCGCCCTCGACATGGCTGGTGGCGGCCAAGAGCACCTTGCGGGCCCGGATGCGGCCCATCACCTTGCCGCGCACCGTGACGTCCTCGGCAAAAATCTCGCCATGCACTTCGGCGCCTTCGCCGATCACCAGCCCGGCGCTGCGGATGTCGCCTTCGACCTTGCCGTCGATCTGCATGTCGCCGCTGGAGCTCAGGCTGCCCTGGATCGCCATGTCGTTGCTGATGATCGAGGGCCCGGGACGGCCGCGCTTGGCGGCGGGGGCCGCTGCCGGCGGCGGCGCCACGGCGCTGTCTTTGTTTTTGCTAGAGAACATTACGGCCGGCCTCGATGAATTTGTTGGGATTCCTGGCGACGTCGTCATACCAGACTTCGTAATGGACATGCGATCCGGTGCTGCGCCCGGTGGAACCGACCCGGCCCAGTCCCGCGCCCCTGCCGACATGGGCGCCCACCCGCACACTGATGGTCGAGAGATGGCCGTAGCGGGTGTGGATGCCATAGCCGTGATCCACTTCCACCATATTGCCGTAGCCGCCACGCCTGCCCGCGAACACCACCGTGCCCGGCGCGGTGGCATGGACCACGCTGCCCCAGGGGCCGGCGAAGTCGATGCCGGGATGGAAGGCATAGCGCCCGGTGAAGGGGTCGACGCGCGCGCCAAAGCCGCTGGATTTGTCGAAGCTGCCGGCCGAGACGGGCGCCGCCAGCGGCACATGGTCCAGCGCCGCGGACAGGCCGTTGAGCTGATCCAGCACCGCCGAGGCGCTGAGATAGGCCTGGGAGAAATGAGGATCGGAAATGCCTTCGATCCGCACCTGGCTCAGCGGGATTTCCGGGCCGCCCACGCCGTGCGCCGCCGCGATCTTGCGGGCGAAGACATCGGGATTGATGCCCATGCGCCGCATGACATTGCGCAGATTGCCGACGCCTTGGCCCAACGTGCCTTCGGTTTGGGCCATCAGCTGATTTTCCGCTTCCCCGAGGCGGGCGAGCCGCGCCGTCTGCTGCCCCAGGAATTTGAGGCCGGGATGCTGGGCATAGATGGTGGAATTTTCGCGCGGCGCCCGCGCCTGTTTGTTTCCGTCCGCAGGCTGGAACAGGGCGGTGACGCGCCGGACCACGCCGTCCAGCAGACTGGCTTTGACGGGCTTGCTGATGCGCGGTTGGGGCTGAGCCGGGCCCGGCATCATCACCAGCCGCGAGGAATCCATTTCTTCAGCGACCGGCCCGGCACTTGGGCTTGCCGGGCCAGACGAGACGCGCGTGCGCTTGTCTGTTTCCACGGGCAGGCGTCCGCCCAGGGAAGCCTGCACCTGACTGGCACGGTTGAGGAAGCCGGCGATCGCATTCTGCTTGGTTTGCAGCATGTCGGCGGTCGCCTTGAACTTGTCCTCGGCCGAGACCAGAGCCGCATTGAGCTCGTCATAGGAGGTTTGCAGATCGGCGACGCGGTTCTCATAGGCCGTCTGCATCTGCTGATAGCGATGGTCCTTGGCGGCGATGATGCGGTCCTTGAACACCACATTGACGGTGGCGAAGGCCACCCAGCCCAGGAAGATCAGGACCAAACCCGCCAAGGTGGCCTGCAAGGACGGACCGAAGGTGAAGAACTGAACCCGGCCGTCGCTGCGGATGTAAATTTGGCGTTCCGGAAAGGTGGTGTGGATCCATTGCCAGGCGCGCTCCGTCAGCCCGGGCGCTTCCTGCGGTATTTGCGGATTGCCGGCCGCCGGTGACGGTGTCTCGCCGGCGCGCGATTTGCCGATCAGGCGGCGGTGCCAGAAAAAAGACCGCGAGTCCGGCCGTGGCGATGGCGCGTGCCGCCAGAATTTTTTGGAGGGCTTCTTCATAGGGAAGCGGCCGCCGCCAGGACGGTTTCGACATGACCGGGGACTTTGACCTTGCGCCAGGCCTGTTCGATCAAGCCCTTGGCATTGACCAGGAAGGTGGCGCGCTCCATGCCCATATACTTGCGGCCATAAAGCGACTTCTCGCCCCACACGCCCCAATCTTTCGCCATCTTGGTCTCGGGGTCGGAGCCCAGGGCGATTTTCAATTTATGCTTTTTGCGGAACTTGGCATGGGACTCCAGGCTGTCCTTGGAGATGCCGATAACCGTCACGCCCAGTTTCTCGAATTTCTTGAGGCTTTCGGAAAAGCCGATGGCCTGTTTGGTGCAGCCCGAGGTATCGTCCTTGGGATAAAAATAAATCACGTAAGGCGCACCCTTGAGGCCGGAAGAGGAAAGCGTTTCGCCGCCATCGCTGGCGATCTTGAAGGACGGCGCCCGGTCGCCGGCTGACAAGCCGCCCGCAGACATTTTTGCGCTCCCCGCCGCCATAGACCGTTCCCAAGCCCTTCTAACCAATTGGATTTAACCCTAACCCGCAGGGGCAAGGCAACCAGGGCCTGGGCCCCAGGGCCGGGAGACAAGGGGCTGTGATATTTGCCCTTTTTAGGCCCAACAGTCGTAATAGAGCAGGCTAGCGTCCAGATTCCGAAATTCGCATGGTGGCTGATATCGGGCTGTGGGCGAATTTCGGAATCGAAGGACGCTAGCAACTTATTGATTCCTAGTGTCGTTTT
>CADECX010000078.1 GCA_902825865.1 uncultured Alphaproteobacteria bacterium
GTGGGATCGTCGGCGCAGATCAAGGCGATGAAGACCGTCGCCGGACCTATCAAAGGGGAGCTTGCACAATACAGAGAAATGGCGGCCTTCGCCAAGTTCGGCTCCGACCTCGACGCCGCCACGCAAAAGATGCTGGCGCGCGGTGAGCGTCTCACCGAGCTGCTCAAGCAGCCGCAATACAAGCCATTCGCGGTCGAAGAGCAGGTAGCGGTGATTTATGCCGGCACCCGCGGCTATCTCGACCCCTTCCCCACCAACAAGGTGCAGGCGTTCCAGGAAGCTTTGCTGTCCAAGCTCAAGACCAGCTATCCGCAATTCCTGGACGGCATCCGCAAGGAGAAGGCGCTGACGCCGGACCTGGAAGCCACGCTGAAGAAGGCGCTGGAAGAAGTTTCCAAGGGCTTCAAGTAAGGACTGATCTGCGATGGCATCCGTCAAGGAAATGCGCACACGGATCGGAAGCGTGAAGTCCACGCAGAAGATCACCAAGGCGCTGCAGATGGTGGCGGCGGCCAAGCTGCGCCGCGCGCAAAGCGCGGCGGAGGCGGCGCGTCCCTATGCCCGCGGCATGGCCAATGTCATCGCCAATCTGGCAGCCGGCGTGTCGGGTCCATCGGCGCCGTTGCTCCTGGCGGGCACCGGCAGCGACAAGCGCCATCTGGTGATCGTGGCGACCTCGGACCGCGGCCTGGCGGGCGGCTTCAACAGCTCCATCGTCCGCGCCGCGCGCGAGAAGATCGCCACCCTTCTCGCCGAAGGCAAGGACGTCAAGATCATCGCCATCGGCCGCAAGGCGCGCGACGGCTTGCGCCGCTCTTACGGCAAGCAGTTGATCGAAACTTTTGAAGTCGGCGTCAAGGCGCCCAGCTTCGGCCTGGTCAAACCCATCGCCCAACGGGTGCTGGACGCCTATACCAACGGCGAATTCGATGTCGTCACCCTGGTCTATTCCTCCTTCAAGTCGGTGGTGACCCAGACGCCGCGGGTGCAGCAGCTGATCCCGGCGCAAGTCGAAGCCTCCGGTGGCCCGGCGCCTTTCTACGACTATGAGCCGGACGAAGAGACCATTCTGCAGGCGCTGCTGCCGCAGAACATCTCGGTCCAGCTCTTGACCGCCTTGCTGGACAATCAGGCCGGCTTCTTCGCCTCGCAGATGACCGCGATGGACAATGCCACCCGCAACGCCGGCGATATGATCAAAGCACTTACCATTCAAATGAACCGTACCCGTCAGGCGCAGATCACCAAGGAGCTGATTGAAATCATCTCCGGCGCCGCAGCAGTTTAAAGGAACCGCAATCATGACCACCAAGACCAATGCCAAGGGCAAGCTTCTCCAGGTGATCGGCGCCGTCGTCGACGTCTCCTTCGAGAATGGCGAGCTGCCGGCGATCTTGAACGCGCTGGAAACCAAGAACACCGATCCCAAGACCGGCAAACCCGTCCGCCTGGTGTTCGAAGTCGCCCAGCATCTGGGTGAGAATGCCGTGCGCGCCATCGCCATGGACTCCACCGAAGGCCTGGTGCGCGGCCAGGAAGTGATCGACACCGGCACCGCCATCCGCGTGCCGGTCGGTCCCGCCACTCTGGGCCGCATCATGAATGTGATCGGCGAGCCGATCGACGAAGCCGGTCCCATCGCCCAGACCCACATGTCGGCGATCCATCGCGAAGCACCGACCTTTGCCGAACAGGCGGGCTCGGCGGAAATCCTGGTCACAGGCATCAAGGTCGTCGACCTGCTCTGCCCCTATACCAAGGGCGGCAAGATCGGATTGTTCGGCGGCGCCGGCGTCGGCAAGACCGTCACCATGCAGGAGCTGATCAACAATATCGCCAAGGCTTATGGCGGTTATTCGGTGCTGGCCGGCGTGGGCGAGCGCACCCGCGAGGGCAATGACCTTTATCACGAAATGATCGAGTCCAACGTCAATGTCGATCCCAAGAAGAACGGTTCGACCGAAGGCAGCAAGTGCGCCCTGGTCTATGGCCAGATGAATGAGCCGCCGGGCGCCCGCGCCCGCGTCGCCCTGACCGGCCTTTCGGTGGCGGAATATTTCCGCGACGTGGAAGGCAAGGACGTGCTGCTCTTCATCGACAACATCTTCCGCTTCACCCAGGCCGGTTCGGAAGTGTCGGCGCTTCTGGGCCGTATCCCCAGCGCCGTGGGTTACCAGCCCACCCTGGCCACCGAGATGGGCAATCTGCAGGAACGCATCACCTCCACCACCAAGGGTTCGATCACCTCGGTGCAGGCGATTTACGTGCCGGCCGACGACTTGACCGACCCGGCGCCCGCCACCTCCTTCGCCCACTTGGACGCCACCACCGTTCTGTCGCGCGACATCGCCAGCCTCGGCATCTTCCCGGCGGTGGATCCGCTGGACTCCACCTCGCGTATTTTGGATCCCCAGGTGATCGGCGACGAACATTACGCCGTCGCCCGCCGCGTGCAGGCCGTGCTGCAGCAATACAAGGCGCTGAAGGACATCATCGCCATTCTGGGCATGGACGAACTGTCGGAAGAGGACAAGCTGACCGTGGCGCGCGCCCGCAAGATCCAGCGCTTCCTGTCGCAGCCCTTCTTCGTCGCCGAGCAGTTCACCAACTCGCCCGGCAAGTTCGTCGAACTGGCCGACACCATCCGCAGCTTCAAGGCGATCGTGGACGGCGAGTGCGATCAGTATCCCGAGCAGGCCTTCTACATGGTCGGCGCGATCGAGGAAGTCGCCGCCAAGGCCCAGAAGATGGCCGCCGAATCCGCCAAGGCCGCCTGATAATGGGCCCGGCATCCACAAACGAAGTGGCGCTGTCCGCGCTTTTCGAATTGTGCGTGCCGGCCGTTTCGGGTGGCAATCTGAAGCAAACTTTTCCGCCGGACATGCTCGTCGCCCTGACGGACGACGAAAAAGAGGAATATGCCGACGATTTGAAGGAAACGAGTGAAGCCTGGCGGGTCGTGGCCCCGGACGGTTTCGTGCTTTTCCTGGTCATGGGTCATACCCGCCGTATCCTGACAGGCGACGGCGATTCCGCGGAAGCCAGGGCGGAATTCCTGAAAAGGCTGGAAGCCATGAAGGGCGCCGTGGCGAATAAATTTGTTCCGGCGCCGGACGCGGAGACGCTGGGCGCCTTTGTTCCGGTATCGGAAACCAGGAGCGTGGCGATCTCCTTTACGACTTACCTTACGGGCGACGCGACGGGTTTTTATGCCTCCGCGTTCCTAGCGGAGAGAAAACACTGATGGCCAACAAGATTTCCTTCGATCTGGTCTCGCCGGAGCGGCTGCTGCTGTCGGTCCAGGCCGACATGGTCACCGTGCCCGGCACCGAGGGCTATATGGGCGTCATGGCGGGCCACAGCCCCCTGGTCTCGACCCTGCGCGCCGGGATGATCGATGTGCAGGTGGACGGCAAGGACGACCGCTATTTCATCCGCGGCGGCTTTGCCGAAATCAGCCCGACCAAGATCACGGTCCTGGCCGAGGAGGCCCTGCCGATGACCGAGCTGGATCTGGCGGTGCTGGATCAGCGCATTTCCGATGCCCAGGAAGACGAGATCGCCGCCAAGACCGACGCTGACCGGCAGAAAGCCGCACAACTGGTTGACGATCTCAAGCTTGTACGCGCCGCTTTCTAAACAGCATCGCCGCCAGGATTAGGGCCAAGGCCATACAGGCCCAGGCGAACACGTCTCCAACTCGGGTGTAAAGCGTGGGGCCGGGCCCCAGCGGTACGTTTGCCGACAGCTTCACCATGCCCGGCTGGACCGTGCTGGCCCGCGCCAGCACCCGCCCCTGCGCATCCGAAACCGTCTGAACCCCATTGAAGGCCGAGCGCACCACCGCAAAGCCGTTTTCGACGCCCCGCATCACCGCCATGCGGGCGTGAATCCAGCCATCCTTGACGAAGTCGTTGGCGGGCACCGCCATCAGCCGGATGCCGGATTGCGCATCGCTCCGCAAGGTGCGCGGAAAATCCAAATCCTTGCAGATGGCGACCGACCGTCCGTCGCCCAGAAGTCCGGGGCCCGGGCCTGGGGTGAATTTGTTCTCGCCGGGCGGCAGCAGATGGCGCTTGTCATAACTCTTCTGCGTGCCGTCCGGCAGGAAGGAAAAGGCCGTGTTGCGCCAGGACTTCACCAGCACCACGCCGGCGACGATGGTGAGATTTTTTTCTCGCGCCACATCTGCCAGCGGCGCAAGCGCTTCATCGCGCCAGGCGGGATCCGCCGCCAAGGCGGTTTCGGGAAGGACGATAAAGCTGGCGCCCTCCTCCGCTTCCTGCCGCGCCGCCGCGGCATAGTCTTCAGCCATGGCGCGCGAAGCCGCATAGTCGAGTTTCTTCACGCTGGTGAGACGGCCGTCCCAATCCGAAAGCGTGGCAACCGAAACACGCTCGCCTTGCGGCTGGGCGAGATGAAACCAGCCGAAAGCCAGCACCAATGCGCTTGCTGCCAGACCCGGCAGCGCGGTGCTCCATTTCCCGCGGGCGACCAGCGCCAGTGCATTGGCGAACAGGCAGAGGATGAAAGTGATCGCGTACAAGCCCAGCAGCGATGCGATCTGGGTCGCTGGCGGAAAAGAGACCTGCGAATAGCCCAGCGCGCCCCAGCTGCCGTGCGGGGAAATCAGGCTCACGCCATATTCGATGGACGTCCAGGCGGCGGGAAAAGCCAGCAGCGCCAGGGGAGACGGCAGTCTCTGCCAGCAACGCCGAGCGAACCGGATGGCAGCGGCGAAAAGCGCGCCCATGCCGAACATCATCAGGGCAAGGCCCAATGGCGGCAGCATCCCCCAATAACTCTGCACCATGTAAATTTGGCCGCATGCAAATGCCGCCAGCGCCGCCAGGCGCAAATGCCAATTGGGCGCTTCCCCATACGCCAGCCATAAAACCGGTATCGGGGCAAACCAGGCCAACCACCAGACATCGTCCAGCCCTTGCGAAAAATAGAACATCGCGCCGCTGAAGGCGGCACAGAGCAGCGCGGTCATTTGGCCCCTTTGAGAAAGGATCGGAAACAGTGCCGGGTGGCGGCGCGATAGGCGGCGCGGAATTCTTCCTCGCCGGCAAAGCGTCCCGCGCGGTACATCGCGACCAAACCCTGGTTGAGCGCCGCGATGGTCAAGGCGATCTCGGTCACCGGCAGGTCGGAAACAATGCCTTCAACCTGCGCGGCCTGAAGTTGCGCTTGCATCTTGCTGACCACCGGCGAACGGCCGGCAGCAAAATCGTGCGGATACTGGCGCGCCCGGCTCGCCCTGAGCAGGAAGGCCGCTTCATAACGGCGCGGCTCGGTGATCGCGAAATCCAGGAAGGCGTCATTGACCCGGTCCAGCCAGACCAGGGGCTCGCGCGCCTCGATCGCGTCCACCTTGGCCTCCCAGGCCGCGAAACCGTCCAGCATCAGGGCGTTCAAGAGCGCGTCCTTGTCGGGATAGTGCTTGTAGATCGCCATGGGGGTGATCCCGACCTTTTGCGCGATCCGGCGCATGGAAACCGCCTCCACCCCGCCTTGGTCGAACAGCTGGCGGGCGGCGGTGAAAATGCGGCCCAAAGTCGATGCTGTGGCGGTTTCCGGCATAGGTATACACTGTATACCTTTCAGGCCCGGGTTGCAACCGTCCCAATGGACAGACGCGATTAGGGACGCTAAGCCCTTGTTCCTGTGCCGCGCTTCGCTGGCGGAGCCTTATTTGGTATAAAGGATTGCGTCAGTTGGGAGCGCATATGACGGTTGCGCCGGTCTACAAACAGGGCTGGACCATGGACGACATCCATTGGTCGCTGTTCGACCCTGCCAAGGTCGAACCCGCGATGCTGGCTGCCGTCAAGGCTGCCGCCTTGGTGGAATATAACGCACCCGATTATGTCACCTATTTGAAGCGGGTCTTCGCGGACACCGGCTCGCCCACCATTGCCGCCATCGAGCAATGGGGTCGCGAGGAAGCTCAGCATGGCCGCGCCCTGGGGCGCTGGGCCGAAATCGCCGATCCTTCCTTCAAGCTGGAGGAAGCCTTTGCCCGCTTCCGCAAGGGCTACACGCCGGCGCACTTCACCGAAGGCGAAGGTTCGGTGCGCGGCTCGCGCCGGGGCGAGATGATCGCCCGCTGCGTGGTGGAAAGCGGCACCTCGTCCTATTATTCGGCGATCCGCGACGCCACCGACGAGCCGGTGCTGAAGGAAATCGCCGGCCGTATCGCCGCCGACGAATACCGCCACTACAAGCTGTTCTATGACACGCTGCATGCCCAGGCCGAGCCGGATATCAGTTTATGGCGCAAGATATGGATCGCGCTGGGCCGGGTGCGCGAAAGCGATGATGACGAGCTCGCTTTCTCTTTTTACTGCGCCAATGTTCCGCCTGAGAAAGAGGCGATAACGCCTTACGACCGCAAGAAATATTCCAAGCTGGCGGGCCAGGCCAGCCTGACCATCTACCATCCCAAGCATATCCAGAAGCTGGTGCAAATGGTGATCAAGGTGGTGGGCGCCAACCCACATGGTTGGCTGGCCAATATCGCCAGCGCTCTACTGTGGCGCCGCCTGTCGGCCAAATCCGCTTAGCGTTTGGCGGTCCTCACTCCCCTCGTAACCGGAATGCCGATCCGGCAAGCCGATGCCTATCTAATCGGCTTTCGAGGCCGTACGGGCCATATAGAAGCAGATTTCCAGTCAACACAGACAAAGGATGTCACCGTCCGCGTTAAATGTGAGGCGGTCATCCAATTGCGGCTGACCGAGGAAATGATTTTTAGTACCAGCGGTGAATTGCATGAAGGCAACAACCCCGACGGTTTCGCATATGTTGTGGAAGATGGCCGAATGCTGGCTCAACTTCCGGAACATGCGCAGCAGGTGTTCCAAGGCCGCCTGAAGCACTATTTGATTCTAAGCCTGGACGATGGCTTGGAATTTGTCAGCTACGAGCCGCCCAAGTTCGAACTGATTCCGGCCTAATCTCCGACCGGCTCGAACACGCCCGTTCTTTCATTGCGAACCAGAAGTCTGCCCGAAGCGACGCCGAAATAGGCCCCGTGCAAGCTGAGTTCACCCTTATCCACCGCTGAGAGCACAAAGGGAAAGGTCATCAAATTCTTGAGACTGAGTTCGACCGAGGCGAATTCCAGCTTGCGCAGATAGGCTTCCTCGGCCTCCCCGTTCTTGGGTCCGATGGCTTCGGCGGCCGGCGCGATCTGGCTCATCCATTTGCCGATAAAGTCGCTTGATGTCAGCGGGGCGTCGTCGCTGGCAAAAGCTTTGATGCCGCCGCAGAAGGCGTGCCCCAGCACGATGATGTGACGGACTTTCAAGGCGCGCACCGCGAATTCCAGCGCGGCGCTGGCGCCATGCTGGCCGCCGCCCGGTTCATAGCGCGGCACCAGATTGGCGACATTGCGCGCCACCAGCAATTCGCCTGGCGCGGCGTCAAAGATCACTTCCGGCGAGACCCGGCTGTCGACACAACCCACCACCATGATGGACGGGCTCTGCCCCAGCCCCGCCAGTTCCTGATAGCGGGCGCGCTCGGACGCAAAGCGCCCCGCCAGAAACGTTCGGTAGCCTTTGGTCAGTCTTTCTGGAAACGGCATGTCAGACCAGCCGCATGATTGGCATTACTCTTTCCGCTTGACCATCATCTGCTTGATCTCGCCGATCGCCTGGGCCGGGTTCAGGCCCTTGGGACAGGTATTGGTGCAGTTCATGATGGTGTGGCAGCGATAAAGACGGAAGGGATCTTCCAGATTGTCCAGCCGCTCGCCGGTTTCCTCGTCGCGGCTGTCGATCAGCCAGCGATAGGATTGCAGCAAAGCCGCCGGTCCCAGATAGCGTTCGGAATTCCACCAATAGCTGGGACAGGCGGTCGAACAGCTGGCGCAGAGGATGCACTCATACAGCCCGTCCAGCTTGGCGCGGTCTTCCGGCGATTGCTCCCACTCCTTTTCCGGCTCGGCGGTCCTGGTCTTCAAATAGGGCTGGATGGAGGCGTATTGGGCATAGAAGTTGGTGAGATCGGGCACCAGATCCTTGACCACCGGCATGTGCGGCAAAGGATAGACGCTGACCGCGCCGGAACAGTCATTGATCGCCTTGGTGCAAGCCAGGGTGTTGCCGCCCGCGATATTCATGGCGCAGGAGCCGCACACGCCTTCGCGGCAGGAGCGGCGGAACGATAAAGTGGGATCGATCTCGTTCTTGATCTTGATCAGCGCGTCCAGGACCATCGGGCCGCAGCTGTCCAGATCGACCGTATAAGTATCGACCGTGGGATTGTCGCCATTGTCGGGATTGTAGCGATAGACTTTGAATTCCTTGGAGCGCTTGGGCTTCTTGCCATTGGCCGCCTTGTCGGCCGGCCAAATCTTGCCCTTCTTCACCCGGCTGTTCTTGGGCAGCATGATTTCGACCATAAAAGCTCCTGATAGACCGGGGTGATTTGCACCCGAATTTGCCAGTGCGCAGGGTCGGGAACAACCCCAGAATCACGGGCTCAGACTTGCATCTAAAGCACAGGGTTTCTTCCCCCGCATGGCGAAGCCATTGGGCGGGGGAAGATGTCGCAACGATGGTGTCGGCGCAGCCGACCCGAGTTGCGACAGATGGGGGTCAGGAAGCAACTTGCTCGAACACCCATGCGATTTCGGCAGGGGAATCCTTGATTGAGCCGTTGATAACCAGTTGTTCCGTCCGGCGCACGATATTGGCCCCCAGATAGACGCTTTCCTCGACCTCCAGCTGGCCCCCGCCGGCCCGGAACCGCCAGCCCTCCCCGCCGGGCAGCTTGAGCAGGATGGCGCCGCCGTCCAGCCGCGACACCCGGACATCGGGATGGATATGGAAGCGCACCGCGAAATTGCGTCCCCTTGATTGTTCGCAAATCAGCCGGTCACGCCCCGTCAGCATCAGGCCTTGCGGCGACAGGGTGACCTGGCGTTCGTGGCGGATTGCGAACAGCGCGTCATAGGCGTCGTGCGACATATCCACCGTCCAGCCCTGGGCGGTTTCGCTCCGGCGCGAGAAAACTTCCATCGGGCCGTCCAGCAAACGCGGGCCCAAGAGATCGCGGGCCAGGCCGGCGGGCAGAATTTGCGCGCTGGAGGTATCGGCCACGGTCACGGTGGAATGGGCGGCTGTGGCGCGCAGCGCCAGGTCCCAGGCCTGGTTCGCCTGCCCGCCGCTGCCGCAATTGACCACGATACGGTCATTGCCGGACGACAGTTCGAACGCACCGCATCCGGCGTGCGCCTCAAGCGAAAAGGCGCCGGGCGGGGTCTTGCCGCAATCGATCAGGCACAGGCTGCGTCCCGCACTCAGCCGCTGATAACCGCTATGGCGGGCATGATGAAAAGGCTGGCCGCGCACTTCGTCGCGCGCCAACAGGCCGGCGATCATTTTCGCATCGCCCTCGCCGCCGCCATTGAGCAGCGCCAGGCTGCCGTCGCCATGTCGGAAGAAACGCAACATCGGCGCCATCCGGTCATGGGCGTTGCGCAGGACATGCGGCGGCTCCTCGCCCACCATATTCAGCCCTTCCATCACCATCACCAGATGGCGATAGGCTTGCAGCAAACTTTCCGGCGAGCGGCTGACATGGCCGCCATCGGGCAATATCTGGCGTTCCACTTCCTGTTCCAGGCGCGCCAGGCCGGTCTGACGCCGCTTCGGGCTGTCGTCCAGGCACAAAGCCGACAGTGCCAGCACCGCGGCGCTTTCCAGCCGCGGCAGACCGTCGGGGGCTTCGGCGGAAATACGCTCCAGCACCTTGCATTGCTCGCGCAGGCTGACGAACAGCCGCGAGCGCCACGTCATTTCGGAGTTCTGCACCACCAGCCGCCCATGGCAGAAGATCGCCGCCAGCCGCTGCGCCATGACATGCGCCGACCAGGCCGGTTCGCTATAGGCGCCGTAGCGCTTGATCCATTGGCCGATCAGGTTGGTGTCCAGCCGCCGGCCATGGACAAGGGCGGCAACCATTGAAAGGCATGCAACGCCGCCTGCCATTCCCGGCTGGGCGGCGTGACATCAAAAACCGAAACGCCGTCAGGAACGTCGATATGAACGCCGCAAAAGCGAAACCGCCCTCTCAGCAGGGCATCGGCCTCTTCCAGCTGGCGCGGCGCGCCATCCCAAGGATGGAATGTGATGTGATCGGCCAGCGGCCCGCGCAGCATGCGGCGATAGAGCAAGTTGCTGCGCCACCATATGCGCAGCGGGGCCGCCGCGCGGCGCAACACCGTCCGCAGCATATCCGGCAGGAGCGGCAGCATCTCGCCCCCCTGCACGTCAGGCTCTTAAAGCGGCGATGTTGGAAGCGTATTGCGAAGGCCCGCCCTGAAACACCGCAGTGCCCGCCACCAGCACGGTGGCGCCGGCAGCGATGGCACGCTTGGCGGTTTGGGGCGTGATGCCGCCATCCACTTCCAGCGCGATGTCGCGTCCGGTCGCGTCGATGCGCTTGCGTGCATCCTCGATCTTGAAAAGCTGGCTTTCGATAAAAGTCTGGCCGCCGAAGCCGGGATTGACGCTCATGATCAGGATCAGGTCGACCAGATCCATCAGATTGTCCAAGGCGTCGATCGGCGTTCCCGGATTAAGAACCACCCCTGCTTTCTTCCCCAGCTTGCGGATGTGCTGCAAGGTGCGGTGGACATGCGGGCCGCTTTCGGGATGCACCGTCAAGCCGTCGGCTCCGGCATCGGCGAAAAGCTGGATATAGGGATCGACAGGGGCGACCATCAGATGGACGTCGAAGGGCTTCTTGGCATGCGGCCTCAGCGCCTTAACCACCTGGGGTCCGATGGTGATGTTGGGCACGAAATGGCCGTCCATCACATCGACATGAATCCAGTCGGCGCCCGCCGCCTCGATGGCCTGGATCTCCGCGCCGAGCTTTGAGAAATCGGCGGAAAGAATCGACGGCGCGATTAACACGGGGGCGGCCATGGGTTCTCCAGGAGCAGCGGCCAGGAAAAATGCGGTCCCCGATTCGCCGCCAATGGAAAGCTAAGGGGGCCGCATTTTTCCGTTAGGCCGTGCGACCATCGACTAAGTGACGGATTCGGGCACCGGCTGCAATGGCGGGCGGTTCCCGCCGCCAATGCGGGAGCAGCGCCGACAGCCCGTGAAATGGGCTTTTATCGCCCATGAGCGAGGAGCAACGCTGCCCAGCGGCCAAAAGACTTGGCTCAGCGGTTGACTGGGGACGGTACCCCCCTAAACTCCGGCGCAGTCTGAATAACCTTCAGTTTCAAGGGACTTTTATGGCGGACAATCCGCAGCGACCTGTGGCGCATACGCGCCCGCTTTCCCCCCATATGACCATCTATCGCTGGCCGGTCACGATGATGACCT
>CADECX010000079.1 GCA_902825865.1 uncultured Alphaproteobacteria bacterium
CCGTGGCTATGCAGTAGTATCAATCACGCTGGTACAAAATATCCGTCAGGCCAGTCAAACGTGTCGGCGCGGACCCGTTCGCTATTGCCCTTACCATCGCTGGAGATATGAACGCCAACGGTAACAGCAATCTAATGTGCCGCTCGATCTTACCTTCGCGCTTGGCGATGCCCGCAATGGACGCTTTGTCTTGAGTAAGATCGTCTATCCACTGCCGCGCCTTCGCTATCGCAGTCAGGATTGCCTCGCGGCTTTCAGGCTTTAGCGTGTGCGCTGAATCTTGCGGATCCAGAATCACGCCCTTCACTGCAATAAATTTCTCCGGCTCCCACGGCACGGACACGATAGTCGGCTCATCGTCCGACGCACTGAGCGGGCGGCCCTCGTCAGTAAGAGAGTCGAGTGAGGCGGGCGACCTGGCGTCAACAATATGCAGTTTGATCCTGGTCGGCGTTATCGCGACGCGCTGGAGGCGCGCTAAACACCCATCCTGACTTGAATGGGTGGACGCAATGTTCTTTTCGCAGATCTCCTTGACCGCCTTGATGACAAGATCTTCGATCTCAGGCGCAGGCACACGTGATACCGAACCGACATCACTATCGCGTTTCTGCTGAATGGCGCTGCAGACATAATACCGATATCGGACACCGTTCTTGACCGTGTGCGATTGCAGCATGCGGTTGCCCCGGTCATCGTAGATGCGTCCGGCAAGAAGCGAGAGCGAGCTCTTCATCTTTAGCGTGCGCTCCACATTGTTGTTGATTAGTTTTGCCTGAACCTCCTCGAACACAGCACGATCCAGGATGGGCTCATGTTCCCCGAGATGGATTTCACCGCGATATGCGATCTCACCTATGTAGAAGCGGTTCTTGAGGAAATGGGACAGCGCGCCCACGCCAAAGCGCCCTCCCCCAGAAGTCCGACCACCGGAAAGATCGCGGATCTTGGACTTGATGCCGCTCCTGTCGAGGTCCTCAGCAAGAAGGCGGACCGAGCCCAATTCCAGATACCGCCTAAATATCTCTCTGACCGTTTCGGCTTCCTCTGGCACGATAACCAGCTTCTTGTTCACGCTGGCGTAGCCCAACGGAACAGGCCCGCCGACCCAGATTCCCTTGCGCTTGGAAGCGGCGATCTTGTCGCGTACCCGCTCTCCGATCACCTCCCGCTCGAACTGGGCGAAGGACAGCAGGACATTGAGGGTCAGCCGGCCCATGCTGGTGGTGGTATTGAATGACTGGGTGATGGAGACAAACGACACACCATGCTGATCAAACAGCTCGACCAGCTTGGCAAAGTCGGCAAGGGACCGGGTCAGCCGGTCGACCTTATAGACGACAACGGTGTCGATCCTGCCGGCCTGGATTTCGGAGAGGAGAGCCTGCAGGGCCGGACGTTCCAGAGAGGCACCGGATATGCCTCCGTCGTCATAGAAGGTCGGGACCAGGCGCCAGCCCTCATGAGCCTGGCTCTTGATATACGCCTCACAGGCCTCCCTCTGGGCGTCCAGGGAATTGAACTCCAGGTCCAGGTTATGGTCGGTCGATTTGCGGGTGTAGATGGCGCAGCGGGCCAGCTTGCCGGGGGTATTCATGGGCGGGCTTCCCGGGCCTTTTTGGGGCCTCCGCAGGGTCTTTCTTTGCCGGCGGCATTATTCCGGGTGGCGCCAGCCACCGTCCCCTCCGAGGCAATTCTAAGGCCGAAGAAGCGAGGCCCATTCCAGTTGGTGCCGGTAATGGCCTGTGCGATAGCGGTCAGGCTGGAATAGTCGCCATCCCGCCACCGAAACCCCTCCGCCGTGACCACCACAGTATGTCGCTCGCCTTGGTATTCCCGAACGATCTCCGTGCCCGGCTTCAGCCGCCGGGCCTTCTGGCCGTCTGGCTTGCCCTTGGCATAGCTGGCCAGGATCTGGAGGGTCGCCCGGTCATGCCCGCCAATCGCCCGCTCCTGGATGTGCCAGCACAGCGTCCGTACAAGCAGATCGCGCGTCAGACCCTTGGGCACATCCCTCTTGAAGGTGCCGCACCATAGCGCTTTCACCTCGTCCGGCTTCAACGTCTGGATTCTTGAAATCTCCGCCGCAACCGTGGCGGTTACGCCGCTGAGCTCGTTTTGCATTTTTGCCTGAATCTCTGAATTGCGAGACCAGACACGCTCTCCTTGCGATGGAAGTCGAGCAGATATGCTTTGTTGCTGGGCAACATCGACGGGAATCATCGCTTTGGGGGCCAAAAGCGATCATTCAACCCCAGCCAGCCCAAGGTCTGCTTTGCGCCAGTAGCGGCGGATAATGGGATACCTAGAACCCGCCGGCGCCTATCAAATTTCCACCTGCTCAGACAAACTAAGAGCATCGTCAACTTCAATCCCAAGATAGCGAACGGTACTTTCCAACTTTGTATGGCCTAGCAGGAGCTGCACGGCGCGAAGATTGCCTGTCTTTCGATAAATTTGGGCTGCCTTTGTCCGACGCATGGAATGGGTGCCATACACAACAGTGTCTAGGCCGGCATCTTCCACCCACTGGTGAATCAGTCGCGCGTACTGGCGGATCGACAGGTGATCCTTGGCCTGGAACCTGCTGGGAAAGAGATAGTCCCCATAACTCTTGTCGGTCGATTCTAGCAGTGCTTCGAGCGCAGCACGCGTCTGCAGACTGATCTCGAATTGCACTGGGCGGCCGGTCTTCTTCTGGATAACAGTGGCTCTTTCGCGCGCTCGCGATCCAACGTAAACGTCCTGAGTCTTGAGACGGACCAAATCGCAGGCTCGAAGCTTGCTATCAATCGCCAGATCGAAGAGCGCCACATCTCGTCGGCTGCCATGAAGTTCCAGTCTGACGCGGATAGCCCATACGTCCTTAGGCTTGAGAGGACGTTTTTGGCCGATTAGCTGGCCCTTATTCCACGGACGGCCATCGGGAGCGGGTAAGGTCTGGTCAGAGGGCATACATGTCTCCTGCATGCCAACCCTCCCGCCGCTTCATCAGCCCATTGCTGACCAGCTACGTTACAATTTTTCTGCTCCTGGCGAATGTCCGCTTTTCTCCAAAGCGGTCATTCGCCCTGGGTCAGCCCAATGTCCGCTTTGCGCCAAAAGCGGACATTTGCCTACGACGAGCCCAATGTCCGCCGGACTATCGTGCCAAGATGCGCGGTGGGACCTCGACGCCGTACTCAATCACTTCTTCAGTGATAACAGAAAATTCCGACAATTCCGCCACGCCGAAGGCAGTGCTTATCGCGGCATCTGTAGCATCTCGTCCAACTGCCATGAGTATTCGCCCAATTCTGGGCTGATTGTGACGAGCATCGAGAGCGTGCCAATTCCCACCAAGGTAGACTTCAAACCAGGCGCTGAAGTCCATCGGTGAAGGGTCCTTCAGGACACCGATGTCACCGAGATACCCTGTGCAATACCTAGCGGGGATATTCATGCATCGGCAGAGCGCTATTGCCAGATGGGTGTAGTCGCGACACACACCGACTCGCTCTTCGTGAGCGTCCCAGGCAGTACGGTCTGCGCGAGCATTGGGATAACTGAACCGGATCCGTTCATGGGTATATTGCAAGATCGCTTGAATACGAGCCCAACCCTCTTGGAAACCACCGAACAAAGACCAGGCTAGGCTATTCAGCTTTTGAGTGTCGCAATAGCGGCTGCCGAGTAGAAATATCAGGACTTCATGGGGGAGTTCGGCGACAGAATGTTGAAGGTCGTAGAGCGGCAGTCGGTCGGCTTGACCGCTGTCGTAGATCAAAAATCTGTTCCAGATAGATAATCGACCGGGGGGAACGATAAGGCGCGTACAGAAATTTCCGAAGACATCAATATACGTGGTGTATGGAACCTCGGGATAAATAGTTAGTGTTTCGGGTTCAATCAGGTCCTGTCTACGCTCTGGGCGGATATTCACCATCAACAAGAGAGGTGTGAATGCCTTGCAATCGAATGCAAGATTGAACCCGGCTCTGATTTTCACGCTGTAACCAATTCCTAGCTGCCTAGGTGGCGAGCCCGAATCATTCCGCCGTTACAGAAACTTCAACATCCATGCCCAGATAGCTGTTTACGTCCCCTTCCCAGGTTCCCCAAAGGGGGACCGCTTGCGATGGGTCGCGAACTACTGCCACTCGGACTAGGTTTCGATTGCCGACAAGACCGTTCGTCGGATCAAATTCAGCCCAGCCGCCATTCGGTAAGAATACGCGCACCCATGCATGTGTGTTCCCTCCACCTTTGAAAGAAGGAGAATCACCTTCTTTGGCAGGAATGTGGAGATAGCCGGAAACAAATCGGGCGGCTAAACCCAGGCTTCTGACAGCTTCTACCATCAGCACAGCAAAATCGCGGCAGCTTCCCTTCCCAGAACCCAAAGTTTCCTGAGGCGTTTGGGGTTTGCCGAATTGACGCGACACATATGTCAACTCCTCGTGAATCGCGTGCGTCATTGCAGTTAGCACGTGAACTGCATCAATTTTGGGCAGGTTTTGGAGAAAACGCCGCCCCCAATCCTGCACAACCTTTCCGGAATTCGGATAGCCACACAACATGGAACTGTGAACGTCCGGCAGGTCCGAGGCCAAATAGGCGAACGGATATGAGTTCATCCCGCTGTCCGGTGATGAGGGCAAGTCGAGCGCATTCTCGGGCGCGTGTTCCAGGCGATTTATGCTTTCAAAGGTAAGGCTTTCGGCCATGGTGCCGAATCGAGCGATTCCGATGCAGTTTCCAAAGACATCGTGAATGAAGCGAAGGTTCTCTGGCTCAGGAGTGATCTTCAAAGAGCACTCTAAGACGTGCTGATCAAAACTCTCTCTTGGGCGAAGCATCATGCGATGCTCACCGAAGAAAACGGGTTTGGTATAGCGAAATCGCGTCAAATGACGAACAGTGAGAATATCCATGCCATCTACGTAGGCACGTTCATAAAGCGCTGACAACCTCACCTAAGGTCGTGACGCTAGTTTCCGTCGTTTTTGAGACGAGTATTAAACGAACGCGGACCCGAGCTGGCTGCGGATCGCGGAGAGTCCGCGAACTAGCTCGCCGCCAAGGCATGACGGAGAACTTGGCCAACCGGTCGGCCAGCTTGGATGAGCAATCCGGTACAGTTTTGGTGTTCGGAAGGGCATACCGTTGGACGTCGGCCAGGGGGCCGCTTGAGAGACATGAGAGCCTGACACGCAGGCCGGGTGCTCCCATCAGAGATTGATGGAGACCAGCATGAAGAAACCGACCCACCGTGAGCGACTAGACGAACGGATGGCAGCTCAAACTTTGGATCGCTCCCCTGAATGGTTGAACACCGAGACAGAGGACGGCAAGTACAAGATTCTGGCGCAACTGCTCTCGACAGAGCTTGAGAAAATCAAGCTGAAACACCGACGCTAACGCCGCCCGCATCTTTCTACTGGGGGCTTGGAGTTCATGCCACCAGGAAATTGCGCTCGACCTTGATCCGGCTCAGCACTTTCCCAGCTTCGTCGGTCACTTCTACAGCGTGAGCGGCGTGGGAACGGCCTTCGTGTAACGCGGCGATTGCCAAATCATTGGCGCTGGCGTGCCCCTCGACCTCGGCATGAAACAGATTGGGAAATTCCATTCCTTCTTCATCTAGGATCAGGTCCCAGCCATCGCGGATATGGAAATAGTATCTCGGCATTTGATCGCCCCACGATCAGCTCCGGTAGGATTGGTACTTTACCGTGCGGATCGCGTAAATCCGCCAAAGCCGCCGATTGAGTAGGTTGCTAAATAGTCCCAACGTACCGGAGATGGCGAAATTTTCTCGATTGGCAGCCCCCTTTAGCGCGTGAGGCCGAACGACTACCCGCGCGTTACATAGCTGGCGAGTCTCGAATGATCCCATTTTCCGCGCCAAATCAACACTGGTAAGGCACGGATTACATGACAGATAAGCCAGTTTCCCACTCATTCATGTTAGGGATAGCCAGTCTGCGGTTTTTCATTGGCAGGAAGATCGGGGCCCCGAAGTCCTGGACTGGGGTCCTTGCAGGACTTGCCCCCATTTTTGCGGTTTTACCTGTTGTGGCTCAATCCCTTCCGGTGCCGACGATGAACATTCCGGAGGCGTCTTCCAAGCGAGGCTTTGATTTGGGATTCTCAACCGGTTTCGACTACGTAACGGATGCCAAATGCAACTTGCTGCGCACTTCGCTTTCTTGCACCAGTACTGGCACTTCGGCCTTTTCTATTCCCAGTACCGTTATGGCTCAAATCGATCGGCTTCGAGTCGAAGTAACAGTTCCGTTCGTTGACATCGAGGGGCCCGGAAAGATCAGCGGCGTGCTCGGATCGCCCGAAGTGGTCGCTTCGTCTACCAGTCCCGTTTCGCGACGTTATGGGCTGGGCGACGTTTCATTGGGCGGGGCGTTTATACTTTTGCGAGAGGGCAAGGTCGCGCCACGGGTGGAACTCGGGGGCGTCGTCAAGCTGCCTACTGGCCGGAACGGATTGGGCACCGGCGAAACGGATTACGGCGCGCAGTTGTCGTTTTACCGACCTCTAATGACAGGCGTCACAACATTCGGTTCACTCGGTTACCAATGGATCCGCGACACCAACACCTTCGATCTTCATAGCGGCGCACGGGCGACCGCCGGTCTTGACATAAACTATGGCAGCCTGGGAGCGGGCGCGATGCTCGATTATCGTCAGAGCCTGTTGCGAGGATTGCCGACCTCTTTCACAGTTAATCCCTATCTGACTTGGCGGGTTGTCGGTGGTTTGGGGATACAGGTTTACACCACAATCGCACTGAAGCGATCGAGCCCAAATCACGGTCTTGGATTTCGCGTGGTGCTTTGACGGGACAGGGGGCCACCGAGGCCAGCCTGTACGTCGCGCGGCTTTGCCTACGAATGTCCGCTTTGGGCCAGAAGCGGTCATTCGACCCTGGTCAGCCCAATGTCTGCTTTGCGCCAATAGCGGACATTCGTCAGTCACTCTGAAAGGCATTGCTGGGTGCGAACGACCTCCAAATCGAGCCAATACCGGAAACGCCGTGGAACGATGCAGGAGAGTTTCCCCTAAGCCCTTGGCAGCTCCGTGGACTGCTCTACCGAGCCATCCAGAAGCTTTATATGGCGGGAGCAATGTGCGGCAATGTTTTCGTCATGGGTCGAGATCAGGAAACAGGTACTGGTTTCCCGGTTGATGCGGGCGAGCAACTCCATAACATTTTCGGCGGACTCGCGGTCGAGATTGCCGGTGGGCTCGTCAGCCAGCACGAGTGCAGGCTCGTTCATTAGAGCTCTGGCGACTGCTACACGCTGGCGTTGCCCCCCCGACATCGCCACCGGGCGGTAAAATCGTCGGTCGGAAAGACCGACTGCATGAAGCAAGGCCGCAGCACGCGCGCGCATAGCCGTCGTTTCTAGTCCGGCCCATGCAGCAGCAGGCATCATTACATTCTCTTCCGCCGTCAGATCGGGCAACAAATGGTGAAATTGAAATACGAACCCAATATTCCGGTTACGGAATCGGGTCAGTTCGCCGTCTTCGGCTTTCGTGAGATCGGCATCCATCATGACATGCTTGCCCTCGCTTGGGCGCATCAACGTGCCTAGAATGCTCAGGAGAGTGCTTTTGCCAGAACCTGAAGGACCCTGAAGCGCCACCATTTCACCACGATATAGATCAAGATCTATGCCATGCAGCACTGTGGAAATCGCCTCGCCCGACCCGAAACGCTTTATCAGCCCACGGACAAAAACTAGAGGAGAACCGCTCATTGCCCTATGGCTTCCACAGGGTCGATTCTTGCAGCCCTCTGGGCTGGCAGGATGGAGGCCAGGGCAGCTGCGAAGGTGGTCAATACGACCGCTAGTAGGAATTCCCCTTGAGCTAGGTCGATAGGCAAATCACCGCCTTGCACCTGCGCAATGGGCGGGAAGGGAGCTAACGCAGCCCAAGCTAACAGCGCGCCCGCGACGCTGCCGACTGCGCCAATCAATGTACCCTCCAGAACGAATACCTGCACGATGAATCGACGCCGTACACCGGCGGCGCGCATGATCCCAATCTCACTGCGACGGCGCATGACCGACAGCAGCATTGCGCTCGCAATGCCTATCATTATAGTCAATAGCGCGAAAACCTTAATGATAGCGCCCGTACGCCCCTGGGCGTCTAATGCCTCAAACAGTTGGGAATTCTCATCAGTCCATGAGGTCACTTTCAGGCCCGTGGCGCGTCCCAGAATCTCCGCCACAAGTGGCGCCTCTGCCACCGGCGCAACCTTTAGCTCGATGCGGGACACACCACTGGGTAGATCGAACAACGCGCGCGCAGTGGTGAAGTTCATGAAGACCGTTTGCCGATCCGCGCTTGCGATTCCAAGCGAAAAAATCCCGTTGATACGGAAACTGCGTTCTCTTTGACGATCAGAGCGCACAAGGATCGTTTGACCTACATGCAATCCCAAATCGTCCGCAAGTTTCCAGCCGATCAGAATGCCATCACTCGGGAGCGTCGCGGTGCCCGCAATGATCGCGGAGGTGACATCTGCTATCGCGGAAAGCTTGTCCGGCATCACGCCCAAAACTCCGACAGCAGCAATCGCCTGGCCCCGGATCAGAAAGGCGCTGCCCCGGATCTGCGGCGATACGGCAGTTACGCCAGACATAGATTCGATCTGCGAAATAAACGGCTGCCAGATGGCAATCTGCTGGCGCCGACTTAAATCCTTCTGCACCGCGACCTGGGCGTCATCCACAGGCCTAATGAGGCCGGGGGTCCGCTCGTGCATTTCGAGTGTGACGTGCGGAATGCTACCCACGGTACGCAAAGTCAGGAGCTGAGCAAGCCCGCCAATCAGCGCGCTCATAAAGATGAATACAGTCACGCCCAGCGCCACGCCCGTGATTAGTAACGTGGTCTGAGCGGGATTAGAAAGGAAGTGCCGGAACGCTATTTTGGCGGCATACCGCATCGATCAATCCGACTCGCGCACACGACTGCCAGGTTCGGCGGCTCGTGGATCAGCAAGAATACGCATGCCGGGCTGCAAGCCCGTGGTTACAATCACCTTCTCTGCGGGCCAATCAATAAAGCTTATCAATTGGTCGGCGACATGGCCCGCAGAGTCGACGGTGCGCACGTGCGGCCTAGCAGAAGGACTAAGAATCGCACTGCGGGGAATACTAATTGCATTATGCCTCTGGTCCACGATCAAGTTTACAGAGACCGTCAATCCTGCTGGCGCACGTGCCGGCGGTGTATCAAAATGAAGTCGCACCGCACGAGCGCCCGTTTCCGGGTCCACGCGATCCTCCATTTGGATGACTTTGGCAGCGAAGGCATGATCGAAACCCGGGATCGCAACCGTTGCGGCCAATCCCACTTTCAATTCCGTAGCATAAAGTTCGTCCACTGGGGCTGTCACTTCGGGAGCGGAAGTGTCGGCTAGCCGATAAACTGTTGTATCACTACTGATTGTCTGGCCCGGATCAACCGGACGCTCAGTAATAACGCCTGAAAACGGCGCACGGATTTGATGGCGGTCCTGCACCTCGCGCGCCTGCTGGACCGTGGCAGTGAGTCTCAGAACCTCTCCCTGCGCCTGGCGCATGCTCAGACGGGCCTGCTCTAAACGTTGGGTGCTTACGACATCAGCAAGTGTCTCATAGCGGGTAAGGTCGCGCCTTGTCTGGGCCAGATTCGCCTGCTCCGCCGCGAGCTGGGATTGCGCTTGGAGGATAACCGCCCGCTGAGGCGCATCGTCCACTCGTGCGATCAGGTTACCCTGCTCCACCCTCTGCCCTACATCGAAAGGCAGCAATATCAGACGCCCCGGCACTGGGGATTTTACGTCTACGGAGAGGCGCGGGCGGATACGACCGTTGACTGCCAATACCCGAGCGGCATCTCCAAGCTGTATTTTGAGAATATGTACCGCGGCAGAGCGCGGCCAAATGAGCCATGAGCAGATTGCGAGAATAGACACCACACCCAGCGCCCAGAAAATTCGTCGTGACACCGTGGTGCGCCCTTCTGCGATAGAATGTTAAAGACAGACTAGTGCAATGCTGGATGGAAGAAGAAGGCTCATTGCTGAAACTTTCGATGAGACTTGGACTTCTGCAGCGCCCCACCGGGTTGGCACGGAAGCCAACTGTAGAATCTTCATGATATGCAAAATTGCTCGGTCAGTGAACGTGTTCGGGCCGACATTGCCCAATAAATCTAATGTCTCCTCTGAATAGCTGACATTCCTGGTACCATCTACAAATACGACGCGTTGCGGCCCAAGTCGGTCGTCTGCCGTACCTTCGATCGGATCTCTTCAGCACTGTTGTCAGAAGCGATAGCCGATCAGGGCGAACCCCGTGGAACTGGTGTCGGAAATGCTGATTGGGCTTTTGGCGCTGTCGCCCATCATCTGACTGACGCCCACATTGGCGCCCACGAACCAGTGGCGGTTAAAACTATAGATCATATTAACGCTCGCGCGGACGTCTTGAAGCCCCGAATGCGCATCGAAGCGGGGGAAAATGGAGCGTGAAGCCTGTAGAGGGGTCACGCCGAAATAGGTTTGGGTGTATTTGTCGTCCGCCCAGGTGGCGCGGATACTCGGAATCATCATCAGCTTCTGCCCCAGTGGCAGGGGAGCGGAGAGGCCCAAAGTGGCTAGAAGGCCGTCATTCTGCTTGCCGTCAAATTTTGTAGCTGATGCGTTGAGCTCGATCGGGCCTAGACGCCAGGCGGCAAATCCGCGAAAGCCGAGGGAGAAATCTATTTCGCCCATTCCCTTCAGGCGGTCATCGCCGCTAGCGAATAGTCCGCCTGTGCCGTGGTCTGCACGGCCCGCATCAAAAGTCAGCCCGACGCCCAGGCGAAATTTTTCACGCCGCAATTGCGCGGTGAGGCCGTTTTCTCCAAAGGAAACTGCGTCTCGCCAGTTGACGGTCAGGAAGGGAAGTGGCCGTGCTCGATAACGGTCGCTGCCTTCAAATGTGGGGCGTATGATGGCGGCGGCGCCCATGCTGACATCCCATTCTTTTACGGGGGGCTTGCCCCGCTGCGCCGAGGCAGGCGAGACGACAGAGCCAAGCAACGCCGCACAAGCGGCAGTGCGCCAAGCATTTGCAAATTTCGTCATTTCAAACCTAACTACCGGCGCCACAACTGTTACGCGCGCCGGGTCGATCCGGTTCACCCACGCGGGAAACAACAATCCTCAGCAGGCTCAATGATTTAGCAGCTGAGTCGATTGGTACAAAAGAACCAACCATATCCCGTAACGGACTAATGTCCGCTTTGGGTCAGAAGCAGCCATTGGCTGCCCCGGGACGAATGTCCGCT
>CADECX010000080.1 GCA_902825865.1 uncultured Alphaproteobacteria bacterium
CAGCTGCGGCACGGACTCCGAAGTGATGCCGCAGGCCGCCATGAAATCGAGCGTTTCGGAAATACGCTGAGCGAGACCTTTATACTGTTCGCCGGCCGGCGAGTCCGCGATGAAGCCCAACATCCAACGATGGACATTGTGCAGGTCGGCATATCCGCCCTGGGCGAAGGCGCGCAAAAGATTGAGCGTCGCCGCCGACTGGGCGATGCCCTGCAATAGCCGCTGCGGATCGGGAATGCGCGCTTCAGGCGTGAACTCGCCGCCATTGATATTGTCGCCGCGATAGGACGGCAAAGTGACGTCGCCGCGCTTTTCGAAATCGTCGGAACGCGGCTTGGCGAACTGGCCGGCAATGCGGCCCACTTTCACCACCGGCACCCCGGCGGCGAAGGTCAGCACCACCGCCATCTGCAGCAGCACGCGGAAGGTGTCGCGGATATTGTCGGGATGGAATTCGGCAAAGCTCTCGGCGCAGTCGCCGCCCTGCAGCAGGAAAGCCTTGCCTTCCGCCACCTGGCCAAGACCGGCCATCAGGTTGCGGGCCTCGCCTGCGAACACCAGCGGCGGATGGGTCTTGAGCTGCCCCAAGACGCGCTCCAGCGCCGCCTTGTCCGGATAGTCCGGCATCTGACGGGCGGGCTTTTCCTGCCAAGTTTGCGGGGTCCAGCTCTGGGCCACGTTTGAAAACTCCACCGATAGGGGCGTGGATATAAGAGATTGGGGCCGAATATACCAGCACCGCCCTGCGCATGGGTGAACCGCGCGCAGGGGTAAAAAAGCCCTGATTAGACAGGGGCTTACATCCCCTGCTGGCCCGGTAGCTTGCTGTAGCTCTTGGTTCGCATGGGTGAGGAGTGGTCCGCCACGCCACCGCGTGGCGGACGAGCAGGTCCGGTGGACCTGCGAGAACGACGAACGCCGCAGCGGCGCGGCGAAGCGCGACGCGAGGCCGGGACGCCGCGAGCCGAGCGAGCGGCCGGGCAGACCACCGCGGCGAATTATGGATTTCGCGAATAACTTTTCGACCGCATCGTAACAAGCTCCTCCGCCGCGGTGGGATGCAGCGCCATGGTGCCGTCAAAGTCCTTCTTGGTGGCACCCATTTTCAAGCACACCGCCACGATCTGGATGATCTCCGCGGCATGGTCGCCGAAGATGTGGCAACCCAGCACCTTGTCGGTTTTGGCATCGACGATCAGCTTCATCAAGGTGCGCACCGGGCGCCCGCCCAAAGTGTGCAGCAGCGGCTTGAAGGTGGATTGGTAGACATCGATGGCATGGCCCTGGGCCAGGGCCTTGGCCTCGGTCAGGCCGACCGCGCCCAGTTCCGGGGTGGTAAACACCGCGCTGGGGACGTGGATGTGATCGGGCTTGGTGGGATTGTTCTTGAAAACGGTTTCCACAAAACACATGGCTTCATGGATCGCCACCGGCGTCAATTGCACCCGGTCGGTGACATCGCCCACGGCATAGATGTGCGGCGCGGAGGTCGCGGAATAGCCGTCGACCTTGACTTCGCCGCGCTTGCCCAGCTCCACACCGGCTTTCTCCACATGCAGCGCCATTGTGTTGGGCATGCGGCCGATCGCCAGCATGATCTGGTCGCATTCGATCACCGCGCCTTTGTTGGTTTCGGCGCGCAGGCAGGAGCCGCGCTTTTCCACTTTGGTGAATTCGCAGCCGAGCAGCACTTCCAGCCCGCGCTGCTTCATCGACTCGCACAAGGCATCGCGCATGCCGTCGTCGAAACCGCGTAGCGGCTTGTCGCCGCGATAGACCAGCGAGACATGACTGCCCAAGCCGTGGAAAATGTGGGCGAATTCCAGGGCGATATAGCCGCCGCCGGCAATCAGGATGCGCTTGGGCAATTCCTTGAGGTGAAAGGCTTCGTCGGAGGTGATGCAGAGATCGCCGCCGGGAATGACGTGGCTGGTGCCCATTTCCCGCGTCGGGCGGTTGCCGGTGGCGATCAGGATTTTTTCCGTCGTAACGCGCTTGCCCGAATTCAGCAGCAACAAAGTGTGCGGGTCCTCGAACACCGCGCGGTCCTGATAAATCGTGACCCCGGCCTTCTGGACATTGGTGGTGTAGAGGCCTTCCAGCCTTGCAATCTCTTTATCCTTGTTGGCGATCAAAGTGGGCCAGTCGAAACGCGCCTGGCCGAAATCCCAGCCATAGCCCGCCGCGTCCAGGACATTCTCGGAAAACTGGCTGGCATAGACCAACAGTTTTTTGGGAATGCAGCCGCGAATGACGCAGGTGCCGCCCATCCGCCATTCCTCGGCCAGCGCGACGCGCGCACCGGCCAGCGCCGCCATGCGGCTGGCACGCACCCCGCCAGAGCCTCCGCCTATGACAAACAGATCGTAATCGTATTTCATCGAATATTTTCCGGACCGGGCCGCCAAAGATTTCGCCAATCCGGCAACCATGGTTACAATATAGTGCACCGGACAAGCCAGCGGCCATGCAAAGCGAAACAAGGAAAAACGACCGGTACCGGCTTGCGCTGGCCTTATGTCTCGGCCTGCTGCTGGCGGGCTGTGGTGGCCTGTCCAACGCCCTGCATCCCGAACCGGTCAATTCCGTCTGGCAAAGAGACGGCGCCGTGAAGCGCAGCCTGTTTTTCGCCACCGACCGGGAAGCGGCGGTGGGCAGTTTTGGTTTGCATTGGGGCGCGGCGCTGCGCTGCGGCCGCGCAAACGTCACCATTCCCGCAATTGCCTTGCCCGGAGAAGGACCGGCGGTCAGTTCCGCCAGCTGTGACAGTGAGGCATCGCTGACAGCCTTCGCGCACCAGATTCGGGACGCGACGCAAGCCATGCATTGCAATCGCGTTCTGCTGGTCGTTCACGGCTTTAACGCCACCTTCGCCACCGGCATGTTGCGCGCGGCCCAACTCGGCCTGGACACGCAATGGAATTGCGCCAGCCTGATGTTCGGCTGGAGCAGCGAAGGCAAGTTCGACCGCTATGCCGCCGATATCGAGCGCAGCGGCTATGCCGTGCCGGCGCTGATCGGAGTGCTGCAGGCGCTGAATGCGGCGGGCCTGAAGATCGATGTGATCGCCCATAGCGTGGGCGCGCGCATCACCCTGGGCGCCGCGGGCGCGATGTGCCAAGCCCGTCAAGGCAGGGTGGACCAGATGATCCTGGCCGCCGCCGATGTCAGCGCGGAGAGATACAATGACGATTTCGGTCAACTGTTGAAACGCGCCAGCCCCTGTTTCCGTCGCGCCACCATTTACGCATCCGAGCACGACATGGCGCTGATCACCTCGGAGAGCTTTCATGGCGGGGTGCCGCGCGCCGGCCGCGTGCCGCTGCGAAACCTGCAATATGGCCAAGGCTATGGCGCGGTCGATTTGGTGGATGCCAGCCTGGCGCCGGGCGATCCGGCGGGCCACAGCTATTTCACCCGCTCCCATGAAATGGCGCGGGACATGATGTGGGTGCTGGCCGGCGCGTCGCCGGCACAGCGCACCGCCGATGGGAGCCTGAGCTGTACCGACTGGGAAGGCTCGCCTTGCGCGTCGGGTGGCGGACGTTACGTGCTGGCCGTGGCGCGGGAACGTGAGCCGGACTGGGCCACGCGGCTGATCCGCCATATCTGGCCGGTTATTTTCCCGGTTCAATGACCGTGATCTTGTCCGCCCCCGCGATCAACAGCGTGGTGGCGATGCCGATGAACAGGCCATGCTCAACCACGCCGGGCACCGCGCTGATTGCCGATGCGAGCTTGGGCGCATCCTGTATCGCGCCGAAGGCGATATCATAGATCACATTGCCGCTGTCGGTCTTGAACACAGCGCCGTCACGCTGGCGCAGACTCATCGGCACTTGAGGATAGCCCGCCGCCGCCAGTACCGCTTTCAACCGCGCCGCGCTGGATTTGTGGCCGAATGCCACCACTTCCACTGGAAGCGGATATTTTCCCAGCTTGGCCACCAGCTTGGAGCTATCTGCAATCACCACCATCTTGCGCGAGGCCGCAGCGACGATCTTTTCCCGCAACAGCATGCCGCCACCGCCCTTGATCAGATTGAGATCACGGTCGGCTTCATCTGCGCCGTCGATGGTCAGGTCCAGCGGCGCGGCATCGTCCAGCTCCGCCAGGGACAGGCCCAGCTTGCGCGCCAGGGCGGCGGTGTTTTCCGAAGTGGGGACACAGGTCAAAGTTTTGCCGCCGGCATGCGCCGCCAGAAGTTCGACAAAAATTTCGGCAGTAGAGCCCGAGCCCAGACCCAGTTTCATGCCGGGCCGGACATATTCCAGGGCCTTGGCGGCAACGGCGCGTTTGAGGGCGTTTTGGTCGGTCATACTGATATCAATAGCTGAAATCTCAAAATTCTCCATGGCCGGCCTTGAGCCGGCCATCCAGGGACCAAGAATTCAAATGGTGAGCTGCTTGCTCTGGATGGGCGGGTCGAGCCCGCCCATGGTGAGGATAAGATTTATTCGACCGTAACGCTCTTGGCCAAATTCCTCGGCTGGTCGACGTCCGTCCCCTTCGCGAGCGCCGCATAGTAAGCCAGCAGCTGGACCGGAATCGCATAGAGCAGCGGCGTGATGAAGGCATTGGTCTTGGGTACTTCGATCGAGGCCCAGACCTTGCCCGCCGCGGCGATGCCGTCGGAATCGGAAATCAGCAGCACCTTGCCGCCGCGCGCCATCACTTCCTGCATGTTGGAAATGGTCTTTTCGAAATGCACGTCATGCGGCGCGATGACGATGATCGGCACCGCTTCGTCGATAAGCGCTATCGGGCCGTGCTTCATTTCGCCGGCGGCATAGCCTTCGGCATGGATGTAGGAAATTTCCTTGAGCTTCAGCGCTCCTTCCAGCGCCAGGGGATAGGAAGCACCGCGGCCCATGTAAAGAACGTCGCGCGCCTTGGCGACTTCCTCGGCCACCTGCTTGATCGCCGGTTCCTGGGTGAGGAATTCCGCCATATGGCGCGGGGTTTCCAGCAGCGAGGCGCAAAGCCGCTTTTCATCGGTTTCGCTAAGATTGCCGCGCGCCACGCCCGCCGCGATGGCGAAGGAGGCCAGCGCCGCCAGCTGGCAGGTGAAGGCCTTGGTCGAAGCCACGCCGATTTCCGGGCCCGCGTAAGTGGGCAGCAAGATATCGGCTTCGCGGGCTATGCTGGATTCGGCGACATTCACCACCGCGATGGTTTTCTGCCCCTTGGCCTTGGCATCGCGCAGTGCCGCCAAAGTGTCGGCGGTTTCGCCGGACTGCGACACGAACAGCGCCACGCCATTCTCGGGATAGACCGGATTGCGATAGCGCAGCTCGGACGCCACGTCGATTTCCACGCCCAGCCGGCCCAGTTTTTCGAACCAGTATTTGCCCACCATGCCGGCGTAGTAAGCCGTGCCGCAGGCCGAGATGGTCAACCGCGAGGCCTTTGCCAGAGTGCCCTGCAATCCCTTGCCCTGGCGGCGCACCACCGGACCGGCCGGGTCGAGATAGTGTGCCAGGGTGTGGCTGACCACTTCCGGCTGTTCGTGGATTTCCTTGGCCATGAAATGGGAATGGCCGGCCTTGTCCACCAGAGCGGCGGAGGCGGCGGTGATCTGGATCTCGCGATTGGCGGGGCGGCCGGCCGCATCGAAAATCGAAACCTGTGCCCCCTTGATCACCACCACATCGCCTTCTTCCAGATAGGAAACGCGGTTGGTGAAGGGCGCCAGAGCGAAAGCGTCGGAGCCGATATAGGCTTCCTTTTCGGCATAGCCCACCGCCAGCGGCGCGCCGCGGCGCGCGCCAACCAGCAGGCCTTCGTGATTCTTGAAGATCATGGCGATGGAATAGGCGCCGGTCAGCCGCGCCACCGCCGCCTTGGCGGCGGCGTCGGGGGCCATGCCTTCGCTCAGCAACTGGGTCACCAGATGGGCGGCGACTTCGCTGTCGGTCTCGGATTCGAATTTGTGGCCCTTGGCCGTAAGCTCGGCCTTCAACTCGCGGAAGTTCTCGATGATGCCGTTATGGACAATGGCAACCTGGGCTGTGGCGTGAGGATGGGCGTTGGCTTCGGTCGGCGCACCATGCGTCGCCCAGCGCGTATGGCCGATGCCGGTATGGCCGTGCAGCGGCTTTTCGTCCAGCACCGCGCCCAGTTTGTTGAGTTTGCCGGGCGAACGGCGGCGCTCGATGGCGCCATGATTCAGGGTGGCGATGCCGGCAGAGTCATAGCCGCGATATTCCAGGCGCTTGAGCGCTTCCAGAATGATGGGAGCCACGTCCCGCGTGCCCGCGATACCGACAATGCCGCACATTACTTGCTCTCCGCTTGCTTTTTGGCCTTCTGGCGCTCCCGGAACGCCTTGGCCCAACCTGGTATCTCAATCTGTTTGCCGCGCGCCACTGCCAGCGCATCCGCCGCCACATCCTTGGTGATCACCGAACCTGCGCCGGTGATGGCGCCGTCGCCTATGGTGACCGGCGCCACCAGGGCGGTGTCGGAGCCGATAAAGGCGCCCGCGCCGATATCGGTCTTGGCCTTGGTGAAACCGTCATAGTTGCAGGTGATGGTGCCGGCGCCGATATTGGCGCCCTCGCCCACCCGCGCATCGCCCAGATAAGTGAGGTGATTGGCCTTGGCGCCTTTTTCGATCACCGTATTCTTGACTTCGACGAAATTTCCAATGTGAGCGTCCTCGCCGATCTGCGCGCCGGGACGCAGACGCGCAAACGGACCGATGATCGCGCCGCCCGCCACCGTGGCGCCTTCCAAATGCGAATGGCTGCGCAGCCGCGCGCCGGATTTGACCGTCACGCCGGGACCGAACACCACAAAGGGCTCGATCTCCACGTCATTCTCCACCACCGTGTCATGGGAGAAAAACACCGTCTGCGGCGCGGTCATGGTGACCCCGTCCTTGAGCAGCCGGGCCCGGGCGCGATCCTGAAACTTGTCTTCGGCATGCGCCAGCTCGGCGCGGCTATTGACACCAAGGACCGAAACTTCATCGGTCAGCGCGACGGCGCAGGCTATGCCATCGATCCGCGCCAGATGAGGAACGTCGGTGAGGTAATATTCCTTCTGGGCATTGTTGTTGTTCAGGGCCGCGGCCCAGCGGAAAAACTTTTGTGAATCGGCGGCATAGCAGCCGGCATTGCAGAGGGTGACGGCGCGCTCCGATCCCACCGCATCCTTGAATTCCACGATTCGGTTGAGATGCCCGTCGGGCCGCAGCAGCACCCGGCCATACGCGCCGGGATCCTCTGCCTCGAACGCCAGCAGCGCCAGCCCGGTGCGGCTCTGCGACTTGAGGCATTCCAAAATCGTCTCGCTGGTGACCAGGGGCATGTCGCCATTGACGATCAGCAAGCTGCCGGAAAAATCCGCCAGCACATCCCGGGCGCTGGCCGCGGCATGACCCGTTCCCAGCTGCTCCTGTTGGATGGCGCATTGCGCGCCCAATCCTTTGGCGTAGGTTCGGACCGCTTCCCCCGCCGCCGAGGTCACGACCACAATCCTGTCCACCCCCGCCCCCTTCAGGGCGGCCACCACATGGCCCAGCAGCGGCAGACCCGCCACCTTGTGCAGGACCTTGGGAAGTGCGGATTTCATCCGGGTGCCTTGACCGGCAGCGAGGATAATGGCGGCCTTCGACATGGGTGTCCGGTAATACCTTGAGGGAAAAAGATGAAGTGACGATTTGCGACGGTATATTGCCCCAATAATAAAGGATGATTCCTTAATTCATGACCTCCCCCCCGACCCTGATATTCGACCTGGACGGCACCCTGGCCGACACCGCCCCCGACCTGCTGGGCGCCACCAATGCGGTCATGGCCGCCCGGGGCCGCCCCCGGCTGGATCTGGACCATCTGCGCCATATGGTGGGTTTTGGCGCCGTGGCGCTGATCACCCAGGCCATGGAGGCCAGCGGGGCCCCCGTGACCCCGGAAGAAATGCCGCCCCTGATCGAGATATTCCTGGCCCATTACCGGGGCCATATTGCCGACGGCACAAGGCTGTTTCCCCTGGTGACCGAAACCTTAACGGCCCTGAGCGCCCAAGGCGCGCGGCTGGGCGTGCTGACCAACAAGCCCCAGGAACTGACCGATCAGCTGCTGCCGGCCCTGAACCTGGACCGCCTGTTCACCTGCGTCTATGGCGCGGGCAGGAAGCCCTATACCAAACCCGATCCGCGCATATTTCATGACGTGGTCGCCGACATCGCCGCGGCCCATGGCGGTACAGAGGCCGCGATTGGCGGCGCCGCGGTGATGATCGGCGACTCCATCACCGATCTCAACACCGCCCGCAGCGCGGGCGCGCCCTGCATTCTGATGTCTTACGGCTTTACGCCGGTGCCGGCGAAAGACCTGGGCGCGGATTTGGTGCTGGACGAATTTGCCCAATTGCCTGCCGCCCTGCGGGCACTGGGACTGTTTTAGGCCCCGGGAGCGCCGACTTGACGGGCCGGACTGCTGTCCCTTATAGCCCAGCCCCTCCGCCTGAAGGCGGGCGCGTAGCTCAGCGGGAGAGCACTCCCTTCACACGGGAGGGGTCATAGGTTCAATCCCTATCGCGCCCACCATCATCAGCCTCGCAGATGCGAGGCTGATGATGGTGCCCGAGCGGCGCTAGCACCAGCGTAGCGCGCCGCGAGGGCGCGGCGCAGGCCTTGAGCAACAGACGCATTCAAATTCCCGCCGAAGGGCGGCAATGAAATGGTGCCGAGCCGCGAAGAAACGGATTCGTGGATTAAGGTTTATGCCCACATCCGCTTTACCCCCGGCAAACTTCCGACTAATCCCGATGCATGCGTAGAATGTTGCCCGTCTTTGCCGGAGCGGTTCTTCTTGCCGTTGGCGGCGGCCTTGCAAGCGCGCCGCAGCACAGCGCGGCGGTGCCGAATTCCAACAACGGCGATCAGCAGACGCAAGCCTATGCGCAAATTCGGTTAGGCATGCCCATTTCTCAGATTGAGGCTTTGGGATTCAATCCCGCGGTGGCAGAACGGCTGACGAAAAGCGCCTTGATGGCGCGTTTCATGCCCACCGATGCCGCCAAGTTTGATGCGCTCGATCCGGCAGTAAAACATTGCTATCGCGGGTCCGACGACTGCACCGCCTATATATTCGACGGCTACACCAGCCTGGTATTGGTGCTGGTGCAGGACGGCCGGATAACATGGAAGCTGAAGTACGACGCGGTCGTTACCTGATCCCCATTTTCGCAGTTTGTAACGTGACAATTCCACGTCACGCCTGCACCGGGGTGTGCAATTCCGGGGTTCAGGGAAAATTGCCTACACAATCCGATGTTTAGCTCATCTCTAAAGCCGCCTTCACACCGGAGGGGTCACAGCTTCACTCCCTATCGAAAATGGTGCCGAACGGCGCCAGCGTAGCGCGCGGCGGATGATCAAGTAGAATAAGCGGGTCAATTTCAAGCTGAGCGGGTGATGGACTATTTGGTTCCGGGCAGAATCTGCGGCGATTGCAAAATGTGTTGCATCGTACCGCCTATCGACGAGCCCGAGATGCAAAAGATACCAAATGCGACGTGCCGCCATCGTCTGGCGGGGGGCTGTGATATTTATGAAAAACGACCAACACCGTGCCGCACCTACTTCTGCGGCTGGCGGCGTTTGGCAATTTTGGACGATGATTGGCGGCCCGACAAATCGGGCGTCCTGATAGAAAGCGGCACGCCCAGCACGGTTGGTCCGGACAGCACGGTTTTCATTTTGGTCGGAAATCCATTGAAGACTGTTCGCCAACAGCGATTTCTCGATTTGATCAGCAGGGGTATCGGCCAGAAGACCAAAATGTTTCTGAGCTTGCCCGGCGCGCCGGGCAAGGCGAAAGCAGCGCTTCCTTTGAATACCCCGGAAATGCAATCAGCCGCCGCCCATTCCCGCAGTCAAGTCCGGCTGGCACTGGAAGGCATTCTCTCGCGGTTGAGCCGCCACGAGCACCAACCGTATTTGATAAAGAATAGCGGCAACGATGTCAGTACGTAATCAATCGCGCTAGCGGTCTACGAACGGGCCTAAACGGGCTCGCTCATGCCTCGACATCAATCCGGTAGAAACGCGCGGCATTGCGCCAGAACAAAGCCTCGCGGTCGGCGGCGGGCAGATCGCTCACCATCCGCGCCACGGCGCGGACCACATTGTCATAGCTGATGCGCAGACCGGCCACCGGAAAATTGGTGGCGAACATGCAGCGCCCCACCCCGAAAATCGCAAGCGCGTCGCGCACGACGGCGCGGTTGGAATTATAGTCCCAGATTTGGTCCCGCAATCCGAATTCCGAAATCTTCAGATGCATGTTGGGCTGGCGCGCGATGATTCCCATTGCGGTACGCCAGGCGGCCAAGCCTTCCGCGCTGCGATCCCAGGGAAAGCCGGTATGATTCAGCACCATGGGGATATTGGGAAACTGGGCCGCGACCGCGGCGGCTTCCGCCAGATGCCAATAGGGCACCCGCAAATCGAAAGACAAGCCGTAACGTTCGAGCCGCGACAGGCCCTCCAGCCATTTGCCGTCGCGCATGCTGCCGGGACCGCCGGCCAGTTTTTCATTCGGGCCGGCGACGGTGACGGGCTTGGAGCGGATGCCGCGCACCAGCGGAAAGGCGGCCTGTTGCTGCAAAATGTCCGCCGCATTCGGGGTGTGAAACCAGGCATGGGCGACGATGGCGTTGGGGAAACCGTGCCGCGCCTGAAACGCCGAAATCCAGCGCGTCTCCCCCACCTGATCGGCCCGGTCCCATTCGGCCTCGCAATGCACCGTGGCCAGCACATTGTGGCCGGAACAATCCCCAAGGTAATCGGCCGCAAGATAGTTGCGCTTCAATGCCGAATAGTCGCCCAGAAAAAATCCGGGCTCGGGATGGGCGCCCAGCCAGGGATGGCGGGCCATGGTGAGATCCCATAAGTGATGATGCGCATCGATCAGGGTGACCGCTTCCGGCACGTTGCTGATCTTTCCGCTGATGGTCTTCATGGCCTGCCGCAATTGTCGATCAACCGCTTGGGCAGACAGTGAACCAGAATGGCCGCCAGAACCAGCGCCACCCCAGACCGCGTATAGCGACCGGGCCTTCTGACAGCCAAGACCACCTTGCATCTCCCATTTTTCCCGCGAATGATCCGGGCGCCTTGCGGCACCGTAGATCGCGCAAGAGGGAAGATGTCACTCGCCGCCGCCGCCGCCGGGCTCGCCGAACGCTATACCCTGCCGGATTTCGTCATCCGCGCCGGGATGCGCCGGGTGATCGCCGCCAATGACGGCCAGGTGACCCCGCCCGGCACCGACCAGGCCTTCGCCCGCGCC
>CADECX010000081.1:0-2762 GCA_902825865.1 uncultured Alphaproteobacteria bacterium
GCCAGTACAAAATTCAGGAAGTCATCAAGCGCCGCCAGATCATCCTGGTGCAGGTGGTCAAGGAAGAGCGCGGCAACAAGGGCGCGGCGCTCACCACCTATATGTCGCTGGCGGGCCGTTATTGCGTGCTGATGCCCAATACCCCGCGCGGCGGCGGCATTTCGCGCAAGATCACCAATGCCGCCGACCGCAAGCGCCTGAAAAGCGCCGCGCAAGGGTTGGAACTGCCCGAAGGCATGGGCCTGATCATCCGTACCGCGGGCGAGAACCGCACCAAGCTGGAGATACGGCGCGACTATGATTATCTGCTGAGGCTGTGGGACACGATCCGCGAAAAGACCCTGTCTTCCAACGCGCCCGCCTGCGTCTATGAAGAAGGCGATTTGATCAAGCGCGTCATCCGCGACCTCTACAACAAGGATGTGCAGGACGTGGTGGTGGAAGGCGAACAGGGCTTCCGCAACGCCAAGGACTTCATGCGCATGCTGATGCCCAGCCATGCCAAGCATGTCCATCACTACAAAGACACGGTGCCGCTGTACCAGCGCATGCATATCGAGTCGCAGCTCGACTCGATGTTCTCCCCCATCGTCACCCTGAAATCGGGCGGCTATATCGTCATCAACCAGACCGAAGCGCTGGTCTCGATCGACGTCAATTCAGGCCGCGCCACCCGCGAACATTCCATCGAGGAAACCGCGCGCAAGACCAATCTGGAAGCGGCCAGCGAAATCGGCCGCCAGCTGCGGCTGCGCGACCTGGCGGGCCTGATCGTCATCGACTTCATCGACATGGAAGAAAGCCGCAACGACCGCGAAGTCGAAAAGCGGCTTCGCGACGCGGTCAAGAACGACCGCGCCCGGGTTCAGATCGGCAAGATTTCGCAGTTCGGCCTGATGGAAATGTCGCGCCAGCGCCTGCGCGCCGGCGTCATCGCCGGATCGACCGTCACTTGCCCGCATTGCGCCGGCACCGGCTTGGTGCGCTCCACCGAATCCACCGCCCTGCGCGTGCTGCGCGGTTTGGAAGAGGAAGGCGAGAAGAACCGCGCCGCCGCCGTCACGGTAAAAATCGCCAATGACGTGGCGATCTATGTCCTCAATCAGAAACGCCATGAACTGTCGCGGATCGAAACTGAGCACGGCATGGAGATCTCCTTCCTGCCCAAGGAAGGGCTGGCCGCCGGCACCTTCGAGCTGGAACGCACCAAGACCCGCGATCCGGGCGATCGTCCGCGCAACACCGCCATCAGCATCGAGGCCGGCTTTGTGCCCTCCACCGAGCCCGAGCCGGACTATGTGGAAGAGGCTGACGAGGAGGAGAGAGAACAGATTGAGGCTCAAGCCTCCGAAGACGACGGCGAAGATGCGCCCGAATCCCAATCTTTCGATCGTGGCGAAGGCACGCGCGAGAGAAGTGAAGGCCGCGATGGAGGCCGCCGCCGCCGCCGCCGTGGCGGACGTGGGCGAAACCGCGACCGTGGCGAACGACCAGAAGGCCAGCATCAACAGCAGCCGGTGGAGGCCGCCGACGGCGGCGCTGCGGAAGGCGCGCCGCAAGGCGAAGACCAAGCCAACGGACAGTTTGCGGACAGCCAAAATGAGGCCCCGTCCCATGGCCAGGCTCCCGGTCAAACGGGCGGCCAACAGGCGGGCGAGAATGGCGAAGCCCGCCGCCGCCGCCGCCGCCGGCGCGGCCGCAGAGGCGGGCGCGATCGCGGCCCCCACGGCGACAGCGCTCCGCAGGGTGAAGGCAGCGAGCATCAGCAGGCTGGCTTTGTCAGCGAAGCCGATCGCTTTGGCGCCGTCCCCGACGAAATCGACACCACACCGTCGGACGACAAGCATGCGCCCGCGCCGACCGTGCCGTCCTGGACACCCACAGACGATATTCCCGACACCACGCCGAGCGATGAATCGCCCAAGCCGGCGAAAAAGGGGTGGTGGCAAAGGACGTTCAGCGGAGAATAGTTCTTCTCACCATGGCCGGGCTTGACCCGGCCATCCAAGACAACAATCTCGAATGCTGCCTTGCCGCTCGCCCAAGCTGGCTTAGCTTTTCTTACGAGCAAAGCGAGTTAGAAAAGCTTGCCCCTCTTCGAGCGAAGCGAGGGAGGCGCGGCGTTCGGCCCTCAAATCGGTCCACTGGACCGATTTGCCCGCGCCGCTACGCGTTCTTCGCTGTCGCTCAGAACCTAAGCGCCGCCGGTCGTGCCTCACTCATTGCCTTATGGCTTCGTAATCGTAAGCCACCGCGCTGGCGCCACTGCCGCCCGGATCGGGCAAGGCCACACAGGCCTCTTCGCTGCAGGAAATCATATTGACCGCATCGTAAGGCGCAGATCCCGTGCCGCGCATATCGCCGCGCTTGCCCAGGGCCCGGCCTCTGGTCACATCCACCATGGCGGCGATGGCCGCTGCCCCGCCCTTGGGTCCGCCCGCGCCTGTCCCGGCCAATTCCACCCGGCCGCCCGACACCGCCAGCACCGGGGTCAGAAAGGCGCTGGCCAATCCCGCCTGGCTGGAAGGCGTGGCGCCCAGCACCACGCCAGTCCCGGTCGCGGTGCGTCCGGCGCCAAAGGGTCCATTCATGGTCACGGCGCAGGCCGCCGCCTGTCCACTGGCATCCACCGCGGCAAAACCGGTCGAACCCAGATCACCAGGCAGCCCGGCGACACCGAAAGACGCCAAGGTTTGCTGCACGGCTGCATCGATATTGGCCGGCGCCCGTCCGCGTGCGTTGCGCGAAAGATTGTTCAGCAG
>CADECX010000081.1:2772-11230 GCA_902825865.1 uncultured Alphaproteobacteria bacterium
GGGGCTGAAAGCGCCCGGGCCGGTGCGCGTGCCGGGAAGCCAAATGGTCAGATTGCCCAGCGCGCGCGAGCTCGCCGCGCCTTGAAGCGGCGCCGTCGCCTGCAACTCCGCCGCCGAAATGCCGCCGCCTTGCGCGTCGGAATAAGCGACGATGCGGTCCGCGATTGGGCCGGTATAAAAACCGTCGGCGCCATTCAATCTTATCTGGCCCAAAGTCTCGCCCAGCGGACCATTCCTGGTTTCGCTTCCCGCGGCGCGCAGATTGCCGGCCTGGTCCAGAAATTCCGCCGCCAGGGAAGCATCCAGGCGAATGATATTTTGCGACGTGGCCAGGCGCGCCGCCAAAGATTGCGAAATCGGAAAGCCGGTTGCGGCATAGGCTTCGCCCGGCGCCACCACGCGCGGCCAGGGCAAGGCGCCATACAGCCTGTGTATGGTGGCGAAGCCTTTCACCGTGCCGGGCAAGGCATAGGCGCCCGCGCGGCGCGGCGCCTTGGTGAGAAAATCGAATTCCATCACCCGGCCGCTCGGCTCGCTCACCAAACAGATGCCGCCGCCGCCAAGCCCCGCCGCCACCGGATACGTGGCGGTCAGGGTGAAGAACATGGCCGCCACCGCATCGACCGCGCTGCCTTTGGATTGCAGCGCGGATGCGCCCGCCCGGGCCGCCAGCGGTTCGTCCGCCACCGCGATACCGGCATTTTGCGCTTCGCTGACTTCGCTGGCGGTATAGGCGCGCGGAACATCGTCCTGCAGCCCGATCGAAGAGGCGGCGCCGTCGCCCAGGGATGACAGGGTCTGGCAGCCGCCCAGCAGCAAGGCCGGTGCCGCAACCAGGGCGATAAGGCGTGGAGACAGCATGACGGAGGCGTAATCCTTGAAAATGGCTGGTTCGGGGCCCCTTATGCCCCAGCCCGAGCCAGTTCGCTACAGCCTGCCCGTTTGACCTGGACCCACTGTCCCCATAGTTTCGCCTCAGGGGCCAATTTGGGGTAAAAGGCGGGGCAACTGGAGATACGTCGCTGAAAACGTCCAATTCCTCTTTCCGCAAGCTTTGCTTTGCCGCCGGTTTCACCGCCGCGCTGCTTGCCTATGCCCTGCCGGTATCGGCCCAGGGCATCAGTCTTTTGCGCGACACCGAAACCGAGGAAATGCTGCGCAGCTATGAGGTTCCCTTGGCGCGCGCCGCGGGACTCGATCCGTCGCCGCGCGTTTGGCTGGTGGGCGACAATGTCATCAATGCTTTCGTGACCTACGGCGATACCGGCGAGAATATGTTCATTTTTGCCGGCATCCTGCTGTGGCTGAAGACACCCAACGAATTGATCGGCGTCATGGCGCACGAGACCGGCCATATCTCGGCGGGCCATCTGTCGCGCGGCCAATATGGCATGAAGAAAGCCATGATCCCCATGCTGCTGTCGCTGGTGGCGGGGATCGGCGCCATGGTCGCGGGCGCGGGCGAAGCGGGAATGGCGATCATGGGCATCGGCCAGGCCTATGCCATGGGACAGATGGCGGCCTTCACCCGGGTTCAGGAATCCTCCGCCGACCAGATCGCCGCCCGCCTGCTCCAGGCGACGCGCCAATCGCCCATGGGCATGTATCGCACCTTTCAGCGCTTCGCCAATGACGAGGCGATGAGCGCCTACAAGATCGACAAATTCGCCGTCGATCATCCTAGCGGCCAGGACCGTGTGTTCGATCTCAACTCGGCCGTGGAAGCCTCGCCCTATCGCGAAGTCCAGGATTCGCCGGAAGTGCTGCACACCTATCAGATGGTGCAGGCCAAGCTGGGCGGCTATGTGCTGCCCGTCAAAGAGGCCCTGGCGCGCTGGCCGGAATCCGACACCAGCGAACCGGCGCGCTATGCCCATTCCATGATCTATATGCGCCAGCCCAACTTCCAGAAGGCGATGACGACGATCAACGGCTTGATCGCGGAAGAGCCCAACAATCCCTATTTCTACGAAGTGCGCGGCCAAATCTATGTCAGCATGGCCAAACCGGCGCTGGCCATCGCCGACTATCAGAAGTCGGTGAATTTGCGCCCCCGCGCACCGCAATTGCGCGTCGCATTGGCCACCGCCCAGCTTGCGACCGAGGACGCGGCACAGGCCGAAACCGCGTTGCAAAATTTGAAGGCGGCGCTGCTGGTCGAGAGCGAGGACCCCTTCACCTGGTTCCAGGCCGCCCGCGCTTACAGCGCCCTCAAGAACGAGCCCATGGCCAATCTGGCCACCGCCGAGCTGTGGTACAATGTCGGCGACATGCGCAAAGCCATGGTGTTCGCCACCCGCGCGCGGGGCAAGCTGACCCAAGGCGGTACCGACTGGCAGCGCGCCAATGATATTCTTGGCGCCGCCGCACCGCTGGCAGCGCAGCAACGAGGATAAAATGCGACCACTTGTGATCACGCTGGCGGGCGCCGTCGGCGGCGCGATGCTGGCGGTGGCGATCATCCTGGTGATGGCCCAGAACGGGTTTATGCCGATCAACGACCGGCAGATGCAAACATATTTGATGAAGCATCCGGAACTGGCGCCCGCCATGATGGGCCAGGCCCAGGCGCTGGATGAACTCCGGCAGAAGGCAGAACAGGAAGCCGCATTGAAGAAGGTCGGCCTTGCCGCCTTTTTTGATCCCAAAATCGCCTTTGTCACCGGACCCGCCGACGCCAAACAGACGCTGGTGGAATTTTATGACTATGATTGCCCCTATTGCCGCGTTTCCCTGCCCGCGGTGAAGAAATTCTATGAAGCGAACAAGAACACGGTCCGCTTCTCCTTGATCGAATTTCCCATCAAGCAGCTGCATGGCGAAAGCGCCATGCAGGCGGCGCGCGCCTCCTTGGCGGCGCGCCGCCAGCCGGCCCAATACATGGATTTCCATTTCGCGCTGCTGGGGCAGGAAGAAAATGTCACCGAAGACATGATCTTTGCCGAGGCCGCCCGGGCCGGCATGGACGTGAACAAGCTCAAGGCGGACATGAAGGATCCGGCGATCGAAACCGCGCTCCAAGCCAGCATCGATTTCGCGCACAAGGTGGGTGTGGACGGCACCCCGACCTTCCTGTTCAACGGCAAGATGCGCCCCGGCGCGGTCGATGATGACATTCTCGCCGAAGCGATGAAGAGCTGACCGGTTGAAGACCATCGGCTTGATCGGTGGCATGAGCTGGGAATCAACCGCGCATTATTATCGCGTTCTGAATGAAGAAACGGCGCGGAAACGGGGAGGTCTTCATTCCGCTCCCCTCCTCCTGTTATCGGTCGATTTTGCCCCGATAGAGACTTTGCAGCGATCCGGCAAATGGGAAGAAGCCGGAACGCTGCTGGCGACTCATGCCAAGACGCTGGAAGCGGGTGGCGCGAAAGTGTTGGGACTTGCCACCAACACCATGCACATCGTCGCGGAACGTATGGCTGAGGGACTTGCGATACCCTTTGTTCACATTGCCGATCCAACCGCCAATGCCTTGCTCGAGAAGGGGATATCCCGCGCCGGGCTGCTCGGTACGCGTTTCACCATGGAAATGGATTTCTACAAGGACAAATTGAAGTCCAGAGGGCTCGACGTCGTGGTGCCGGACAGGGAAATCGAGGACATCAACCGCATCATCTATGACGAACTGTGCCGCGGCGTGGTGCGGGAAGAATCCCGCCGGTTTTTCATCCAGGCGATAAGCCGCTTGGCGCAGCGCGGCGCCCAAGCTGTGATCCTCGGCTGCACCGAAATAGCCATGCTGGTGTACGAGGTTTCGAGCCCCTTGCCGGTTTTCGATACCACCGATCTGCATGCCAAAGCGCTTGTTTCCGCAGCATTGGCGGACTAGCCCGCTTAGCGTTCCGGCATTTTGAGAACAGGCAGGGTGATGCTCCAGCGGATGGAGGCCAGCCGGATCAGTGCAATCGTCGCCATGCCGAGCACACTGGCAATCTCGGCCGTCAGTCCCAGAGCTTTCAAGCAGAAATACAACACCACGCCAGCAAGGCAGGCGGTGACGTAAAGCTCCGACTGGCGGAATACCAACGGCACTTCGGCCACCAGCACATCGCGGATCAGTCCGCCGGCGCAACCGGTAAGCGCGGCCATGATGGTGGCGGCGAACGGCGCCAGCCCGCCGGCTTCGGCGATCTGGGCTCCGGCAATGCTGAAGAAGGCCAGTCCCAGCGCATCGGCATACTGCAATGCCTTGTCGGGAGGCGGATATTTTCTCACCCACAGCCAGGTCACCAAGGCCGCGAGCGCCGACACGCCGATAAACCAGGGGGCCGATATCCAGAAGACCGGATGCCGGTCCATCAACACATCCCGGAGCGTGCCCCCGCCCGTCGCCGTCACGATGGCAAGCACCAGCACGCCAACGGGGTCCAGAGATCTGCGGACGGCCGCCAGGGCGCCGCTTGCCGCGAAGACGGCGACGCCGATCACGGTGAAGAGATGAACCAGGATCATGCGGCTCCCCAGCCCGCCGTCAAATCATGCCGGTCAATGGGCTTGACGGGTCAGCATAAGCCTTTTTCGGCATGCGTCCGGCAAGCCACGCCAACCGTCCCGCTTCCACCGCCAGCTTCATCGCGGCGGCCATTTTCACCGGATCCTTGGCATGGGCGATGCCGGTGTTGGAAATCACCGCATCGCAGCCCAATTCCATCGCCACCGCCGCGTCGGAGGCGGTGCCAATCCCGGCGTCCACGATCACCGGCACCTTGCTGTCCTCGATGATCATGCGGATGTTCACGGTGGATTGGATGCCCATGCCCGAACCGATGGGAGAAGCCAGCGGCATGATCGCCACCGCGCCGACATCTTCCAGCCGCTTGGCCATCAAGGGATCGTCGCTGCAATAGACCATCACCTCAAAGCCGTCCTTGGACAGCATTTCGGTGGCGCGCAGGGTCTCGATCATGTCGGGATAGAGCAGCTTCTTCTCGCCCAGCACTTCCAGCTTGACCAGCGACCAGCCGCCGGCCTCGCGCGCCAGGCGCAGGGTGCGCACCGCATCCTCGCCGGTGAAGCAGCCCGCCGTGTTGGGCAGATAGGTGACCTTCTTGGGGTCGATGAAATCCACCAGCTTGGGCTGGCTGGGATCGGTGAGATTCACCCGCCGCACCGCCACGGTGACGATCTCAGCGCCGCTCGCCTCCAGCGCCGCGGCATTCTCGGCATAGCTCTTATACTTGCCGGTGCCGATGATCAGGCGCGAACGGTAAGTCTTGCCCGCCAGCATGAACGGCTTGTCCTCGCGCGGCACATCCACCACCGGCGCATTGCCGCCGCCGATGAAATGCACGATCTCCAGCCGGTCGCCCTGGGCCAGCGCCACCTCGCCATAGGTGGAGCGCGGCACGATCTCCAGATTGCGCTCGACCGCGATCTTGGCCGGGTCCAGGCCCAGGCTTTCCAACAACCCGCGCACGCTCACCGGCTGGTCCAGCCGCCGCATCTCGCCATTCAGGGTGATTTCGACTGTCATTTGAGCGGTACCTTAAGCATTTCCGTATCTCTTGGGATCAGATTATAAGGCGTGAATCAGCTTTGACCCGCGGAAAGTCTATGGCAAAAAAAACCAAACAATCCAAGATCTTACCCATATTCATCCTGAACGGCCCGAACCTCAATCTCCTGGGGCATCGCGAGCCGGAGGTCTATGGCTACACCACCCTGGCCGAGATCGAGGCGATGTGCGCCCGCCAGGCCAAGGGCCATAACCTGTCCATTGTCTTCCGCCAGTCCAACCGCGAGGGCGAGATTGTCGATCACCTGCAGGAAGCCCGCACCGCCGGCTGCGCCGTGATCATCAATCCGGCGGGCTATGGCCATACCTCCGTCGCCATCCTGGATTCCATCCAGGCGCTGAAGATTCCGGTGATCGAGGTGCATCTGTCCAACATTCACAAGCGCGAGCCCTTCCGCAATCGTTCCTATGTCTCCAAGGGCGCCACCGGCATCATCATGGGCCTGGGCGCGCAAGGCTATCTGCGCGCCGTCGATGCGGTCGCTGAAATCCTATCCTCCAAAAGCAGGTCGAAATGAGTTCCAAAGGCGACAAGCCCTCCTCCAAGAGCGATGCCAAGCCCGGGATCGACGCGTCCGCGATACGCGAGCTGGCCCAGCTGCTCAAGGATACCGGGCTGACCGAGATCGAGATCGATCATAACGGCGCGCGCATTCGCGTCAGCCGCGGCGGTGTCGCCGTGGCGGCCGCGCCCGTTTCCGCTCCCGCCGCCGCTGCGCCGGCTGCCGCTGCTCCCTCAGGCCCGCCCGCCGGCGCGGTGCCTTCGCCCATGGTCGGCACCGTCTATCTGTCGCCGGAACCGGGCAAGCCGGCTTTCATCAGCGTCGGCAAGAGCGTGAAGGAAGGCGACACGCTGTTCATCGTGGAAGCGATGAAGACCATGAACGCCATTACCGCGCCCAAGGGCGGCACCGTGACGGAAATTCATGTCTCCGATGGCACGCCCGTCGAATTCGGCCAGACCCTCTGCGTCATCGCCTGATGTTCGAGAAGGTTCTCATCGCCAATCGCGGCGAAATCGCGCTTCGCGTCATCCGCGCCTGCAAGGAAATGGGCATCGCCACCGTGGCGATCCATTCCACCGCCGACAGCGAGGCGATGCATGTCAAGCTGGCGGATGAGAGCGTTTGCGTCGGCCCGCCCGCCGCCGCTCTGTCCTATCTGAACATCCCAGCCATCATCGCGGCTTGCGAGATCACCGGCGCCGAAGCGATTCATCCCGGCTACGGCTTTCTGTCCGAGAACGCCAAATTCGCCGACATCATCAAGGAGCACGGCCTCACCTTCATCGGCCCCGCGCCCGAACATATCCGCATGATGGGCGACAAGATCACCGCCAAACAGACGGTGAAGGAGCTGGGCATTCCCACCGTGCCGGGATCGGACGGCGAAGTCTCCGACACGGATGCGGCGCGCATGGCCGAAGAGATCGGTTATCCGGTATTGATCAAGGCGACCGCCGGCGGCGGCGGCCGCGGCATGAAGGTGGCCAAGACCGCGGGCGAGCTGTCCTTCGCGCTGTCCCAGGCCCGCACCGAGGCCAAGGCCGCTTTCGGCAACGATACCGTTTACATGGAGAAGTATCTCCAAAGGCCGCGCCATATCGAAATCCAGATCCTGGCGGATTCCCATGGCCATGTCGTGCATCTGGGCGAGCGCGATTGTTCCCTGCAGCGCCGCCACCAGAAGGTCTGGGAGGAAGCCGGAAGTCCCGCGCTCAACGCCCAGGAGCGCGACCAGATCGGCGGCATCTGCACCAAGGCGCTCAGCAAACTGGGCTATCTGGGCGCCGGCACCATCGAATTCCTGTACGAGGACGGGCGCTTCTATTTCATCGAGATGAACACCCGCTTGCAGGTCGAACATCCGGTCAGCGAGGCGATCACCGGCATCGATATCGTGCGCGAACAGATCCGCATCGCCACCGGCGCGCCGCTGACCTTCACCCAGAAGGACATTGTGTTCGAGGGCCACGCCATCGAATGCCGCATCAATGCGGAAAATCCCTTCTCCTTCCGCCCCTCGCCCGGCGTCATCACCCAATTCCACACCCCCGGCGGGTTGGGCGTGCGCTTCGACTCGGCGATCTATTCCGGCTACCGCATCCCGCCTTTCTACGACAGTTTGGCGGGCAAGCTGGTGGTGCATGCGCGCAACCGCAACGAATGTTTGCTGCGCCTGCGCCGCGCCCTGGACGAGCTGGTCGTGGATGGCATCGAGACCACCATTCCCCTGTTCCAGAAACTGGTCCGCGAGCCCGACATCATCAACGGCGACTATTCCATTCACTGGCTGGAGAAGTACCTGGCCAGCCTGGGCCATTAGGGTCGCCGCCCTCCATTAGCGAAATTTCATCTTCTCGGCTAAGGTGTCCTGGCCCGCACGGCTACTACGCTGGCGCTCGCCGTGCTGCGCCGTTGCAGAACGATCAGCTTCGTTTCTCGCTCTGCAACTCCACAACAACAACGCGCTGGGAGGACTGAATGGACTTTCTGAGTAATTATTCAGCACAAATCCTTGGCATTACCCGCATCATGTCGGGTCTCCTGTTCCTGGAACACGGCACCACCAAGCATCTGAATTTCCCGCCGGGCACGATGCACCCCCCCATCGCCTCCCTGTCCGGCGCGGCCGGTGTGATCGAGATCGTCGCCGGCACCCTGATTGTGCTGGGCTTTTTCAGCCGCGGCGCGGCCTTCATCGCCTCCGGCACCATGGCCTTCGCCTATTTCCTGGCCCACGCCCCGCAGAATTTTTTCCCGGTGGCGAACCGCGGCGATGCCGCCATCCTGTTCTGCTTTATCTTCCTGTATCTGGCCGCGGCCGGTCCCGGCGCCTTCGCGCTGAACAAAAAGTAGCCAAGTCTCGAGCGCCGCATTTCGCGGCGCGACCTTCAGCATCCGACAGCTTCCTTCCCCCTTCGGCGCGAAGCGCCAA
>CADECX010000082.1 GCA_902825865.1 uncultured Alphaproteobacteria bacterium
CCCGCCTCGCCGATCATCTGGGCGAATTTCGCCTGGGGCGGAAAGCGGCGGATGCTTTCGGCGAGATAGCGGTAGGACTCTTCATCCTGCGCCACCACGCCGCCGATCTTGGGCAACAGCTTGAAAGAATAAGCGTCATACAAAGTGTCCAGCCCCGGCACTTCCACTTTGGAAAATTCCAGGCAGAGAAACCGCCCGCCCGGCTTCAAGACCCGCCGCGCCTCCCGCAACGCCTGATCGATATGGGTGACGTTGCGGATACCGAAAGCGATGGTATAGGCGTCGAAGGCGGCGTCCGGAAACGGCAGGGCCTCGGCGTTACCACAGACCCATTCGACGGCATTTTCGTTTTTTTCTTCCGCGCGGCGCACGCCTTCGCCCAGCATCTGGGCATTGATGTCGCAAACCGTCACGGCCGCCTCGCCGCCGCGGCTGCGCGCCATTTCCACAATGCGAAAGGCGATGTCGCCGGTGCCGCCCGCCACGTCCAACACCTTCCAGCCCGGCCGGGGATTGAGCCACTCCACCATCGCGTCCTTCCAGATGCGATGCACGCCGGCGCTCATCAAATCATTCATCAGATCGTAGCGCGCCGCCACCGAGGAAAAGACCTGTTTGACCAGGCCTTCCTTGTCCTCCTCCGGCACTTCGCGAAATCCGAAACTGGCGGTCTTTTCCGTCATGGCGGGAACATAGCCGTCCTGCCGGGCATAGGCTACAACACCGCGACTCTTTGTAAAAAGCCATGCCCGAACTCCCCGAAGTCGAAACCGTGCGCCTGGGCCTTCAGCCGGTCCTGGAGGGTTATGTCCTGACCGATGTGGTGACGCGGCGCGGCGATCTGCGCGTGCCTTTCCCGCTGGACTTTGCCGGGCGCACCAAGGGCCGCAAGGTGACGCTCCTGCGGCGGCGGGCCAAATACATCCTGGCCGATCTCGACAGCGGCGAGAGTCTGGTGATCCATCTGGGCATGTCCGGGCGCATGAGCGTCTATAGCAGCGGAAAACAACGCCGCATCGGCAGCTATGTCTATGACAAGGCGCCCGAAGGCGCCGGCAACGGCAAGCATGACCATGTGGTGTTCGAGACCGACGCGCCCGCCCGCATCGTCTTCAATGACCATCGCCGCTTTGGGCTGATGACCTTGGTCGATACCGAAAGGCTCGAAGAAGACAAACTCTTCAAGGATTTGGGCATCGAGCCTTTGTCACCCGGCTTCAACACCGCCTATCTCGCCAAAGCATTGGATGGGAAGAAAACACCCATAAAATCGGCGCTGCTGGATCAACGGCTGATCGCCGGCCTGGGCAACATCTACGTCTGCGAAGCGCTGTTTCGCGCCGGCATCTCGCCCAAGCGGCTGGCGGGGGCGATCAAAAAAGAAAAGCTGCCGCCGTTGTTGGCGGCGATCAAGAAAGTGCTCAAGGACGCCATCGCCGCCGGTGGCTCGACCCTGCGCGACCATGCCCAGGCTACCGGCGATCCGGGCAATTTCCAGCATCATTTCCTGGTCTATGGCCGCGAAGGCAAGCCCTGTAAGCTGGGTTGCAAGGGCACCGTCAAGCGCATCGTGCAGGCGGGCCGCTCCACTTTTTATTGTCCGAAATGCCAATCGTGAGAGACAGATGAATATCAAGACAGAGGTGAACGGTTCGGTCGGCATCGCGACCTTGAACCGCCCCGATGCGCTGAATGCACTCAACACAGCGCTGCTCAATGAGCTGGCCGACGCGCTGGAAGCCTGGGATCGCGGCAATGACGTCCGATGCATGATCGTCACCGGCTCCGAGCGCGCTTTCGCCGCCGGCGCCGACATCAAGGAAATGCAGCCCAAAAGCTATTCCGACATGTACCGGGAAAATCTGTTCGGCGATCAGTTCGACCGCATCGCGCGCATCAAAAAGCCCATCATCGCGGCGGTGGCGGGCCATGCCCTGGGCGGCGGCTGCGAGCTGGCCCTGGCCTGCGACTTTGTCATCGCCGCCGATACCGCTAAATTCGGTCAGCCCGAAATCACCCTTGGGATCATCCCGGGCCTCGGCGGCAGCCAGCGTCTGACCCGCATGGTCGGCAAGTCCAAGGCCATGGATCTGTGCCTGACGGGCCGCATCATGGATGCCGCCGAATCGGAGGCCAGCGGGTTGGCGGCGCGGGTGGTGCCGGCGGACATGCTGATGGCCGAAGCCCTGAAAGCGGCCCAGAAAATCGCCGCCCAATCCTCCCCCGCCGCCCAGATGGTTAAGGAGGCGGTCAACCGCGCCCTGGAAACCAGCCTGGCCGAGGGCCTGCATTTCGAGCGCCGCCTGTTCCACGCCATGTTCGCCACCGCCGACCAGAAAGAGGGCATGGCGGCCTTTGCCGAGAAGCGGAAGCCCGGTTTCCAGGACAAGTGAGCCGGAGATAGCAATCGCCGACAGGCGATTGCCCGGCGAACGCCCCCGAGCTTGGGCGAGGGGCTGCGGCAACCTTTTATTGACCCCGGCCCCATCCGAGGCTATACGCGCCCCTCTTTTCCGCCGAAGGACTACCAATGCCCAATATCGCCTCCGCCAAGAAGCGCGTCCGCACCACCGCTAAGCGCACGGCCATCAATACGGCCCGCAAAACCCGGGTGCGCGGCTTTATCCGCAAGGTCGAGGAAGCCATTGCCTCGGGCGACAAGAAGGCCGCCCTGGCCGCCTTGAAGGCCGCCGAGCCGGAAATCATGCGCGGCGTCTCCAAGGGCGTGCTGCACAAGAATACCGGCTCGCGCAAAGTCTCGCGCCTGACCAAGCGGGTCTCAAAACTGTCAAAGTAACGAAAAAGCTGGAATCCTTCAGATTCCAAGTCCAGATTAAGGCCCGGGGGTAAAATCCGGGCCTTTTTATTTGTCCGTGTGCTGATCTTCGCAAACCCGCCACATTTCGCAGCCGCAACACGGAGCAATTGCCCGCTAAGTGACTGATTCAAAAAAGCTTGATGAAAAACGGGCATTTTCCGTATACGTCACAACCATTTAGGCGAATTCACAAAAGCGAAAAATTTTTCGAATCAGAGGCTTTGTTCGCAGTTTATTCCCTTGTCGGGGCGCTCAGCTTGGACGTATCTTAACCAACGGATGGGGCGAGCACCGGGCATGCTGAAGAATAAATCAAATAAATACAAAGTATTCAGCAAGTACCGATCGGCTTTCGAGCGCGTCCGAAAGCCTATAAGTCCCTGAAATCTTCAAATTTTTGTGTGTTTTGCTGGGCGAAGACCCCGGCGAACCTTTAATCGTCTTTAAGGCGCAGCATGGCCCCTCCCTCTTCTCTCGACTACGCCGGCGAAGTCAGCGCGGCAGAGGCTTGGGCGCAGCTTGAGGCGGACCCCAAGGCCCAGCTTCTGGACGTCCGCACCATGGCGGAATGGAACTTTGTCGGGGTGCCTGACCTCTCCTCGCTGGGCCGGCAGGTCCGTTGCATTGAATGGCAGGACTTCCCCACCGGCGCGCGCAATCCCGCCTTCGTGGCCGAGGCCAGCCAGACCCTGGGCGACAAGGACGCGCCCGTGCTGGTGATGTGCCGCTCGGGCGCGCGCAGCCGCGCCGCCGCCATCGCTCTCACACAGGCGGGCTTTCGCCAGGCCATCAACATCGGTGACGGCTTTGAAGGCGACATGGACGAAGACGGCCATCGCGGCAATCGCAATGGCTGGAAGCATGCGGATCTGCCCTGGAGACAGGGCTGACCAAGAAAATGGACTGAGGGGGGAGTACCCGGCCGGCAAAACCGGACGGGCGGCCGAAAAGGCCAAAGAACCAAAAAAGCGGGATGGGTTTGACGATGGTGCAGTTGGGAAAATCAATGCCAGACTGGCGTGCGGCTTGGGCGGCGGTGCGGGAGCGCATGCGCCGAGAATTGGGCGATCCGGTGTTCGATGCCTGGATCGGGCCGCTGAATTTGGAGTCCTTCGACGCCGACGAACTCAAGATCGGCGCCACCAAACCCTTCGTCCGCAACTGGGTCGCCAACCATTATGTCGGCCGCATCGAAAAGGCTTTCCTGGCGGAAGGTTTCGCGCCGGCCTCGCTGGCGATTGTGATCAGCGCCACGCCGTCTCCCGCGATCGGCGGCGGCATTCCGCGTGAGACCCAGCATCAGGGCCTGGCGGAAACACAGGCCAGCATCTCCTACATCTCGCCGCGCAGCGAAAGCCGCGGCAGCGATGAAGGGCTGTGGACCCGGATGCTGCATCCGCAGCAGACCTTTGACAGCTTCATTCCCGGCGCCGCCAACCAGTTCGGTCATGGCGCCGCCAAAAGCTTTGCCGACGGCCAGCAGGCCGATATTCCGCTGCTCTATATCCATGGCGGGTTCGGCTTCGGCAAAACCCATCTTTTGAACGCCGCGGCGCTGGAATTCAGGAAGCGCGGCAAGCGCACTCTGTTCCTGCGGGCCGAGGATTTCATGCGCCACTTCCTGGGCGCGCTCTATCGCAAGGACACACTGGCCTTCAAGGAAGAGCTGCGCACCGCCGAAGTGCTGATCATCGACGATCTGCAGCATATCTGCCGCTCCGCCGCCACGGCGTCGGAGTTTCTCTACACCGTCAACGCGTTCGCGGACCTGCGCCGCCGGGTGGTGATCGCCGCCGACCGCGCCCCGCAGGCGCTGGAAGGCTTGGGCGCCGATGTGAAGTCGCGCCTGGCGGGCGGTTTGTGCGTCGGGCTCGACAAACCCGATCGCGACACCCGCTTTGCGATCCTCAAGTCGCGGGCCACGGAATTCACCCGCCACAAGCCGGACGTGGTCATTCCCGAAAGCGTGCTGGAACGCATCGCCGATATCGAGGATGCCTCTCCGCGCGAACTGATCGGCGTCTTCACCAAGCTCGCCACCTATGCCGACTTGACCAAGAAGCCGATCACTCTCGAAGTGGCGGAAGAAGCGGTGGGACTGCGCGCCGGACCCGGCGCCAAGACCTCGATCGAGGACATCCAGAAAAAGACCGCGGAGTTCTACAAGCTGGACGTGAAGGACTTCCATTCGCCCCAGCGCGCGCGCCGGGTCGCCCGCCCGCGCCAGGTGGCGATGTACCTGTCGCGCAAGCTGACCACCCGCTCCTTGCCCGAGATCGGGCGGCGTTTCGGGGGCCGCGACCACACCACCGTGCTGCATGCCTGCCGCCGGATCGAGGCCCTGATCGTTGAGGACGCCCTGTTCCGCCAGGAGGTCGATTTCCTCTCCCAGATGCTGCAAAGACGGCCCGAAATCTGACCCCTTTTTGGGGGGCTGAAAAAGCCAGTCTTTTCAGGGACCAAAACACGCGGAAAGCTCTGCTTTTCCGCGTGTTTTTTTTGGTTGAAACCAGGCTTTTCTGTTATGATTTCAGCCTTGAGTCTTGGGATCCGCAGGGGCTCCCCCAAACACAAGCTAGACATAGAAAAAACGGGCGTTTTCGGCAGCCTTCCGGCACCGGAAAGCGGATCAGCTAACCGGACGGTGGAACGATGAAAATCAACGTCGAACGCGGCGCATTCTTGAAGGCACTGAACCATGTGCAAAGCGTGGTGGAGCGCCGCAACACCATTCCGATCCTGTCCAATGTGCTGATCGAGGCGGCCAAGGGCGAACTCAAGCTCACCGCCACCGACCTGGATATCGAGATTGTCGAGGCCCTGCCCGCCGATGTGCTGCGCAACGGTTCGGCCACCGCCCCGGCCCATATGCTCTACGACATTGTCCGCAAGCTGCCCGATGGCGCCCAAGTCCAGGCCGAGCTGCTCTCCAGCGAAGGCGGAAGGCTGGCGGTTTCGGCCGGCACATCGCGGTTCGAACTGTCCTGCCTGCCGCGCGAGGATTTCCCCCAGATGGCGGCGGGCGCCCTGCCCCACAAGTTCCGCCTCGCGGCCGACGACCTCAAGCGCATCATTGCCAAGACCCGCTTTGCGATTTCGACCGAAGAGACCCGCTATTACCTCAACGGCATCTATGTCCATGCCGCCAAGGACGCCAAGCCCAAGGTGCTGCGCGCCGTGGCCACCGACGGCCATCGCCTGGCGCGTTATGAGCTGGAGCTGCCCGACGGCGCCGGCGACATGCCCGGCGTGATCATACCGCGCAAGACGGTGGGCGAGCTGATGAAGCTCTTGGATGATGCCGACGGCGCCATCGATATTTCCCTGTCCGACACCAAGATCCAGTTCGGCTTCAATGGCGTGGAACTGACCTCCAAGCTGATCGACGGCAATTTCCCGCCCTATGAGCGCGTCATCCCTTCGGGCAACGACAAATCCCTGGCGCTGGAAGCCAAGGAATTCGCCCAATCGGTGGATCGCGTTTCCACCATCAGCGCCGACAAGACCCGCGCCGTGAAGCTGAATCTGACCAAGGACAAGGTGACCTTGTCGGTGGTCAATCCCGAAAGCGGCACCGCCACCGAGGATGTGGGCGCCACCTACAGCGCGGGCGCGCTGGAGATCGGATTTAACGCACGCTATCTGCTGGACATCACCAGCCAGATCGAGGGCAAGGAAGTGCGCTTCCTGCTGTCGGATGCCGGTTCGCCGGCGATTATTGAAGATGCGGAGGACGCGCGCACGCTGTATGTCCTCATGCCCTTAAGGGTCTGATTTGACCGTTGCGTTGGACATGCCTGTGAGCAGGGCGGAGCGTTCTCGCCTGGCGGTGACGCGCCTGAAGCTGACCAATTTCCGGTCCTATGGCTTTGGCGAAATCGCGGTCAGCGGCGCTTCGGTGGTGCTGGCGGGCCCCAATGGCGCGGGCAAGACCAATGTGTTGGACGCAATCTCGCTTCTGTCCCCGGGGCGGGGCCTGCGCGGCGCCAAGCTGGCCGAGCATACGCGCAAAGGTCCGGTGGCCTCTCAGGAAACCTTGTGGGCGGTCGCCGCCACCGTCACCCGCGGCGAAACCGAATATGATATCGGCACCGGCCTGACAGAGGCGTCAGCCTCGCGCCAGGTGCGCCTGAACGGCGCCGCAGCGCAAAGCTCCGCCGATCTGGGCGACATCGTACAATTGATCTGGCTGACCCCGGCCATGGACAGGCTGTTCATTGAAAGCGCCGGCGGCCGCCGCCGCTTTCTCGACAGGCTGGTGCTGGGTTTCGATCCGAGCCATGCCCGCGCCGCCACCCGATACGAGACCGCGATGCGCGAACGCGCCCGGCTGCTCAAATTCGGCCCGCGCGATCCTTCCTGGCTGGAGGGCCTCGAAAATGAAATGGCCGAGGCCGGTATCGCAATCGCCCAGGCCCGCGCCGCGACGGTGGAAAAATTGTCCGGCGCCCTGGCGGAACGCGAAGGCGTTGTGTTCCCAGCCGCCTCACTGGCTTTGAGTGACGAGATTCACCTGTCCAATGCCGATGACTTGCGCGCGGCTTTTGCCTCGGGGCGTATGCGCGATGCCGAAGCCGGGCGCACCTTGACGGGGCCGCACACAACCGATCTGCATGTCCGCCATACCAAGAAGCGCGCCGATGCCCGCGACTGCTCCACCGGCGAACAAAAGGCGCTGCTGATTTCCATCATGCTGGCCGATGCGCGGACCTTGTCGCGGGCGCGTGAAGGCCTGGCGCCCATTCTGCTCTTGGACGAGATCGCCGCCCATCTGGATAGCGTCCGCCGCGCCGCCTTGTTCGAGGAAATTCACAGCCTGTCCGCTCAGGCCTGGATGACCGGTACCGATTTGTCTTTGTTTGACGGCGCACAAGCCGAAATTTTCGAAGTGCGAGACGGCGTGTTTCACGCCCAGACGCCGCCAGTTTTGTCGGCGTCAGTTTGATCATGGTGACCTGAATGTCCGAACCCAATATGAACGCGTATGACGCCGACAGCATCAAGGTGCTGAAGGGCCTGGATGCGGTGCGCAAGCGGCCGGGTATGTATATCGGCGACACCGATGACGGCTCCGGCCTGCATCATATGGTCTATGAAGTCGTCGACAATGCGGTGGACGAGGCCCTGGCCGGTCACGCCAACCGCATCGATGTGGTGCTGAATCCGGATGGTTCCTGCACCGTGCGCGACAATGGCCGCGGCATTCCCACCGACATCCACAAGGATGAAGGCGTCTCGGCGGCGGAAGTCATCATGACCCAGCTGCACGCCGGCGGTAAGTTCGACGAGAATGCCTACAAGGTTTCCGGCGGCTTGCATGGCGTGGGCGTGTCGGTGGTCAACGCCTTGTCGGAATTCCTCGACCTGCGCATCTGGCGCGACGGCAAGGAACATTACATGCAGTTCCGCCATGGCGATCCGGTGGAGCCGCTCAAGGTCGTGAAAGAAGTGGCCGGCAAGAAGGGCACCGAAGTCACCTTCCTGCCCTCGCCCGCCACCTTCACCAAGACCGAGTTCGATTTTGCCACCCTGGAACACCGGCTGCGCGAGCTGGCCTTCCTGAATTCCGGCGTCTATGTCGCGCTGACTGACAAGCGCGGCGTGGAGGTCAAGGAAACCATCCTGCATTACGAAGGCGGCCTGAAGGCCTTTGTCGAATATCTCGACCGCGCCAAGCAGCCGCTGATCCCGGCGCCGGTGATCATCGTGTCGGAAAAGGACGGCGTCACGGTGGAAATCGCCATGACCTGGAACGACAGCTATCACGAAAGCACTTTGGCCTTCACCAACAACATCCCCCAGCGCGATGGCGGCACCCATGTCGCCGGTTTCCGCGCCGGCCTGACCCGGGTGGTGACCAAATATGCCGAGGACATGCCCCAGGCGAAAAAGGACAAGGTGGCGCTGACCGGCGACGATTGCCGCGAAGGCCTGACCTGTGTGCTGTCAGTCAAGGTCCCCGATCCCAAATTCTCGTCCCAGACCAAGGACAAGCTGGTCTCCTCGGAAGTGCGCCCGATTGTGGAAGGCGCCCTGATCGATCAATTGGGCGCCTGGTTCGAGCAGCATCCCGCCGAGGCCAAGACCGTGGTCGGCAAGGTGGTGGAAGCCGCCGCCGCCCGCGAGGCCGCCCGCAAGGCGCGCGAACTCACCCGCCGCAAGGGGGCGCTGGACGGCGCCTCCCTGCCCGGCAAGCTGGCCGATTGCCAGGAGCGCGATCCCGCCAAATGCGAAATCTTCATCGTCGAGGGCGACAGCGCCGGTGGCAGCGCCAAACAGGGGCGCAACCGCGCCAACCAGGCGGTCCTGCCCCTGCGCGGCAAGATTTTGAACATCGAGCGCGCCCGCTTCGACAAGATGCTGTCCAGCGAGGCGATCGTGAACCTGATAACGGCCTTGGGCACCGGCATCGGGCGTGAGGAATTCAACGCCGACAAGCTGCGCTATCACAAGATCATCATCATGACCGACGCCGATGTCGACGGCGCCCATATCCGCACCCTGCTTCTGACCTTCTTCTACCGCCAGATGCCGGAGTTGATCGAACGCGGCCATATCTTCATCGCCCAGCCGCCGCTCTACAAAGCCACCCGCGGCAAGTCGGAGCGCTATCTGAAAGACGAACCGGAGCTTCAGGACCACCTGATCGCCGAAGGGGCCTCGGGCGCGGCGCTGAACCTGCACAGCGGCGAGACCATCAGCGGCGCCCATCTGGACGAGCTGGTCGCCCATGGCCGCCAGGCGGTGGCGGCGCTGAACAATTTTCCCCGCCACTATCCCCGCTTTGTCCTGGAACAGGCGGCCATCGCGGGCGCGCTCAATCCGGAAATCCTGTCGGATGAAGTCAAGGCGGCCGACGCGGCCAAGTATATCGCCCAGCGCCTGGACACCTTGTCCGAGGAATATGAACGGGGCTGGCATGGCGAACCCACCAGCGATGGCGGCCTGAAATTCTGGCGCGAGGTGCGCGGGGTGCGCGAGGCCGTGGCCATCGACGGCGCGGTGATTGCCTCGGCCGACGCCCGCCGCCTGGACAAGATGGCCGGAGAACTCCAGACCACCTACCTCAAGGCCGGGAGTCTCAAGCGCAAGGATGAGACGCGGGAAATCCGCTCCCCCTCCGAGCTGCTGGAGACGATTTTCGAATGGGGCCGCAAAGGGCTCGCCCTCCAGCGTTACAAGGGCCTTGGCGAGATGAACCCCGAGCAGCTGTGGGAAACCACCCTGGACGAGAATGCCCGCTCCCTGCTCTTGGTGAAGGTCCAGCACGCCGATGAGGCCGACGAACTGTTCGCCAAACTGATGGGCGATGTGGTCGACCCCCGCCGGGAGTTCATCCAGGACAACGCGCTGTATGCGGCTGTGGATATCTGAAAGTTTGAGTATTTTTCAGATGGTTACAGCAAAGTCTTCAGAAGTTACGCAAACTGCAATGACCCTGCTGACAGCGCCAACAGGCCGCTGGCGTCAGGCTATTTGCCGGCCTTGCGCTTGCGCATCGCCAGGGTCCTGAGACGCAGGGCATTGAGCTTGATGAATCCCTGGGCGTCCTTCTGGTCATAGGCGCCCTGGTCGTCCTCGAAGGTCACCAGCTTTTCGCTGTAGAGCGAATAGGGCGAAGTTCGGCCCACCACCGCGACATTGCCCTTGTAGAGCTTGAGCCTGACCGTGCCGGTGACGAATTCCTGGCTCTTGTCGATCAGGGCCTGCAGCATCTCGCGCTCGGGGCTGAACCAGAAGCCGTTGTAAATCAGCGCCGCATAGCGGGGCATGATGTCGTCCTTCAGATGGGCCGCGCCGCGATCCAGCGTGATGCTTTCGATGCCGCGATGGGCGGCCAGCAGAATGGTGCCGCCGGGGGTCTCGTACACACCGCGCGACTTCATGCCGACAAAACGGTTCTCCACCAGGTCCAGCCTGCCGATGCCGTTGGCCTTGCCCAGGGCATTGAGCTTGGTCAGCAGGCTGGCGGGCGACAGTTTCTCGCCGTCGATGCTCGCCGCGTCGCCCTTTTCGAAACCGACTTCGACATAGGTGGCTTTGTCGGGCGCGTCTTCGGGCGCGATGGTGCGCATATAGACGATGCTTTCGGCTTCCTGGGACGGGTCCTCCAGCACCTTTCCTTCCGAGGATGAGTGCAACAGGTTCGCGTCCACCGAAAAGGGCGCTTCGCCGCGCTTGTCCTTGG
>CADECX010000083.1 GCA_902825865.1 uncultured Alphaproteobacteria bacterium
TCCAAGCCAATTTCTATCAATTCGCTTGGTACAAAAAGAGCCGGGCAGGTCAGAACCTCGCAGCTTGGCGACGGCCCGAGCGTCATAAACCTCTTAAGGTCGACTTAGATATTGATTCACGATTTGTTCTTATTGTATGCTAAGAAATCGAGTGAGTCTCGGTCTAAGCGCGTGGATAACCCGGTGCGGTTTCTAATCACGCACGTCCGATGCGGCTATGTATGAGGTTCGGCGGATTCTGAGGAGTGCCCAGATGAATTTATTTCTTCCCACATCTGCCGCGTTTGCGTTTTCTGGTAACCAGACTAGGCAATCCGATCGAGATCCTGAGTTCTTTGATAGACCGCGTGTAATCACGTTGTGTGGTTCAACTCGATATATGAAAGAATTCGAAGAGGCTAACCGTCGCCTAACATTTGCGGGGTATGTTGTTTTCTCTGTCGCCACCAAAGCACACGAAGGCTCTGCTGAAGTATCGCCCGAGCAGAAAATACTTCTGGATCGAGTTCATTTTGAAAAAATACGCCTTTCTGACGAAATTTTTGTCATCAACGTAGATGGATATATCGGGCCAAGCACGCGTCGGGAAATCGAATTTGCTGAGCGCCTTGGGAAGGCAGTTCACTATTTAATGCCTCAGGACGGCGGCTCTTTGCCTAGGTAACGTAGAACCTTGTCCTTTTGATTTACCTCTACCCATCCTCCTTCATTGCTCACCAATTTCCGGAGGATTTCGGCCGCCGCTAAGATCGCGGCTTCCCATTCTTTCTCGGCACGTGCTTTGACTTCATAGGCCCGCAAGAGTGTGCGGACCGTTGTAAGCAACCCAGTATCAATATTGGTTGAGGTCTCCAAAAAGCTCTGCTGGCTTACGTAGGAATATATAAAAGCCGTGGCCGCTTCTTCGGTATCGCGAGCGCGAGCACCGTCTTGCTCGCGATCAACATCAGGATTTGATTTTCGCTTTCGCTGCAATAGCCCGCGCACAACAGGGCTCCAGCCAAGAAATGTCACATAGGCGAAATGAAAAATATCGTGATAGCGGTAGTGATCTTCGATAGGCGAATTATCATCAATTGAATTCCCAAACTGTCCGCTTGGTTCACGCGACGGCCAGTTGGGGTAAAAGGTAACCACTGTCTTCTTAGGGCCGGAGTCTAGTTGTGTCTCAAAATGGATGATCAGGCGCTCAGGTAGACGCTCGTTCAGCGGATACTCACTATCAAAGTCACCTTCCAATAAATCAGATTGAACATTTGCAACCTGCCGCCACCTTCGATTATTGAAAGCGACATTCTCTTTTGCAATTTCATCTAAGGGAAGCTCAAGCTGGTCAGCTAACATTGCTAGATACCACAGCGAGTACCCGATGCGTTCAGAGATCTCGTCTCTGAGCATTATATAGTCACCACCGTCGCGCAGTTTTTTCTTTAAGCGATTAGCAATTTCGCCAACCTGTGCAGTAAGGCCGGCAAGAAGGTAGTGGCGTGTTAATTCATCTGATTGGACTGTGAAAAACTTGGTACTGCGGGCCTGTTTTTGAAACTCATCAAAGTCCATTTTACCCCCAATCGCGAGCAGCGTCCCCGCCTCGAACCCACTATATTGTTCTAAGCTCAGCTAGGTCTTTCTGCGTCTGGTCAAGCACATTTCCGTAGCAGTCATTGCAGTAGCGCTTTTCAGTACTAAACCCCTGACCGGCCCTCGGAATGTTAAAGCAGTCGTCGCCTGGCTTGATTGCCCCGTGACAACGACAGCATTCGCTTGTTCGCATTACGACAACTCGTTTTGGTCGCCCGTTGGATGATCCAATCAGAGAAGGCGTTTTACCCTTTGGCATTGTGTTTTTCATATTCCGCCTGTGCTTTTTTCAGCCGTCGAACCAGATTCTGAAGAATGCCTTCTAGCGAGTCTGCTGCCGACTTAAATTCTTCGGTCGAGCAGTCTTTGCGCTCCTTTATGAGCTTCTTGTCTATTTCGGTATTCACCATCATGAGAGCGGCTATATAGTTATTTCCCGCGCGAATACCGAGCGACCTGTATTTATAAGGTATCTCTGTGCCCACAGCGCTTAAGCCAACGTTGTTGAGAAGTATCGTCGCCGTTCGCTTCACCTGCTCGTTTAGCCGCTTGCGCGATTCGTTCCACGCCAGGTGCGGCTGGATCGCAAAGGGTTCTGTGGGAGCCTTTCGTAAAATACCATCAGCACGAGATGCCCGAACCATCGTCTCCGCCTGATCGGGGTCCAAACCAAGCGCTTTGAGCTTCGCACGCAATTCATCGATTACATGCCTATCCTCTACCGTAGTGAAATCCTCCTCCCAAAGAGAATCGACAATTTCGCCACTCACTACGATATCGCTTTCCCCAACGCGCCGTCGTGCGGTGCCATCTAACACAGCTTTTGAAATTTCAGGGTCTTCGCCTCCCAGAACCTTTTCCCAAAATGCCTCATCATCATTCTCGAACAGCTTGAATTCATTGAGGCGCTGATCGAGATTCATTCCCAAATGGGTGACGATGTGACCTAAGTTGTCCGGATGCCCAGGATCGTTTTGTACAATTACGCGCATAATTCTACCAACGAACTGCACATAGGGCGCTAGCGAGCGAAATGGGCGAAATATTGCGGCTACGCTCAATTTTGGATGGTCAAATCCTTCACCAAGCATCTGAACTTGAATAATGCAGTCAAGAGCGCCGCTCTTCAGTTCAAGCAATACCCTTTTCTTTTCTTCGTCATCCATTTCGCTATGAATGATTTCGGAGCTGTATCCACGCTCCCTATACATGGACCGGATTTCTTTGCCATGATTGATTGAGCAAGCCACAGCTATTAACTGATGCTTGGTCCCGGTTTTCCGGAGCTCTTCAAGTTTTGCGAGACTACTATCAACGATGTGCTCGTTGCACGGCTTTGCAAGAGCTACTCCCCGGCTAAACCAATCCTCTTCTTTGAGTTTTTTTACGTCTTCAAGCGTATAGGTTTTTCCGGTGGAGTCTGAAAAGCTAAGTTGGATTTGGGACGGTGCAACATAGCTGGCCTTCAGCCGCTTGATATATCCTTTGAGTGTCGCACTTCTAAACGGATAACGGTAAATGACTTTACCGTCGATTTCCTGCTTGTCACTTCGGAACGGTGTTGCTGTCAGATAAACGACCTTCGCTTCCGGGAAGCGCTCCAGCACCTTTTTCCAGCTCGTTGCCGCGCTGTGATGTGCCTCATCAATTACAATCATGTCGAAGAAATGGTCGGGAAACTGGAGGAGCCATTTATCGACGCTGGTCGCCAACTGATGGATATTGGTGATCACAATATGCGCCTTCTCGGCGACAGTGATGTTTCCGGTCTCTAAAGTGATTGCCAGGGGTCCAGATACTAATTGCGCGCTTGGAATGACTGCCGCTTTTCGCCAAAAGCATTTTTGCCGATTGGTAATATCCATGGCCTCGTAGAGACCATCCTTGATTGTTAAGTTTGGCGCGATTATCAGCACCCGACCGCGCGATATGCCGAGAGGCAATATGGCTGCAAGTCCGGATTTGCCACAGCCAACAGGAATTTGAAGGATTGCCTTATTTTCGCCGGCGGCAAAAAACTCCGCAGTGCGGAGATATGCTTCGCGTTGGGGTTCGCGTAGAGCTCCATTGTCTTCAACATTGAAGTCGAGCTCGAGAAAAAAGGTCTCTATGGGTTTGCTTGCGCGGACCCAGGCATCAAGTTGGCTTTTGTCAAAGCTCCACTTCTTTCCTACCCGGTTCGCAGGAATGCGCCCTTCACGAGCCAAGGCATATAGGACGGTCTTACCCATACTGAGGTGTGCCGCAGCTTCTTCGATAGTTAGCCATTCAACTGCTGACGAATTCATCGATATTGACGCTCCATGACAGCAAATGATAGCAAATGATAAATAGACCGTCAATTGCAACTAAGTGGTTGATAAGTCTGACCGTTGGATATCGGCGCCCATCCGCTTGTTGTTCGAAAAGAACAGAACAAGTACATTTGCTCAGAGGTGATAAATGGAATCGCTCTCAATTGCTCTCCCGACCTTTCTTAGAATCGCTGCTAGCACACCGAGAGGCATGATCAGCCAACTGCGGACTTTTACTAAGCCGGGCGGATACGATTTCTACAAAGTGCTCAAAAAGCTCGTCGCGGGGATTGCTAGCGGCGTTATAAACCCAGCGCAGGCGGAAAAACATATTGAGCAAATAGTGCAAAAGCCTGAGCGAGAACAAACGCTCGAAGCCATAAACGCATTCAATGAATGGTACTCCAAACAGAATCTGGTATGGCAGACACCGCCGCGCGATAAGTTTAAATCTAAATCTGGTTTGCTGGCAGTTCGCCTAGAGCCAGAACTCGCGTTTATTCCCGCAGGCGCAACCAATACCAGCGTTATCTATTTATGGAATTTGAAAAAGCCGGAGCTAAAACCCGATTTGGCTGCCGAAGGCTTGCAGCTTCTGATGAGCAATCTGGTGGGGGCTCATTACCAGTTTGGAATATTTGATCTTAGGAAAAAACAAATACGCGGCGCAGAGACAATTAGTGCCGCAACAAATGCTCGTCTACAGAATAGCCTTCGCCTTGTCGAAGAAATATGGAAAGATATTCATACTCCATCCATGAGTATTGAAGAGACGCTCTCACATATTTCTTCGTTGAAGCTTCCCCCTCCATCGCTGCCAGCGCAATGATGGACGGCTTTGCCGAAGGCATTTTGAGCAGGCAGCATGCTCTTGCGAGCTTTCTCCAAAACTCGGGACGAGTTGAGCCCTAGGTTTTTTCTACGTAGTCAACACTTCTGATACTGTGCTCAAGGAAAATCTCGCTGTTTTAACTTAAAGACGTTGGGGGCAACATGGGCGCAGATTGGGTTTCCGCACTAGGGACAATTTTTGCCGCGGCAGCCGCCATTTTTGCAATCATTCAAACTAAGATTTCGCTCGATCGGCAGCAGATTCAACAGCACAAATCGGTCATTCCAATACCTCAAATAGTATTTGGTGATTATACCGATCGGTTATTTGTGAAACTGAAGAACGCCGGCATCGGGCCGATGACAATTCAGGAAGTGCTGGTGAGGGATGAATCCCGGCGCCTTACGAAACGGTCGGTGATTGATCTCAAACCAACTAGCTTCACCGGGTTCTCGTGGAGCACGTTTGTTGGAAATATCGATGGTCGAACGGTTTCTGCGCAGGACGTTTTGTTGCTTTTGGACTTTGAAGGTGGGGGACATGAGCACGCACTAATTCGTGCTTGGCTGGGTAACTTGAGTGTCACGATCAAATACACTGACGTGTATGGTAACGCGTTTCCGGTTTATTCACGCGACTTTACCTGGTTCCAACGCGACCTAAGCCAAAGCAAGACGGACCCGATCGGGTACCCGCAACCAGCAGGTAAAAAAATAGAAATCTGAGGAAATAACAACGCCACCAGACCAATCTCTTGGTCAGGTGGCGTTGTAAAGTTACTGTTCTTTCTCTTTACCCCCCGGTGCAAACCGGGCCTTTTATTTTGCCGGTCCTTCTTCCCTGGGGCTACGATTTTTTTCGTTGACTCTACGATAAAAATCGTTGACTGTGCCGTCATGGCTAAAAAACCCGCAGCAAAACCCACCCCCGCCGAAGTCGATATCCTCGGCATCCTGTTCGCGAGCGGCCCCTCCACCGTGCGCGAAGTGCATGAACGTCTGGGAACCGAGGTCGGTTACACCGGCGTCCTCAAGCTGCTGCAGAACATGCACGCCAAGGGGCTGGTGAATCGCAGCTCCGCCGGCCAGGCGCACATCTACGAAGCGCGCGAACCCGCCCGCATGAAACGACAGTTGCTGGGCGAACTGGTGCAGCGCGTGTTCGCCGGATCGGCCAGCCAGCTGGTTCTGCATCTGCTGGAGGACGAAAAAGCCAGTCCGAAAGAAATCGAGGAAATCCGCCAGATGCTGGCGGAGCATAAAAGGAGGTCCAAATGAGTATCTCGCTTTTGCCACTCGCAATCGGGCGTGACCTTGGCTGGACCCTGATTCACTTTCTCTGGCAGGGGCTGCTCCTGGCGGCGCTGCTGCATGCGATCCTGCCGATCTGCCGCAGCGCGATTGCCCGGCACAATTGCGCCTTGGCCACACTCGCCCTGATGGCCCTGGCGTTTGTGGCGACCTTCTTGTCCCTCCACGACTTCGCAAAAAGCGGCGCACCTGCAACCGGCGTTATCTCCGGCCCGGCTCCGATTGCCGCGCCCTGGCTGGATTGGCTGGTGATGTTTTGGCTCGCCGGCATTGCCGGTTTGAGCCTGCGCGCCCTGGTCGGCTGGTACATGGTTCAATCCCTCAAGCGCCTCGATACACTCGCCGTTCCGGCCGATCTGCTGCAACGCTGCCATGACCTGCAACGCCGGTTGGCGGTGGCCTGGCCGGTCCGCTTTCTGCTGTCGCGCCGCATCGATGTGCCGATGGTCGTCGGTTGGCTCAAGCCCGTGGTCCTGATCCCAGTTTCGGCGGTCACCGGGCTGGCGCCGGCGCAGCTGGACGCGCTGATCTTGCACGAACTCGCCCATATCCGCCGGCTCGATACCATCACCAACCTTCTCCTGGTCGCGGTCGAGACGGTGCTGTTCTACCACCCGGCCGTCTGGTGGGTGGGCCGCCAGGTTCGCACCGAACGCGAACATTGCTGCGACGATTTTGCGGTCTCGGCCTGCGGCGACGCTGCTGTCTATGTCGAGGCGATGACCGCGCTGGAAACATGGAAGGGAGCAAGCCGTCTGGCCCTGGCGGCCAATGGCGGCAAGCTGAAGCACCGTGTGGCGCGGCTGCTGGACGCGAGAGTTGAATCTCCCCGCTTCTCGCTGTCCGCCGCAACGGGATTGGCGCTACTGACTTTGGTGGCCGCCTCCGTCGCCGTGGCGCAAACGCCCAAAGGCAACGGCGCTTATCCTTCCAAAGACAAGAATCCGGTCATGCTCCAGCCCATCATGGAATCCCACCAGATACCGCCCTACCCCAAGGAATCCATCGGTCTGAAGGAAGAGGGGCGCGTGCTGGTTGAGGTTACGATCGGCACCGATGGCACGGTTTCCCAAGCGGCGGTCGTGGGACCAAGCGGACATCAAAGATTGGACGCCGCCGCCTCCAATTTCGTGAAAGGCTATTGGCGCTGGCAACCGCCGACCCGCGCGGGAAAACCGGTCACCACCAACACGCGGGTCAGTGTGCTTTTCAATCTGGCGCCCAAGCCCGCAGCCCCGGCGGCGCGGTGAGGCGCCGGGCAAACCAAGAACAAAGGCCGGTCTTGCGACCGGCCTTTTTCTTTGCCCTGATCAGGGCATGCGGCCGCTCTCGCTTGCCCATCTCAGCCTGATCGAGACCCCGCCCGGGCGGCTGGTGGAGATTGCCGCCCGGGCCGGTTTCGATCATCTCGATCTGCGGCTGTCGCCAGCGACCCCAACCGACTGGCGCTATACGGCGGACGACCGCCTGACCTTGTGCCGCAACCTCAAGCCCATGCTGCGCGATGCCGGCATTACGATATGGGATGTGGAGATCATCCGCTTGGATGACGGCACCGATCCGCAAGACCATCTGCCGCTGATGGAAGCCGCCGCCCTGCTGGGGGCGCGCCGCATCAAGCTGGTCTGCGACGCCTGCGACCATCACCGGGCGGCGGGGCTGCTGGCGCAACTCTGCGCCCTGGCGCGGCCCTTCGGTCTGACCCTGGATCTGGAATATATGATCTTTTCCGGGGTGCGCTCGCTGAAGGAAGCCGACGCCATCGTCACGGCAGCCGGGGCGCCCAATCTCAAAGTGCTGGTGGATGCGCTGCACTGGATGCGCGCGGGCGATACAATCGCGGATCTGCGGGCGGTGAATTCGCTCGGCTATGTGCAATTGTGCGATGGTCCATTGCAGGCGCCCATCGATCGCGAGGCCTTGATCCGGGAAGCCCGCACCAACCGGCTGGCGCCCGGAGAAGGAGATTTTCCGTTGCAGACACTGCTCGCCGCCATGCCGCAGGATTGCGTCGCCAGCCTGGAAGTGCCGTTGCCGCAGGGGCGCGATCCGCAGAGCCATGCCCGCACGCTTCTGGAAGCGGCGCGGCGGCTGACGCAAAGCCAGGCGGTGACCCCATGAAGCCCTTGCGCATCGCCGTGCTGGGCGCCGGAATGATCGGCCGCCGTCATATCCAAACCATTCTCGCCTTGCCGGAAGTGGCCGAATTGGCGGCGGTGGCCGATCCGGTTGCCAATCCGGCGCAGTTCCAGTTGGGCGGCGCGGCGTGGTTTACCGACGCGCAAGCGATGCTGGACAGCGTGCAACCCGAAGCGGTCATCATCGCCACGCCCAACGACTTGCATGCGCGGCAGGGGCAGTTGTGCTGCGACCTTGGCATTCACTTCCTGGTCGAAAAGCCGGTCACCGCCAGTTTGGAAGAAGCAGGCGCCTTGGTGCGCGCCGTCGAACAGAGCGGTGTCAAAACATTGGTGGGACATCATCGCCGCTACCTGGCGGCGGTGGAACAAGCCAAACGCGTGATCGATACCGGCGCATTGGGCGCGCTGGTCGCCGCCTCGGTGATGTGGGCCACGCGCAAGCCCGACGATTATTTCCTGGCCGACTGGCGCACAAAGGCGGGCGGCGGGCCGCTGCTGATCAATGCCATTCATGAAATCGACCTGCTGCGATATCTCTGCGGCGAAATCCGCTTGGTGAGCGGATTGCAAAGCCATGCCATGCGCGGCTTTGCGGTGGAGGATAGCGCCGCCGCCCTCTTCCAGTTCGACAATGGCTGCCTGGGCACCCTGACCTTGACCGATGCCGGCCTCTCGCCCTGGACCATCGAACAAGGCAGCGAAGAAAATTCGAATTTCCCTCATACCGGGCAGAATGCCTATCGCCTGGCCGGGACCAAGGGCAGCCTGGAATTGCCGGTGCTGCGAAGCTGGGGCCCGCGCATTCCCGGCGAGATCGGCTGGAACAAGCCGCTGGCAAGCACCGACCTGGCGCCGCGCTATCGCGATCCCTATCAGGCGCAGTTGCGTCACTTCCAGCGCCTGATCCGCATGGACGAAGCGCCGGTGGTTTCCGTGCTTGATGGCGCCAATACCCTGGCCGCCACCCTGGCGGTGGCCCAGTCCAGCAGCCAGGGCCGACCCTGCGCGCCGGTGCGGTTCACATCCGGCTAGTCTTCAGTTTCATTCGGGCCGGGAATGTCGGGCTTCCAGTTTCCCGCGCACCGCTTTGGCCGCCGCCACCATCGCCACCAGCGCCGGTTTCACCTCGGCCCAGCCGCGGGTCTTCAGCCCGCAATCGGGATTGACCCAAAGCTGTTCGGGCTTCAGCACCTTCAGCGCTTTCTCCAAAAGCTGCTCCATCTCGTCTTGCGACGGCACCCGGGGGGAATGGATGTCATAGACGCCGGGACCGATATCGCTGGGATATTGGAAACCGACAAAGGCATCGAGCAGCTCCATCGCCGAGCGCGAGGTCTCGATGGAAATCACATCGGCATCCATCGCCGCCACCGCGCCGATAATGTCGTTGAATTCCGAATAGCACATATGGGTGTGGATCTGGGTTTGGGGCTTGACGCCGCCGGCGGTAAGCCGGAAAGACTTCACCGACCAATCGAGATAGGCCGCCCAGTCGCTTTTGCGGATCGGCAGGCCTTCGCGCAGCGCGGCTTCGTCGATCTGGATGATCGCGACCCCGGCTTTTTCCAGGTCCATCACTTCGTCGCGGATCGCCAGCGCGATCTGGAAACAGGTGTCGCGGCGCGGCTGGTCGTCGCGCACAAAACTCCATTGCAGGATGGTGACGGGACCCGTCAGCATGCCTTTGATCGGTTTGCGCGTGTGCTTTTGCGCCATTTGCGTCCAATGCACCGTCATGGCTTTGGGTCTTGAGATGTCGCCGAAGATGATCGGCGGCTTGACGCAGCGCGAGCCGTAGGACTGAACCCAGGCGCGCTCGGTGAAGGCGAAGCCGTTCAGCTGTTCGCCGAAATACTCCACCATATCGTTGCGCTCATACTCGCCATGGACGGGCACATCGATATCGATTTCATCCTGCCAACGCATCGCCTCGGCGGTTTTTTCCTCAAGCTGCTTCTCGTAACTATCCTTGTCCACGGCGCCCTTCTTGAACGCGGCCCGCAATTCGCGGATTTCCTTGGTCTGGGGCAGTGAACCGATACTGGTTGTGGGCAGCAGCGGCAGCTTCAGCAAGGACTGCTGAAGCGCGATACGATCCTTGAAAGGCGTATTGCGTTCCGCCATCGCGGGGGTCAGACCCGCCAGCCGCCGCTTTACCGCCGGATCATGGATGCGCGTGGACGTGACGCGCGAGCCCACGGCCTGGGCGTTGGCGCGAAAATATTCCCCGTCGCGCCTGCCGTTGGCGGCCGCCGCCAGGGCGCTGAGTTCTGTCAGCTTCTGGGTGGCGAAGCTCAGCCAGCCGCGCAACTCCGGGTCCAGCCTTGTTTCGGTGTCCAGGTCGACGGGGGAATGCAGCAGCGAGCAGCTGGGGCCGATGATTAGTCGGTCGCCGTGCAGGGACCTGGCCTGGTCGATCAAGCGCTCGCCATCGGTCAGCGCCGTCTTCCAGATATTGCGGCCATTGACCAGGCCCAGTGACAGAAAGCGTTCCTTGGGCAAGGCCCTGGCCACCGCCTCGAGCTGCTGGGGGCTGCGCACCAAATCGATATGCACGCCGGCAACCGGCAGCGCCACCAAGGTCTGGCTATTGTCGCCCACCGGCCCGAAATACGTGGCCAGCAGGATTTTCGGCCCGCCGGTCAACTCGCAATAGGCGTCGTTAAAAGCATCCCTGGTGGCGGCATCGAGATCGCAGACCAGCACCGGTTCGTCGATCTGAACCCACTGCGCCCCGGCGGCGGCGAGCGCCTTCAATATATATTGGTAGACCGGCAGGATTTTCGGCAGCAGCGCCCAGCGGTCACCGCCGTCGCGCATCTTGGCCAGCTTGAGGAAGGTCACCGG
>CADECX010000084.1 GCA_902825865.1 uncultured Alphaproteobacteria bacterium
CCTGCCGATACCGCCGATCATGGCATTGGCGGCCTGGCCGACCTGGATGCGGTGGTCCCAGGCGGCGGCCGCGGATTCAAATTGGCCATGAGATTTGGGGATCGTGCGGGTCGCCGCATTGCCCAATTGATGACAGGTAACACAACCGTCGGTCTTCACCACGTCCAGCCATTGCTCCTGGCTCTTCATCTTGGCGTCCATGCCGTTGCCGCCCGGTTTGGGGCCGGTGCCGGGAAATTCGCTTTTGGCCGGAATGCCCAGCATCGAATACCAATAGATGGCGGGGTAATATTGCGCCGCTTCCTTCTCCGAAGGCGCGGTCACCGCTTTCAGCGCCAGCAATTTTCCGGGGGCGCTCTGGGTCTTGGGGGAATCCACCAGTCCGTATCCGCGCACCCACACGCTGTAGGTGGCGCGCGGAAGGTCGGGAATGACAAAGTGGCCCTTGTCGTCGGTGACCACGATCTTGGTGTATTTGGTGGGAAGGCTGTTTGTCTCGGCGATCACCCACACGCCGGCCTCCGGTCCGCGCGCACCCGTGACGGTGCCGCCGATATCGTCGGGATTGACGGAGATTTCCCCTTGCGCGAACGCCGGAAATCCGCCCGTCATCCAATAGCCGGTCAATCCCACAACGCCGGCGCCGGCCAGCAACCCAACCAGTACAACGTTCTTCCTCATCGCCGCACCTTCTATGTTTTTTTGTGAGTGCCCGGATTGTTTAATCCCACTTTAGCACAGTCCGTGCGGCCAGTTGAGCCGGGATTGGAGACAATTTGCCGTTTAAAGGCCTGTTAAGCGGGCGCCCCTAGCGTGACGCCGCCCAAAGTCTTGCCAGGATAGTGACTTAGCCATGTCCCGCTTCGCGCTTTTGACCGATTTGCCCAACCGCACCTCCAGCGAGGCGCGCCGGGAATTGCTGCGCGAGGTGACAGGGTCCCTGAGCGGCCGGGTGACCGGTGAGGAGGCTGCCGAACTGGACAAAATCCTGGCCTCCGTCGCGGCGGACTTTACCGTCGAAGTGCGCACGGAGTTCGCCAAGCTCGTGGCGGCGAGCACCACCCGCTTCTGCCATTCGGCCGAACAATTCGCCCTGGACGAGATCGAGGTCGCGGCGCCGGTGCTGAGACATTCCCAGGCACTGTCCGAGGATCTGCTGCTGAAGGTGGTGAACGAGAAATCCCAGCAGCATATGATGGCGGTGACCCAGCGCAGCACCGTCAGCCCGCGCCTGTCCCATGCGCTGGTGGAACGCGGCGATGACGAAGTGGTGTCTTCGCTGCTCGGCAATGACGGCGCGACAATCGCGGACAATACCTATGACATGGTGATGGAACGGGCCGATGCATCTCCGATGTTGCAGGCCGGATTGGTGCGGCGCAAAAGCGTGCCGCTTGACCTGCTCAATGCGCTTTACCTGAAAACCGAGGCCGATCTGCGCCGGGAAATCCTCGCCATGTTCGGCACGGTCAAGCCCGAGGAGCTGGAAAAAGCCTTTGAGCGCAGCCGCTCGCGGGTCACCACCCGCTACCGCCGGCCGCCGGAAGACATGGCGGACGCGCGCAAGCGGCTGGCGGCGCTGGAAGCCCAGCGCCTATTGGCGCCGCCGGTGCTCGCCAGCCTGTTGCGCGAAGGCCTCGCATCGCGCACCGCCTTTATCCTGACTTTTGCCAAGCTTGCCGATGTGGAATTCGAGGTCGTGCAGCAGGCGGTGGATGCGCCCGATCTGGACACGCTGGCGCTTTTGAGCCGTGGCGCCAATTTCGACCGCGGCCTGTTCGTGACCTTGGCGGTGGGACTGGACAAGTCCAGCACCGGATTGGCCAAGGCCGAAGAATATGGCGCCCTGTATGAAAGCGTGCCGGTTCAGGCGGCGCAGCGGGCTTTGCGGTTCTGGAAAGTGCGCGCGGGTTAGGCGACTCTTTTAGGCGACCATATCCAGCAGATTGTCGACCATGCGCGAGGACACTTTCAGCGCCAGCAGATTGGCGCGGAAGCTGTTGGCGGCCAGGTGCAAGTTGACCATCTGGGTCGCCAAATCCCCATCCGGCGACGCCACCATGCCCTGCATGTTGGCGTAGGGAGCTTGTGGACTGTAGGACAGCGGGAAAGTCGGCGGCCCCTGGGTCGGGGCATTGTTGCCCGCCGGCTCCTGCGGCGCCAGCGGCGCGCTGGTGATCGCGACGATATTGGACGCGGTGGCGCTGAACCACTGCGACGCGGCTTGCATGCCCGCCACGGAAATATCCATTGCGCTGCTCATGGCGGCATGATGGCCGCCGCGGGTAAAGCGCAAAAGAATCTATTGTCTTGCATTTTAAGTATCGCCGGGACGGGACAGATGTTTTGCTCAAGCTTTCCCTGCTAATAGGGATTCGCCACAAGGCTGGGATCCCATCCATGACCGTCACCACGCCGACCGCGAGCCTGGGCCGATTGCCGGTCTGGGCCTATGCCATGGGCGCGGGCTTGCTGGTCCTGTTACAGGTCGCCGTATTGCATGGTCTGGGCCAGCCTTTGATCGCGGCCAGCGGACATATCCTGCTGTGGGTCGGCAGCCCGCTCAGCCCCGATACCTCCCAGCAATTGTCCGACTGGTACAGTTTTTCCCATTTCATTCACGGCTTCATCTTTTTCGGATTGCTCCGCTGGCTGGCGCCGCAGCTGCCGTTCCTAGCGCGCCTGCTGCTGGCCATGGGGATCGAAATCGCCTGGGAGTTCGCCGAGAATTCGCCGGCCGTGATCCAGCATTATCGCAAGCAAGCCTTGGCGGCGGGCTATACCGGCGACTCCGTCCTCAATTCGGTCTGCGATACCATCACCATGGCGGCGGGATTTTTCTTCGCCTCCGTGGTGCGTACCCGGTATGTGATCGCGCTGGCCCTGGGCCTGGAAGTCTTTACCGCTTATGCCATTCGCGACAATCTGACTTTGAATGTCTTCAATCTGATTGCGCCGTCGGACTGGGTGCCGGTGCGCGCGATTCACGATTGGCAGGCCGGCGCGAAAAAGCAGATCAAGAGCTAGCGGCTTATTCGGCCGCGATCGGCCTGCGGGACTGGATCGGCGCGATCACCGGATACAGCTTCTGGCGCAAGGCGGATGCCGTGTCGAACAAGGCATCGCGAACCTTCTGCTGGAAGGCCTCGGTCATGCGTTCGGCGCCGTCGGCGGCGGAAAGCGCCGCCACTGCGCGCCCTTCCCGGTCCAGCACCGGCACCGCGACGCAGCGCATATCGGCCTGGTTTTCGCGGTCGTCCAGGGCATAGCCCAGTTGGCGCACCATCTTGAGCTCGGCCCGCAAGGCGGCGGGGCTGGTGATGGTATGGGGCGTCAAGGCGATCAACTCGCCGTCGAGAATGAAGGATTCCATTTGCTCGTCCGGCAGCGCCGCCAGCAGCACCTTGCCCAGGCCAGAACAATAGGCTTCCAACTGGGCGCCGACGCGGGTGTGCACGGCGAAGGCGCCGGGGGTGGAGACCTTGGCGACATAGGTCACCATGCCATGCTCGAGCACCGCCAGATGGGTGGTGAGGTCCAGCTTCCGCGCCAGTTCCGTCATCAGCGCGTGGCTGGCGTCGCGCAGCAGTTCCGCCAGGGTCACATTATGGGACAGCGACAAAAGCAGCAGGCCCGGACGGTAGCGTCCGCGCGGCCCGCGCGCGACCGCGCCGATTTCCTCCAAGGTCTGGATCAGGCGATAGCCGGACGCTTCCGGCAGATTGGCGCGCCGGCTGAGTTCGCAGCTCGTCACCCATTCCGCAGGATCGCGGAAGGCTTTCAGCAGCGCGAAAGCCTTCATCACCGAATGATTCTTGGGAGTCGCCACCGGTCCATGTCCCCAAATGCCAGCGCCGCAAACTTCCAACGCTTGATGAATGCATCGCCAGCGTTCCCCTGGTCGCTTGTCACGATCTTCATCGCGGGCGATGCGGCGCAAATATCCTCGCAATGTCACAATAGCTCAAAAGCCGGGAGCGACGATCTCTCATCAGATGAGATATCGCTTTTCGGCCCGTGTGTGGCCCGTTAGTACCGGAGCATTGGGGTTGCTGCGGTCTACTTAAACCTTTGATATCAAGAGATCATCTTGATTTTTGGGTGGCCGGTTCGCTCAGGCGAGGGTTGCCGCCAACATGGTGTGAGAATGCGGCGGGAAACTGTAGGTCAGCGTGTTACCGCTAGCATTGACGGTTCGTGTCTTGGTGCTGACCAGAGTCGACCCGAAATCATTCATGGACTTGATGTCGGGACCGTTGACCTCCGAGACCGAGACGGCTCCGGAGAAGTTTTTGTCCTCCAGGCCGATCACCACCTCCATCGCCTGATCCTGATGGCGGTTGACGACATTCAGCACCAGCCTGTTTCCATCCAGCGCGCCGGACGCGTCGATATAGGGCACATTGTCGAAGCGCTTGCATTGATAGGTGGGGGACTGGGTCAGCAATTGCAGGCTGTTGCCTTTCACATTGTTGGCGAAGAGCTGCAGCGGATAATAAATGGTCTGCAGGAACAGGCCCTGATCGTTGGTGAAGATCGGGGCGATGACATTCACCAGCTGCGCCAGATTGGCGATCTTGACCACGTCGGCGTGATTGACCAGCGAATTCAGCATGCCCGCCACGACCAGCGCGTCTTCCAGATTGTAATGCTCTTCCAGAATGCGGCGGCCGCGCTGGCTATCGCCGCGGGCGCGATACCACACATTCCATTCGTCCAAGGCGATGTACATTTTCTTGCCGTCGCGCTGCGGCACGCCGGTGCGAAACTCCACGCGATTGGACATGGCGGCGTCGATCAGGCCGGACAGAATTTCGATCTTGCGGTCCATCTCGACCGCGCTGGCGACGAAATCGGGATAATCGTTGGTGGTGTTGCCGACATAGATATGCAGCGAAATATAGTCGGCATAGTCCTTGAGATAGTCCAAAACCGTGCGGTTCCAGGCGATCCAGTCGGAGCCGGGCCGAAAGTTCGAGCCGCCCGCCGCGATCAATTTGACGTCCTTGTCGGTCAGCTTCACCAGCTTGGCGATTTCGCGCGCGAAGGCGCCGTAGTCGGTGGCGGAGCGATGCCCCATCTGCCAATAGCCGTCCATTTCATTGCCCAGGCCCCAATACTTGACCTTCCAGGGCTTTTCGCGGCCGTTCTTCTTGCGCTCCGCCACAATCGCGGTGTCTTGCTCGCCATTGACATACTCGACCCATTGCTGGGCGTCCGACAAAGTCCCGGTGCCGAGGTTCAGGCAGATATAGGGTTCCGAGCCGGTCTCCTCGATATAGTCCATGAATTCGTGGGTGCCGAAACGGTTGGTCTCCACCGTGCCCCAGGCCATTTCCAGCCGTTTGGGGCGGGCATTGCGCGGCCCGATGCCGTCGCGCCAATTATAGTTGGAGACAAAATTTCCGCCCGGCCAGCGCAGCATGGGGACGTTCATATCCTTGACGGCCTTGAGCACGTCCTTGCGAAAGCCGCGCTTGTCGGAAAGGGGCGAGCCTTCCTGGAAAATTCCGCCGTCGATGCAGCGGCCCAGATGCTCGATGAAGTTGCCGAAAATCATGCGGTCGATGGCGCCGCGATGCCGCTCGCTGTGAATGCGGATGCTGGCGGTCGCCGCCTGGGCCTGAGCGCCGGAGCCCGCCATCAGCATGGGCGCCGCCGCCGAAGCCGCCAGCATTTTTCTGCGCGAAATCTTCATGAACCGTCCTCCGGTGGCCGCGCTTTCGGCGGCTTGGTATAACTCAGACAATTGAAAATCTTACCCTACCAAGCCATGTTGAGATGACAAGGGTTCCGGCGGCCAGGGGATCTGTGGCCTGGGGTGTTGCGCGGTGGCGCCGAAAATCCGGCTTTTCATGCCAAATCGGAGGGTTTTGGCCCTCTTTGGCGGCGGTTTTCCGCCTTTTTTACCGGACATTCACTTGGGCCCCGGCACACTCAGGGCTGCGGTGCGGAGACTTTTTCGGACCGAGTCCAATAACATTTTGGGGCTGGGGTTATGACCGCGGGCGTCGCTTTGTTTCTGATAGATGCGTTCGCGCTCGCGATCTTCTGGCCCGTGACGGCGCGCCTGGCGCAAGATGGGGGCTTGTCCCAGCTTCAGATCGTGATGTTCGCGCTGGTGCAGCTGGGCATGCTCTATGCGCTGGGCCTGTACCGCCGGGAATGCGTCGCGGAGTTGGACAAGGCGTACCGGCGCATTCCCATGGTGACCGCGCTTTCGCTCGCCGCTTCCAGCTTTGTGACGGCGGCGCTGGGTTGGACCAATTCCATAGGCTTTTGCGTCGCCGCGGGCCTTTGCTTCGCCGGTGGCGCGGTTGTCGCGCGCGCCATCTTCGCGCAGCTGCGGCGTCATTCCTTGTTTCGCTCGCGCTTGCTGGTGATCGGGGCAGGGGAGCGGGCCTGGGACTTGCTGCAGATCCTGCGCGGCCAGGGCCGCAGCCTGCATTACGATCTGACCTTTGTGCATGAGGAAAGTTTCGGCGCGGTCGATCCGCGCCTGGCAGCCGATCCGAACAGCCACATCATTCTGGCTTCCAACAATCTGCTCAAACTGGCCGAGCGGGTTCGGGCGGAAGAAATCGTTGTCGCCCCCGACGACCGGCGCGGCATGACCTTGGACTCACTGATCACCTGCCGCGCCAATGGCTATCCGGTTACGCAGTATATGAGCTTTTTGGAAAAAGAAATTTCGCGGATCGACATCAAGCGGCTGGACATGGCCTGGATGCTCTATTCCGACGGATTTCAGATCAGCCCCATCGGCCGCGCCCTCAAGCGGCTTTTCGACATTCTTGTGAGTTTGATGATCCTGATTCCCTTTTCGCCGATTCTATTGGCCGCGATGGTGGCGGTATGGCTGGGCGATCGCGGCGCGGTCTTCTATCGCCAGGAGCGCGTCACCTTGGGCGGACGCAGCTTCAAGATACTGAAGCTGCGCACCATGCGCACGGATGCCGAGAAGGGCGGGGCGGTTTGGGCGGCGGCCGGCGACAACCGGGTCACAGCCGTTGGCCGTTTCCTGCGGCGGACCCGCATCGACGAACTGCCCCAACTCTTCAATGTTCTGGCCGGCGACATGTCGCTGGTGGGCCCCAGGCCCGAACGGCCCGAATTCATCGAGAAACTGTCACAGCAATTGCCGCTGTATCACGAGCGCCATGCCGTGAAAGCCGGACTGACGGGTTGGGCGCAAGTCAATTATCCCTATGGCGCCTCGCTGGACGATGCCCGCTCGAAATTGAGCTATGACCTGTATTATGTGAAGAATTTCAACATTCTATTCGATCTCAGGATCGTCCTGCAGACCTTGCGGGTGGTGATGTGGGCCGGCGCGGACGCGCGCTAGGACGATGTCAGTTTTGGTTCCGCGTCAAATAAGTGCCTTGAGCCCACGGTTGCGTCGATAAGATAAGCGAATCGTCCCCACTCCTTCCTCAGCCCGACAGCTAGCCCTTTGCGTCATGGACAGTCCTGAAGTCTCAGCAACTCTGTCGCGGCTGCCGGCGCGTATCCTTTTGTTTGCGGCGCTCGCGGTCTTGGTCGTGCTTCCCGTGCTGGCGGCCCCGCATCTGTTGCTCTTGGATGCGCCGGCACACGAGGCCCGGCTTGCGGTGCTTCGCGATATCCTGGTCACCGGGCGCGGCTCGCCCTTCTATGATTTGAGCTCATTTTTCATTCCCAATATCGCGTTCGATCTGATCGGGTTGGGACTCACCACCTTCGTCTCCCCCGAGAATGCGGGACGGATTTTCTTTGCCCTCACCTTGCTGCTGACCATGTCCGGCATCGCCGTGCTGGGCCGTGTGGCGATAGGGCGGTGGAGTATCGCACCGCTGGCATCCGTACTGCTGCTCTACAATCTGGTCTCGGTCCTCGGCTTCTTCTCCTATGCCTTCGGGCTGGCGCTGGTGCCTTGGGCGCTGGCCGGCCGGTTGAAGCTGGAAACGCGCGCCCCCGCTCTCGGTGTACCGGCGGGGATGATGTCTTCCGTGCTGCTGCTGTTTTGTCATGCATTCGCTTTCGGCATTTACGCGGTGATGTCCGCCGGTTTCGCTCTGACCGCCTTGCGGCAGGGGCGGCTACGCCCAGTCCAGGCCTTGGTGCGCGTCCTGGAGCCTGTTCCCGCGGCGCTGCTTTTCCTGATGATGTCTACCCGCGCGGGAAACCAAATCGGCTTCAATTCCGATTTCCTGACAAGCAAATTGTTCGGCATCGTGAAATCGCTGACCTCCGGCAGTATCGCCGGCGATGTGGCCTTTCTGGCGGGTGCGGCCGCCTTTGCGCTGCTGCTTCTTTTTTATGCGCGCCCGCGCCTGGCGCCGTCCTTTGTTCCGGGACTGATCGTCTTGGCGCTGCTGTATTTCATTCTGCCGGCCAAGATGGCGTCTGGCTCCTATGTCGATATCCGATTGCCCATCGCGATTGCCTTGCTGGCATTGGCGGGGCTGGACGCGCAGTTGCGCCCGGCCAAGATGGCGGCTGTGCTTCTGACGCTGCTGGGCGCGGCTTTTTTGGCCAAGCAGACCGCCATCGCCGCATTGTGGCGGTCTTACTCGGCGCCCGTCGATGCCATTGTCGGCGCGCTTGATGGTTTGCCGGCGGGCGCCGTTGTCATGCAGACCGAATGCCTGCCGGATGGCGGAGATATTTTCCGCACCTATCGCGCCCGCCAGCCTGCGATGCAGCATTTGGCATCGCTGGCGAATTTCGATGGCTCGCGCTTTGTCGCTGCGCTTTACGCCATTCCGGGGCAACAGCCCATCCGAGCGTCGCGCACCTATCTGCCCTATCTGCGCGTGCAGGTCACATTCGAAGCGAGCTGCGATGCTTCCGATTATCGCAGCCGGGTTCTGCGCATCCGAACGCTGATGCAGGCCGAGAGGGCGGCCGGCAAACCCGTGCCGCCGGTTTTCTTTGTCTTGTTCAGACCACCCGCAGCTATGGACCTGCGGCCCGAGGCAAGGCTGCTTTCAAAGGGCCCAGACCATGCCCTCTATGAGATCGCACAGCCCCAATTTTAGGCCCGTGCTTTGCACGCCTCAGGTTGCAGTGCAGCAACCGCCATTCCTTGTTCTCGATTTCAGATATGATATAGAATGATTGCGGTAACATTCTGTTACCCCAACCTGACGATCCGCTTGGTCCAAGCGTCTTCTTCAATGTCACGTTCAAGACGGACTGAAGAAGTGTACCGGGCTCTGCAGGACGGCCTCCCCTGGCGTCCCGAGGAGCCGCGTACATAACTTGGCGCGCTCTCGCGAGCGCGCCTTTTTTTTCTTTTGACCGCGATCCGCAGCCTGGGTTTGCACGGGGCAAGCCGTAGGTTGGCAGGTAAGGAGGCGCCATGAGTCACGCAAAAGAAGTTTTGCCGTCGGTTGTCGCCGCCATAGGCAACACGCCCTTGGTGGAACTGTCGCGTCTTGCGCGCGGAACGGGTGGGCGCATTCTCGCCAAGCTGGAATATATGAGCCCCGGCTTTTCCAAAAAGGATCGCATCGCGCGCCAGATTTTGGCGGAAGCCGAAAGTGCCGGCGATTTAAAGCCAGGTCAGGCGGTGATCGAATTGACAAGCGGCAATACCGGCACCGGCGCCGCGATCCTGTGCGCGGTTCAGGGGCGCCCGTTCATCGCGGTGATGTCGCAAGGCAATTCGCAAGAACGCGCCCGCATGATGCGCGCTCTGGGCGCGGAGGTCATATTGGTGGAACAGGCGCAAGGTGCGACACCAGGAATGGTTTCGGGCGCCGATCTTGTGTTGGTGGAAAAGCGCACCGCCGAAATCGCGCGGCAGCGGAACGCTTTTCGCATCGATCAGTTCGTCCGGCAGGGGAATTCACGCGCCCACGAACTTCATACCGGCCCGGAAATCTACGATGCCTGCGCCGGTTCGCTGACCGCCTTTTGCGATTTTGTAGGCACCGGGGGTTCGTTTGCCGGTCTCAGCAAGGCGTTCAAGGCGCGCAATCCTTCCATAAGAGGTTATGTGGTCGAGCCGGCCGGAGCGGCGGTGCTGCAGGGCGCGTCCGCATCCCATCGCAATCATCGCATTCAGGGCGGCGGCTATGCCATGGCCGAGCTCGATCTGTTGAAGAATGTCGAGATCGACGGATTTTTGACTGTCAGCGACGAGGAGGCGATTGATGCGGCGCGCCGTCTGGCGCGGGAGGAGGGAATTTTCGCGGGCTTCTCTTCCGGCGCCAATATCG
>CADECX010000085.1 GCA_902825865.1 uncultured Alphaproteobacteria bacterium
ATCCAGGAAGCGGCCAACCTGACGCGAACGACTGCTTTTGACCCAAAGCGGACATTCGTGGCTGCAGAAAAACAGGCCCGCGTCCCGCCCCGATCACAGCTTGTCCAGGTACTTTCGATAGGCGGATATCCGATCCACCGCGATAGCCTTTTGCGCGTCCTGGACAGCAATAGCTGCTTCAGTCGAGGCAGCTAGCGAGCACTCTTGTGGCCAATGTGGAGAAATAATTCAGCCCGCCATTCGCCCAGCTTAAAGAGAGGGTTATCTGCTCCGGCGTCGGTCTCTTCTTCCGCATGTCCAAGCTCCCTTCCAAGCCAATTTCTATCAATTCGCTTGGTACAAAAAGAGCCGGGCAGGTCATTCCGTCAAAGGCGAACCGGAAGCTACATATCCCTCATGATCGTATGCTCTACCGTCAGCGTCACAAAATCGAGAACATGTTCGGGCGGCTCAAGGACTGGCGACGTATCCATACCCGCTACGACCGCTGCGCGCACACCTTCTTCTCAGCAATATGTATCGCAGCAACAATCATCTTCTGGATCAATCAATGATTCCTGAGCCTAGCTGTCGAAGCCATGAAGGTTATTCACCCGGGGCGGGCCTGAGAGGCTGGGCTGCGAAGCTCCAGCTCCCCCGGAGGTCCCTGGATGAACGTCCACAAGAAGGCCCGAGCGCACCGTAACCTCGTTACGTTTGGGCCACGGTTGGGCCATGACGGCCCAACCAGATAGGACAGCAGAGCCAAGGCGAGGCCGTCCGGCAGCGCATTTGCGCCCGCTGCCCTCCGCGCTTTCGGCCACGCCAGCGGCGAACTGCCTCTAACAGACCTCTGGACCGATGCGGCACTAGCACAACCTGTGCGCATGCCACCGCGGGTGTTCCATAGACCAAAGATGACGCCCAGCCCAGGCCCCGCCACCGGAGCAGCTTCTAACTATCTCGCGGCCACAGATGTGACTTGCCCGAGCGCGTTGAAATCTCCGTAACCATTTCCAAATTGATTTGTTACCCGCTGCAATTCACCTGAAGAAAACATCATACCTAGCAACTTCTCGCTATGCATAACGTCGCCATACTCATCCTTCAATTGCGCAACTACCTTCCGAGTTTTAGTATCGATTACGTCGCCCGATGACAAATACACATGGTCGCCATCAAGCCCGACCGTAATCCAATACGCATTTCCCGCCGTTTCAATCTCCGCAACAACCTTCGGATTCTCCAACGTGTTATCAAATATCAACAATTTCTCATTCACGTTGTCGACTATCCACACTTCCTTTTCGTCATTCACCAAAGCAATTCCGTGACTTTCGCAGTGGTGACCTGGATACTTCCCGCGCGCCTCCATCGCCTTAACTTTTTCCCTCCAATCCCCGCCTGCTTCGACGTGCTTAATGACCTTGCCCGTCTTAACATCAGCGACCTCATAGCCCAGCAGCTTATTCGTGTTTGCGTATATCAAAGACGCGTCTTTATTGAGTACAAATGGGCGCACATTATCTCCAAACCTAATTGTCTGGACAACTTTTCCACTTTGGATATCACCAATAGACATCACCGGCCCATTGGGGGCCATGAAGGCAAGCTTTCCGTCTGGGCTAATATTCAGGTTGTGCGCGTTATTGCTTTGCGGGGCGTGAATTTTAGTGATCAAGTCCCCTGTTCGTGGATTCACCACGTACCAAAAATCTTTTAAGTCAGAACCCACGACCAATGCCGAGCCATCTGCTGTTACCTGCGGACGCTCACAACAAAAACCATCGTATTCATTTTCCCATACCATCTTCTCAGTCTTGAGGTCAAAGGCCCCAAGTCTACCTCTCATTGCAAGGTAAATCATGTTTGTCACGGGACTTGCAGCCACCCCGGCGACTTGCTCTGGACTTATACTAGCCGCAGGCGCCCATGTGGGGATCCTTTTGATAAATCGATACCCATCGTTGGCGTCTAGCACAACGATCCCTAATCCATTGCGGTATGAATTCTCTACCAGGGTTCCGGGAAGCGTAACATAAATCAAATGACGATCCCGCGGCTTCCACCGATCGAGCCGCGGCTTAGGCGTTGCCAGCGCAGGCGTCACCGGCTGCCGTTCGACAGTTGGATTTTGAGACGGCGACTGCGCTAGCGCCGGCTGCGAGGCCAGCAGGGTAAAAAGAAACGCTGAAGACCAGAAGAGTTTCTTAGACTGGGCCATGTTTTCTCCAAACGTTATGTAAAATATCAAGCAACTGGCATGCATTCGGACCCGCTGCGTATCCGTAAGTCAAGAGAATTTCGGGACGCCATCCTACCGGATGAGATCCCGGCCCTGAGGATGCTGTGAGACTGAAAAGTCTTCATTCGACGGAGGGTGGGCAGGGCGTGAGACCCCAGACCGCGAGTGCTTCCCACTCGGCCAGAGTGGTGGAGCGTCGGGCTTCGGTCTCGGCTGATGAGGTGTCGCTCCTGATTGAAGAGAGCCTCAACCGCATCATGGCCAACCGCGCGAAGCAGTGGATAGGCCGCTGGAAGGACATCGGGCTCGATCCGGCGCAAGCCCAGGAGTGGGTGACCAAAAATTCCGCCACCTACACTGCATGCCATGCCGCGCCGCATTGAAGGGGTCGGCCGACCAGTGAATGCGAATGACCGCTTTTGGCGCAAAGCAGACATTGGGCAGACGGGCCTTAAATGACCGCTTCTGACCCAAAGCGGACATTGATGCTCGTGAGATTCTGGAGGGCGGGAGAGCCAATAGCTAGACTTAGATCATGCCCGTGGGGCGACAGCGTACTAAGGCGCCCGGCGGATCGTCAGCTGGACATCGCAGACATCGACGCCGCCCGGCGCCACCATGCCAGGCGGGTTTTCCCGCGCCGCGATCTGCGCGGCGAAGCGAACATTGTCGGTGCTGCGATACTGGAAATGCGGCCGCTCTGCCGCCGGCAAGTCGGAGGCCAGCCGCACCGAGACGATGCCGGTGCGCTCCTTCGCATCGGCATAGACGCCCATGGTAGCATCGCTGCGCGGCAGGCTGGACATGTATTTCATGCCTTCGATGATGCGGCCCACCACGGTGTAGTTGCGGTCCAGCCGCCGCGCCGTCTGGCCGATAGGCGAGAACAGGGCGGCGCCGCTGCCGGTGTGCGGCAGGGCATCGCGCGCCACGCCGACCGTGCCATAGCAATGGGTCAGCCAGCCAACGCTGCCATTGCCGGCGATGGGCCAGCCATCGGCCGTGACGCCGGACTGGGTGGAATAGGCATCATGCTTCGCCAGGGTCTGCGCCGGCGTGAAGGCACCAATCTCGAATTCAGCGGGCGGCGATTCGGTTATGCCGTCGGGCAGCTTCTTCTCATTGGTGGGGTCGCCCCATTGCGCCACCCAGTTTTCCTGCACCCGGTAGATGCTGCTGCCGTCCCACCAATGGGTGTGGGCCAGGGTGCGGATATTGGCCACATGGGCTGGGGCGAAGCGGGCCGCCAGCCGCACCACCACCGTGCGGTTCCCGGTCAGGGCTATGATCATGATCTCGTCGTCGGGGATCGGCTTCCAATCGGATTCCAACGGATCAAAAGGCCGCGGCCCCGCCGGCGCTTGTGCCAGCGCCGTACCAGACAGCAGCAGCAGACCCAGCAGCGCGGCGCTGCGATGGAAGGCGTTCATGGTGGGGGCCCCGGCTTGCCGCGCCAGAAAAGCAGAAGGGCCGCCACGCCCGCAAGCGGGATGGCCCTTCTGCTTTTTCACGGCGGCAAGGCAGGCATCGCAGCGGCCTTCGTCTATTAGGAAGCCAATGGACGGGTTGAATGGTCTCTGCGCTGACACTGCCTCACAATTTGCTCCTTCGTTGGTTGCCTTTTTGGGCCCTGAGCGGACGTTCCATCCAGGAAGCGGCCAACCTGACGCGAACGACTGCTTTTGACCCAAAGCGGACATCGCCATGTCACAACCGCTTACTGACATCCGGTCAGTAATTCAGCTCTGCTATCCGCCACCCCGACCATCCGCGCTTCGAGGATTTCGGCGACATGATGCTCAAGGGCGATAAGGGCCTGGGCTATGTGCGGCTGGACTGGTTCACGCCGGATGGGCTGGGCACTTGGGGCGACGGGCGGCTGTTTGTGCTGGGCACCGACGGTTATATCGAGCTGCGCAAATACACCAATGTCGCGGTGTCCAAACAGGGCAACAATATGTTCCTGGTGGACGGCAAGCGCGCGCGCTTTATCGATTGCAGCAATGGTGCGCTGCCCTTCGGGCCGCAATTCGTCGCCGACATTTTGAACCGCACCCATACCGCCCAGGATCAGACCCAGTGCCTTTTGGCGGCGGAACTGGCCATCCGGGCGCAGCTTGCCGCCAAGCACGTCACGCTGACCGGCTGACGCGGCCGAAAAAAATCGCGGTTGCACCCGCGAAATGGGCGTTCCCTGCTCGAATTTCGCGCCAATCTTCTGGAAGACAAAGCCCCGATCTTGTGTTGGACTAAGGTTACACAGCTTTCACAAGCAAGGGAAAACGTCATGAAAGTCAAACATCTTTTGATGGCCGGTCTGGCCGTCGCAGCGCTGACCTATGTGCCTGCCGGCGCCCAGGTTCAGCCCAACGCTCCGGCTTTCGCGGCCGGCACATTCCCGGCCATGCCGACCAAGCCCATGCGTACCGGCAAACATATCAATCGCGTCATCGATATGTGGCTCAAGGGCCAGCCGGTCTATTACGCCCAGCTCGAAGCCGGCGGTTATGAAGACGGCAAGCGGATGGCCAATACCAAGGCCGACTATATCACCTATGAAATGGAGCATGGCGCGTTGGACTTTCATGAGCTGCGCGAATTCATGCGCGGGCTGAAGGAAGTCGGCACCCGCACCGGTCATCCCACCGTGCCGGTGGTGGTCACCTTGCCGATCCAGGGCACCGCGGATGTGGTGCGCGCCAATGCCTGGATGATCCAGCAGGCGCTGGCGGCCGGCGTGCACGGAATCCTGCTCTGCAATGCGGAATCTCCGGAAGCTGCCAAGATCATGGTCGAAGCTTCGCGTTATCCCTTCGCGCCGGTCGTTCCCGGCCTCAATCAGGGTTTCCGTGGCAATGGCAGCCAGAGCTATGCCTCCAAGATTTGGGGAATCACTGCGGCCGAATATCTGCAGCGCGCCGAACCCTGGCCACTTAATCCCGACGGGGAGATCATTCTGGGCCTCAAGATCGAAAATCCTCGTGCCGATGCCAATGTCGAGTCCTCGGTACGCGTGCCGGGCATTGCCTTTGCCGAATGGGGCCCGGGCGATCACGGCTTCTATCTGGTGGGCAATCCGGCCACGGCGGGCGGCCGCGGTGACGCGGCGGCCAATATGACGGCGGTGCGCAAGCGCATCCTGGACGCCACCAAGGCCGCCAACATCAAGTTCCTCAATGCCTGCAGCGACGATCCCAAGAGCAGCAATTATGTCATCAACCAGCTCAAGGACGGCGTGATGATCTGCACCGGCGGCGATTCGCCGGCGGCGGACCTTGGCCGCGCCTTTACCAAGCGTACCGACGGGACATAAGGAGCAGCGGCCCCCGAAGGACCGTGCGACCATTAAAAACACTGGTACAGCCCCCCGCATTTCAAGATGCGGGGGGCATGCGCCTTTGGGATAGCGGTTATACCGAGATATAGGCCGTTTTTTCTCACGGACATTCCCCATCTCCCTGTCGGCCCGGTTCCAGGGCCAAAGGAGAGGTGTCTTGTCCCGAATTTCTGCCCATGCTGACTACCGTTATGAAGACTATCATTTTGCCCGTACCCAATCCCGTGCCCTGAGCGCCTTGGAATGGGAACGCAGCGATAAGCCTTTGCAGTCCTGGTCGGAATTTCTTTATCCCGCCGCCGCTGCAGCGGGCGGCGTCATTGCGATGCTGGGAATCCTGTATTGATGCCGGCCGTCTCTGGCTCTAGCTTTGGCTAGGGGCGGAGTAGGAGCATGCATGCGTCTGGATGATCTTCGTCCCTCCGACAATGTCGAGGACCGCCGCGGCGAAAGCTATGGCGGAGGCGGTTATGGACCGCAATGTCCAATATCTCGGTGATCCGGTATCGACGGGCGGTGTCGCAAATCTTCCGCCCCTAGAGACGTTCGATAAAGTCTATAGCGGATTGCGCGGCGCGCCGTTCGGGACGCCATCCCCTCCAGGACCTTGAGGGATCTGCATAGAGCGGCCCGAAAGTCGCTGCGCGCCGAATGTCCGCTTTTGGCGCAAAGCGGACGTTGGGCTGCCCTGGCACGAATGACCGCTTTCGGGGGTAAAGCAGACATTGAAGACTAAATTGAACCCAGTTTGGCGGACAATGCACGCGCCAGCTCGGCCGGCGTCCATTGCGAAAGATCCACGCCACCCCCCTTGCGGCAAACGCCGGCAATGACCTCCCCCTGCCTTTCGACCGTCAGTGGTCCGTAGCTGCCGAAAGTCGTGAGCGGGCTCTCATGACCTAGGTTTTGGGCCAAAGCCTTCATTTGTTCGGCGTTGAACCCCTTTTGGTAGGCGTAGTGTACCAATGTATTGCGCGCCGTATGGGGCTTGCTGAAAGGAAGCCCAATGCGGGCAAATGCCCCGCTGAATACTCGCCTCACGGGACCGGCATCCGCCCAATGTTCGCGGCCGATGCCTAGCGCCGCGAAGCTCTGATCCCGTCCCGGGCCAACCTGGGTTTTAGGGAAAACCGGGTCATTAGGTCCAAATTGCTTTTCGGACTGCAGAAATCCAATCCAGTCAGGAAAAATGCTGTCCAAATCGTCTCCAAAGGAAAACAGGAATGAGTCGATGGGCTTGTGAAATTTCGTATGGGCATGGCGAGGGTCCTGGAAGACGTAATTGCTGCGGATGTCCACGTCGCTCATCTTCACGCCGATCAGGGCGGCATCGCGCATCGCCGTCTGCAGCAGCAGCGCCATAATGGCCCGGTCCCGTCGCTCAACCTCGCCGGCGTCCGGCATAGCTAGTATGGCCCTCCGAAAGTCTTCGACGCTGGGAAAATCTTTGGGCTTGGAGGTGCGCGCCTGCCGCTCTTCGCCCTTCGACAGGTTAAGATAGGCGATATCGTGCATGGAGATGGCTCGCCGAAATCCCGGTCTGTTGTGCAGCCAGGCGAGGAAATCTTTATTGGCCTGCAAAATGTGATGAATTGTCGAGAGGCTCATGGGCTTGCCGGATCGCTGGGCGTCCGCCTCCAGTAGGAAATGTTTGAAGCCCATGGCCTGGTCACGATTGAAGGTCTCAAAGCCCTTAAACCGGATATAGGACTCGTAGCGGTCGATGGCATGGCGCACCTGGTCCACGGTGGCAGGTGAGCGTTGTTTCGCCTCCCGAAGCCAGACAAGATAATCCCGTTTCAGCCGGTCATTTTTAGGGTTGCTTCGTGCATTGCTCATGATTGCTTCTCCAAGTCACGATTCACGCTGGCTTCGCCGCACTCGATTATGTGCTCGCTCTCCGGCTTGGTGATCATGAGGTGCCTTCCGATTTGCGGCAGCCTTCTGAGGCCCAGAACTTTGTTCATGCGAGTACCGCAATGGTCGCAGATTGCCTTGAGCCAAACCTTGCCGGACCTCTGGGATTCCAAGGTAGCTCGGCGAGAAGAAGCGTCCCGAGCGGCCCGGCACTTGAAACAATAGAACTGGGCGATGCCGCATTTCGTGCGGCGTTTCTTTTGCCTGGCTTCCAGAAATCGGGCGAGTTCATCCCCCCGGATCAGGAAGGGCCTCTGCTGACGGTCAGCCTGCAGGCCCTCCCGCATCCACCGCCCGACCGCGTTCTTGTGAACCCCCAGCAGGGTGGCGATGTCCTGGACCGTGTAAGGCCAAGTTGCCTTGATGAGCCGCAGATTGTATCTGCGACTGCGCCGCACCGTGGCCGGCCGTATAGACATGGTTGTAGTGCCGCGCCGGGCCGCTAGCGCCCGTTGCCGGGCCGAGGGCGGTGGCTGCTGGGGGACGCGGACTGCGCCCCGATCCACGCGTCCAAGACCGACTTGAAGTAGAAAACCCGACCACCCACCAGGCGATATTCCGGTCCAGTTCCTTTGGTCGCCCAGTCGGCCAAGGTTTTGGAGGCACAGCCCAGATACTGGGCAGCATTCTTTCGATCCATCCGCCCATCAGGAAAAACGAACAAGTTCAAATGGTTAGAAATCAACATATGGTATCTTCTCCTGGTTAGCCCCGAACATCCGGTATAGAACAAAGAACGAAATAGCACTTTTGTGTTGTATTACAATCGAAATGTGCTATCTCAGTATTATCCGGAACTTTTGGCACGAGGATCGAATGGCGAAGATTGAAAAAGGCGGCGGCAAGCTGGGGCGGTCAGAGACAGTCACTATCCGGCTCGATCCCAAGATGAATTACCTCGCCGAACTCGCTGCCCGCTCACAGCGACGGACGAAATCCAGCTTGATTGAGGCCGCGCTGACGGACGCCATGAATCAAATTCGGGTGGATGTTCGGCCCCATGCAAATAACCCGACAACCATGGCTCAAATTGCAGACCAGGTTTGGCATGTAGATGAGGCCGAACGTCTAAGACGCCTGGTGTATTTCGCGCCCCACCTTATGAGTTATGAAGAACAAAAGACCTGGGCGGTGATCGAAAAGAACTGCACATTCTGGCTGGGAGAATGGAAAAATGTTGGTAATGAGTTCGAGCATTATGTTTATTCGCCCGAGGTGAACAATCTTTATCTCCCTGCTGTCGAGCAGCATTGGGACATAATCAAGAAAATCGCAGCTGGTGACTTACCGGCAGAGACCATCCCAGATCCGCGTTTTCGGCCCTGTTCGACACAGAATGGTGCGCTATCAGGCGCCCTTTCTGCAGACTAGGTGGCTCGAATGTCAGTCAAATTTCAGCGGCTCAGCCGCATTACGATGCGGCACCTTCCTCCCGGACAGGCACTAACTGAACACGGGATCACCTTCCGCCGCGAGCCCAGTGGCGACGGTGTTTTTTCCGTGAACATCATGGTGGATCGTCGGCGCATTCACCGTGTAATCGGGCGGGAATCTGAAGGCGTGACACGACAACAAGCGGAGGATTTCATCGCCCAGGCTCGTTCGGATGCACGGCGCGATCGGCTCGACCTCCCCGAAGCTCGCAAGACACCTCTCGGCTTCCGCGAAGCCTCCGCCCGCTATCTGGAACGACTAGGACGTGAGCACGGCAAGAACATCAAAGCCAAGTCCCGCCAGATTACCCAACATCTCGCCCCGTTTCTGGGCAACCGCTCCATCTCCCAAATCGAAGCCTCCGATATTGAGCGATACAAGAGAGATCGCCGTAATGAAGGCGCGGCACCGGCAACAATCAATCGGGAGCTGGCCGTCCTCTCCCACCTTCTCAACTGCTGCCAGGAATGGGGTTGGATGAAAACAGCGCCCGTACGCATCAGGCGCTTCAAAGAAGAAGGCGGGCGCATCACCTACCTGACCCGCGACCAGTGCGCCGCTTTGGAGAAGGCGGCCACTGAGGATCAGAATCCCGATGTTCACGCCTTTGTCCTGATCGGGCTAAGGACCGGTATGCGGCACACTGAGATTTTGTCAATTCGACGCGAGCATGTGGATCTCGCTCACAAGGCTATCTGGATCCCCCAGGCAAAAGCGGGCGCGCGTGAACAACCCATTACCGATGATCTAGCCCTGTATCTGGCAACCCGGCTGGAAATGCTCCCGTCCGGCTCCCCTTGGCTCTTCCCTTCTCCCGCCAGCAGAACGGGCCATGCGCATACCATCCGCAAGGCCTTCCGCCGCTCAGCCCAACGCGCGGGCCTGGACCCCGACGTGATAACGCCCCATATCCTTCGCCATACTGTAGTGACGCACTTGGTCCAGGCAGGGGTAGACCTTCCAACCGTCCAGCGGGTTTCTGGGCACAAAACCCTTGCGATGGTCGCCCGATATGCCCACCAGAACGGTGAGCATATCCAGGCCGCTATGGATAAGCTCGAAACCCGCATTCGCAAGGCGGGATAGCCACTCGTTTCAATCACAGAGAAAACAGACTTATGCGCTGGATAGAAACACCCGAAAAAGACAACTCGAGTGCCACCCTGGAAAAGGGCCTATGTCTCAGCAGGCTGATAGGTTTGGTCTCGTCAGTTACACAGGAATTACACATCGCCGGAAATCGGCGATATTCTTTCCAGCTATAACTCGTTGAAATGAAATGGTGCCCAGGGAC
>CADECX010000086.1 GCA_902825865.1 uncultured Alphaproteobacteria bacterium
ACGACGTGCTCGACACCTTCCTGCGCCATCGCGGCGCCGGCGCTCAATGCCAAAATTGCAGCGCTGCCCGCAAAACGCGCGCGGGCCTTCAAACGACCAGAATTCATGACGTCCCCCTATGACGGAATTGTTTCCCGTTGTTGATTCCAGTTTGACCCCACATCGCCGCCGCTCGCAAGAGCGTCATCGCCCGTAAGGGCACGAAAACACGGGAAATTGTCGAACTGAGCCGAGTGTGGTGCCAAGGTAACAACTATGTAAGTGACGTCGTAGGAAAGAAGAATTATTGTGCTTTTATAAGTGGTTAAGGCCGTTTCAACCCGGACGCCCGACCACTTTACCGGCGCCGATGCTGCCCGCGAATATCTCCGGCCCCTGCATTGGCGGGGGTGGTGTCCCAATTGCACCACCGGCCGGGCCGCCGTTCTCAAGGGCAAATCGACTCGCCCCTGGGTCTCGTTTCCCTAAGGCGCCGCCGACGCTGTCACCTTGCCGGCATTGACCTGCTGCTGCGGTTTTTTCGGCGCCGCCTTCATCGGCTTGTAACGGCGGTACTGATCCGCCCAGGGCGGAAAACCATGCTCGTCCTCGCCCTCGTAGCGCTGGCGATACAAGGTCTTGAGGAAATAATCCGCGCTGGGCAGATCTTCCAGCAAGCCTTCCATGATGCCGACCGCGGCCTCCGAGGTGCCGGGCGGCACCAATTGCGGAATGCGGGTTTGCGCACCCTTGATCATCGCCAGCCTGGTCGCCTCGAAAGCGATCTTGCGGGGCTCGTCCAGCGGCAGCTTGGGAATCTCCATCGGCTTTGCGGGATCGACCACAAAGGCCGAAACCATGCGGATGCGATAGACCGAGGAAATGCCGTCATGCTTGCCGGTTTTTGGATTGAACATGCCGTCGGCATTGCGCCGTAGCGCGTAATAGAGCGCGACATGATCCTCATGCTCGCGGATGCCTTGCTGGCCGCCGTCCTGGGCAAAGGTGTTCTCGGCATAAAGGTCGCGCCAGTTGCGGTAGCCGCCCATCAAGCCGGCGGCGCTCAAACCGTCGGCCGCGATGCTGAGGCGGAGCTTGCCCTTGGTGAAGTTGGTGTCGCCGGTCTGATCATAAAACCAGGCGATGCGCGGCGTATGCAGATGCTCCACCTGTTCGGTTTCCACCACGCCGTCCTTAATTTTCGCCTTCAACTTGGTGTATTGGGCCGATTGCAGGATGCGATAGGAATAATCCATCGCCATGCCAGCGCGTGCGTCCCTTACGATCCGGTCGGGCGAATAGCCGATCTCCAAGGTGGCGTCGCTGTCATTTCTGGGATCCTGATTGCCGGAGATCCGGATCACCATGGTGTAAAGGCCGTCCTGCATCTTGTCGTTGGCGCGCAAGTCCAAGGTGGCGTTGCCATTGCCGCGCCAGGGCGCGTCGCATCCCCAGGCGCGATACAGCGCGTTGTCGATGCCTTTTTCGCCATCCGGGCTGACAAAATCGTTGGCATTGACCTTGCCATCCAGGTTGAAGCCGTCGCCGATGCGGCTGTTCACCTGCGGCTGGCCGGGATCGTCGGTCGCCCAGGGATTGACGTAAGTCTCGACCTCTTTCTTGTAGCCGCGATGCGACAGGGCCCGGTCCCAGATATAGAAGCGGGTGAGATTGGGCGCGCGCACCATTTCCAGTCCCGGCGGCGCGGTGATCCAGTCGATCTCCTGCTGGGAGCGCCACTTCTGGCGCGCCACCGCCACCTTGGTCTGGTCCTCGTTCGCGAAATGGGTGGAGCTGCCGTGCGGACAGTCCACACCGGGCTCGATCTCTCCCTCGCGGCTGAAGCTGGCCCGCCCGCCATAGCGGAAGGCATATTCATAGGCGCCGACGACAAAGCCCTTGACCCAAGGCGCCGCCGAAACAGGTTGGGAAACGCCGCCAGCCAGCCCTGCGGCCATGGCGGAAATCAGAAGACGCTGTCGCAGGGCCATAAGCAACCTCCCGTCCCACCAGCTTACCAGAAAACACCGGCCTCGGCGGAAAAATCCGCCTAGGGCGTGCCCGGCTTGTAGCCCGGGCCGCGCAGGATACGGCCGGGCAGCGCATTGGTCGGCTTGCCATCGGCAACCACCGCCCTGCCATTGACCAGCACCCAATCGATCCCTTGCGAATAGCGGGCGGGATTTTCATAGGTCGCCATGTCCTTGACCGTGGCGGGGTCGAACACCACCACATCGGCTTTCATGCCGGGACGCAGAATGCCGCGATCGGCCAGTCCCAGCCGGTTGGCGGGCAGCGAGGTCATCTTGCGAACCGCTTCCTCCAGGGTGAAGACCTTCTGTTCACGCACATATTCCGAGAGCAGCCTTGTGTGGCTGCCGAAGGAGCGCGGATGCGGGCTGCCGAAAGACGTACGCACATCCGCCGGCAAGGCGATGCCGTCCGAACCGATATCCATCCAGGGATTGTTGAGCATCTGGGCGACGATCTTGGCGCGAACGCCGGTAGGCATCCCGATCTGGAAGCCCTCGCCCTTCTGCTTGACCAGGATGTTCAACATCGCCTCCGACGGCGAGACGCCCATTTCGGCAGCGATCTGGGGCAAGAGCTTGTTGTCAAAATCCGGATTCACCGAGGCCACTTTCAGGCCCGCAAAATTGCGGTCTTTCATTTCCGCCAGGACGCGGGCGCGGCTATCGGGCGCTTGCAGCCGCGCCACGATCGCGGCGCTGTCGCCTTCCTGCGCCCAGGCCGGCAGCGATTGGGTGAGATAGGTCCAGCCGGTTTCGTACGGATAGGAATTCCCGGTGATGTCCACGCCGTCGGCGCGCGCCTGCTGGACGTCGCGAATAAATGTGTCGGGATTCATCCCGGCGCTGGCGCCGAGATGGAAAATCTCAACCGGGATATTGGCGCCCTTGGCGACCTCGATCGCTTCCTTCAAACCCTTATCCGGCGGATCGCCGGGAGCGACGTTGCGGATATGAATAGTGAAGATGCCGCCATAGCTGGCTGCGACTTTGCACAATTCGATCAGCTGGGCGGTGTCGAAAAACATGTTCGGGACATAGGACATGCCGTTGGACAGGCCGAAGGCGCCCTCCTCCATGCCCTGCCGGATCAACTGCTTGATGCGGTCCATCTCCGCCGCTGTGGGCTGGCGGTTTTGATAACCCATGGCCGAAGCGCGCACCTGGCCCGCACCGACATAAGAAGCGACATTCAGGCCGACGCCCTTCTTCTGCAGATAAGAGAAGAAACCGCCCAAACTCGTCCAACTGCGCTTGACCGGCGGCGTCACCATCATGGGATCGTCCACCGCCGGACCCAAGACCGGGCCGGCCGAGAGATGCTCGCCCATCACTTCGGTGGTGATGCCTTGGGTGACCTTGCTCAAGCCCCGCCCGTCCAGCGACAGGCCGAACTCGGAATGGGAATGCATGTCGATGAAGCCCGGTGAAACCGCTTTGCCGGCTGCGTCGATCACGCGCTTGGCCTTTACGGGGCTGCGGCCGATGGAAACGATTCTGTCGCCGGTGATGGCGACATCGGCCTGGAACCAGGAACCGCCGGTGCCGTCCACGACGTGGCCGTTCTTGATGAGAATATCCACCTGGGCCGCAGGCTGCGCTTCGACATTCACCGCGGCCAAAAGGCAAAGGGCCACTGCTGCACCGCCGAGAAACGTCTTTCGTTGCGTCGTGATCATAGGCCCCTCCAATTCGCAGTCCGCCGCAACACAGTGTGTGGAGGAAAACCCGCGATGGCAACCCTGCGCGTCGCGCTGACGCAGTCTGCATCTGCCGCCATTGAGCAACTGTGCTCCCAATGATACGAATTTGGCGTTCGGACGGGGTGGCGTGGATGGAAGAGTTGTTTTCCCGCTTTTCCCCGGTCTGAAGAGGGCACGGTCATGCGCAAGACAGTCTTGGCGGCAGGCATAGCGGCGCTGACCCTTGTGGCGGGACACGCCGCCGCCCAAACACGGATTTCGATTTGGGATGGCGTTTACAGCGAGGCTCAGGCCGGGCGTGGCCGCACGCTTTACATGCAGAATTGCTCGCGCTGCCATCGCGCCGACCTGTCGGGCAATTTTGAAACCCCGCCCCTGGTCGGCCGCTTTATGCCTTATTGGTCGGGCACAAGCTTGGATGCGCTGTTCGAGTATGTCAGCACGGCGATGCCGCTGGACCGTCCCGGCGCGCTGGGCCCGGGCGCCAACACCGACATCGTGGCCTATATCCTCAAGAGCAACGCGTTGCCTTCAGGTTCCGGGGAATTGAGCGCCGACCGCCTCAAAGCCATCAGCTTCGATCCGGCGAAACCCGTCAGACGCGTTAAAAAATAGCGGCTGCCGCGCTTTTTCCAGGCTAGACAAGCTTAATCCCGCATCGCGCAGCTGCACGGGTTGCTCCGGCAACGCGATTTTGTTTCAATCCGGCGAGCCGCCGGATTGGCGGCCGTCATAGAGGAAGCGCATGCGTCATATCTGGTGGTTTCTGGTGCCCGCTTTGTTGAGTCTGGTGGCGCCGGCGCAAGCGCGTCCCCGCGACGATGCCCTGTCGGGCGCCATTCGGTGCGGCGCGATCGCCGATTCCCGGCAATGGCTGGATTGTTATTACGGCGCCGCCCAACCCATGCGCACCGCGCTTGGTCTGTCGCCGGCGCTTGCAGCGCAAGTCCAGCTGGCGGCGTCGCCGCCGGCCGGCGGCCAGCCGCGCGACGAAGGCGTGCGCGCCGAGGTGGTGGCGGTTGCCGCGGGTTGCATGCGCGAGGCGGGCGACCGCCCCTGGCTGGATTGTTATTACGCAGCCGCCATGCCGATGCGGGTGCAGTTGGGATTGTCGGCGCCACAAGCTGTGACCAGGCCCGCGCCGGCCCCGGTGCAGCAGTTTGCTTCCGCGGCGCCGGCGCCGGCGCCGCTTAAGAAACCCGCCGGTCCGCCGCCCAAGCCGCGCAACAGCAGCCTTTTTACCGGCATGTTCTCCACCGCCAGGCCGATCGTGCGCGACATGCCGATGGCGTCCTATGAATTCAACAAAAGCGGCGCCTTCACCGTGACGCTGGAGGATGGCCAGGTCTGGGAGCAATCTCCCGAGGACGAGACCTACCATCCCGCGCGCTGGCGCAAAGAGGCGTCCGAATACGCGGTGACGATTGTCCCCGCGGCAATGCGCACCTTCACCATGACGGTGGACGGCTACATGCATAAAGTCCGCCGCGTCCGCTGAGGGCAAGCGAACCGGCGGGAACAGCGACTCCTATTGTACAATGGCGACATACCTGGCCGCGAAAAGCGTGCTACGGTTTGGCATTGGTTTGGGGAGGAACTGATGGTTCGGTATCTGCTTTTGATCGCGGTTTTCTGTTTCGGCGGTACGGCATTGGCGCAAGCGCCGAACACGCTTCTCATGGACCACATGACCTCGTACGAAATCCGCGACGCCATCGCGTCGGGAAAGACCACGGTCATCCTGCCTTCGGGCGGCACCGAGCAGAACGGTCCCGGCATGGTGACCGGCAAGCATAATTTCCGCGTTTCCGCCAATGCCCAGACCATCGCGCGCCGCTTGGGCAATGCGCTGGTGACCGCGGTGATCGCCTTTACCCCCGAAGGAAAATACGATCCGCCCACGGGACATTTGCGCTATCCCGGCACAATCGGCGTGCCGGAGGATGTCTATGCCGGGGTGGTGGAAGGCGTCGTCCGCAGCCTGAAACTGCATGGCTTCAAGAATATCGTCCTGATCGGCGATCACGGTTCCGACCAGGATGGCCAAAATGCCGTCGCCGCCAAGCTGAACAAGGAATGGGCCGCCACCGATGTGCGGGTGCATGCCATCGGGGCCTATTATCGCGGCGATCCGGAAGGCGATGGCGCGGAAATGATGAAGCGCGGCATCAAGAAAGAGGAAATCGGCAATCACGCCGATGTCCGCGACACCTCGCAAATGCTGGCCGTCGATCCCGCCATGGTGCGGACCGGCAAGCTGGAAGCGGGCAACGGCAAGAACGGCGTCGAAGGCGATCCCCGCCGCGCCAGCGCGGAAATCGGCCGTGTCCTGATCGAACGGACGGTGACGCGCACCGTGGAAGCCATCCGCAAATCCGTTGCCGCCCGCTGAACACAGCTTGTCGCGCCGCAGGCTCCTGGGCATGCTGGGTGCTGCCGCAGGCGCCACCGGGTTTGCCGGCGGGTCTTTTGCGCAAAGCGGCGGATGCCGCAACGGCTTCGGTCAGCCCCGCTGCCCGCTGCCGATGGCGCAAGCCACCGCGCCGATCCCGGAGGTGTTCGAATCCACCGGCTGGAAGACGGTAGCGCTGGAGAGCTTCACCATCGATGTGGTGGACTACAAAAAGGAAGCCGCCTTCTATGCCGCCTTGCTGGGCTGGACCCTGCGGGAGGACGACGGTCAGCGGGCCGTCATGGATATCGGCCAACTGGGCAGCTGTATCTTCCGCGCCGCCGCGCCCGAGTCCTTCGGCCCTGGCATAGGCGGCGCACCGCCGCCGCGCGCGGCGATCCGCGATTTTTCCTGGGTGATCGACCGCTGGGACGCCAAAGCCGTGGCGGCCGCGCTGACAAAGCGCGGCATGGCGCCGGTGGCGGACAACCGGGGCGCGTTCCAAAGCTTTTGGGTCAAGGACCCGGATGGCTGGGACCTGCAGGTCTGCAATAACAAGGGCCTGTCGGACGCGCGCAAAAAACCGGCCACCGCCAAACTGGCGGGGCCCGCGCCGTTCGCGCCCACGGGATGGAAAACCGTCTGGTTCGACCATTTTTCGTATCGCGGCGCCAACTACAAGCGCAGCGCATCTTTCTACGCCAACCTGCTGGGCTGGGAACGCGCTTTTGACGAAGGGTCCCAGATTGAATTGTTGGCGGGCAATGTTGGCGACGTCATGTGCCGCGGCGGGAACCCCTTTGTGCCCGGACAGACCAATGAATCCGCCCGCGCGACCATCGACCATGTATCCTACGGCATCGCGCCCTGGGATGTGGAGCGCGTGCGCGAGGCACTGGAATCACGCGGGCTGGCGGTTCGCGCCGACACCGCGACAGCGCATATGGGACCGGACAACAAGCTGGTTCCCGATGACATTTATCATGCCGCGTACCAGAGCTATCAGACCAGTACGCCCGGCGGCTTCGCCTTGCAGATCAGCTGGGTTACAAGCGAGACACGGCTGGTCGGCGCCAATGCGGCCAAGCCCCAGGCCTTGCGCAAATATCCCGCGCAGTGACGCACCGCAATTGCAATGACATCGGATTGGGATAGGCTTCGCGCGCCCGTTCCAATTCTTAGCTTGAGGGAAAACATGTCGTCCACGTTCGAATTCCAAGGCGGCCGCGCCGCCCGCCGTGCTTTCCTCAAGATGTTGGTCGCCACGCCGCTGTTCGCCACCATCGCCACGCGCAGTTTCGCGGCCACCGTCGCATCCGGCGCCGGCAAGGCGTTGGGCAATCCCTATGCCAAGCTCGGGGTGCGCACCATCATCAATGCACGCGGCACCTTTACCTATCTGAGCGGCTGTCTGGAGCTGCCGGAAGTGCGGCGCGCGGCGGAAGCGGCCTCGCACTATTTTGTGGACCTGTACGAGCTGCAGGCCGCCGCCGGCAAGAAGCTGGCGGCGCTGTCCGGAGCGGAATCCGGCATCGTCACGGCGGGCGCCGCCGCCGCCATGTCACAGGCCACGGCGGGCTGTATCGCGGGGAGCGATCCGGAAAAAGTCTGGCAGCTTCCCGACACCACCGGCATGAAGGACGAGGTCGTCATGCTGGGGGGCCGCAATGCTTTCGACAATGCCCTGCGCCTGGCCGGCGGCAAGCTGGTGATCGCGGCGGGACTGGCCGACCTGGCCGGGGCAATCACGCCGAAGACCGCGTTGGTCTACACCACCTTCCGCGACGAGCGGGTGATCGAAGCGCTGAAGGTCACCAAGGCGGCGGGTGTGCCGCTGCTGGTAGACGCCTCTGCCTCCGTGCCGCCCTTCGAGAACTTCACCAAATTCGCCAAGTGGGGCGTGGACCTTTACACCATCAGCGGCGGCAAGGGATTGGGCGGGCCGCAATGCTCCGGCGTACTGCTGGGCCGCAAAGACCTGATCGACGCCGCAATGGCCAACAGCGCGCCCTGGGAAGGGGCGGTGTGCCGCGCCATGAAGGTCGGCAAGGAAGAGATCATGGGCGTGTTGGCCGCGGTCGAATACTGGTCCAAGGCCGACCTCAATGCCCTGAACAAGACATGGCAGGGGCGCGTCGAACGGGTCGCCAAGCTGGTGGAAACCGTGCCGGGGGTGACGACCGAAATCCATATCCCGGTCGGCAGCAACTCCTATCCCACCCTGACGATAAATTGGGACGAGACGGCCTTCGGCCTGACCGTGGCGGAGTGCGTCGAGGAACTGCGCCAGGGCGAGCCCTGCATTGAGATGCTCTCCACCCTGGGCAATCGCAGCCTCTTGCCGCAATTGCGCAAATCCAACGCCAATGTCGTCAACAAGCTGCAGGTCGTCTCCATGACCTTGCAGCCCGGCGAAGAGCTGATCGTGGGCAATCGCGTGCGCCAAGTGCTGAACAAGGCGCGCAAGACCAAGACGGCTGCGAACTGACAATCAAATCAGCACTTTGATCCGCGCGCCGGCCTTCATTTTGCCGGCATCGAAAATTAGACATGCGCGAAGGCGTTGCGCAGATTACGCTCGCCTTCAGACACTGTCGTCAACAAGGGGAAAACCACATGCCTTCGCAGAAAATCGCTTTCCTGGCCCTGGCGCTTGGCGCCTTTGCCGTGCCCGCCAGCGCGCAAAACGTCACGCGCCTGCCCTTGGCCAATCCAACCGTGCCCATCGTCTCGGCCGTCACCGTGCCGGCCGGCTATACCACCCATTATATCAGCGGCATTCCGGGCGGCCCCAAGAACCCCAATGCGCCGGAAGGCAGCGCCGACCGCTGGGGTGATACCGCCCAACAGACCGATGACGTGCTCAACAAGCTCGAAGCCGTCCTCAAGCAGCTGGGCCTGAATTTCGGCGATGTGGTGAAGGCCACCGTCTTCCTGGTCGCCGATCCCCATAATGGCGGAAAGATCAATTTTCCCGCCATGAACGCGGAATGGGGCAAGCGCTTCGGCACCGCCACCCAGCCCAACAAGCCGGCCCGCTCCACCGTTCAAACGGGCCTGGCCACGCCGGGGCCGCTTGTTGAAATCGAATTGATCGCGGTCAAGAAGCCGTAGGACGACAGCAACACGGCGTCACGGCTGCAACCGTGACGCCGTCTTTGCAGTATCGGCAAAGGGATAGCGCATGAAAAACCGGTTTTGGCATATGTCATGGCTGGCGCTTGGATTGGCCGCCTTGCCGGCTGCGTCCCAGGCGCACTTCAGGCTTCTCGCCCCGGCCTCATGGCTGGTGGAGAACCAATTGGGCGATCCGCAAAAGGCCGCGCCCTGCGGCGGCACCAACAATGATTTCGGCAAGCCGACCTATGCGGTCACCGATGCCAAGGGCGGCACAGCGCTGCACGTGAAGGTGCAGGAAACCGTGTATCACCCCGGCTACTACCGGGTTGCGCTGGCGGTCAATTCGCCGACCGAACTGCCGGTCGATCCAAAAGCCCAGACCATGACCAACGAAAAGGGCGTGGTGGTTTCGGTTTCCGGCGAAGTGATGAATCCGGTGGCGCCGCCGGTGCTGGCCGACGGATTGTTTCAACACAATGCCAAGACCGACCAGCCGTTCGAGACCGACGTCACCTTGCCCAACATCAATTGCAAGAGCTGCACCCTGCAGGTGATCCAATTCATGGAACAGCATGGGGTGAACAATCCCGGGCAGTTTTCCTACCATCACTGCGCGGTGCTGCGCATCACGGCCGATCCCGGCAAACCGTTGGATGCGGCCTGGCCCAAGGATCGCAATTAGCTCTCAGGGCCAAAGATCGGTCGAAAGATATTTCAGGCCGCTGTCGCAGATCAGCACGGCGATAGTGCCGCCCCGCTCCGGGCCCCTGAGCAGCTTCAGCGCGGCGGCAACGTTGGCGCCGGAGGAAAAGCCGGCGAAAATTCCT
>CADECX010000087.1 GCA_902825865.1 uncultured Alphaproteobacteria bacterium
TGGACCCCGACGAGTTCTACATCCTGGTCTCCAGAGAGCGGGTGGCGATTCCCCCCGATCACGCCGCGGAGATGGTGCCTTTCAATCCGCTGGTGGGCGAGTTCCGCGTCCATTATGCGGGCTTTTTCGATCCCGGCTTTGGCTATGAGGCCGGCAAGCCGCCTTCGGCGCGCGGCGTGCTGGAAGTCCGCTCACGGGAAGTTCCCTTTATCCTGGAGCATGGCCAGGTCATCGGCCGTTTGGTTTTCGAACGGTTAACCGATCCGCCCCCGGAAGGTTACGGCGAAGGCTTGGGTTCTAACTATCAGCGCCAGGGCCTGAAGCTTTCTAAGCATTTCCGCGTACCCTGAAGGTCCCTTGGCGCGAACCGCTCCCAACAAATGTTGCGGAAAATCCACATTGCGCGCCAAAGCAGCGCCAACACACCGTAAATTCTAGCAAAACCATTGCACCGACCTGTGGCTACGGCACAGTTAGCAGGCTTGCGGCTGGACGGTTCGGGGGAACCCCGCAAGTGGTTGGTGCCGGATGGGGGTCCGGTCCAATGGTCCTTTTAAAGGGGGCAGTGAGAGGCGGTTACGGCGCGAAAGCTGCCGGCCGCCTCTCGGTTTTTTGCGCTGCTGGGACGGCCTGATGATCCTGCAGACCGACCGCCTGATCCTTAGACCGCAGGTCCTGGCCGATGCCTCGGATCTGTTCGCGATACTCAGCGACCCGCAAGCCATGCGGTTCTGGAGCCGTCCTGCCATCACGCGTTTGGCGGTGGTCGAGGAATTGATGCGCGAACAACAGGCCGCAATGGAGCAGGGTCTTTGCCGTTATTGGACGATGCAGTGGAACGGCCATGCAATCGGCAGCATCGATCTTAGTTTGATCCAAGAAGCGTCGGCGGAGTTGGGCTTTATGTTGCACCCCGATCATTGGGGCGCGGGGTTGGCCAGCGAAGCGGTGGGAGCCGTGATCGCACATGCCTTTGACGCATTGGGGCTGGTACGGCTGGCGGCGGTGGCGCAGAGCGCCAACCGCGCCGCTGTGCGGGTGCTGGAAAAGAACGGCTTCGTCTTGATCGAGACAAGGCCCGTCATGATCGCCGATGGGCAGAGGAAGGACTGCGCCTTCTATCTCTTGACGCGCGAAAGCCTGTAAGCTTCCAAAAAATCAGGGGGAAAAAGTGGGGCTACCGATCAAGCGGGGTATCGAGGCGATCCCCGGCGGCATGGTGATCGTGCCCCTGACCCTGGGAGCCCTGATCGCCACGTTCGCGCCGGGCGCGGGCGCCTTCTTCGGCTCCTTCACCGGCGCCCTGTTCACCGGCGCGCTGCCCATCCTGGCGGTCTTCTATGTCTGCATGGGCGCCACCATTCCGTTCGAGACCCTGCCCCAGGTGGCGGGCAAGGGCGGCGTGCTGCTGGCGGCCAAGGTGTCGCTGGGCGTGCTGGCGGCTCTGATCGTCGGGCACTTCCTGGGGACCGAGCCGGTCAAGACCGGGCTTCTGGCCGGGCTTTCCACCCTGGCGGTGGTCGCCGCCATCAACGACACCAATGGCGGGCTCTATATGGCGCTGATGGGCCGCTATGGCCGCCCCCAGGACATCGCCGCCTATTCGGTGATGTCGCTGGAGTCCGGCCCCTTCATCACCATGGTGACCCTGGGCGGCCTCTTCGTCTTTCCCTGGCAGACCTTGCTGGGAGCGATCCTGCCCCTGCTGGCGGGCATGCTGCTGGGCAATCTGGACCGCGACATGCGCGAGTTCCTGGGCAAAGCCGCGCCAGCGCTGATCCCCTTTTTCGCCTTCGCCATCGGCGCGGGCCTCAATCTGACAAATGTCTGGCGGGCGGGACTGCTGGGCTTGGCGTTGGGCGTGGTGGTGCTGGTGATTTCCTGCACCGTGATGTTCCTGGCCGACCGCATCAGCGGCGGCAAAGGCGTGGCGGGTCTGGCGGCCTCAGCGACGGCGGGCAACGCCGCGGCGGTGCCGGCTTTGGTCGCCGCCGCCAATCCGGTTTACGCGGAGGCCGCGCCCTACGCCACCGTGCTGGTCGCGGCCAGTGTGGTGGTCACCATGCTGACGGTGCCGCTGATCACGGCCTGGTGGGCGAAGAAGATTGGAGCGGAAAATAAAACTCTCCATGGCCGGGCCTGACCCGGCCATCCAACTTTGCGTCGCGAGATAGAAAAGTTGGATGGGCGGCTCAAGGCCGCCCATGGTGGTTAAACTTCAGTTCTTGGGATAACCCCGCCACAGCCATTCCAGCGCCGACGGCAAAGTCTGGCGCACCACCCGGTTGTCGACATGGCCCGCATTCATGGCGAAGACATATTTGTAGTCGTAGCCCTTCTGTTTGAGCACCGCCGCCATGCGGTTGTTGGCCAGCGGCCAGTTGTGCCAGGTGTTTTCCGGATCGTCGAAATGATTGTCCTTTTCGCCCACTTCCATCCAGATGCGGATAGGCTTCTTGGCGGCTTTGGGGATCATGGTGGCGTGATATTCCCAGCCGCCGCGCGGCGTCTTGGGGTCCAGCGGCGAGGCCTGGTTCACGAAGGTGCCGGAATAGCTCAGCACCTTGCGATAGCGCTCGGGGTGATACCAGGCCATGGTCCAGGCGCAGATCGCGCCCGATGAACCGCCCATGGTGGCGCGTCCTTCCGGATCGGAGGTGAAGCTGACGCCGTATCTTTGCGACACGGCGGGCAGCAATTCCTGTTCGACCCAATTGGAATAACGGTCCGACAAAGTGTCGTATTCCAAGCCGCGCTGAGAGCCTTGCGCGTCGCTACCGCCGGAGTCCGTCGCCACAATGATCATCGCCGGCACGCGGCCCGCCGCGATCATATTGTCCAGCACTGGCGCCATGCGATTGATGTAGGAACGGCCGTCCTGCACCACCATGAAGGGTGCGTTCGCCTTTACCTGTTTGGGGATATAGACAAAGACATGGCGCTCATAGCGGCCGGGCTTTGACACTTGCGCCTCGGGCGCAGGCGTGCGGTTGCCGTAAGTATCGCGCTTGGCGCTGATCTCATTTTCGATGCGCACAATGCCGGGATAGATTTTGCTGTCCTCGGAATAGAGGATGAATTCGCGTATCTCGCCCTGGGGCACGGCGGGATCGACCTTGTATTCCGGCGCGTCGGCGTAAGGCGGGTCGATGATGCTATCCTCGGCCGTCACCTTGGGCGGCGGGGTGGGAAATTTCGGCAGATTGGGATCGATGGCGGGCTGCGCGAAGACCGGCGCGGCGAAAAACACGCCGGCCAGAAACGACAAGATCAGTTTGTTCTTCATTCCCATTCCCCTTTTGACAATCGCCATTTCGGCCCTATTTCGGATAGTCGCGCCACAGCCATTCCAGCGCCGCCGGCAAGGTCTGCATCACCACCCGGTTGTCGACATGGCCGCCGCCCATGGCAAAGACATAGCGATGGTCGTAGCCCTTCTTCTTCAGCACGTCCGCCATGCGGTTGTTGGCCAGCGGCCAATTGTGCCAAGTGTCCTCGGGATTGTCGAAGCGATTGTCCTTTTCGCCCACTTCCATCCAGATGCGGATCGGCTTCTTGGCGGCCTTGGGGATCATGGTGGCGTGATACTCCCAGGCGCCGCGCGGCGTCTTGGGATCGGGTGGCCAGGCCTGGTTCACGAAAGTGCCGGAGTAGCTCAGCACCTTGCGATAACGCTCGGGATGGTACCAGGCCATGGTCCAGGCCGCGGCGGCGCCGGACGATCCGCCCATGGTGGCGCGCCCTTCCGGATCGCTGGTGAAGGTGACGCCATAGCGCCCAGACACGGCGGGCAGCAATTCCTGCTCGACCCAATTGGAATAGCGGTCCGACAGGCTGTCATATTCCAGCCCGCGCTCGGAACCCTGCGCGTCGCTGCCGCCGGAATCCGCCAGCACCAGAATCATGGGCGGCAGGCGCTTGGCCGCGATCATATTGTCCATGATGTTGACCATCCGCTTCACATAGGAGCGGCCGTCCTGCACCACCATGAAGGGCGCCGGGGTGCCGGGCACATATTGTTTGGGGATATAGACAAAGACATGGCGCTCATAGCGGCCGGGCGCGGAAAGGCCCTCGGGAGTCGCGATATAATTGCCCTGCGGATCGCGCTGCATATTCCGGACGCGGACAATGCCGGGATAAATCTTGCTGTCCTCGGAATAGAGAATGAACTCGCGCACGTCGCCTTGTGGTACCGCCGCATTGGCCACCGCTTCCGGCGCATCGGCATAATTCGGCCCGATGACGCTGTTCTCGGCCGTCACCGGAGGAGGAGGCGTGGGAAATTTCGGCTGGTCGGCCGGGGTCTGCGCCAAAGCGGGCAGTGCCGTTGCGAGGAGAAGCACTACGGATTTGCGCATGCGGCGGACTCTTTCCTGTCTTGGGGCCTGTTTTGGGGCCTGTTTTAAGGTGCGGTTGCCGGAAGTAGGGATTTGGCGGCTTCGGCCAGCAGCGCGGGAATGGGGTGGCTGATATCCAGGACCACCGCATCCTCGTCCGGCGTGGGCTTTTCCAGGGTGGCGAACTGGCTGTCCAGAAGCGCGGGCGGCATGAAATGGCCCTTGCGCTGCTTCATGCGGTCGGTGATCAGCTCGCGCGATCCATCCAGCAGAATGAAATGCACCTTGCCGTTGACCTTTTTGCGCAGGCAGTCGCGATAGACATGGCGCAAGGCCGAACAAGACACCACCACGCCATGGCCGGTGACGCGTTCCACTTCCATGCGCTCGCCAATTGCCTCCAGCCAGGGCCAGCGGTCGTCGTCGGTCAGCGGCGTGCCGCTGGCCATCTTCTTCACATTGGCGGTGGGATGCAGCGAGTCACCTTCGACAAAGGGCACGCCCAATTTCTCCGCCAACCCGCTGGCGATGGTGGTCTTGCCCGAGCCGGCCACGCCCATCACCACGATCAGCGGTTTTTCGCCACTCTGCTGCATGCTTGAACCGGACCGCCTTCGCCTTTGGCAGGCGGCCTTCTCGCTCCCGTACCCGATAGTCTTTTTCTATGAGCAGGATACTATAATGTCGCCCAGCCAAAGCCACAGCCAAAAACGGGCGAAATCGGGGGGAAAGATGAAATCTGGCGCGACGTTTGGAAGCGTGTTTCTCGCGGCTCTGCTGGCCGGTCCTGCCTGGGCCGGAACGGTCAAGAGCGAGAATTTCGGCACCACCAAGGACGGCGCCGCCGTCCACATCTTTACCATGACCAACAATCACGGCCTGCGCGCCCAGGTGCTGGATTACGGCGGCATCGTCTGCGCCGTGGAGGCGCCGGGACGCGACGGCAAGATGGCGAACGTCATTCTGTGCCAGAAGGACCTGGCGGCGATCGAAGCCACCGGCCCGATGAGCGCCCTGACCGGCCGCTATGCCAACCGCATCGGCAAGGGCGTCACCATCGACGGCAAGCATTATGACCTGACCCAAAATCCCAACGGCGTCACCCTGCATGGCGGTCCGCCGCCCTATAGCCGGCGCATCCTGCAGACAGTGGGAACCTTCCAACATGCCACCGACGCCGGCGTGACGTTGCGGCTGATGTCGCCGGACGGCGATCAGGGTTTTCCCGGCGCCTTGACCATCGACGTGACCTACACCCTCACCGACAACAATGATTTCCGCATGGAGTACAAGGCCACCACCGACAAGCCGACCTTGATCAATCTCACCAACCACACCTATTACAATCTGGCGGGCAACGGCTCGGGCTCGGTGGAGAACCAGCTGATGACCCTGTTCTCCGACCAGGTGACGCCCACTGACGCATTTCAGGTGCCGACGGGCGCCTTCACCAATGTCGCGGGCACGCCATTCGACTTCCGCCAGCCCACCGCCATCGGGGCGCGCATCCGATCCACCGATCCGCAGATGCTGATCGGGCGCGGCTATGATCACAATTATGTGCTGCGCAAAACCAAGCCGGGCGCCTTGGAACTGGCGGCGCGGGTGACCGACCCGGCCAGCGGGCGGACCTTGGAGCTATTGACCACCGAGCCTGGTGTGCAGGTCTATTCGTCCAACAACTTCAACGGCGGCAATGTCAGCGCGGCGGGCACCACCTTCCGCGCCACAGACGGAATCGCGCTGGAGACCCAGCATTATCCCGACAGCCCCAACAAGCCGAACTTCCCATCCACCTTGCTGCGCCCGGGCGAAACCTACAGCTCCGCCACGGTAATGCACTTTACAGTGCAGTAGTCCGAATTCGGTTTTCCAAAATACCCTGTTAGCCGCAGAGATTTTGCGGCGTGAGCAGGAGCGTCGCGCGGAGCGTGCTTAACGCACGTGAGCACGCGCGACGAACTCACGACGCAAAAGATCGCGGCTTAAGCTTTGGCTCAGGCCGCGGTCCAGCCGCCGTCGATCAAGATATCGGTGCCAGTGATGAAGCCGGCCAAGTCGCTGCACAGATAGCAGGCCAGGCCGCCAATCTCTTCCACCTTGCCCCAGCGGCCCACCGGCAGCTTGGTGAGGAACATTTTGTTGGCTTCCGGATCGTTGATCACCGGCAGGTTCATCTCGGTGTGGAAGGGGCCCGGTGAAATGCCGTTGACGGTGATGCCCTCACTCGCCAATTCCAGCGCCAGCGAACGGGTAAAGCCCAGCAATCCCGACTTGCCGCTGGAATAGGCGGTGCGGCCCGGCAGCGAGATATGCGCCATGATCGAGGACAGGTTGATGATGCGGCCATAGCCGGTGCCCTTCATGCCGGGCACGAAGGCGTTGCAGGCCAGGAAGGTGGTGACCAGGCTGGAATCCACCACACTGGTCCATTCCTTCAGGGTGAACTCGGTCACCGGCTTGCGGATATTGATGCCGGCTGAATTGATCAGGATCTGCGGGTTTTTGAATTTGCCGTTGACCTCTGCGGCCAGCCGCTTGACGTCGCTTTCGCTGGTCATGTCGGCGGTGAAGGTCTCGACCCTGCCGCTCTTGGCTTTGAGATCGCCCGCCACCTTGTCGAGCTTGGCTTGATTGCGGCCCACCAGCGCGATCGCCGCGCCCGCGCCGGAAATCGTATGCGCCATGGCTTCGCCAAGGCCGCCCGAGCCGCCAACGATGATCGCCGTCTTGCCGTTCAGTTCAATTTTCACGAGTCAGACCTTCTTTCAAATCTTCAACGCTTGGCGTCGGGCTCCAGGAAGAACCAGCAACCGGCGGAAACCACCGCCGCGGCGGCCATGGTATACATCACCATCGCCCAGTCATTGTTGGTGTGTTGGAGAATGATGCCGAACACCACCGGCGCGACAAAGCCCGCGAAATTGCCCAGCATGTTCATGGTCGAGGACACCGTGGCGGTATACTGCTTGCCGATCTCGACACAGGTGTTCCAGCTGATCGGCATGGTGAGGTCGCTGAAGAAGCTGGCCATCCCCATCAGCACCATGGGCAGCACCACGCCCGGTACATTGGGAATGATGCAGATCAGGATCGCGGTGATGGAAAAGCCAAAGATCGCCACCCACTTGCGCGGCACCGACAGCGGCAGAAAGCCGGAGACAATGGAGCCGAGCCCGCCAAGCGCCAGCGGGATCATCGCGTAAGCGGCGGCAGTGCCGGGCGTCAGGCCGCGCGACTGCTGCAACCAGGTCGGCAACCACGTGACATAGAAATACCAGGTGTAGGAGAAGCCGAAATATTGCAGCCCGAGGAACGCAATGTCCTTCTGCAACAGCAATTGATACCATTTCTTGCCATGGTCATGCAGAACCAGGGAGCGCGACGCTTCAAGCATCGCCAGCTCTTCCTTGTTGACGCCCTTATGCTCGGCGGGATCGTTGCGGAACCAGGGCATGAAAGCGGCGACCCAGACGGCACCCAACAGCGCCAGAATGCCAAAGCCCATGCGCCAACCGAAATGATAGATGACGAAGTACGCCACCGGCGGCGCCAGCGCCCCACCCCAGCGGCCAAAGGCCCACATTACCGCTTGCGCCTTGACGCGCTCGCCCACCGGCAGCCAGGCCGACAGCATGCGCGTCAGATTGGGAAAGCAGCCCGCCTCACCCGCGCCGAACAGGAAGCGCACGATCCACAGCGTTGTCACATTCCACACCCAGCCGTGCAGCGCGAGAAAGAGCGACCACAACAGCACCAGCTGGCTCAGCACCCGGCGCACGCCCAGCTTGTCGCCCAGCAGGCCCATGGGAATTTCGAACAGCGCATAGGAAAGGCCGAAGGCGCCCAGGATCATGCCCGTTTGTGCCTTGGTCAGCTGCAAATCGACCGAGATCGGCACGATCGCCTGACTTATCGCCACCCGCTGGATGTACATGATCATCGCCAGGGCGAGCGCGAAACCCACCACCCCATAGCGCGCGTGCGTTGGTTTCATGAGCCTTCCCGCCCCTTGTTATCCTGACCCTTTATTGGGGCATGGGAGCCGGAGTACCGCCATAAGGCTTCACATCGGCTTGCGACTTCTATACTAAATTCGGTCCGTGGGAAGTCAATCTAGCCGGGCCGGTTTGCGCACGCGCAACTTCGGAAATAGCTAATAAGAAACAAGGGCTTTCGGCGCCACATCCGCCCTTTCCCATGCCCTCCATGGAGTGACGAATTGAGCAAGGAAATTCTTTCCCAATCCTTCAATTTCGAGGGCCAGGTCGCGCTGGTGACCGGCTCGGGACGCGGGCTGGGACGCATGATTGCCGAGACCCTGCTGAATGGCGGCGCTGCCATCGCGCTGCATGACATCAATGAGGAAGCCCCCAACGCCTTTGGCGAGAGTCCCAGCCTGACGGCGCTGGCGGCCACGCTGTCGGGGCGCGGCGGCGCCAAGGTCATGTCGGTGATCGGCGACATCTCCAAGGAAGACGACACCAAGGCGATGGTGAAAAAGGTCGAAGCGGCCCTGGGCCCGATCTCCATCCTGGTCAATTGCGCCGGCGGCGACATCGCGGCCAAGGGCGGCAAGCCCAATCCCAACGACGCGCTATATATCAGCCTGGAAGATGCCCATGCGGTGATGAACCGTAACTTCATGGGCACCATGCTGATGTGCCGTGCGGTGGTGCCCGGCATGGTGCAGCGCCAAAATGGCGCGGTGATCAATTTCGGTTCCCTCAACGGCCATATCGGCGTTTCGCCGGAGGTGGTCTATGGCTGCGCCAAGGCCGCCATCCTGCATTACACACGCTGCCTGGCGCTGGAAATGCGGCCCCATGGCGTGCGCGTCAATGCCGTCAGCCCCGGCCCCACCACCACCGCGCGCTTCCTGGCCACCCGCACCACCGATCCCGCCAAAATGGACGGAGTATCGCTGGAGCGCTATGCCAAGCCGGCGGAGATCGCCCATGCCGTCGCCTTTCTGGCCAGCAGCCAGGCCGGTTTCGTCAATGGTCAAGTTTTAAGAGTCGATGGCGGGATGACCCTGTTCGCCGGCTGAACCGATTTGCAATTTTTGATTTGGGAAACGCACATGTCCGACAAGAAATACGACGGAAAGACACCTCAGACCCTGCGCAGCCGCGCCTGGTTCGACAATCCCGACAATCCCGACATGACGGCGCTGTATCTGGAGCGCTATCTGAATTACGGGCTCACCCGCGAGGAACTTCAGTCGGGCAAGCCGATTATCGGCATCGCCCAGACCGGCAGCGACCTGTCGCCCTGCAACCGCCATCACATCACCTTGGCGCAGCGCATCCGCGAAGGCATCCGCGAGGCGGGCGGCATCGTCATGGAATTCCCGGTGCATCCCATCCAGGAAACCGGCAAGCGTCCCACCGCGGGCCTGGACCGCAACCTCGCCTATCTGGGCCTGGTCGATCTGCTCTACGGTTATCCGCTGGACGGCGTGGTGCTGACGATCGGCTGCGACAAGACCACGCCTGCCTGCCTGATGGCCGCGGCGACGGTGAATATTCC
>CADECX010000088.1 GCA_902825865.1 uncultured Alphaproteobacteria bacterium
CTCCAGACTCGCCTCCAGATAGGCCGCCGCCGAAGCTATATCGAACATCGGATTGTCGTTGAGAATATGCGCCCGTCCGCCCTTGTTGCGAATTTGACCGGCCAGGTCGTCGAGCATTTTGCGCTGTTCCTTGGCGTTGGCGGCAAAATGCACTTCAGCACCCAGCAGATAATCCATCAGCAGATTGCCCTGAATGACGTTGGGTTTTCTGCCTTCCAGCACCAGGATGGTCCTGAGCCCGAGCTTGTTGCAGGCGGCAACGGTCTGGCGCGCGGAATTGGATTGCAGATCAAGCCCGACAATGACCGTATCGGGATTGTCTTGGAGGGTGCGGGCCAGGCGGAATTCCAGATTGCGCAGCTTGTTGCCGCCAAGACCCAGGCTGGTGAGATCGTCCCGCTTGATAAAAATGCGCGGGCCGCCCGGCTTGCCGTGGTTGAGCAGCTTCGCAAGATTCGGCGCCTCGGTAAGCGGTGTCGGCCGCTCGATCAGTTTGACGCGCGGCAGCTTGGCGATATGGGCGCGAATTTCCGCAAAAGGAACTGTCATTTTATGCTCTCAAACCGGCTTGTGTTTTTCCGACCCGCAAAGACGCCACGACCAGCGCGCCCGCCAAGGCCAGGCAAGACACCAGAAGCAGGCTGACGGTTGGGGCGCCGGTCAGGGTTTTCATAGTGCCAAACAAATAAGGTCCCGCGAATCCGCCCAGCGCCCCGAGCGAGCTGATCACCGCGATCCCGGCCGCCACCATGCTCTTGGACAAGAAACCTGTCGGTATCGGATACAACATGGGTCCCAAGGATGCCGAACCGATATTTGCAAGCGTGAAGCATAGCAATCGGATCACGGAATTGTCGAGCAATGCGCCCCCCGCGATCCCCACCGCCAGCATCAGCAACGCCGCCGCGACATGGAATTTGCGTTCTCCTGTGCGGTCGGAATGCCGGCTGAACAGCACCATGCCGATCGCGGCGATGAAAGGTGGAAAGGCCAGGATAAAACCCGTTTGCGTGTTGCTATAGCCCAATTGCAAAACCAGCGCCGGCAAGAACAGGGTAATGGAATAGGTTGCGCCCTGCATCGAGAAATTGGCGAAGGCGCACTTCAGGATGCGGCTGTCCAGCATCATCTTGACAAGGCCAGAATGGGCGCCTGCTTCGGCCTGCTGCTGCGCTATCCTGGCTTCCAGCCAGCCGATCTCGTCCTTCTGAAGCCATCTTGCATCGCGGGGGAAATCAGTCAGATACAACAGGACCGCGAGGGAGAGCAGAACAGACGGTAGCCCCTCCAGAATGAACAGCCATTGCCAGCCTTCCAGACCGAACCCGGTGACATTCAGCAACAGGCCCGATAGCGGCGCCCCGATAACCTGCGACACCGGAACCGCCAGCATGAAAAAGGCGATCACGCGGGCGCGATATTCCGCCGGAAACCATCTGGTGAGATAAAACACGACGCCGGGATAAAACCCCGCCTCGCAGACCCCAAGCGCGAAGCGGAGACCATAGAAGCAGGCCTCCGCGCTTAAACCGGTAAAAGAAGAGAGTTGCGGGATGAAGCCGAAGGATGTGGAGACAAGCCCCCAGCTCAGCATGATCCGGGCGATCCAGACCCGCGCGCCGAACCGTTCCAGCAAAATATTGGAGGGAACTTCGACCAGGAAGTAGCCGATGAAGAATATCCCGGCGCCAAAGCCGTAGGCGGCCTCGGACATGCCGAGAGACGCGTTCATCTGCAGATGCGCGAACCCGACATTGACGCGATCGATGAACGCAACGACGTAGCAGAGCATCAAGAACGGCAACAACCGCCACATGACCTTGCGGATCGTCCGGGTCTCCAGCTCTGCCATGACTTGAACCCTGATGCAGAGCTTATTGTTGTGATGTGCCCGCCGCGCCCCGGCCGAAAGCTATAACGGTGCTTTGGCGCGCCGAAAATGCCCTCGCGAACTTATTGAAAAGTCTTCACATTTTCGGTCCACGTCCCGCCCCAGAACCGGCTATGTCGCTTGGCGATATACCATGCTTCTCGTGTTTCGAACGCGGTTCCGCCAATCGCCCAGGAATAGAAGTATAGGCGCCGCAATAAAGACGGAGGAGCTGGCGGCGATCACGACGCCGAATACCATCGGTATTGCAAAGCTTGCGACCGCGCTTCCACCCCAAATCGCCATGGGTAGAAGTGCGAGGAACGCGGTTACCGACGTGTAAAGGCTGCGCGCAAGGGTTTCATTGATGCTGCGATCAATCAGATCCCGGAACGGCATTTTCTTGAACAGCCGCATATTCTCCCGCATGCGATCATAGACCACGACTTTATCGTTGACCGAATATCCGATCAGGGTGAGAAGAGCGGCTATCGCGGTCAGGTTGAATTCCAGACCGGTAAGCGCAAAGAAGCCCACCGTCTTGGTTATGTCCAGAACAAGAGTGGCGATCGCCCCAACCGCAAACGGCCATTCGAACCTGACCCAGATATAAATCAGCATCGCAAGACTTGCGAGGGCGACAGAGCGAAATCCGGCATAGGCCAGCTCACCGCTGACTTTGGGACCGACAACCTCCGCTTTTTCGATTTTTGCCTTGGCGTCTTGCGCAAAAACCACGCTTCGGATCTTTTGCATGGCTTCTGTCTGGGCATTTTCTCCGCCGGGTTGGCGTTCAGCCCGGACAAGAATGTGCGAACCACCATCGGCCTCCTGAAGGGTAACCTCCCCCAGTCCACGCGATTGCAGCCCGGACCGCAGCGCCGGGAGGTCGGGCGGTCGGGACGTTGCGTACTCGATCTGCAACCCGCCTTTGAAATCGACTCCGTAGTTCAGCCCGGGAGAGATAAAGAGCGCTACAGAGGCCAGCGAAAGAAAGACCGACATTGCGATGCCGATATACCGGCCCCGCATAAAGGGAATTGCGGTTCCTTCCGGGATGAGAGGCATCCTGAACAACGGCTCGATGCGAAATACCGACAGCCGGCGATATTTCACGATTGCCACCATGGCGGCGCGCACAATCGACACGGCGGTGAACATGGAGATCGCGATGCCCAGGGCCATGGTTATCGCAAAGCCCCGCACCGGTCCGCTGCCGAAGTAGAAAAGCAGGGCCGTTGCGATCAGGGCGGTGAGATTGGAGTCGACCACCGTCGCATAGGCTCGTTTGAAGCCGAGATCGAGCGCGACCACGGCGCGCACGCCCTTGCGCGTTTCTTCGCGAATCCGCTCATTGATCAGGACATTGGCGTCCACCGCCAACCCGATGCCCAGAATTATACCGGCAATTCCGGGTAAGGTGAGCGTAGCGCCCATCAGGCTGAGCGCGCCGAAGGTCAAGATGACATTGAGTGCGAGCGCGAGGTTGGCCAGCATGCCCCAGGCGCCATACAAAACGACCATGAATAGGACGACCAGCGCAAACCCGATCAGCCCGGTATTCAGTCCGCGCGCGATGGCGTCGCTTCCCAGGTCGGCGCCCACGGTCCGTTCCTCTATCACGGTCAACGGTGCGGGCAGTGCGCCCGCGCGGAGCAAAGCAGCAAGATCGGTGGCATGGTCGAGCGTGAATTGACCGCTGATTTGTCCGGATCCCCCGCCGATATGCTCGTTGATGACCGGTGCGCTCAGCACTTTCCCGTCCAACACGATCGCAAAGGGGCGGCCCACATTGGCGCGCGTAATCCCCGAAAACTGCCTTGCACCCATGCCGTCGAGGCGAAAATTGATAATGGGCTGCCCCGTTCGCTGGTCGTACCCGGACCGCGCATCGCTCAGCCGGTCCCCCGCCATCGCGACATGATCCTGGATCGTATAGAGCTGACCGTCATCACTGCCGGGGAGCGTGCGGGTGCCGGCACCGCCCGCCGATATGAGGTGAAAGCTCAGCTTGGCGGTACTTCCCAGAAGTTCGCGTATGCGGGCCGGGTCCTGGACGCCAGGCAATTGCACCAGAATGCGGGCCGCGCCCACGCGCTGAATCGTAGGTTCGGCAACACCAATTTGATCGATCCGCCGGCGAATAATCTCCAAACTCTGTTCGGTGGCTGCATTTATCCTGTCGCGCAGCCCTTCGCGATTGAGCTTAAGCACAATTTGAGACGGTGCCGGCGTGCTGAGATCGATTTCGGGACTGCCGGTTTGCACCGATTGGCCGGCAAAGCGATCGAGCAGGCTGCGCGCCCGGGAAGCGTCATTGACATCCCGCAGGGTCACGAAAACTGCGCTGCCGTCGCGCCGGAATGACGCTCCGATACTTGCTTTACGAAGCTCGGACCGCGCATCCGCCATCAACCGCTGAAGGTGCTCCTTGACCAACCCGCTGCCATCGACTTCCAGCACAAGGTGGGAGCCGCCGCGCAGGTCGAGTCCCAGCGTGACCTGACTTTTGGGAAATATGCCTGGGAGCACCGCGAGCATTCCGCCGGGCAACAGATTGGGCAACGCGGCCAGAATGCCGAAAATAATGGCAATCGCGTATACTGCCAGCCTTAACCGTGAGATATGCATGCGGTCCTCCCAATCCGAGTATGCTAGGCGCTCGCCTGCGATACGTTCCGCACGCCCAGCACCGTCAGGCATTTTCTGTTGCCGCTGCGATCCTTCCATTCCGTGGATTGGCCCTTGGACATGCCGATCAGTGCGGTTCCGACCGGCGTCAGGATCGAGATGCGGCCGGCGGCCGGATCTACCCGTTCGGGATAGACCAGCTCGACTTCGCGAATGCGCCCGGTGGATTCGTCGCGAAATCGCACATGCGATTGCATTCTGACGACGTCTTCTTCCGGCCCGGGAGCCTTGGTCGAGGCGCGGCCCAGTTCATGCATCAGAAAGTTCGCGGCATCCGGATCGCGCCTGACAGCGCCTTCCGCCATTGCCAGCAGGCGATCATAGTCCATGGCAGGGATAAAAATGTCGGGGTGAGTACGCTGTTCGGTATTCGACATGTCATGCTTCCTTTGCCCCAAATCGCGTAAAGGCGAATTGAGCTCCGAGGACATCAGGGCGCGCGGCGAAACGCCAAGCGCGAACCGTTTGCCAATCTAAATTTTGAAGAAAGGGCGCAAAAACCGCCCGATGTCGCCGGACGCCGCAATGCGGCGCCCGGTCAGAAGCTGCCGTGCGTACGGCTCGCGCGAAGCACTATTCCAGGGAAGGCTGCGATGGTCATGTTTTAGATATTAGGGCGAACAATAGGTAATTCAATGCCATTCCACGGAACTTCGCCCGATTGACCGCTAACATGCGAAAATTAAATCACTATCGGTCCAGCGTTCCCTTGTTTTCTTCCCTGCGCGTCACACATCCAGTATGCAGGAAGGAGATACCGACGTGACCCCGATATCCGAACAGCCGCGCGTAGTTCTTCCGCAGTCGCACCAAAAATCCTTGAAACGACTTGTCGCCGAAGCTTTTCGGAACAAGAATCGCTTGGCGCCGTTCCTCAGCGCTGAAATCCGGCGCGCCCTGTTCTGCGAAGATACGTTTTTGCCGGATAATGTGGTGGTCCCCGGTTCCAGGGTCAGCTACCGGCTCGATTGGCAACAGCCGACACAATTCAGGACGCTGGTCTATCCCGGTGATTTCCGCGACGAAGCCGCGCAGATTTCATTGCTTTCGCCCATTGGGGTCGCACTTCTCGGTTTGCGCGCCGGAGACGGCATGCCGGTTTTTATTGCCGGGAGCGGCATCCACACCTTGAGAGTGGTTGGCCTGGAGCCGCCGTCTGACTTGGAAGGCGCGCCAAACACGGTGTGCTGATAGCAATGTTGGCGCGCTCCCACGCGAGATGGAACTTTAAGTTCCATAAAAACTTCGGCTTCGGATTCTCATCTCGTTAACCAGCCGGGACTAGCCTTCGCAAGGCAATCCACCACTGGGCGGGCACTCATGAAATCCAGCGCGATCCTCGGCTCCATCACTCTGCTGTTGCTTCTCGCCACCGGACAGGCGCAGGCGCAGTCGCTGCAAGCCCCCGTCTGCGATCTCCAGGAAGAAGGCGAAGGCGCCCAATGGCTCGCGACCTGCGAACAAGCCGCCCTTCAGGGCAACGGCCATGCCGCGCTGATGGTGGGCGCGATCTATTGGAACGGCGATGGCGTCGCCAAGGATCATGCCCAAGCCGCGCGCTGGTTTGAGCTGGCCGACCTGGCCGGCGAAACCCGCGCCGCCAAGATGCTGGGCGACGAAGCTTTCGTCCGCCTGGTAAAGGCCGCCAAACCGGAAGACACCGACCGCGCCGTGCTGGATACGGCGATAGGCTGGTATGAAAAGGCGCTCGAGATTGAGCCGGTTCCGGCGGTCAAGGAAGAAGCGCAGCAGAACCTGGCGCTGCTTTCGAACCTGAAACAAACATTGTCGGCGCGCTGATCCCTATTTCCGCAGCCCCGCCTGCTGCTGCGCCAGGGTCTTTTCGAAATTCACCTGGCGCTCGGCGATATAGGCCTGGTAACCCGCCGCATCCAAAAATGCGCTGGGATCTGACTTGCCTTTGGCCGGCTTGCCCTTGGCCAGCTTGGGCTCCATGCCGAAATAATCGGGATGGGCGCCCAGGAAAATATCGGCCTTGAGCGACTTCAATTTCCGAAACGTCTTGCGGTAATCCTCGGCGATCCCGGGATAGGTCTTGTTGTTCACCAGCCTGTAGCCGGGATTGATGTTGGGGCTGCCCACGATCACCACATTATAGTCCTTGCCCCCATCCCGCACCGTCATGGTCCAGGTGGTGCAGCCCGGCGTGTGGCCCGGCGTCAGATGCGCGGTCAGCACCGTGCCGCCCAGCTCGACCTTGTCGCCGTCATGCAGCACCCGGTCCACCTTGGCCTTGGCGTAAAGGCCGCCGGGCTTGTCGCCATATTGGAAATCCGCCGCACAGCCGGTCTCGACGGTCCGCACATCACCCTCCATCACCGCATATTTGGCGCCGGTCTGCGCCATCACCTTGGCGGCGCCGGCATTGTGATCGGAATGGGCGTGGCTGATCAGCAGGATTTTGGTGTCGGCATATTTGAAGCCCAGTTTCTCGATGCTCGCCTTGATCATTGCGACATTGGCGTCGAAATTGGGATTGATCAGGATGTTGCCCCGGGGTGTGGTGATCAGATAGGTGCCCAGATTGCGGCTGCCGACGAAATAGAGATTGCCGATAATGTGAAACGGCCGGTACGGCACCAGCCAATAGGCGCCGCCGCTGCCCTGGGTCTGCCAGAAATGGCATTCCGGGTCGGTGTTGCAGGGATTTTCGGCCGCGCGCGCGGCCGGGATCGCCAAAAAGGCCGAAACCAACGCCGCGGCCTGGAGCCAGCGCTGCATACTACTTCAACAGCGGAGCAGGCTCCTCGTTGCGCACCTGTTGCTGCGGCTTGGCGGGCGACTTCTGCTCTTTCTGCTCTTGTTCCTGCCTGAGGCGCTTGCGGCTGGTGCCGCCTTCGGAACGCGCGCGCTCCCTCAGCCAGGGCGGCGTGCCATTCTCGTCCTCATCCTCGTAATGCTGGCGGTAGAGCGTGTTGAGGAAATACTCGCCGCTGGGCAAATCCTCGACCAGGCCTTCGGTAATGCCCGCGCCGAATTCGCTGGTGCCGGGCGGCACCAGCTGCGGAATCCGCGTCTCGGCACCCTTGATGGTGTTGGCCTTGATGTTTTCAAAAGCCTGCTTGCGCCACACCTCTCCCGCCAGGATCGGGACATCCATCGGCTTGTCGGGATCCACCACATAGGCGGAGGTGAACTTGATGCGATAGACCGACGAAATGCCGTCATTCTTGCCGGTCTTGGGATTGTACATGCCGTCGGCATTGCGGCGCAGCGCGAAATACAGCGCGACATGATCTTCATGCTCGCGGATGCCTTGCTGGCCGCCGTCCTGGGCGAAGGTGTTCTCGGCATAAAGATCGCGCCAGTTGCGGTAACCGCCGATCAGGCCGGCGCCGCTCAAGCCGTCGGCCGCCAGGTTCAGCTTGATCTTGCCCTTGGCGAAATTGGCGTCGCCGGTCTGGTCGTAGAACCAGGAAATACGGGGGGCATGGAGGCGCTCGACCTGCTCGGTCTCCACCACGCCATTCTTAATTTTCGCCTTCAGCTTGGTGTACTGGGCCGCTTTCAGGATGCGGTAGGAATAGTCCATCGAGATGCCGCCGCGCGCATCCTTCACGATCTTGTCCGGCGAATAGCCGATCTCGACGGTGGCGTCGCTGTCATTCATCGGGTCCTGGTTGCCGGAGACCCGGATCACCATGGTGTAGAGACCATCCTGCATCTTGTCGTTGGCGCGCAAATGCAAAGTGGCATTGCCATTGCCGCGCCACGGCGCGTCGCAGCCCCAGGCGCGATACAGATTGTTGTCGATGCCCTTCAAGCCATCGGGGCTGACGAAATCATTGGCCTTGATCTTGCCGTCCAGATTGAATCCGTCGCCGATCCGGCTGGTGACCTGCGGCTGGCCGGGATCGTCGGTCGCCCAGGGATTGACGTAGGTCTGAATCTCTTTCTTGTAGCCGCGATAGGCGATGGCGCGGTTCCAGATCCAGAAACGGGTCAGGACCGGCGCGCGCACTTCATCCAGACCCGGCGGCTTGGCGATCCAGTCGATCTCCTGCTGCGAACGCCATTTCTGGCGCCCCACCGCGATCTTGGTCTGCATGTCGTTGGCGAAATGGATACTGCTGCCATGCGGGCAATCGACGCCCGGCTCGATCTCGGCGCCGCGGCTGAAATCGGGGCGTCCGCCATAGCGGAAGGCATATTCGTAATTGCCCACCACAAAGCCTTTGACCCAAGGCGCGGCGGCCGCGGGCATGGCGCCCGTACCCGCCAGGGCAATGGCAGCGGCGGAAACCAGGAATTTTGTGCGTCGCATGGTGCAGCTTCCCCTGTGCGCCCGGGTGGGCGCTTCTCGATATCTGTATACAGTTATACTTGATTTGGCCTTCCCGGTGAACGGGGCCGGATACCCGAAATCTGGCGAAAAACCGGGAATTTTTCCCCGCCTGCCCCGAATCGGCGGCCTATTTGCCAGGCCTGCTCGTCAGCCAAACTCCAGCTTTATCTTTGGAACATTTACACAAGCCTGCAATGCCCCGCGCAGCATATGGGCGATCTGCTCCGGGTCGCCCCTGGCACCGCTGAGTTCGTCATTGAGAAAAACACTCCCTGAAACATAACCGGGCTGCCCGCGCACCGACAAAAAGACCGGTATCCGGTTTGCGATAAGTGCGCGGACCGCCTGCACCAGGGGCGGCCAGCTTATTTTTTCCAAGGATCCGATCAGCTCAAATGTCAGGCCATTGCGCGGATAGCCGGCGGGAATTTCCTGAACGGGGCCGGTGATCAGGATTTCGCAGCGATCGGGCCGCCATGTGTCGTCCAGCTGAGCCATTTGCCGCCAGCCGCAAAACCAGATGCGGCAGCTGTTGGGCCGCGTCTCATAAATCCCGCAGCCCTGCCCTTCCACGCAATGGACGCACAGGTTGCCGGGCGCCTTCTTCAATTCCTCGATCGCCAAATCCCTGCAACATGAGGTGCATGCGCCACAATCCCGGTCCGGAACCAGGTGAGGGTTGCTTGCTATTTCCTCGGGGGTGCTCATGGTCCAAACGGCCAATTCTTCAAGCCGTCAGCGCCTCGCGCAATTTGGCGGCGACGATCGTCTCCTCGCCCGGCTGCAGCATCCACACCCCGACCACAATGGCGTTGGTGGCGTCCGGCAAGCCCGCCG
>CADECX010000089.1 GCA_902825865.1 uncultured Alphaproteobacteria bacterium
ACAAACCAGATGAGAATGGCTTGCAACAGGAACACCTGGATCAGGCTGATCCACCACCAGTTCGGCCCGAACTTGCTCCGCATGGCGCCATAGCGGTGATCCTCGCCCCGATGCCGGGTCCAGATATGGGCGGCCAGCCTTACCCCCCACAGATTCACCAACAAAAGCACGGCGGAGGCGCGCGGGCCGCTGGCATTGCCCAGGACGGCGGCGATATCGACCACCGCCGCGATTCCGGGCCCCCAGAAGATGTCCACGATGCTGACATCGCGCGTCCTGAGCGACAGCAGCCATAGCAGCACCGCCGCCGAAACGGCGAAAATCAGGCCCCAGATCGGAGGCGAAAAAGCGGGGATCGTCATGTGACAAATTGCATGGAATCAGGGACTTGGTTTGGGCTAAGGTGCCCGCCGGGTCGGAAAGCAAGGTTCATGGCATTTTCCTATCAGTCCAAGTTCCAGGATGCCCTTGCCGCGCTCCGGCGCGAAGGCCGTTACCGCGTCTTCGCCGACATTCTGCGTGAACGGGGCGCCTTTCCCAAGGCGGGCCTGCATGACCCCGATGGCTCTTTTACCGACAATAAGGGCCGCCCGATCACCGTCTGGTGCTCCAACGACTATCTCAACATGGGCCAGCATCCCAAGGTGCTGGCGGCGATGCATGAGGCGGTCGATGCTGTGGGCGCCGGCAGCGGCGGTACCCGCAACATTTCCGGCACCACCCATTACCATGTCGAGCTGGAGCGCGAACTGGCCGACCTGCATGGCAAGGAAGCGGCGCTTCTCTTCACCAGCGGCTTTGTCTCCAACGACGCCACTTTAAGTACCTTGGCCAAAGTGCTGCCTGGGCTGATTATTTTCTCCGACGAACTCAACCATGCCTCGATGATCGAAGGCATCCGCCATGGCGGCACCGCCAAGTATGTCTTCCGCCATAACGACATGGCCCATCTGGAAGAGTTGCTGGCGGCGGCCAATCCTTCGGCCCCCAAGCTGATCGCCTTTGAGAGCGTCTATTCCATGGAGGGCGAGTTCTCGCCCACCGCCGCGATCTGCGACCTGGCCGACAAGTACGGCGCCCTGACCTATATCGACGAGGTTCACAGCGTCGGCATGTACGGCCCGCGCGGGGCAGGCGTCGCCGCCCGCGACGGCACCATGGACAGGATCGATATTATCGAAGGCACATTGGCCAAGGCCTTTGGCGTGATGGGCGGCTATATCGCCGCCAGCGCCGAGCTGGTGGACTGCATCCGCAGTTTTGCGCCGGGCTTCATCTTCACCACGTCATTGGCCCCGGCCATCGCGGCGGGGACCTTGGCTTCCATCCGTCACCTGAAATCGTCGGACGCCGAGCGCCAGGCCCTGGCCGAACGCGCCGCCACTTTGAAGAAGAGGTTCGCCGCCGCCGGCCTGCCGCTGATGGAAAGCCACAGCCATATCGTGCCCCTGATGGTGGGCGATGCGGTGCTATGCAAGGCGGTGTCGGACTCGCTGCTCAACGATCACGGCATCTATGTCCAGCCGATCAACTATCCCACCGTGCCGCGCGGCACCGAGCGGCTGCGCTTCACGCCGTCGCCCGCCCATAGCGATGCGATGATGGATGCGCTGGTCGAAGCCCTGGTGATCGTGTGGGACGCCCACAAGATCGCCCGTGCGGCCTGAGCCCTGGTGGCGGGTAAAGAAATCTACGTCGAATTCGTCGTCATGGGGAACACCGTCAAGGTGACGGCGATCGATTCCGAATCCGGTTTGGAAGCCAGTGTGGTTGGTCCCGCCAATGCGCCACGCGGCGCACTGGCGGATGCGGCGCGCCGCAAGCTGGAATATCTGGAAAAGAAAAAGCCGGTCTAACGGCGCCTGATCCTGCGATACTGCAGCATCGGCTCCAGCATCAGCAGCGGCACGGCCCAGCTGGCCCAAGACATCAGGCCGGCGGCTTCGGACGGCGATACGCCTTGGCCAATCAGCCATTGCGTGAACAGCCGGAACACAACAAAGGCGAATGTCACGACATAGCTGCGCAGCATCCATTCGCGATGCTGTTCGATGGCGCGGTTGCGCACCGCCATATAGGCCATGGTGGTGGTCACCACCCAGGCCACGCAGAGGAAGAACAGGCCCGAGCCGAAGACCAGGCTGCCCAGGGTGGTGAGGGCCAGGTGGAATCCGGCCAGGCTTCCCACCGTCACCGCGCCCAGATAGACGCGCCCCAAAAGGATATGCAGCCGCCGCGTGCGGCCCGTCGCGCCCAGCCAGACCTGTATCAGCCCAGTGGTGATGGCCACCACGCCACCCAGTATGTGCGGGATCAATGCGAAACGGCGCGGCCAATAGCTGCCATAGGCTTCTTGGGTATAGGTCGCGTACTGGAAAGCGGCGGTGAAGATGAACCAAAGGATCAAGGCGCCGGCTGCCGCCAGCAGTGCGATGGTAAGCGCGCGCCCGGACGGCGCGCGTGCTGTCCCCTGCATGCTCATGGAACGCCCCCCTTTAAACTCCAGTGTGAAGCAGGCCCGTTCCACCGCTGGCCGTCAAGCCGGGCTGCTCAGTCTTTCTTTTTCTTCTTGCCCTTGCGGCCGTCGCCTTTGCCCAATCCGATCTTCTTGGCGAAGTCGCTGCGCTTCTGCGCATAGTTGGGCGCCACCATCGGATAGTTGGGCGGCAGGTTCCAGCGCTCGCGATATTCGCTGGGCGACAGCTTGTAGCGCGAGCGCAGATAACGCTTGAGCATCTTGAGTCTTTTGCCGTCCTCCAGACAGACGATGTAATCGTCATGGACCGACTTCTTGACCGGCACGGCGGGGGCCCGGGGCATGGCACGGTCGCTCGCCGCCCCGGCAAAACCGCCCAGGGTGGCGTGGACATTCTTGATGATGGCGGGAAGCTGGTCGGCGGGAACCGGGTTCTTGCTGACATAGGCCGAGACGATCTCGGTCACCAGCTTGAGAATGTCGTCCTCGTTATCCTTGCCCATGTCCCGTCCAATGCTGCCGCCTGCCATCATAGGGCAGGCCGGAACGCCAGGAAATCTCAGCTTTTCCCGGGTGTTGCAAGGCGGTGCTCATTTCTTGGCTAACCCGCTAGATTTGGTGCCGCCGACGGGGTAAACCCGCCATTCCTGCGCGGGGGCGCTAGATCGGCCTCCCTGCACTTTCCGGTTGCAAAGAGGCTCATTGATGTCGGCCGCCGCCAATTCCCTGGACAAACATTCCGGCTATTTCACCCAAGGCTTGGAGGCTGCCGATCCCGATGTCTTCCAGAGCGTCCAGGACGAACTCAACCGCCAGCGCGACAAGATCGAACTGATCGCTTCCGAAAACATCGTCTCCAAGGCGGTGCTGGAAGCCCAGGGCTCGGTTCTGACCAACAAATATGCCGAGGGCTATCCCGGCAAGCGCTATTACGGCGGCTGCGAATATGTCGATGTCACCGAGCAGCTCGCCATCGACCGCGCCTGCAAATTGTTCGGCGCCGCTTTCGCCAATGTGCAGCCCCATTCCGGCGCCAATGCCAATCAGGCGGTGTTCTATGCCCTGCTGAATCCGGGCGACACGTTCATGGGCCTGGATCTTGCGGCGGGCGGCCATCTCACCCACGGCCATCCCGCCAACTATTCCGGCAAATGGTTCAAGCCGGTGCCTTACACCGTGCGCCGCGACGACCAGCGCATTGACATGGACCAGGTCGCCGCGCTGGCCCGTGAGCACAAGCCCAAGCTGATCCTGGCGGGCGGCAGCGCCTATGCCCGGATCATCGACTTCGCCGCCTTCCGCAAGATCGCGGACGAGGTTGGCGCGCTGTTCATGGTCGACATGGCGCATTTCGCAGGCCTGGTGGCGGGCGGGGTGCATCCCAGCCCGGTGCCGCATGCCGATGTGGTGACCACTACCACGCACAAGACTTTGCGCGGCCCGCGCGGTGGCATGATCCTGTCGCGCGATGAAGCGATCGGAAAAAAGATCAACTCCGCCGTTTTCCCCGGCCTGCAGGGCGGACCCTTGATGCATGTGATCGCCGCCAAGGCGGTGGCCTTTGGCGAAGCCCTGAAGCCGGAGTTCAAGACCTACGCCAAGCATGTGGTGGAGAATGCCAAGGCCCTGGCCGAAGTGCTAAAGAGCAGCGGGTTGGACATCGTCACCGGCGGTACCGACACCCATCTGATGCTGGTGGATCTGCGTCCCAAGGGCGCCAAGGGCCGTCCCACCGAACATGCATTGGACCGCGCCGGCATCACCTGCAACAAGAATGCGGTGCCTTTCGACACCGAAAAGGCGGTCATCACCTCCGGCATCCGGCTGGGTTCGCCCGCCGGCACCACCCGCGGCTTCGGCACGGCCGAATTCCGCGAGATCGGCAAGCTGATCGTGGAAGTGGTCGATGCCGTGGCCAAGAACGAAGCCGGCGACGCCCAGGTGGAACAGAGTGTCGCCCGCCGGGTCAGCGACTTGTGCAACAAATTCCCGATCTATCCATAAGAGGAAGATATGCGCTGCCCATTCTGCGGACATGACGACAGCCAGGTGAAGGACAGCCGTCCTTCCGAGGACAATTCCGCCATCCGCCGCCGCCGCCATTGCCCGGAATGCGGCGGCCGCTTCACCACCTTCGAGCGGGTGCAGCTGCGCGAACTGATCGTGATCAAGAAGAATGGCCGCCGCGAGGCCTTCGACCGCGACAAGCTGGAGCGCTCGATCAACCACGCCCTGCGCAAGCGCCCGGTGGAGCGCGAGCGGGTCGACCGCACCATCACCGGCATCGTGCGCCGCCTGGAATCGATGGGCGAGAACGAGATTCCGGCCAATGTGATCGGCGAATTGGTGATGCAGGCCCTGGCCAGCCTGGACAAGGTGGCCTATGTCCGCTTCGCCTCGGTCTATAAGAATTTCCGCGAGACCCGCGACTTCGAAGCGCTGATCGGCGAATTGGAAGGTGACGAGAAGGATTGATGCCGCTCCCGGTGATCATCTCCGTCTCGTGTATTGAGTAATTTGCCATGAGTGACAGCAAGAGTGACGCCCGTCACGCCGCCCGGCTGGGCGCGGTGCAGGCGCTTTACCAGATGGAAATCGCCGGCGGCGGTGCCGAGGAGGTGGCGCGGGAATTCGCCGAACACCGTTTCGGCGAATTGCCGGTGCCCCCGGACGGCGAATTCTTCGTTTCCGTCGTCAATGGCGTGCCCGATCATCAGGTCGAGATCGACCGCGCCATCGCCGCCTCTTTGACGGAAAAATGGAAATTGGAGCGCGTGGATTCAATCCTGCGCGCCATTTTGCGCTGCGCGGTGTTCGAACTGGTGGCGCGCCGCGACGTTCCCGCCAAGGTGGTGATCGACGAGTATGTCGCGGTGGCGGGCGCTTTTTTTGGCGGCGATGAACCCGGCTTCGTTAACGGCGCGCTGGACACGATTGCCCGCCGCAAGCGCGCCAAGGAGTTTGGGCTTCCGGTGCCTGAGGGCGAACTCGATTTTTGATCCGGCGTTTTTATGCTCTAGTCTGGCGGCATGGATGAGTTCGGCCTGATCGCCAAATACTTCGCCCCCCTGGCCGGTGCGGGCGCGCTCGGCTTGACCGATGACGCCGCGATCTTGCCCTCGCGCCCCGGGCATGACCTGATCGTCACCACCGACACCGTTTCCGAAGGCAGTGATTTTTTTCCCTACGACCCGCCCGACACCATCGCGCAAAAGGCGCTGCGGGTGAATTTGTCCGACCTCGCCGCCAAGGGCGCGCAGCCGGCGCATTATTTGCTGAACCTCACGCTGCCCCATGCGGTGCGCGAGGACTGGCTGGCCAAATTCACCGCCGGCCTGGCGCAGGACCAAAAGGAGTTCGGCGTCTCGCTGCTGGGCGGCGATACCGGTGCCGGACTTTTGTCGGTCACCGTCACCGCCTTCGGCTTTGTCCCCCCGGGGCAAATGGTGAAGCGCAGCGGCGCGCGCATCGGTGACGCGGTCTATGTCACCGGCACCATCGGCGACAGTGGCGGCGGCCTGGCTTTGCTCAAGGGGCAGGGGCGGGATCTGGATGACGCCAGCCGCGATTATCTTCTGTGGCGTTACCGCGTCCCTCAGCCGCCGGTCGATTTCGCCGCCCGGTTGCGGGATATCGCCCATGCCGCGCTCGATGTCTCCGACGGGCTGATCGCCGATCTCGGCCATATCGCTTCAAGCTCCGGTGTCCGCATTATCGTCGAAGGCGAGCGAGTGCCGCTGGCGGAGCAAGTCAAGGCTTTGTGGGGCGCGGACGCCTGCCTGCGCGCCGTCACCGCGGGCGACGATTATCAAATCGCCTTCACCGCGCCGCCGGGATTGAGCGGTCCTTTCAGCCAAATCGGCCGGGTCGAAAGCGGGCAGGGCGTTGGACTCACCCTGAACGGCAAGCAAATTGCCGTTGCAAAACCGGGCTATAAGCACTTTTAACAGTTTGCTAACGCAGTTTTGCCAGCTTATCCGCATGAGAAAAGCGGTGACCCTTGCTCTGGCTCTGGCGATGCCTGGCTACACGCCTGTCGTGTTCGCGGCCAAACATGGCGCCGGCAAACCGGAGCATGCCGAAACCAAGAAGGAAGGCGAGACCGCAAAGGGCGGCAAACCCGGCACCAATGTCGATATGCCGTACTTGATGGCGCCCTTGACCAATGCCGACGGCAAGCTCGCCGGTTATGCTTATATCTCCAGCCGGTTGACCGCATCGACCGAGGGCGGCGGCACAGCGGTGCGCGAGAAGCTGCCCTTCATTCAGGACCTGATGGTGCGGGACGTGAATACCATCAGCGTCACCGCACATGACGATCCGGAAAAGGTCGACATCGCCGCCACCGAGAAACGCATGCTGGCCGCTGCCGCCAAGGTGATGGGCCCGGGCAAGGTCAAGCTGATCACCATCTGCACCGTCCATATTTCGCCGCTCAAGCCGGTTCAGACCCCGGCCCGCGATACCCCGCCCGAGCAGATGATCCCGGCCGGGACCACACCCAAAAACCCCGTCAAATCGCGCTGCGAAGCGTAAGATCCCGCAGACAAGGCCTCTAGACCCGGCTACCGTCGCGTATCACGGTGCGCGCCGGGGGGCCATCATGGCGTCTGAGACTTTGCTCGATCAGGCTGCGCTCTGCCTTGCGAAAGGCGAACTGTGGCGGGCGGAATTTCTGTATCGCCAGGTGATCCAGGATGAGCCTCTCAGGGCCGGAGCCCATGCCGCGTTGGCCGCAATCTTCATCCAGCGCGGCCAGACACAGGAAGCAGTCGCGGCTTTGGAGCGTGCCCTGCGGCTCGAGCCCGACGATGCCTGGGCGCTCTTTCACTACGGCAATCTCCTGCATGCCTTGCAACGTCCCCTCGAAGCGCTGGAAAGTTACAGCCATGCGCTGCAAGTCCGTCCCGATTTTCTCGATGCCTTGAACAATCGCGCGGTGGTGCTTTGCGCCCTGGACCGTTTTGAGGAGGCGCTGACCGGCCTGGACCGCGTCCTTGCTTTCGATCCCGCCAATGTGCTGGCGCACCACAATCGCGGCATCGCCCTGGCCGGACTGGAACGTTTCGATGAAGCGGTGACGGCTTATGACGCCGTGCTTGCACGCGTTCCGGGCCATGCCGAGTGCTGGAACAACCGCGCCGGTGCTCTTGCGAAATTGCGGCGGTTTTCAGAAGCTGTCGAAAGCTACGATAAGCTGCTCTCTCTCAATCCCAGGTCGGCCGATGTCTTGTACAACCGAGGTGTGGCGCTCACCGAGTTAAAGCGCATCGAAGAGGCGTCGCAGAGCTACAGGCACTGTGTCGCGCTGGCGCCGAACTATGCGAAGGCCGCCTACAATCTGAGTCTTTGCCTGCTGCAGCTCGGCCGCCTTGAAGAAGGATTCCGCCTTTATGAATCGCGCAAGCAGTTGCCCAATCCTGTCGGAGTCCATCAGCATCCCAAGCCGGTCTGGTCCGGCGGCCAGGACATCAGCGGCAGAACCTTGCTGGTATGCGCCGAGCAGGGTGCCGGCGATATCATGCAATTCTCGCGTTACGTGCGGTTGCTGCAGGACAGGGGCGCCAAAGTCATTCTGGCGGTCCCCGGCAAATTGATCCGTCTGCTAAAGGGGCTGGCGGTGGAAATCGTCAACGCGGACGGGCCCGCGCCCGATTTCGACTTTCATGTTTCCCTGATGAGCCTTCCATTGCTGTTTCGGACCAGCCTGGAAACTATTCCCGCCTTCATTCCCTATCTGGCGGCCGAGCCGGAGCTTGTGGGAAAGTGGAAAGACAGAATTGGCGATGCCGGATTCAAGATCGGAATCGTCTGGCAATCCAGCGCGTCCGGCGCGGCCATCGGAAAATCCTTTCCGCTCCGCCAGTATGCCGGCCTCGCAAAAATCCCCGGCGTGCGGCTGATCAGTCTGCAACGCCATGACGAGGCCGGTCCGGTGAACACTTTCCCGGTGGAGCAGTTCGGCCCGGAATTCGACGGCGGCGCGGACGCCTTCATCGACAGCGCCGCGGTGATGCAATCGCTGGACCTGGTCATCACATCGGACACGGGAATCGCCCATCTGGCGGGGGCGCTGGGGCGCCCGGCATGGCTGGCGCTGAAATATGTGCCCGATTGGCGCTGGCTGCTGGATCGCTCCGACACGCCCTGGTACCCGGCCATGCGCCTGTTCCGTCAGCCCGTGGCTGAGGATTGGGATGGGCCATTTGGGCAAATACAAAGTGAATTGGCCGCCTTGGTTGCCGCTCAAGGTTAAGGACCCTGTCACCAACCTGTTGTGGAACAAGGCTGATTCCCCGGTTGCCTCGCAAACGGGCTTTTGGCAATCTCCGCCCGCCCTTGAAGCGGCGAGTCCGGCCACGAGCCGAGACACCGGCCATGGGGATCGGCGAGAGCCAATCCCTTCTTCTGCAAAAGGGAAGCTCCCCCGACCCACTGAAAAATCACCACGAGGGGACAGTTATGGAGTTGAACTTAATCCTGGCCAGCGGCGTGCTCGCGCTGCTCTACGGCCTTTGGACCATCCGGTCCGTCCTGAGCCTGCCGGCCGGCAATGCCCGGATGCAGGAAATCGCCGCCGCCATTCAAGAAGGCGCGGCTGCCTATCTCAACCGCCAATACACCACCATCGCCATTGTCGGCGTGGTGATCTTCGCGCTCGCCTTCTTCTTCCTGGGCTGGCAGGTCGCGCTGGGCTTTCTGATCGGCGCGGCCTTGTCGGGCGCGGCCGGTTATGTCGGCATGTATGTCTCGGTGCGGGCCAATGTGAGAACCACGGAAGCCTCGCGTTCCGGTCTGGCCGCCGGCCTGTCGGTCGCATTCCGCTCCGGCGCCGTCACCGGCATGCTGGTGGTGGGCCTGGGCCTGCTCGGCGTGGCCGGTTACTACGCCTTTCTGACCGGCGGCCTGCATCTTGATCTGGGCGTGGCGGAAGACAGCCGCATCATCGTGGATTCGCTGGTCGGTCTTGGCTTCGGCGCTTCGCTGATCTCCATCTTCGCCCGTCTGGGCGGCGGCATCTTCACCAAGGGCGCCGATGTCGGCGGCGACATGGTGGGCAAGGTCGAAGCCGGAATTCCCGAAGACGACCCACGCAATCCCGCCACCATCGCCGACAATGTCGGCGACAATGTCGGCGACTG
>CADECX010000090.1 GCA_902825865.1 uncultured Alphaproteobacteria bacterium
TCGGCACCATCAGCGTGTCCGGAACTCCCGACGGCCATGACGATGAATGCGCCAGGGCCGGAATGGACAAGATCAAGGGCCGGCTTAAGCTGATCCAGTAATGACAATCTTCAAAGCAGCCTGCGTTCAGCTGCGGTCCAGCGACGATGTCGCGGAGAATATCCGCGACAGGGCCCGCCTGGTGCGTGAGGGGGCGAGCCATGGCGCGACTTTTGTCGCCACGCCGGAGACTCCCACCCTGATGGCGCCCGACGGCGGCGCCAAGCTCGCCCATTCCCATGACGAAGCCCATGATCCCGCCTTGCCGGTATTTTCGGCGCTGGCGAAGGAATTGAATATTTGGCTGTTGATCGGCTCGCTGGCGATCAAGGTCAGCGACACAAAAACCGCCAACCGCTCTTTTCTGTTCGCGCCGGATGGAAGCATCGCCGCCCGCTACAGCAAGCTGCATCTGTTCGATGTGACCCTGGCCTCGGGCGAGGCCTATCGGGAATCCGACACGGTCGAGGGCGGCGGCGAAGCAGTTCTGGCGAAAACATCGCTGGGCGTGCTCGGCTTGAGCATCTGCTACGACGTTCGCTTCCCGCATCTCTACCGCCGCCTGGCGCAAAACGGCGCCTTCCTGTTCACCGTGCCCTCAGCCTTCACCGTGCCTACGGGGCAGGCGCATTGGCATGTGCTGCTGAGAGCGCGGGCAATCGAGAATGGCGCCTTTGTGATTGCCCCGGCGCAGGGCGGTCTGCACGCCAATGGCCGCAAGACCTATGGCCACAGCCTTATCGTATCGCCCTGGGGCGAGATTTTGGCGGAAGCCGGAACCGATCCCGGTGTGATCATGGCCGAGATCGATCCGGCTCTGTCAGTGCAGGCGCGGGCCCGTGTTCCCAGCCTGCTGCACGATCGCGCCTATACCGGCGGACTCTGAAATATAGGAGAGATCGCCGGGCTGGCCGTCCTTGCCGGCGAAATCCGGCGCCCGGCGTTCCGTTTCCTCGACCAGCTGTTCGGCAAACCGGTTCTGCGAAAGACGCAAGACCTTTTTGCGCGCTTCCAGCCGCATGTTCAGCCCGGTGCGGTTTTGAAAGAGAGACGCGAACATGTGCTCGAGCACCGCCAAATTGACTTCCCTATGCTCCAGGCAGCTTTCCGGAACGCCCAGCAACTTTCCGAACGCGATGCTCTTCTGGTCGTAAGCGATATTGAGGAACGGCTTTCCCGCCGCGGCGGCGAAAATGCAGGCGTGCAGCATCTGGCACAGCACGAAATCCGTCCTGGCATATCCCCTTAGCAAGTCATCGGGAGGGCCGCAGACCAGTTCGAAATCCAGCGCTTCGGCGTGCAGGAAATCGATGACCGGACGCTCCAGGTCATGATGCTGCAGATACAGCAGCTTGACCTGGTGGGTGCGCTGAATCTCCTTGAGAAAGACGATGACCGTCGGCAGCAGGGGCTTCAGCATCGACAGAGCGCGCCAGCCATGCGCGGCCAGGTTGATGCCGATGACCGGATGGGCGGCACGGGCCGGCGCCGCCGGCGCCTTCGCCCCATAAGACAGAACCGGATCGCCGGTCAGCGCCACCAATCTCCCCGCATAGAGTTCGAACAGCCTCGCGGTTTCGGAGTCCCGGACGCTGATAAGCTCGCATTTCTTGCTCAGATAGCGAATCTTCTGGCGGGCGTTTTCCGGCAGGCCGTCCAGCGGGCAGACTTTTTCATGCATCAGCCGGTTGAGTCCAATGCCATAGGCGAAGACGGGGCAGTGGATTTTTTCCAGCTCCTCGACATTTTGCAGCATGTGGCCCACCGAGCCATCGGCATTGATGAATATATAGCCGCCGCCGCCGATCACGAAAATATCGCAGCTATGATTGATCTCCGCGATCCTGTCGTCGGTCAGCTCGCCCCATTTGACTTCCAGGAATGCCACCGGACGCGGCGCGAAGGCATTGCGCAGCTGTTGCTTGATCGCCATCCGGATCGCGATATCGCCGCGATTGGAATTGTTGCTGAGCCCATGCGCGGTCTCATAGTGATAGACATCCAAATGCAGGCGGTGCGACAGCTTGGTGGCGACGCGGTCGAGCGAATGTTTGGTGAGGCTTTTCAGCCGCCGCGCCCACGGCGCGGATCCTTTGCGCGTCTCAGCCTCCGCGGTGATCGCGACATAGAGGCAGACCGTTACGGCGTCGAGTTCGGTATCTATCACGAGGCGATCCCAGCTTTATCGCGCTTCGATCGAACAACACGCGAGCCCGCAGTTTGATCCAATTGTTGTGGCACAATCTAGGCGAACGGCTGAGTTCCTTCAGTCTTCGCCAATCTGATGCACAGTGTTCCGACGCGATGATGTTAATGAGTCGATGCGATGAATATTAACACGTACGGAATTTTGCGCGGGCAGGTCGAATCGATGTTCGGATTGCTCTCATAACGCGCATTGTTCACGGCGTTAACGCGCCCGGGAGGGGCCTTGCGATTCTTAACGCCGACGACCATCCTGTATGCACAGCCTTGGAGAGCGAGGCTGGCATGGAGCCAATCTGTGATTGCATACGCGCTACGTTGCGACAAAGGACACGAATTCGACGGCTGGTTCCGCAGCAGCGCCGCCTTCGACGAACAGTGCCGCGGCGGCCACCTCACTTGTCCTTCCTGCAACTCCGTTCGAATCGAAAAAGCGATCATGGCGCCGGCGGTCGGCGGGACCAAGAAATCCGCGAGCCCCGCGCAAGCGGCTCAGCTGCGCCAGTTCGCGACGGGCTTGCGGAAATATGTCCAGGAGCATGCCGACTATGTCGGTCCCGATTTCGCGGAAGAAGCGCGCAAGATTCATTATGGCGAGACGCAAGAGCGTCACATCTATGGCGAGGCCACGGTGGAGGAAGCGCGGGAGCTGATCGAGGAGGGCGTCGACGTCGCGCCGCTGCCGCCCGATCCGGACTCCGGCAATTGATCGCGCGGGCTAACGCTTAGCCAGGATCATGTAGTTGTGAGAGGTCGGCGCCGAAGGCGTGAGCATGTCCAGTGGACATGCGAAAGACCTCGAACGCCGCGAGCTTGAGCGAGCGGCCGGACAGAAATTCAATCCTTAGGTCGAGTAGCTACGATCATGTAGTTGACGTCCACATCCGAACTCAGCCTCCAATCCCAACCTATGGGATCGAACGAAACACCCTGTGTTTTCAGCACGGTTAGGCCCGACTCTTCGAGTGCTCTCTCAAGGTCCGGCGGCGCAATGAACCGGTTCCAGTCATGGGTGCCGCGCGGCAGCCAGTTCAGCACATATTCGGCGCCGATTTTTGCCAGGGCCAGGCTCTTAAGGGTCTTGTTCAGGGTGGCGACAAAGGTCAGTCCACCCGGTTTGACCAGCGCGGCGCAAGCGGCGAGATAACCGGGAACATCGGCGACATGCTCCACCACTTCCATGTTCAAGACCACGTCGAAACTCAGTCCCTGGTCCCGGAGCACTTCCGCCGCCGTGGCGCGATAGTCGATCTGCAGACCGGATTGGACGGCATGGGCCCGCGCGGTGCCGATGTTCTTTTCCGAGGCATCGGCCCCGGTCACGGCAAAGCCCAGCCGCGCCATGGGCTCGGACAAGAGCCCGCCGCCGCAACCGATATCCAGCAGGGACAGGCCTTCGAACGGGCGCAGGGACCGGGCATCGCGGCCGAAATGGCCGGCTGCTTGCGCCCTGATAAAGGCCAGGCGGACGGGGTTGAACTTGTGCAGGGGGGCGAATTTGCCCGCCGGATCCCACCATTCCGCCGCCAGGGCGGAGAATTTGGCCACTTCCGAAGGGTCTATGGATGCGGAATCTGCCATGTTATTTCGAGGGTTGAGCGGGAACCTGTCCCCGTCTACATAGGCCGCCGCATCAGGCAGGGCAAATTGCCTGTTTGAGACGTCAGTTTAAGGGGTCAGCAAGTGGCGACGATTGCGATGAAATTCGGCGGCACCTCCGTGGCCGACATCGAGCGTATCCGCCACGTCGCCACCCTGGTGAAGCGCGAGGTCGAGCGCGGCAACAAGGTGGCGGTGGTGGTCTCCGCCATGGCGGGCGAGACCAACAAGCTGGTGGCCTGGACCAACGATGCCGCCAAGGCCGAAGGCGCCAACCAGGTGCCGGATCAGCGCGAATATGACGTCGTGGTCGCCGCCGGCGAACAGATCACTTCGGGGCTCCTGGCCATCACCCTGAACGCCATGGGCATCAAGGCGCGTTCCTGGCTGGGCTGGCAGGTGCCGATCAACACGTCGGCGGTGCACGGCTCCGCCCGTATCGAAGGCGTACCGGCGACGGACATGCAAAAGGCCATCGAAGGCGGCGAAGTGGCGGTGGTGGCCGGCTTCCAGGGCGTGGCTCCCGGAACGCGCATCTCGACCCTGGGCCGCGGCGGCTCCGATACCAGCGCGGTGGCGGTTGCGGCCGGCATCAATGCGGCGCGCTGCGACATCTATACCGACGTGGACGGCGTCTATACCACCGACCCGCGCATCGTTCCCAAGGCGCGCCGGCTGGAAAAGATCGCCTATGAAGAGATGCTGGAAATGGCGTCCCTGGGCGCCAAGGTCCTGCAGACGCGTTCGGTGGAAATCGCCATGCTGCACCGGGTGCAGACCCGCGTGCTTTCGACTTTCACGCCCGATGTGGGCGGCACCCTGCTTTGCGACGAGGAAGATATCGTGGAAAAGAAACCAGTCACCGGCATCGCCTATAGCCGCGACGAAGCCAAGATCACCCTGCACAAGGTGCCCGACAAGCCCGGTGTCTCCGCCGCCATTTTTGGGCCGCTGGCCGATGCCGGGGTGAATGTGGACATGATCGTCCAGAATGTCTCCGAGGACGGCGAGACCACCGACCTGACCTTTACCTGTACCCGCGGCGAGCTGACCCGCGCCCTGGCGGCCATCGAAACCCACGCCAAGCAAATCCGCTATCGGGCCGTGACCCATACCTCCGATGTGGCCAAGGTCTCGATCATCGGCATCGGCATGCGCGCCCATCCCGGCGTCGCCCAGCTGATGTTCCGCACCCTCGCCGAGAAAGGCATCAATATCGAAGTGATCTCGACCTCCGAGATCAAGGTCAGTGTGCTGATCGCCGAGGAATATGTCGAACTGGCGGTTCGCGCCCTGCATTCCGCCTATGAGTTGGACGCTGCCTGATCCGTGAGCCCCGGTCGCGCGGCACGCGCGAGAGCATGTCCAGTGGGTGAGGAGCGGTTCGCGAGCAGCGAACGAAATGGTCCAGTGGACCATTTCGAGCGACGAACGCCCGAAGCGGCAGCGGAGGGCAGTGCGGAAGGGCGCGCCTCGCTTCGCTCGGCCAGGGCAAGCTTTTCTAGGCTCGCTGACGCTTCGCCAAGAAAAGCTAAGCCAACGCCGCGAGCTTGGGCGAGCGGCCAGAGCTTTTGCTTGATTGGCCCGGTGGATTGCTCACACTGGGCTTCGATGAAGTTTCCTGTTGATTCCGAGGAAAAGACCTAATGTCCCCTGGTGGAGGCCCGCGCCTGCTTCTGCGCCGCCTGCGCGAGATCATGGCGGAGCAGACATCCGCGCAGATGCGGCTGGACAAGCTGGTCAACGTCATCGCCTCCAACATGGTGGCGGAGGTCTGCTCCATCTATCTGCGCCGCGCCGGCAAGGTGCTGGAGCTGTTCGCCACCGAAGGCCTGCGCCCCGACGCCGTTCACAAGACAAGGCTGAAGGAAGGCGAGGGCCTGGTCGGCATGGTCAGCGAGACCGCCGAGGCGGTGAACCTGTCCGACGCCCCCGCCGATCCGCACTTCTCCTACCGGCCGGAAACCGGCGAAGACCCGTTCAAGGCTTTCCTGGGCGTGCCCATTGTGCGCGGCGGCCAGGTGTTCGGCGTGCTCACGGTGCAGAACAAGGCCGAGCGCATCTATGCCGAGGAAGAGGTCGAGGCGCTGCAGACCGTGGCCATGGTGCTGGCCGAAGTGGTGGCGCAGGGCGGCTTCTTCAATGTCGCCGAATTGGACGAGCCGGAACTGCGCATCGACCGGCCGCGCAAATTCGTCGGCGACGGCCTGTCGGACGGCGTGGCGGTGGGACGGGTGGTGCTGCACGAACCGCGCGTGCGCGTGGAGCGCATGATCGCCGACAATCCGGTGGTGGAGCTCAAGCGGCTGGAAGAAGCCATTGGCGGCTTGCGCGAGTCGGTGGACCAGATGCTCGCCTCCAGCGAACTCGACCTGACGGGCGAGGGGCGCGAAGTGATCGAAACCTACCGCTTGTTCGCCTATGACCAGGGCTGGCGCCAGCGCATGCGCGACGCGGTACGCACCGGCCTGACGGCGGAAGCCGCGGTCGAACGCGTGCAGGACGAAACCCGTCTTCGCGTCCAGCGCCTGGGCGATCCCATCCTGCGCGAACGGGCGCATGATTTCGACGATCTGGCCAGGCGGCTGCTGCGCCATCTGACCGGTGAAGACGCCAGCGACCGCAGCCTGCCGCAAAATGCCGTGCTGATTGCGCGCGGCATGGGCCCGGCGGAGCTTTTGGATTATGGCCGCGACAAGCTGGCGGCGCTGGTGCTGGAAGAAGCCGCTTCCACCAGCCATGTCTCCATCGTCGCCCGTTCCATGGGGCTTCCCATGGTGGCCTCGCTGGCCGGCATCGCCGACAATGCCCGCGGCGGCGACACCATCGCGGTGGATGGTGAAATGGGCGAGGTGCATTTGCGCCCCGCGCCGGAGATCACAAAGGCCTTTGAGGAAAAACGCGCCTTGCGGGCCCAGGCCCAGGCGCGCTTCGCGGCGGTGCGTGATCTGCCCGCCGTTACCCGCGACGGCGTCGGCATCAAGCTGATGATGAATGCCGGCCTGGAATTCGACATGCCGCACCTGGACCAATCCGGCGCCGATGGCGTCGGACTGTTCCGCACCGAGCTGCAATTCATGATCGGCGAGACCATGCCGCGCCTTGCCGATCAAGCAGCCTTCTACAAAAAAATTCTGGATGCGGCCGGCGACAAGCCGGTGGTGTTCCGCACCCTGGATTTGGGCGGCGACAAGGTCTTGCCCTATGCCCGCTGGGAGCGGGAGGAAAATCCGGCCCTTGGCTGGCGCGCCATTCGCATCGCGCTCGATCGCCCGGCGCTGCTCCGCTACCAGGTGCGCGCGCTTCTGACCGCCAGCGCGGGGCGCACCTTGCGCATCCTGCTGCCCATGGTGTCCGACGTGGACGAGTTTAATCGCGGCCGCGCCTTGGTGGACCGCGAATTGGAGCGCGCCCGGCTTTTGCATCTGGTGCGGCCCACCCAGGTCCTGGTCGGCGCCATGCTGGAAGTCCCGGCCCTGGCCTTCATGTTGCCCCAGCTGATGCGCTCGGCCGATTTCGTCTCCATCGGTTCCAATGATCTTCTGTCCCTGGCCTTTGCGGTGGACCGCACCAACCCGCGCGTCGCCAAACGCTATGACAATCTCAATCCCGCTTCGCTCACCCTCATCCGGCTGATCGTGAACAGCGCGGCGGAAAACTCCGGCGATCTTTCCCTCTGCGGCGAGATGGCGGGACGGCCCCTGGACGCCATGGCCCTGCTGGGTCTGGGCCTGCGCACCCTCTCCATGCAGCCCGGCCAGATCGGGCCCATCAAGATGATGATCCGCAGCATGCATCTGGGCGAGGTGGCGGCCTTTGTCGACCGGCTTTGCGGCCGGACCGATCATTCCTTGCGGACCCGGCTTTTCGCCTTCGCGGCGGAACGGGGAATTGTCCTGAAATAGCGGTTTTCGGCCCAAATCCGCCTGGCTGGGACTTTATTGCAACGCAGCGGTTGTCCCTTCCGGACTTGTTCGGATAAGATAGGCGACACAAATATTTAGCCGCGCTGGGCCTGGTTTTTGGGTATTTTGGCGCGCGAGTCGTGCAACTTTATGACCAAAATCACACCAATTCCCGTGAAGAATGACGGCGGCAGGAACATGGACACTTTGAATCCCCGCCGCATTCACTTGCGCGAAATTTCCGGCGACAGCGAAAGCCCGCTCGAGACAGTCGGCCACGACCTGCGCGCGGCGCGCCTGCGGCGGGGCGATGAAATCGCCCAAGTCTCGCGGGCCCTGAAGATCCGCAAGGATCATCTGGAAGCGCTGGAAAACGACCGGCTGGAAGACTTGCCGGGCAAGACCTATGCGATCGGCTTTGTCCGCTCCTACGCCCGGCATCTGGGGCTGGACGCGGCACAGTATGTCGAACGCTACAAGCGCGACATTTCCGGCCGCGCCGACGACGCCTCGCGTGAGCCCCAGCCCTTGCCGCATGACGACCGCCGCCTGCCGCAAGGCTGGCGCTTTATTGCGGGCGGGGTGGCGATTCTGCTGATCTGGGGCGCCTGGCATCTTTTGGCGCCAAACAATGATGCCAATCAGGCCGTCCCGCCGCCGCCGGTTTTGAACACGCCAAAACCCGTGGCCGCGCCTGCTCCGGTCCCCGTGGTGGCGCCGCCGCAGACCGCGGTTCCGTCACCGGCCGCCAGCGAGGTGCCTCCTGCCAATGGCCCGGCGCAACAACAGGCCTCCGCGATACCGCCGCTGGCAGCCGGCGCCAAGACACCGGCGACCCAGGTGACGCCCCTGTCCACGGCACCGCCGATCGCCGCACCGCAAACGCCTGCCCAAACGGCGCCCACCACGCCGCCTTCGCAGGGCGGCCAGAGTTTGGGCCAGATGAACCGCAACGCCCGCGTCATCCTGCGCATGCGCGCCGATGCCCATCTTGTGGTGCGCGGTCCCGACGGCAAGGTATTGCTCAATCGTGACCTCAAGGCCGGCGACAGCTACCGGGTGCCCAACATTCCCGGCATGACCATGTCGACCGATGATGGCGCGGCTGTGCAGGTGAATTTGGACGGAACCGAGCTCGGCCAGGCAGGGGGCGCGCAAGAGGGCATACCCGGTCTGTCCCTTGATCCCCAGTCGCTGACCGACAATATCAGACGCTAAGGACGAAGAAGACGCATGAGTATCCGCGCTTATCGCGACATCCACCGGCGCAAATCGCGCCAGATCATGGTCGGCAAGGTGCCGGTCGGCGGCGACGCCCCGATCACCGTCCAGACCATGACCAACACCATCACCGGGGATGCCCGCGCCACCATCGACCAGATTCGCGGCATCGAGGAAGCCGGCGCCGACATCGTGCGCGTTTCCTGCCCCGACGAGGACGCCACCAAGGCGATGAAGGCGATCACCAAGGCCGCTGCCATACCGGTCGTGGCCGACATCCATTTCCACTACAAGCGCGCCATCGAGGCGGCGGTGAACGGCGCGGCCTGTCTGCGCATCAATCCCGGCAATATCGG
>CADECX010000091.1 GCA_902825865.1 uncultured Alphaproteobacteria bacterium
CGCGCCCCTGGCGTCGGCCCCAAGCTGGCGCTGCGCATCGCCACCGAGCTGAAAGACAAGGTGCCGGCGATGATGGCGGGAAGCGACCTCATCGCCCATGTTGCCGTTCCGCGCGGCCCGGAAGGCGATGCGGTATCGGCGCTGGTGCATCTGGGTTATGCCGATGCCAAGGCGGCGGAAGCGGTGGCGCGTGCCGTCCAGGCTTTGGGCGAGCACACCGAAACCGGGGCCCTGATCCGTGAAGCGCTGAAGGGTATGGCAAGATGAAAGGCGCGGTTAAAAACGAGAATCTCGCGCCCGAACGCAGCGAAGACGACAGTCTGGAAGCCTCGCTTCGTCCCAAGCGGCTGGCGGATTTTGTCGGCCAGCAACAGGCCCGGGAAAATCTTTCCGTCTTCATCGACGCCGCCAAGGCACGTGGCGAAGCCCTGGATCATGTGCTGTTTCACGGGCCCCCGGGACTGGGCAAGACCACCCTGGCGCAGATCGTGGCGCGCGAATTGGGCGTCAATTTCCGCTCCACCTCCGGACCGGTGCTGGCCAAGGCGGGCGATCTGGCCGCCATTCTCACCAATCTGGAACCACGCGATGTGTTGTTCATCGACGAAATCCATCGCCTCAATCCGGCGGTGGAGGAAATTCTCTATCCCGCGATGGAGGATTATGAACTCGATCTGGTGATCGGCGAGGGGCCGTCGGCGCGTTCGGTGAAAATCCAGCTCGCGCCGTTTACGTTGGTGGGCGCCACCACCCGTTCCGGCCTGATCACCACGCCCTTGCGCGACCGTTTCGGCATTCCGGTGCGGCTGAATTTCTATACGCCGGACGAACTTCTCTCCATTGTGGCGCGCGGCGCCAAGGTCTTGGGTTTTGCCTTGACCGAAGATGGCGCCCGCGAGATCGCCGCCCGTTCGCGTGGCACCCCGCGCATCGCCGGCCGCCTGCTCAAACGGGTGCGCGATTTCGCCTCGGTGGCCAAACAGGCGAGCGTGGATGCCAAAGTGGCCGACGCCGCCTTGACCCGGCTGGATGTGGACTGGCGCGGGTTGGATGCCTTCGACCGCCGCTATCTCACTTTGATCGCGGAAAATTTCAGCGGCGGTCCGGTGGGGATCGAAACCATCGCCGCCGCCCTGGGCGAGGCCCGCGACGCGATCGAGGAAATCGTCGAGCCCTTCTTGATGCAGCAGGGTTTTGTCCAGCGCACCCCGCGGGGGCGCATGCTGACGGGGGCGGCTTACGGCCATCTCGGCCTCAGTGCCCCGCCGCAATCGCCGGTGCAGACCGGACTTTTTTCGGGCGGCGACGATGAATAAGACGCTTCAGGGCCCTCTTCAGGGTCTGGGCCGCATCGAGGGCAAGACCCATATCCTGCCGATCAGCGTCTATTATGAGGACACCGACCTGTCCGGCGTGGTCTATCACGCCAATTACCTGCGCTATATGGAGCGCGGCCGCACCGAATTCTTCCGCCTGGCGGGGATTTCCAAGATGGCGGGGCTTGAGGATGAAGAGCCCACCGCCTGGGCCATCCGTTCGTTGACTGTGCACTATCACCGTCCCGCGCGGCTGGACGATCTCATCACCGTCCACACCAGCCTTATCGACCTGTCGGGCGCGCGCATGAAAGCGCTGCAAAAGGTCATGTGCGGCGATGTGCTGCTGGTGGAGGGACGGATCGAAGCCTGTATCACCACGTTAACCGGTAAGCCGCGCCGTCTGCCCAAAAACGTCCAACAGACTCTTGCGCCTTTCCTTGTCGCGGATGAAACTTGAGCATATTCGTCAAATTTCGGCCAAGATCACAGGCCATTAGCCGTTCATTAGCGCATTGGCGCCAAAAGGTTTTCCTCATGCTCAAACCCCTTGTCGCCGCTCTCCTGATTCTTGCCGGTATTTTGGCCGCGCCGGTGCTGACGAGCCCAGCCTGGGCGCAGCCGCCCATCGCCGCACCGGTCGGCGCACCGGCGCAGACCCAAGCCGTGGCGCCGCTGGCGGGGACCGAAGCGACGAGCGATGCCAGCAGCAGTTTCTCGCTGGTCAACATGTTCATGCGCGCCGACTATGTGGTGAAGGCAGTGATGATCCTGCTTCTGGTCGCGTCGCTGTGGTCCTGGACCATCATCTTCAACAAGCTGGTGGCGTTGCAGGCCCTTAAGCGCAAGGCGCGCCGCTTCGAGAAGCTGTTCTGGTCGGGCCAATCGCTGGACGAGCTCTATCAGCAATTCGCCGCCCACAACGATCATCCTCTGGCCGCCATGTTCATCGCCGGTCTGCGGGAATGGCGCCGCGCCTTTGAGGCGCCGGGCGGCTTGCGCGAATCCGCCATGCCGGGCGCCAAGGAGCGTATCGAAAAGGCGATGAGCGTCACCATCCTGCGCGAGACTGACGGCATAGAGAAAAATCTCGGCATACTGGCCACTATCGGTTCGGTATCGCCCTTTGTCGGCCTGTTCGGCACGGTGTGGGGCATCATGAACAGCTTCTCGGCCATCGCCGCGCGTCACGACACCACCCTGGCCGTGGTGGCGCCCGGCATCGCCGAAGCCTTGTTCGCCACCGCCATGGGTCTGTTGGCCGCCATTCCTGCGGTGATCTTCTACAACCGCTTCGTCGCCGAGATCGGCCGCTATGTGAATTTGCTGGACGCTTTTTCCGACGAATTCTTCGCCATTCTGTCGCGTCAGCTTGACGAAAAGGTGCCGCGCTAATGGCCGCGGATATCCAGCACACCAGTGCGCGCGGCCGCGGACGGATGCGCCGCCGCGCCATGGCCGAAATCAATGTCACGCCCTTTGTCGATGTGATGCTGGTGCTGTTGATCGTCTTCATGGTGACCGCGCCCCTGCTCACGGTGGGCGTGCCGGTCGATCTGCCCAAGACCAGGGCGCCCGCTTTGGGACAGGACCGCGAACCCTTGTCCATCACGGTCCGGCGTGACGGCGTCATCTTCCTGCAAAAAGAACAGGTGCCGCAGGAGGCACTGGTGGAGAAGCTCACCGCCATTGCCGAGAACGGCTACAACCAGCGCATTTTCGTGCGCGGTGATACCCAAGCCAATTACGGCAAGGTGATGGAAGTGATGGGCCTCTTGGCCGCTTCCGGCTTCACCCATATCGGGCTGGTGACAGATGTCGTCAAGCCAAAGCCCAACCCGTAAAAAGGCGGCAACCGCCGCCATTCCACGCCGGCTGCGCCCCACCACGGCGCAGGGACCGCGCTATGGCGTGGCGCTGTCGGCGCTGTTCCACGCCCTGATCTTCATGGCGGCGCTGTTCGGGTTTCACCGCAGTTTCGAAACGCCCCCGGAAAGCCACATCGTTCCGGTCGATCTGGTGACCATCGCCGATCAGACCAATATCCAGGCGCAGTCCCCGCCCACGCCGCCGAGCGAGGCGATGGAGCGGCCGCAGCCGTCGGCGCTGGAAGCGCCGCCCGAACCGGAAATGATCGAGGCCGAGCCCGCGCCGGTGCCGCCCATGCCGCAATTCGAAATCGCCAAGGAAAAACCCAAGCCGGTGGAGAAACCCAAGCCCGCCCGCAAGTCGGCGCAGCAGGATTTCAACGATCTGCTCAGCAAGCTCACCGCGCCCGACAAGCCTGTGAAAAACGCCAAAGCCGGTCCGCGCGCCATTCAGGGCGTTGGGGCGGGCAATCAAATGACCGCCGATCTGGCGGATGCGCTGAAAAGCCAGATTTACCGCTGCTGGAGCAAGCCGGAAGGTTTTGCCGCCGACCGCGCCAATGATCTGGTGGTGGAGTTCGACCTGGAATTGGGCCCCGATGGCAGGGTCATCCGTGCTGATTCGGCGGCTGTGAACCCGGGGAATCCCAGCCGCTACAATTATGCCGCCGGCATCGCGGCGCGAAACGCCATCTATCAGTGTCAGCCTTACAGATTGCCGCCCGAGCGTTATAACCAATGGCGGCAAATCAACCCGATGCGTTTCGATCCGCGACAAAATCCCTAGTTCACGCGTTTAACCGGGCAGCCCCAAGGGCTTTGGACTCGGCTGGTTTTGGAGAATGGCATGAGAAAATTGTTACTGATCCTGGCCTTGGCGCTGGCGATGCCGGGGCCGGCCCTGGCGGCCCTGTCGGTGGACATTACCAAAGGCACTTTCCAGCCCCTGCCGATCGCCATTCCCGATTTTGCCACCACGGGTGCCGCGGGCACGGTTGGCGCCGATATCGCGGGCGTGGTGCGGGCCGATCTGGAACGGTCCGGCCTGTTTCGCCCCATCGATCCCAAGGCCTTTGTCGATCACACCAGCAATATCAACACGGTGCCCAATTTCGCCAATTGGCGCACCATCAATGCCCAGGGCCTGACCGTGGGTTCGGTCACCGCCCAACCCGATGGCCAGCTGAGCGTCGAATTCCGTCTGTGGGACGTCAATGCGGGAGCCCAAATCTGGGGCCAGAAATTCTCCACCATTCCCGCCAATTGGCGGCGCATCGCCCATATGATTTCGGATGCGATCTATGAGCATGTGACGGGCGAGAAAGGCTATTTCGATACCCGCATCGTCTTCATCTCCGAGACCGGCACGGCGCAGAAACGCGTCAAGCGGCTGGCGATCATGGATCAGGACGGCGCCAATCCCATCTTCCTCACCAATGGCAGCTATATGGTGCTGACGCCGCGCTTCAATCCCACGGCGCAGATGATCGCCTATATGTCCTATATCGGCAGCAAGCCGCGGGTCTATCTGTTCGACATCGAAAAGGGCCAGCAGGAAGTGCTGGGCAATTTCCCCAACATGACCTTCAGCCCGCGCTTTTCGCCCGACGGCAATCGCGTGGTCCTGACCCTGGAGACCGCCGGCAATTCCGACATCTACATCATGGATTTGCGCAACCGCTCGGTGCAGCGCCTGACCACGGATCCGGCGATTGATACCGCTCCCAGTTTTTCGCCGGACGGACGCCAGATCGTGTTTGAGTCCGACCGCGGCGGCAGCCAGCAGATCTATGTGATGAATATCGACGGCTCGAATCAGCGCCGAATCAGTTTCACCCCCGGTGCCAACGGCACTCCCGTCTGGTCGCCCCGCGGCGACCTGATCGCTTTCACCAAGCGGGTGGGCAATCAATTCAACATCGGCGTGATGCGACCTGATGGCTCAGGCGAAAATCTGATTTCCTCCGGCGGCAAGGAAGAAGGCCCCACCTGGGCCCCGAATGGCCGCGTTTTGATGTTCTCCCGGTCGCTGTCGGGCGGGCAGGGCTCTCAAATCTGGTCGGTGGATGTTACCGGCCGAAATGAGAGAAGGGTCCTGACACCCGGCTCGGCCTCGGATCCGGCATGGTCGCCCTTGATCCAATAGGGCTCTTTTCCTAGAATTAGTCCAAATTTAGTCGTAATCATTAGCTCTTTCTTCGGTTCCTTTCGCCATTTACTGCGTTTCACGTCTTAAGGTGCGCCCTCGTCTTAGTGCGTCGACGCCGTTGCACCGCGGCCTTCGCATCCAGGAGATTCCAGTCATGACCCAGTTTTCGCGTTCCCTGAAATTCGCCTGTGTGGCGGCGGCCCTGATTCTCGGCGCCTGCACTCCCAAACAGGCCGCAGTGAACACCACCCCGCCGCCCGCTCCGGCTCCGGCCGCCCAGCCCGCGCCCGCGCCTGTCACCTCCCGGATCCTTCCGGGCAGCGCCGAGGATTTCCGTGTCAATGTCGGCGACACCGTCCATTTCGGTTATGACCAGTACGGTGTCGAAGAAAACGACAAGGCTCTCTTGGGCCGTCAGGCGCAGTGGCTCGCCAAGTATCCCGCCGTGCGCGTGACCGTCGAAGGTCATTGCGACGAGCGCGGCACCCGCGAATACAACCTCGCGCTGGGCGCGCGCCGCGCCAATGCCGTGAAGGAGTATCTGGTCAGCCAGGGCGTCTCCGCCGCCCGGGTCGAAACCGTGTCCTATGGCAAGGAGCGTCCGATCTGCACCGACTCCAACGAGGCCTGCTGGACGCAGAATCGCCGTGGCGTCACCGTCGTCACCGGTGGTGCGAGCGCTTAAGTCTTAGATTGGTTTTCCCGAACGGGCGAACGCGCATACACTAAAAAGGGGCGAGGGATAAAACCCGCGCCCCTTTTTTGCTTCAAAGCTTTCTTAGAAAGCCGGTTTGGAAGGTCGATCATGATGATCCAACGCATCGCGGTTTCTGTTCTGGCTCTGGGTGTGATGATGAGCCCGCTTCCCGCCGGCGCCCAGCTGTTCGGTCCCAGTGACGAAGACAGGGCGCGGGAGGCCGCCCAGGACAACGGCATTCAGGAGCTGCAAGGCGCAACCCAGCAGCAGGACAGCCGTATCCGCAGCCTGGAAGACAAGGTGCAGGCGCTCACCCAAAGCCTCAGCCAGGCGACGGGGCGCAATGAGGAGCTCGGCCATCAAATCCAGTTGCAGCATGACAAGCTGGACCGGATGGAAAAGGATTTCGCCTACCGGCTCTGCACGCTGTCGGCGCAGCAGCTGGGGGCCAACGATGCCATCAATTGTTCCGGCACCAGCACCGCATCGCTGCCGCCGTCCCAATCTCCCAACCTGCGCCCAGGCGACGCCTTGCCCCCGATCGGTGCGCCCGGCGGTGATTCGGCGGTGAGCGGCCGTCCACCGGGCATATTGGGCAGCTTGCCGGCCGGCCCCGGCGCCGTACCGCCTGCCCAGCCGGTGGTGGGCAACGCCGCCCAGTATGATCAGGCGATGAATCTGATGAGCCGGGCGCAATATTCCGAGGCGCAATCGGCCTTCCGCGCCTATGCCGATGCCAATCCCGACGACACCGAACTCTCGCCCCAGGCCATCTATTGGGTTGGCAATATCAACTTCATTCGCCAGGACTATGCTTCGGCGCAGCGCGCCTTTGCCGAGGTGATCAAAAAATATCCCAAGTCCCAGCGCACGCCTGACGCTATGCTGAAGCTGGCCCAGTCCTTCATGTCGCTCGGCCAGAAATCGGAAGGCTGCACCACGCTTGGCCTTATCACGTCGAAGAAATATCCGAATGCCTCGCCGCAAACCGTCTCCAGCGCCGCAGCCTTGCGCAAAACCGCCTGCACCAGATAAGCGCGGCGCACTGGAAGCCGGTTTCGCAAAAGCGATGGCTGGTTACGCCGGTTCACCCTGGGCGGTGGCGGTGTCGGGCGGCGGCGACTCGCTGGCGCTGATGCATCTGCTGCAGGGATTTGCCAAGGCGCGGGGATTGCCGGCTCCCATTGTCCTGACGGTGGATCATGGCCTGCGCGCAGGTTCGGCGCAGGAGGCCAAAAAAGTGGTGGCCTGGGCGAAAAAAGCGGGCCTCAAGGCGCATGTGCTGGCCTGGCGGGGCACCAAGCCCAAGACCGGCATCGAGGCCCAGGCGCGGCAGGCGCGCTATCGCCTGATGGGCGATTGGATGAAGAAGAACAAGATCGCCACCCTGTTTGTGGGCCACAATCTGGACGACCAGGTGGAGACTTTTCTGTTGCGCCTGGCGCGCGGCAGCGGGCTGGATGGGCTGTCCGGAATGGCGGCGCGTGCGCCCTGGCCGGTGCCGGGATTTGCCCAATTGGGTTTGGCGCGCCCCATGCTGGGCCTCAGCCGCGACCAACTCCGCGCCTATCTGTCCAGCCTGGATCAAGCCTGGCTGGACGATCCCATGAACGAGGATGCCGGCTTCGACCGGGTAAAGATCCGCAAGGCGCGTGACGCTTTGAGCCAGGCGGGACTTTTGCCGTCGCGCATCGCGGCGGCGGCGGCGCATCTGGCGCGGGCGCGCGAGAGTCTGGAGGTCATGACCCAGGCGGTACTCCTGCGCGCTGCCAGGAACGCAGCTGCCGGGGGTATCTTGCTGGATGCGTCCGCCTTGGCGGCGGCGCCGCGTGAGGTGGGGTTGCGCAGCCTGGCTTCGGTGCTGATGGCGGTCGGCCAAGAGCCCTATCGGCCGAGATTTGAGTCGCTGGAACGGCTGTTTGACCGGATTGTGCGCCTGGAACTCGGCGGCGGGGCCACCTTGCATGGCTGTCAGCTTCGCCCCCTGCCCAAGACTTCGGCACCCTTCAACCTGGCGGTTGTTCCGGAAAAACCAAGGAAAACCGGGAGTTCCAAGGGGGGCGGCGTGGCCAAAAAGATTCGGCAATAATTCTTTTGCGCCGGCCAGGCCAAAATTCTTAACATTTTGATCGCTGGCAATAAGCTAAAACCACCCTATCTATGCAGGTGGATAGCCCAATAGGATGGGCGGGTTGGCCTGCCCCTACGGCCAGAGAAGGACGGCTCTTGAGTAACCTCAGAAATCTTGCGCTTTGGATCGTTATCGCGGCCTTGCTGGTGATCCTGTTCAACCTGTTCCAGGGCACCAGCCAGCACACGACCGCATCGGCACTCACCTATTCCAAGTTCAACGAACTGGTGGTGCAGAAACAGATCAAGAAAGTCACGCTTACGGGCGAGTCCGTGAAGGGCGAAATGACCAGCGGTCAGCCTTTCACCACCACCGTGCCCAGCAATGACACGACGCTGTGGCCCGCCCTCAAGGCGAACAATGTCGACATCACGGTCAATCAGGCCGATGACAGTTTCAATCTGCTCGCCATCTTCATCAACTGGTTCCCCATGTTGCTGATCTTCGGCGTGTGGGTGTTCTTCCTGCGCCAGATGCAATCGGGCGGCGGCAAGGCGATGGGCTTCGGCAAGAGCCGCGCCAAGCTTCTCACCGAGCGCCAGGGCCGTGTGACGTTCGAAGACGTTGCCGGCGTGGACGAAGCCAAGGACGACTTGAAGGAAATTGTCGACTTCCTGCGCGATCCGCAGAAGTTCCAGCGCCTGGGCGGCCGTATTCCCAAGGGCGTGCTCCTAGTCGGCCCGCCCGGCACCGGCAAGACCTTGCTGGCGCGCGCCATCGCGGGCGAAGCCAATGTGCCCTTCTTCACCATTTCGGGTTCGGACTTTGTCGAAATGTTCGT
>CADECX010000092.1 GCA_902825865.1 uncultured Alphaproteobacteria bacterium
CACGGGGACACGTGATTCCCGCAGGGCTTGATGATGGGAAAGTAACGAATGTACGGCGGGATCGGTTCCCTGACCGATCTAGCGGAAGAAATCGATCACGGCCTGGCGCGTATGCTTGTCACCCACTGCCGTATTGTGATTGCGGCCCGGAATCGTCACCGCGCGCGCGCCGGCAATGACCTCAGCCAGCGGTTCGGGCCGCCCCGCCGTGTCATCCTCGCTTCCATCCACCACCAGAACCGGCCGCTGAAGGCGCGAAAGAACATCGAGCGGAAGATGCGGCGACATCGCCCGCATGCAGGCGGCCAGCGCCAAGCGATCCTTGCCGGGCTGATCGGCGAAAGCGCGAAACATCTTGGCGCGCGGATCGGTGATGGAATCCTTGTCCGGCGTCAGCAAGGCGTCGGCCAGCACCGAACGCGCGCCGGGCGCGGTGATGCGATCCTGCAAATAGGTTTCACCCACCCCGGCGATCGCCAGTTTGCGCACACGCTCAGGACGCGACGCCAACAGGCGCAAGCCGATAAAGCCGCCCATCGAATAGCCCAGGATCAACGCGTCGGAGAGATCGCAGGCCTGCATCACCGTGATGACATCCTCGGCCATGCGGTCGTGATCGTAAAAAGCGGCATCATGCGGCTTGCCGCTTTCGCCATGACCCCGGCAATCCATCGCCACGATGGAAAAGCCCGCCGCCGTCAATCCGCCATACCATCCGGTGGACCGCCAGTTCTGCGCCCGGCTGGAGGCGAAGCCATGTACCAGCACAATGGCGGGCCCTTCGCCCTGGCGCTCATAGGCCAGTTCGACTCCGTCCTCGGCTGTCACGAATTCCGTGCTCATTTGCGCAAACTCGCAAAGGATCGCGTCTGTGTCTATAACGAGGCCATGCGTAGATGGTTGTTCATTGCGGGTGTCTTGGGCGGGATCGGTGTGGCGCTGGCTGCCTTCGGCCAGCATGCGCTGGCCGGACGGCTTGAACAGCGAATGCTCGCGGCCTTCGCAACCGGGGCGCAGTACCAGATCATCCACGCTCTTGCCATCGGCCTGGCGGCGTTGGCGGCGCGCGGCGCGGCGCAAAAGCTGGCGGAACGCGCCGCCATGCTGTTCTTCGCCGGCATTTTGCTTTTTTCCGGCTCGCTTTACGGCTTGGCGCTGAGCGGGATGCGCGTCCTTGCTTTCATGACTCCCCTGGGCGGCTTGGCGCTGATCGCGGGCTGGATCGTGCTGGCGCTGGCTGCCCTCAAACTGGAAAAAGCCTGAACAGCTACTGACGCGCCGCCGGGTGGGGCTTCGATTCCATAGCCGGGGGGATGAAATCACGCAGGCCGCCTTGCCGGTCCGGCGGCTCCAACGCCTTGAGAAACTTGTCGCCCCAATGGGAAATGTCGCTGCGCAAAAGCGCCGCGTAAAGTTCGCCATGGCGCGCCTTGCGCTCGCTCAAAGGCATGGCCACCGCCCGGGCGATGGCCGCGGCCACCGCATCGGGGTCATACGGATTGACCAGCAACGCATCGCGGAATTCATCGGCTGCGCCGGCGAAGCGCGACAGGATCAGCACACCGGGATTTTCCGGGTCCTGGGCCGCGACATATTCCTTGGCCACCAGATTCATGCCGTCGCGCATGGGGGTCACCAGCCCGACATCGGCGGCGGCGTAAAGTCCCGCCAAGGTGGTACGGCTATAGGGCCGGTTGACATAGCGCACCGGCGTCCAGCTCGCCTCGCTAAAGGCGCCATTGATGCGTCCCGCGGCGCTGCTCACCGCCGTTTCCATCTCGGAATATTCCTTGATCTGGCTGCGGCTCTTGGGCGTGATCTGCAAATAGGTGATCCTGCCGTGCCATTGCGGATGCGCCGCCAGGAAACGTTCATAGGCTTCCAGCTTCAGGGTGATGCCCTTGGAATAATCCAGCCGGTCGACGCCGATGATCAGGGTCCCCGGCAGAGACTCGATGACTTGCCTGGCAAAAGGCGTTTTCACGGCGCGGCGGGCCAGCCGGGTAAAGGGATGCGTCTCGATCCCGACCGGGAAAGTTCCGATGCGCATGGCACGGTCGCCGCTGCCCAGCCGGAGCGACATATGGGAAGGCGCCCCCAACTCCTTGGCGAGATAGCGCGCGAAGTTGGCGGCATCGCCGTCGGTTTGGAACCCCACCAGGTCATACTCGCCCAGCAAGGGGATCAGCCGCTCATGATTGGGCATGGCGGTGAGGATTTCCGGCGGCGGCAACGGAATATGCAGAAAGAATCCGATGCGGTTGCCGAAGCCCCGCGCCCGCAAAGCCTTTGCCAGCGGAATCAAATGATAGTCATGCACCCAGACGATATCGTCCGGCTCCAGCACCTTGACCAGCTCGTCGGCGAAATGCTCGTTGACGCGCATATAGCCGGACAGGTCGCGCCGTGAAAATTCCGCCAGATCCAGGCGGTAATGGAAGATCGGCCACAACACCCGGTTGGCGAAGCCGTTATAATATTCGTCGAAATCCTCGGGCTTGAGATCGGTCACAATATAGCTGTTGGAACGATTGGTGACGGTGCGGGTGCGCGGCTTCTCACTGACCTCCCCGCTCCAGCCCAGCCAGACGCAAGGATGCGTGCGCAAGGTGGCCTTGAGCACCACCTCCAACCCGCCGGGATGGTCAGAGGCGCCGGGAATCGCGACCCGGTTGGAAATTATGAAGATGCGCGCCAATAGCGATCCTCCCAGCTTTGGCTCAGCCGCATGGCGCTGAGTATGACCCCTGCCATGCAATAGGTTTGCGGAAAATTACCCCACAGCGCACCGGTTTGCGGATGAATGTCTTCCGCCAAAAGGCCATAGCTGTTGCGCAGCGCCAGCGCATCCTGGAAGCGCTCGCGCGCTTCCTCGCGGCGGCCTAACGCCGCCAGCGCATCGATCAGCCAGAAGCGGCAGACCAGGAATTCGGTCTCCGGCAGGCCGAAATCGTCTTCCGCCGCATAGCGCATCACATGGCGGCCGCGCACCAGATCCTGCTCGATGGCGGCCACGGTGGAGACGAAACGCGGATCATGCGCGTCGATCATGCCGAGTTCGGGCAGCAGCAGCACGCTGGCGTCCATATCGTCTATGCCTTCCGCCGCGGCGAAGGCCTGGCGCTTGGGATTCCAAACGCGCTTCAAAAGCGTCTCGCAGATGGCATCGGCCTGTGCCTGCCAATAATTGGCGCGCTCCGTCAGCCCCAGCCGCGCGGCAATCGCCGCGGTGCGGCCGATTCCCGCCCAGCACATGGCGCCAGAATGCATATGCACACGCTTCTTGCCGCGGAATTCCCAGATGCCGGCATCCGGCTCCAGCGCCAGCCTGGAGCATTGCTGCGCCAATTTTTCCAACAGATGGAAAAGACTCTCCTGCCCGGGATGCGGCAACCGCCGGTCGAAGAACATGGGCGTCGCGGCCAGGATCACACTGCCATAAGCGTCATGCTGCACTTGCTCGACGGCGGCATTGCCGATGCGCACCGGACCGTGCCCTTCAAAGCCTTTGAGGTCGGGCGCGATCCACTCGGTAAGATCGTCCGAAGGCACGATGCCGTAACAGGGCGCCAGCATATCGCTATTGCCGGCGATGGAGAGGATATAGGCGATGTATTGCTCCATCGTTTCCGTCACGCCGATGGCGTTCAGCGCCTTGACCACGAAATAAGCGTCCCTGAGCCAGCAATAGCGATAATCCCAGTTGCGCCCCGAATGCGGCGCCTCCGGCAAGGAGGTGGTCAGCGCCGCGACAATGCCGCCGGTCTCCTCAAAGGCCATCAGCTTGAGGGTGATGGCGGCGCGGATGCTGGCCTCCTGCCATTCATAGGCGATGGAGAGACGCCGCACCCATTCCAGCCAATAGGCGCGCGTGCGCTCGCAAAAATCGCGCACCGTCGAAGAGATATCGCCCATGAAGGCCTCATCCGGCCCGAACACCAGATGCAGCGGCTTGATAAGGGCGAAGGGGGTTTCATGCTGGATATAGGAAAGCGGCGCGTCAGTGGTCAGCCGCACCAGTGATGGTTCGCCATAGGTGATATGGTTGGACCCCACCACCTGCCGCTTGATGGGATTGCCGTAATACTGGGTCGGGCGAACCCGCAAGGTGATGCGCGGCAACCCGGCGATGGGATCTATGATCCGCATCAATTGCGGCGGCTTGAGCAAGCGGTCGAAATTGCGCAAGCGCGGCGCGAAATCGGTGATTTTCACCTGAGCGCCGTCTTCGGCCGTGAGAATAGTCACCACGGTGGCGGTGTTGCGCGCATACTCCGATTTGGCCTCGACCTGCCGATCCAGCAGCACATCGCAAAATCCTTTTTCCTCGTCGCCCGCGACCAAGCGGCAGAAAACCGGATCGCTGTCGAAGCGGGGAAAGCACCACCAGACCAGCCGGCCATGGCTGTTGATCAAGGCGGCGATGCGCCCATTGCCGACAACGGCGAGATCGACGGGCCCGCTCATTGCACTTGCGCCTCAGCCGCCGCCTCGGTCAGCCATCGCCGCACCGCCAGCGGAGAGTCGAAAATATAGCCGGCGCCGGGAAATTGCTGACCGACGGAAAATCCTTCTCCACCCAATTGCGGCAGTATCCGGAATACATCCAAATCGGTGGTATCGTCGCCGCCGAAAAGAACGGCGCGGCCTGCAAACGGCTTCTGCTTGGCCAAAATCGCGACGGCAGTGCCTTTGTCCACACCCCGGCGCCGCGCTTCGATCACCGCCTTGCCGTGCAGGATATGCACATTTTCGCTTTCAAACAGGCGCGCATGTTTTTCCATCGCCGACAGCAGAACCGGATGGGCTTCGGGCGCCAACCGATAGTGCAGCGCCAATGCTGATCTCTTGTCTTCCAGCAGCAATCCCGGAATGTTTTCCGCCAAGCCGGTGAAAATCTCGGCGACTTTTTCCGGCAACGGCTGGCTGCGCGCGATCGCTCCGTCGGCGCCGCGTATCTCTCCGCCATGCGTGCCGATCGCCGCCGGCCGGAAAGGCGCGAAAAGCCTGTCAATGCTTTCCAGCGACCGGCCGCTGACAAAAGCCAGCGCGCCGGAGAGATGATCTGACAGTTTCTCAAGCGCGCGCGACAGTTCGCGCGGCACCTTCACCCGATCCGGCGTGCGCGCCAAATCCAGAAGAGTTCCATCAATGTCCAAAAAAAGGGCGGTGTTGGCTGTTATCGCCGGTGTCATCAGGCTTCTCGCATCCCAGCGAGAGCAAAACGCACTGATGGCTCAATAGGTTCCCTGAAATTCGCGTCTAACTTTTGTAACGCGACCAGGCAAAAGCCCCTCCTTCCATGCCCGCATCGTTGGAGACGGTGCTCACATTGGAAGGCAGCTTGAAGGAAACGCAGCGGGAATTGCCGCCACCCAGATACAGGTGGTCGTAAGCAAATACCGTTTCCAGAACCGCGATCAATTTCTTGATTCGCTTGTTCCAGCGGCGGTCGCCGATTTTCCGGCGTGTCTTGTCGCCGACAAGAAGGTCGAAATCGTCACTCTTGTCCATGACCAAATGCGCCAGATCCATGTGCGGCATCAATTCGCCGTCACGAAACCAGGCGGTGCCGAACCCGGTGCCCAAGGTGCAGACCAGCTCAAGCCCCTTGCCCCGGATCGCCGCCAAACCCTGGACATCGGCATCGTTGAGCAGCTTGACCGGCACACGGAATTTCTTCCGCATCGCTTCGGCCAGAGGAAAATCTTTCCAATCTTCGGTGCCGAAAGAGGGCGCGCTGAGAATCACGCCTTTTTTCACAACACCCGGAAAGCCGATCGTAACGTGATCGAAGGCGCCCAGAGGCGCGGCCAGATCGGCAAGCGCCTTGACGATATGCCTGGGTTTGCGGCGCACCGGCGTTTTCACCCGTACCCGCTTCACCAGATATTTTCCCTGCGGCGAAATCACCGCCGCTTTCAGGCCGGTGCCGCCGACATCGATGCAGAGAATGCGTTTGGGGGCGTCTGCTTTTTTCATCGGCGCGTTCCTAGAAGCCATAACCCTGATCGTCTTTCCCCGCCGCCGCCTCATCCACCAGCCACAACACGGTGCCTTGCGGTTTGATCCCGCCGGCCGGGCCGATGCCGGCGCGGGCCTGGGCCAAGGCATCGCGTTTGCCCGCGCCGCTGACCAGGAACAGGATCAGCGCGCTGGATTCCAACGCCGGATAGGTCAGGCTGATGCGCGGCTCGGCGCGCCCCTTGGGCACCACCGCCGCCCAACGCTCGCGCTCTTGGAGCACCGGCTGACCCGGCAGCAGAGATGCGGTGTGGCCATCATCGCCCAGTCCCAACAAGGTCAGGTGGAATAAGGGCACGCTCGCCTCCAGCGTGCCGGCGCCATACTGCTGGCGCAAGGTTTCGTCATAGCGGTCGGCGGCGCTTTGCGGCGTGCCGTCGGTGGGAATTGCCAGCAACTTGCGCGGATGGACATGGCCGCCGGCCAAGAGACTCTCGCGCACCATGCGGTAATTGGAATCGGGATGATCCGGCGGCACAAACCGTTCGTCGCTGAAAAACAGCTCGGCGCAATCCCAATCGATTTTCCTGCCACCCAGCAAGCGATAGGTGGCGCGCGGGGTGGACCCGCCCGACAACACCATGCGGAAGGGATAACGGGCGACGCGCAACTGTTCGGCGATGATATCGGCCGCGCGCTCTGCCAGAGCAGCCGCGTCCTTTACCACCTCAATTGTTCCTGCGATGCCGCTCACTTGATGCCTCGCCACGACCGCCCGTCGCGCGCCAACAGGTCATTGGCGGCGCTGGGGCCCTCGCTGCCCGCGGCATAGTTGGGAAAATGACGCGGTGTGGTATTGGCCCATCCTTCCAGCACCGGCTCGACCAAGGCCCAGGCGGCCTCCACTTGATCGGCGCGCTGGAACAAGGTCGCATCCCCGATCAGGCAGTCATAGATCAAGGTCTCGTAGCCCACCGCCGGCGCCTGCTTGAAATAGTCCTTGTATTTGAATTCCATCGCCACGCTTTCCAGCGCCATGGCGGGGCCCGGACGCTTGGCATTGAAGCGCAAGCGGATGCCCTCGTCCGGCTGGATGCGCAGGATCAGCCAGTCGGCGTCCAACTCCTCCATCGGCGTTTCGCGGAACAAGGCGTGCGGCGCCTGCTTGAAGCGGATCGCGATTTCGGTGTAGCGCTTGGAAAGCCGTTTGCCGGTCCGAAGATAGAAAGGCACCCCGGCCCAACGCCAATTGTCGATGGAAAGCCGCATGGCGGCATAGGTTTCCACCGTGGATTCCGGCGAGACATTGGCTTCGGCGCGATAAGCCAGGGCCTTTTCATCGCCCACAATCCCGGAATCATACTGGCCGCGCACCACATCGCTGAGGGTGAGCGGGTGGATCGCCTTGAACATCTCGGCTTTTTTGGAACGGATATCCTCGGCATCGAAGGAGACCGGCGGCTCCATCGCCGTCATGGCGACCAGCTGAAACAGGTGATTGGGCACCATGTCGCGCAGGGCGCCGGTGGCTTCGTAGAATTTGCCGCGCGTTTCCACCCCGATGGATTCCGCCACGGTGATCTGGACGTGATCGATGCGGTCGCGGTTCCAGATCGGCTCGAACAGTCCGTTGGCGAAGCGCAGCGCCATGATGTTCTGCACCGTCTCTTTGCCCAGAAAGTGATCGATGCGGTAGATCTGGTCTTCCTTGAGATATTTGAGCAGACAGGCATTCAACGCCCGGGCCGAGGCCAAGTCATGCCCGAACGGCTTTTCCACAATCAGGCGGCGGAACCTCTTGGCATCGGAAGTGACAAGTCCGGCCTCGCCCAGCTTGCCGGCGATGGTGCCGAAGAACCGGTCGGCCACCGCCATGTAGAACAGCACATTGCCGTTCAAAGACTGCTTCTCATCCAGCTCCGCCAGCAGATCCTTCAGCCGCTGATAGGTATCGGGTTGTTCGAAATCCCCGCTGAGAAACGTCATGCAACTGGCGACCTGCTGCCACAGCGCCTCGTCGACTTCCTCATTGTTCCTGGTCAGCGTCTGCGCCAGGAAAGCCTTGAGCTGCGCGGCCCATTCCTCACTTGTCTTTTTGTTATGGTCCACGCCGATCAGGGAAAGGCTGGGCGGCAAAAGCCGGGTCCGCGCCAGATTGTAAAGCGCGGGAATGATCAGCCGCTTGGTGAGATCGCCATTGGCGCCGAAGATCACAATGGCGCAAGGCGGCGGCGGAGATTTGTGCGACAGGCTGCTCACTTGTCCTCGTCTTTGGCCTTGTGGACGGGAATGGTGCTTTCAATATGGCCGCCGAATTCCTTGCGCATGGCCGAGAGCAGCTTTTCGCCGAAGGTATTGTCGCTGCGGGAACGGAAGCGCGCGAATACGGAGGCGGTGATCACCGGCGCCGCCACCGCTTCATCCACCGCCGCCTGGATCGTCCAGCGGCCCTCGCCGCTGTCGTCCACCTTGCCGCTGAATTCCTCCAGCGTTTCGGACCTGGCCAGCGCGATGGCGGTCAAATCCAGCAGCCAGGAGGCCACCACGCTGCCGCGCCGCCACACTTCCGCGACATCGGCGGCGTTGATGTCGAAACGCTCGTCTTCTGGCAGCTTGTCGCTGTTTCTGCCGCGCATGATGTCGAAGCCTTCGGCATAGGCCTGCATCAGCCCAT
>CADECX010000093.1 GCA_902825865.1 uncultured Alphaproteobacteria bacterium
ACTCAACAGCACCTCCAAGCGCATGCGCGACGGTAAGATCACCCCGGCCGACATCCAGGGCGCCACCTTCACCATCTCCAGCCTGGGCGGCATCGGCGGCACCAATTTCACGCCCATCGTGAATGCGCCGGAAGTGGCCATCCTGGGTGTCGTGCGCGCGCAGATGAAGCCCGTATGGGACGGCAAAGCCTTCCAGCCGCGCCTGATGCTGCCGCTGTGCGTCTCCTACGACCACCGCGTCATCGACGGCGCGCTCGCCGCCCGCTTCACGCGGCGCCTGGCGTCCGTCCTGGAAGACGTGCGCAACCTGGTGCTCTGAGCCCGGCCAAGAGCAAGAAGAAGCGACAAGGACGACATCATCACATGAAGAGCATCGAAATCCGCGTCCCCGACATCGGCGACTTCAAGGACGTGCCGGTGATCGAGGTGCACGTGGCGCCGGGCACCGAGGTCAAGGCCGAGGAACCGCTGGTCACGCTGGAAAGCGACAAGGCGACGATGGAAGTGCCGGCCCCACGCGCAGGCCGCGTGGCGGCCATCCACGTCAAGGTGGGTGATCGCGTCGGCGAAGGCAGCCTCATCATCAGCATGGAAGAGGCGGGCGAGGGGGCATCGGCTACCGCTACCGCTACAGCCGCCGCTGCGGCAGCGCCCGGACCTGCGGCGCCTGCACCGGCCGCGAAGGCCGCGTCTGGCAAATCCGATCTGCACGCCGAAGTGCTGGTGCTGGGCGCCGGCCCCGGCGGCTACACGGCCGCCTTCCGTGCCGCCGACCTCGGCAAGAAGGTGGTGCTGGTGGAGCGTTGGCCGACGCTCGGCGGCGTCTGCCTCAACGTCGGCTGCATCCCGTCGAAGGCCCTGCTGCACGCAGCCAAGGTGGTGGACGACGCGCACGAGATGGGCGCGCACGGCATCACGTTCGGTGCCCCCAAGATCGACATCGACACGCTGCGCGGCTGGAAGGACGGCGTGGTGAAGCGCCTGACGGGCGGGCTCACGCAATTGGCCAAGCAGCGCAAGGTGACGGTGGTGGCAGGGACCGGCCGCTTCATCTCCGGCAGCGAGGTGGCGGTGGAGGCCGATGGCAAGACAACCGTCGTCAGCTTCGACCACGCCATCATCGCCGCGGGCTCCGAGCCCGTGACGCTGCCGTTCGTGCCGCACGGCGATCCGCGCGTGATCGATTCAACCGGTGCGCTCGCCATGGAGACCGTGCCGGGTCGCCTGCTGGTGCTGGGCGGCGGCATCATCGGCCTGGAGATGGCGACTGTTTATCACGCGCTCGGCTCCAAGGTGACCGTGGTCGAGCTGATGGACCAGATCATCCCCGGTGCGGACAAGGACATCGTCACGCCGCTCATGAAGCGCGTCGAGAAGCGCTACGAGAAGATCTACCTCAAGACCAAAGTCACGAAGGTCGAGGCCAAGGCCGATGGCCTGCATGTGAGTTTCGAAGGTGAGGGGGCACCCGCCTCCGACCGCTTCGACAAGGTGCTGGTGGCGGTGGGGCGCCGCCCCAACGGCAAGACCGTGGGCGCGGAGAACGCGGGCGTGCGCGTGGACGAGCGCGGCTTCATCGCGGTGGACAAGCAGATGCGCACCAACGTGCCCAACATCTTCGCCATCGGCGACGTCGTGGGGCAGCCGATGCTTGCCCACAAGGCCGTGCACGAGGGCAAGGTGGCCGCTGAAGTCGCCTCTGGCAAGCCCACTGTCTTCGACGCCAAAGTGATCCCGTCCGTCGCCTACACCGATCCGGAAGTGGCCTGGGTGGGCGTCACGGAGACGGAGGCGAAGGCCAAGGGCATCGCCTACGGCAAGGGCGTATTCCCGTGGGCCGCCTCCGGCCGCTCCCTCTCGCTCGGCCGCGACGAAGGCATAACCAAGGTGATCTTCGACGAGGCGAGCGAGCGCATCATCGGCTGCGGCATCGTGGGGCCCAACGCGGGCGATCTCATCGCGGAAGCCGGGCTTGCCATCGAGATGGGCGCGGACGCGCACGACATCGGCCTCACCATTCACCCGCATCCGACGCTGTCGGAAACGGTGGGCATGGCGGCGGAAATGTTCGAGGGCTCCATCACGGACCTCATTCCGCCCAAGCGCAAGTCCAAGCAGCACGCCTGACAGCCACGGGAAGCACGCGGCGTCACACAGGAGAAGAGACATGGACGAGAAGCTCCTGCGCGATGCCGCGCTCGATTATCACCGCGCGCCCACGCCCGGTAAAATCTCCGTCATGCCCACGAAGGGCCTGATCAACCAGCACGACCTGTCGCTCGCCTATTCGCCGGGCGTGGCCTACGCCTGCCTCGCCATCCAGGAGAACCCGCAGGAGGCAGCCTCGCTCACCTCGCGCGCGAACCTCGTGGCGGTGGTGACGAACGGCACCGCGGTGCTGGGCCTGGGCGACATCGGCCCGCTCGCCTCCAAGCCCGTGATGGAAGGCAAGGGCTGCCTGTTCAAGAAGTTCGCGGGCATCGACGTGTTCGACATCGAGATCGACGCCAAGGACCCCGACAAGCTCGTCGAGATCGTGGCGGCGCTGGAGCCCACCTTCGGCGGCATCAACCTGGAAGACATCAAGGCGCCGGAATGCTTCGTCATCGAGAAGAAGCTGCGCGAGCGCATGAAGATTCCGGTCTTTCATGACGACCAGCACGGCACCGCCATCGTCTGCGCCGCCGCCATCCGCAACGGATTGGTGCTGCAGGGCAAGACCTTGCCGGAGGTGAAACTGGTGACCAGCGGCGCGGGCGCCGCGGCGCTCGCCTGCGTGGACTTGCTGGTGGCGATGGGCCTCCCAGTGGACAATATCACGCTCACCGATATCAAAGGTGTCGTGCACAAGGGACGCGGCGACGACATGCCGCCCAATATGGCGCGCTATGCGCGGGCCACCGATGCGCGCACTTTGGGCGATGTGCTGGTGGGAGCCGATGTGTTTCTGGGCCTGTCCGCACCCAATGTTCTCAAGCCCGAATGGCTGCCGCAGATGGCCAAGAAGCCGCTGATCCTGGCGCTGGCCAATCCCAATCCGGAAATCCTTCCCGAGGTCGCCAAGGCGGCGCGGCCCGACGCCATCATCGCCACCGGCCGTTCCGACTATGTCAATCAGGTCAACAATGTCCTGTGCTTTCCCTTTGTCTTCCGCGGGGCGCTGGACGTGGACGCCACCACCATCAACGAACCGATGAAAGTGGCGGCGGTCGAAGCCATCGCCGCGCTGGCCCGCGCCGAGGCCAGCGATGTGGTGGCCAATGCCTATGGCGGGGCGCTGAGCGGCTTTGGTCCCGACTCCATCATTCCCAAGCCGTTCGATCCACGCCTGATCCTGCATATCGCCCCCGCCGTGGCCCGCGCCGCCATGGAGTCCGGCGTGGCGCGCCGCCCGATCACCGACTTTGAGGCTTACGAGAACGAGCTGGAGAAATTCGTCTATCGCTCCGGCCAGCTGATGCGTCCGGTGTTCGACGTCGCGCGGGGATCACCCCGCCGCGTGGTCTATGCCGAAGGCGAGGAAGAACGCGTGCTGCGCGCTGTCCAGACGGTGGTGGATGAAGGCCTGGCCCAGCCCACCTTGATCGGCCGCCGCGAGGTCATTTTGGGAAAGACCAAGCAACTCGGCCTGCGGCTGGATTTTGAAAAACAGGTGCGTCTGCTGGATCCCCAGCAGGATCACGAATTCTTCGCCCCCCTCACCGAACGCTATCAGCGGCTGGTGGAGCGGCGTGGCGTGCAGCCGGAGTCGGCGGCGCGCTGGATCACCACCCGCCACGGCATTGCCGCCGCCATGCTGCTGGATGCGGGCGAAGTCGATGCCGCTCTGTGCGGCGGGCTGGGAGACTGGACCCGCCAACTCAGCAACATCCTGCCGATCATTCCGCGCCTGCCCGGCGTCAGCCGGCTTTATTCCCTTTCGGCGCTGATCCTGCCCAATGGCGCGCTGTTCTTCTGCGACACCCATGTCAATGTCGATCCCACCGCCGAACAGATCGCAGAGATGACACAGCTCGCGGCCAAGACCGTGCGCCGTTTCGGGCTGGCGCCCAAGGCGGCCCTGCTGTCCCATTCCAGCTTCGGCACCTCCCATTCGCCCAGCGCCATCAAGATGCGCAAGGCGCTGGCGCTGCTCAATGCCGCAAGCTGCGATTTCGAGATCGACGGCGAAATGCATGCCGACGCCGCCTTGAGCGAATCGTTGCGCGCGCGGGTGGTTTCCAACTCCCCGCTCACCGGATCGGCCAATCTGCTGGTGATGCCGACCCTGGATGCAGCCAATATCGCCCTCACCCTTCTGTCGGCCGCAACCGAAGCCCTGCTGGTCGGGCCTCTGCTGTTGGGCGTGGCAAAACCGGTGCATGTGATGGTGCCATCGGTCACCGCGCGCGGTATTGTCAATATGACGGCGCTGGCGGTGGCCCAGGCCGCCGCCGCCGCACCATAGCAAGGGAAGTCCATGGAAGTTTTGGATCTGAAAGCCATGGCCGAACAGGCTGTCGCCTTCCACAGGCAAGGACAGCTGGAGCAGGCGGAAGCCCTCTATTTCAAGCTCATGAAGGCCGATCCAGGATTGTTCGGGCCGCGTTACTATCTGGGCCTGCTCAGGCTGCAGCAGGGCCGCATGGCGGAGGCCTGCGATTGCCTGGATGACGCGGTGAAGATTCTTCCCGACAATCTTCCTGCGCTGATGAATTACGGCATGGCGTTGCGCGCCAACGCCCAGCCCGATGAGGCCGTGGCAATCTTCGATCGCGCCCTGGCCATCGAGCCCAACATGCCGGAAGCCCTGTATAATCGCGGCGTGGCGCTGGGCGATCTGCAACGCTTCGAGACCGCGGTGGAAAGCTATGACCGGGCGCTGGTGCTGCAGCCGGAAATGACCGCCGCCATGGTCAATCGCGCGTCGGCGCTGGCGGCGATGCAACGTTATGACGACGCCATCAAAGGCTATGACCGCGTCCTGGCCATGCAGCCCAGCAATGCCTTGGCGCTGGCGTGGCGCGGACAGGTGCGCCGCTCCATGGGCCACCCCGAGCAGGCGCTGGCCGACTACGACCGCGCCCTGGCGCTCGATCCCACCCTCGACGATGTCCAGTATAGTCGCGGCGTCGCGCTGATGGACCTGAAACGCGCGTTCGATGCTTTGGCCGCCTTCAACGCCATAATGCCCAGCTATCACGGCAATGCCGAAATGCTGAACAATCGCGGCGTGGCGCTGTGGAATTTGAAGCGCCCGGCCGAAGCGTTGGAAAGTTTTGAGCGTGCGCTGGCGATCGAGCCCGCTTTCGCGGAAGCCTGGGGCAATCGCGGCCTGGCGCTGCGTGACTTGAGCCGCTACCCGGACGCCCTGGCCAGCTTTGATTCCGTGTTGCGGCTCGAACCGCGCAATGCGGTGGCCTGGAACAGCCGGGGCAATGTGTTGCGCGACATGAAAGACTTCGAGACGGCGGTCGAGAATTACAGCAAGGCCATCGAACTCCGTCCAAACTATGCCGACGCCATCATCAACCGCGGCTATGCCCTTTGGGCGCTGAAACGGTTTGAGGCCGGCACGGAAGATGTGGAGCACGGCCTTCAGTTCGAGCCCGACTATCCCTATGGCCGGGGCGAACTGTTCCATGTCCGGATGTACAGCGCCGATTGGCACGAATTCGCCGCGCGCAAGGCGGAATTGGAGCGCCTGGTACGGGCCGGCAAGCAGACTGTTCAGCCGTTCAACTTTCAGGCCATCGCCGAAACGCCCGCCGATTCCCAAGCCTGTTCACGCATCTGGGCGCAAAACAGGTATCCCGAGCAGCCCAGCGCCCCGCACGATCCGGAGATTCGGAAAGGACGCAAGATCCGCATCGGCTATCTGTCCGGCGAATTCCGCCAGCAGGCCACGGCCATCCTGATGGCGGGCCTGTATGAGAAGCACGACCGGGACCAATTCGAGATCGTCGCCCTGGATTGCGGCGAGAATGATCAAACCGAGATGCGCCGCCGGCTGGAACGAGCCTTCGACCGCTGGATCAATATCGCCGCATTGTCGGATGACGATGCGGCACAGCTTATCCGCGCCAACGAGATCGACATTCTGGTGAGCCTGAACGGCTATTTCGGCGCTGCCCGCATGGGCATCTTCGCCCATCGCCCGGCCCCGCTGCAGATCAATTATTTGGGCTTTCCCGCGACGCTGGGAGCGTCCTATATCGATTACATCGTCGCGGACGAAATCGTGATACCGCAGAGCGACCAGGCTTTTTACGACGAAAAAGTCGTGTATCTGCCCGGCAGCTATCAGGCCAATGACGATGAGGGCCGGCCGATGGCGCCAGCGCCGAGCCGCGCCGAGGCGGGCTTGCCGGAAACCGGCATTGTGTTCTGCAATTTCAACAATGCCTACAAACTGACGCCGGAAACCTTCGACAGTTGGATGCGAATTCTAGCCGGCGTGGAAAACAGTGTGCTTTGGCTGCTGGAAAGCGCGGCCCCTTATCCTGAAAATCTGCGCAAAGAGGCGCAGAAGCGCGGCATCGCGCCGGAGCGCATCATTTTCGCGCCCGACCTGCCCACCGATCAGCATTATGGCCGGATCAAACTGGCGGACCTGTTTCTTGACGGCCTGCCCTACAACGCCCACACCACGGCCAGCGACGCACTTTGGGCGGGCATACCGTTGATCACCTGCAGGGGCACGGTCTTCCCCGGCCGTGTTGCCGCCAGCCTGCTGTCCGCCGCCGGTCTCAGCGAGCTGATAACCGAAAACCGCGCCGACTTCGAAGCGCTTGCGATCAAGCTGGCGAATGACCCACAGGCCTTGGCGAAGCTGCGCGGCAAGGTTGCGAAAGCGCGGGCCAGCGCCTTGTTCGACACCGCCGCCACGACACGGCATATCGAAAGCGCCTATCGCACCATGTGGGAAAACTGGCTGGCGGGCAAAAAGCCGGAAAGCTTCACCGTCAACGGATGAACTGATCCACAAAACCGGCGCCCAGCCCGACCTTTTCATAATGGGCGCGGCAGAGATTGATCTTGGTGAAGACATCTTCATAGCCCAGCACGGCACCATCGGGATCGACATAGATCATCACGCCATTGACCTGGAACAGGGTGATCATTTCTTCCACGCCTTCGTCCACCACCAGGGTATGGGTCTCACCCGGCGCCTCGTAGACATAGCCGCCCTCTTCCGCCACCCAGTCATGCTCCAGATAGCGCCAGCGCCCCTTGATCACATATCCATGCACCGGCTGGGGATGGCGATGGCGCGACAGCACGCCGGATTTGCGCACGCGGAGCAGATTCATCCAATAGCCGCGCGAGGCGCAAAGATTCAACGGCCGAAACCAGACATTCTCGCCCTGCGGCACCCAGACCCGTTCGTCGGCGGGGATCACCGAAGGGATCACCAGCTCCGGCGGCGACTCCTTCGGCTGGGGATGACGATAGGGAATGCGGGAATTGTCCTGGGCCATGTCTCTTCTCTTTTATTTTGTCTTTTATTTCGCGGTATAGCCGCCATCGATGGGCAGCACGGTACCGGTAATGAAGCCGGCGCCTTCCGAACATAGGAACACCACGGCGGCGCCAATGTCATCCGGCTTGCCCCAGCGGCCAAAAGGTGTGCGCGCGATGATGGCGTCGGATCGCGCGGCATCTTCACGCGCGCCTCTGGTAAGTTCGGTCTCGACCCAGCCGGGCGCGATAGCGTTGACGCGGATGTTGGGGGCCCAGGCCACCGCCAGCGCCTTGGTCAGTTGCGCCACCCCGCCCTTGGAGGCGGTGTAGGCAGGCACCAACCCGCCGCCGAAGAAGGACCAGACCGAGGCGGTGTTGACGATCGCCCCGCCCTCCAGCAGCGGCTTGGCCGCGATGCACATCCGCATGGTGCCGGTCAAATTGACGTCGATGACTTTCTGGAATCCTTGCACGGTGAATTCCTGACCGTCGCGCAAGATGATGCCAGCGCAATTGACCAGTGCGTCCAGACGCGTCAGCCCCGCAATGCACCGCGCTACATCGGCATCATCGGTCACATCCAGCCGGACTGCGCGCAGATGATCGCGCGCCGGGACGGCCGCAACTTCCGCTTCTGTCAGGCCGGTAACGGTGACGTGATAACCCGCCGCCAGCATGGCTTCGGCAATGCCGAACCCGATGCCCCGCGCCCCGCCGGTGATCAAAGCCTGCTTCATCCCGTCACCCTAGCGTTCGGGCAAGGCGAAAGCGACATAGGCCGCGCCCTGCTCCGATTTTTTGTCGCGCGCATTGTCGGCCTGGATCAGCACATATTGCCGCCCGCCCGCCATATAGGTGATGGGCGTGGCATTGCCGGCATAGGGCAGCTGCGCCTGCCACAGCCACTTGCCGGGGCCGGGATCGAAGCCGGCGATTTTCTTGTC
>CADECX010000094.1 GCA_902825865.1 uncultured Alphaproteobacteria bacterium
AAACGTGTTTACAGCGAAATATTTTTGCGTGTTTTGAGGCGCGGAATATTGCGTGAAAGCTGCGGAACCAATTTCAGGTTCCACGCGTGAGGCGCGCAGAAAGAGCGTTTGCAACTATCAGTATACTGAGAATCGGGAACTCGGCGGCCGCGCCGCGCGATCGCCGCGCAATGGCCTTGTTGTCGCCTTGTTGCTTGACGAGTTGCATGTCGCGCGCAATGCGCTTTTGCAAAGTTTTTTTACAAGTGGGAACTTCTTACGGGCCGTTCCCGCCGCGATGAGGATAAACTTCAACCCCAGCGTGGAACACAAACGCTCCATGCCCGTTATGCGCGCACCCGAGACCATGCGCCCAAACGCGCGTTAACGGCTTCAACGATGGCGTTCAACATGATCCATCGGCAGTGCGCATCGGATCGCGGTGCAGCCTAAATCGCGTAGCGAAAAGACACCGCCAGAATATCGACATTGATGTCGTAGCGGCCGTTCAAGGTCACCGAACGGGTGATACCGTCGGTGTTGTTGACGCTGCTGTTCATGTTGGGCCGATTGAAGGCGAAGGAATGGCCCCAGGCCGCTTCCATCGTCATGCTGTCGGTGAGCCTCACTTCGGCGCCCACGCCCAGCAGATAGCGGTCGGTATCTGCCAAGGACACGGCGCGGTAACGGCTGGTCACCGGCGTCTCGTCAAAGGCGATGCCGCTCTTGATCGACCATTGATCGTCGAGCTTGTAGACCCCGCCCACTGCCACCATCCAGCTATCGCGATAGCCCTGGACATTGGGGAATGGCGGGTTCTGGCTTTGGATCACCACATTCTTGAACACGCTCCATTGGGTGAATTGCAGCTCGGCGCTGACGCTGAGATCGGGCGTGATCTCGCTCGTGACGCTGAGGCCGGTGGTGGCGGGCAATTGCGCCTTGGCGCTGGCCGCACCGCTGATCATGCCCAGCAGCGGCGAGGCGCCGGTGAAATCCAGGCTGCCTTCTATTTTGTGATGGGTGGAGGAGCGATAGGTCAGCCCCACCCGCGTGCCGCCCAGATCCACCAGCAGGCCCAGATTATAACCGAACGCCCAGTCGCTGGCCTTGAAGCGGTAAGAGGCGTCGGGCATGCCGGGGGCGCCGAAGATCGCCGCCTGGTTGATGGCACTGGTGACGTCGAGCTTGAGATATTGCGCCGAGAGGCCCGCCCCCACCGACCAGGCATCGTCGATCTGCCAGGCGATGGAAGGATTGATGTCGGCGCTGACCGCCGCGGTCTTGGTGCCCAGATAACGGCCAACCCAATTGCTGTCATACTCGTTGGCATTGCCGAAGGGCGCGGTGACGGCAATGCCCGCCGAGACATCCTCGGAGAGGCGCATCACGCCATAGGCATTGGGGATCAGCGCGGCGCGGCCGCTGTCGCCGCCAGTGTTGCCCGCCAGCGGCACCGCACCCATCGGGGTCGCCTGGCTGGCCGAGCCGCTGAAGGTCATGGACGGCAGGATCACCGCCGCCCCGCCTTCGAAACCGTCGGCCGCAAGCCGGGTCATGCCGGCGGGATTGGAGAAGACCGTATTGGGCCCCGAAGCGCGGCTGCCATTGCCCGCATAGCTGGTGGCCAACGCCTCGGCGCTGTTCTCGCGCACCATGAAGCCCGCCGCCACCGCGGGCCCAGAAACAAGTGGGGCGGCAAGCAGCACGGCAAGGACCATGGCCCGGACGGCGTTTCGGGAAGAGATCATCTCGACAGCGGAATAAAGGGGCGACAGCAACCGTAGGATGGGAGGCTAATGACAAGAACTGAAAAGCTTGCCGCTTGTTCCCTTAAAATGCGTTTTAAATTGCGACGGCGCGCCAACGGCGCGTGAGCAGATCCAGTGGATCTGCGAGAGGAGCAATTGCCGCGAGCTCGAGCGAGCGGCCGCAGCAGCCCCGCGCTATCGCGCGGGGCCGATCCGTCAAAGGTTAATCAATGCGCGGCGCTGGCCGCCGAGGTGTTGACCGGCGTCACGCTGGCCACCGGCTTGGGCGCCGGCTTGCTGTCGGACTTGCCCAGTTCGGGCTTGAGGTTTCCGTTCACATAAGCACCGGACTCGATCTTGAGGTCCTGATGCCAGATATCGCCCGTCATGCGCGCGGTGCCCGAGAGAATGACCTTCTTGGCTTCGATCTTGCCGTCCACGGTGCCGGCCAGTTCGACTTCGTCGCCATAGACCGTGCCCTTCACCTTGGCGTTCTGGCCGATCTTCACGCCGACGCCGCGCACATCGCCTTCGATCTGACCGTCGATCTGGATGTCTTCCGTGCTTTCCAGTTCGCCCGTGATCTTAAGCGCCTTGCTGATGACCGATGCCATGGATGCTCCTGTTTTGGTGAGGGGTTGGGTTGGCGTTGCGATTGATGACGGTTTTGCCGCTCCGGGCTGTGGCGCCTCGGCGGGCTTGAGCGCGGATTGAATCGATGTCTGCGCCGGAGTTTGAGGCGAAGCCTGCGGCTTGTTGAGTTGGTCGTTGGGTTTGTCGCGGTTGAAGATCATTCACGTACCTCCGGAAGTTGGTCGAGAGTGTCGAAATAACTGACAGGGCGCCAAGGCATGCGGCCGTTGACGCGCGCGCCCTGGGTGACGGAAATGGTGGTGTGGAAAATGCGCCCCTCCACCTCGGCGCCGGCCTCGATCGCGACATTGGGCGCGAACACCCGGCCGTTCAGCCGTCCGGCGATCACCACGTCGCGCGCCACGATGTCGCCTTCGACATAGCCGCCGGCGGCGATGACAAACTTTGTCGCCGCGATGCGGCCATGCACGACGCCGGCGATCACAAGTTCGCCGTCGACCTCCAGCACACCGGAAATCCCCACCCCGGGACCGATGTAGGAGACAGGCGCGGTCAGCGCGGCAGTTGGCCCCGGCCCTTGGTCCGGGGATCGACGAGCCATAGTCAGCATGAACGTCCCTCGTTCACGGCACCCCCCGCGGCCATCATGACCAGAAAGATGAGGCCGGGCAAGCGCTTAATCCCCTTGCGGGAACTCCGATGCCCTGGCACGCAGCTTGTGCCATAATGGTTTAAAATAAGCTTAGGCGAGGTCCGTAGCGTCAGTATACGGACGAAAACGCCTAAAAGAGAAGGTGGGATTTGAAGAGCGTTACGACCGCCCTGCTTGCGGCCGTGGCCGCGCTGGCAGCGCCAGGCGCGCCCCTGCCGGAGCCTGCGCCCAAGGCCGTCACCATTGACGGCACGACCAAGCGCACCGTCGACACCAGCTGCAATTGCGGCACCAGCTACCGTACCGAGCGCCAGCGCTATTGGGAGCTGCACCGTCCCTCCACGCCCAAGGAGCGCGCCGAAACCGGCCGCCTGAACCGGGAATTCCTGGAAGCCTCCCGCGAAGCGGCGCGCGCCAACGCCCCGCCGCCGCCGCCCGACCCGGCGCAGCTGGCTTATGAAAAGCAGATGAAGAATTACCGCGCCCTCGCCGAAAGCTATGAGCGCCGGATGCGCGCCTACAACCAGCTTCACGCCCAGGCAGAACAAAATTGGCAGGACGCCGCCCGGGCCGATGCCTGGAATGGCTATAATGGGCGCGGCAATAACGGTTACTGATAACAATCGTTAACCGCCCCGCCTGATCAGGCGGCGGCCTGAAACGCGGCAGAACAGACCTGAAGGATCAGGGTACGGAGGATGTGACCGTCGGCACCGGTTCCCGCCCTCGCCTATCATCCCACATCATCAGCCCCAGACCGCCTGCGATCAGCAACGCCGCCATCAATACCAGCCCCAGCATGCTGCGGCGGCCGCAAGTTTCGTCGTCCATGGCGTCTTAATGTGTTCCGCGTCTATCGGTTAAAAGCGATGCGCAGGCTTTGGTTTCGCATCAGAGGTTGAATATTGCCGACGTTGCACCAAACCTACAAAGCAAGACGCGTTAAGTTGCGTCATGGGAACTTCACCAAAGTTAAATCGAAAAAAGCTGGCGCGGTGCGCTAAAGCGCGCTCTTATAGAGCCGGAACAGGTGCCCCATGATGATGCTCTATCAAATCAGAATTCTAAGGGCTGCTGGCGAAACCGTGTTGCTTGAGAACAGCTATGCCAGCGATTTCGCAGCCGTGCGCCGCGCCCAGCGCGCCGCCGAGGATGACGACAAGGTCGAAGTGTGGCGCGGCATGGACTGCATCTACTCGGAATATGAGTCGCGCAATCACGCCGCGGCGTGAAGCCGTTATCCGGCATGGCTCGTTCGGGTATCCCGCTAGTTGGCGGCCGTCTTTAGTGGCTCAGAGTCCGTAATGTAAAGCTGCATGGTGAGGCTGATCTCTTCCTGCACGCAGTGCCCGGCATAGAGTTTCTCACTGCTGAGAACACTCACCAGGCAATGGGCATGCACCACCGGCTCGCCCTCCGCGTTGCGGGTGATGTTTCCATTAAAGGCGACGACTTCCATCTGCTCGTTGATCCTGACCACCTTGAAGGCCTTCATCGGCCGGTCGGACCAGCCGATCACCGCCTTGCCGAACGCCCCGATGGCCGAGAAATGCGCGTTGGTCAGGTTGTTCTTGCGGGCGAATTCCTTCAGGCCCGCCGCCGGATCGTCGCCCTTCTGGAACGTGATGTGGAAGGTGCGACTCTTGGGCGAAAGTTCCGTCGCCTTCATGCCCGGGGCATGGCCGTCGCCGGGGTCCTTGGGCGCAGTCGCGTAATTGGGCGGCAAGCCTGTTTGCGCCACCACCACGCTGGCGGCTCCGATCACCGCTCCGCCCAAGACAAGAGAAGCAAGAAGAAGCGTCCGCATGGGGTCCTCCGATAGTTTGGTTTTAGTTGTTGTTGAGGATGGGAATATCCTTGGCCGGTCCCGCGACGGCGGCGCCGAGTGCGGCGCCGGTCGCGCCCTTCAGAAAACCGCGGCGGCCTATGGTCGGTCTATCGTTGCTGGATTGGCCGCCGCCTTTGCCTTGTGACATCGAGCCCCCGCTCTGCCGCGGCGCTGTTGTCGGCGCGCCGTCAGACGGAGAAACGATACACCAAGACAGCACGCGTGGGACCGGGATTTTCTTGTGTGCAGCTGCGGGATGGGCGTAGGAACCGCGCAATTCCTCTCCGCCTCTCCCTTTTTATACAGCTGCGCGTAAATTCGCATCGGGGCGCAGCAGCAGCCAAGCCACACAGGCGCCTGCCATCACATCAAAGCCCGCGCAGAAGGACGGCCAATAGACCGGCACACCCGGATTGATGATCAACTGAGCATGCACAAAATCGAACGCACCGTGGCCGGCAAGCGCAGCGGCCACCAACCAAAGGCTGGTCTTGAATCCCGCCACCGCCGCGGCAACGAACAGCGCCATGACGGCGATTTCCGGCAGCAAACCCTCGCCGCCCATCACCGCGAACAGCACATAGTAATGCGCGACGACAACCGTCACGGTGGAATAGAAAGCCCGGTCGCGGTCGAAGCCGGACAGGCGCCCGAACAGCAAGACCGCCAAAGCCAGCGCGATGCCGATGAAAAATGCCATGATGTCCCCCAATGCAGCCGGACCGGGCAGGTCCCGGTCCGGCATCCTTCAGCTTACTTCGACTGGCAGCCGCAGCGGCAATCGCTTTGGCATTCCGTTTCGCAGCCGCATCCTTTCTGGCAGCCGCAATCGTGCTTCTGTTTGCTGCAGAGGCAGGGCTCACAGCCGCAATTGGTGCATTGGCAGTTTTTGGTGACGTTCGTCATGGCGACCTCCTTGGTCTTGGTTGGTGACGAACGCGGGTATAAGGTATGTACCATAGTACGGAGTCAAGCATGCCCGATTTCACCATCGCAAAATTGGCCCGCGCCGCCGAAGTGGGCGTGGAAACAGTGCGTTATTACCAGCGCCGGGGGCTGATGCCGGTGCCCCGGGCGGGCGGCCAAAAAGGGACAGAGTCGGCTTTTCGGCATTATGACGACGGCCATCTGCAAAGGCTGATGTTCATCCGCCGGGCCCAGACCGCCGGATTCACCCTGGAAGAGATCAAGGAGCTGTTGTCCCTGGACCGCACCCGCGACCGTGCCCGGATCAGGGTGCTGGCGGGGGCGCGGCTGGAAGCGCTGGCGCAGCAGGCCAAGGCGTTGGAAGAGTCGCGCCAGTCACTGCAGCGGCTGCTGGGCGCCTGTCAGGGCTCCAATCGCGGCCCCTGCCCGATTATTGAGGCGTTCAGTCCGCCTTCGGATCGATAGCGTCGACCATCGCGGCCACGGCGGCGCTGCGGCTTAACCCGCTGTCCCGCACCAGCGACCGCCAGGTGAAGAAATTCAGCGCCAGTTGCAGCATGGCGCGTTGCTTTGCGTTCAACTTCCCGCCCAGCACGTCGTGATAGGCCGCGAAATACGGGCCATAGCGGAGCTCGCTGACTTCCTTGACCAGCGCATGATGCTCGATGTCGCGCAAAACGCAGGAGAGCAAGCCGGCATTGCGTTCGTACCAGGTGTAAATCGCCGCCAGCCCAACTCGCAGCCGCTCGCGCCGGCCGGCAATGCCCCGCCAGGGCGCCGCATCCGGCATGGGATCGCGCTCGGTCGCCAGCCCCGAACAGGCCATCAGCAGACTGCGCTCATCGGGGAAATGGGCATAGAAAGTGTGGCGCTGCACCCCCGCCTCCTCCGCCACCATGCTGATGGTGGTGTGCGCGGGGCCCACGGTGCCGTGCAGCTTGACCGCCGCCTCGACAATGCGCAGCCGGGTCTCGGCTTGGCTCTGGGCCCGGCGCCTCTTTGTATAGGTTCGTGCCATTTATTTCATTACACTATCATGTGTAGTCATTATTGACAAGGCCCTAACAATCATTACACATTCCTGTATCTTGAACTTCAGGGGGATCAGTATGAAAACCAACGTCACCGAAATCGCGGACGGCATCTTCCGCCTCTCCACCTTTGTGCCGGACATGGCCCCGCCCGCCGGCTTTGTCTTCAATCAATTCCTGATCCTGGGCGACGCGCCGCTGCTGTTTCACACCGGCCCGCGCAAGATGTTCGCCGCAACCCGTGAAGCGCTGTCGCGGATCATGCCGCCGGAAAAATTGCGCTGGATCAGCTTCGGCCATTACGAGGCCGATGAATGCGGCGCCATGAATGAATGGCTGGCCATCGCGCCCCAGGCCCAGGCCGCCCATGGCCAGATCGGCTGCATGGTGTCTCTCGCCGACATGGCCGACCGTGCGCCGCGTCCGCTGAACAATGGCGAAGTGCTGGATCTGGGCGGCAAACGGGTCCGCTATATCGACACGCCCCATACCCCGCATGGCTGGGACGCCGGCCTGTTGTTCGAGGAAACCACCGCCACCCTGCTCTGCGGCGATCTTTTCACCCAGTTGGGCAATGTGGCGCTGACCCATTCCGACATTGTCGGCCCCGCCATCGCCGCCGAGGACATGTTTCAGTCTTCCAGCCTCAATCCCGGCATGGGAGCGACGATCCGCGCCCTGGCGGACTATGCGCCCCGCACCCTGGCGCTGATGCATGGCCCGGCCTTTTCCGGCGATTGCGCGGCGGCCTTGCGCGCCTTGGGAGGTGATTACGACCGGCGCGCGTTGATGCGCGGCATCGCCCAGGCAGCCTAGCCGCCTGGTTAAAGCCCGGTGCCGCGAATGGCGCTGTTGCCCAGCTGGCGGATGGCGGGCATGACGGCATCGAACCAGCGCCGGGGGCGCGGCGGCGGCGGCTCCACGCCCGACACGGTCCCTTCGTACGGTTGCGAAGCGGCGAGCGCCTGCTCGATCGCCCATTCGACCGAATGCCAGCGCATATAGGCGCGCGCATCGCCCTTGCGCCAGAACTCAAAGGCATAGTTGCGCGCCATGGTGCGGGCATTCTTGCCCCAGAGCCGCAGCATGGACAGCGCGAGCTCGTTGGTGCTGGCGGGGTCTTCAAACTGATCGTGATATGATTTTGGGGGCATACCGGCACAATGCCCCATGCCGCCTCCCGTTCCAGCACGAAGAGGTTACTTTCCACATATTTGTAGAACAGGTTTGTCGAACCCGGTCCCGAAGCCGCGTTCGCAGGCATCGCCTCTGCGATTGCGGAACAGCGTTAACACTTGGCAAGATCAAAAAACTTGCACTAGCATGCAGCCCTGGATCGCAAGACGCCATGGGGCTCAACCGGAAAAGGACAGTGATGGCGCCGCCCGACTATCGCAGGTTGTTCGACGAGCTGCCCGGCCTTTACATGATCCTCAACACCGACTTGACCATCTGCACGGTCAACAAGGCTTATGCCCGCGCCACCATGATCGATCAGGCACAGGTGGCGGGCCGTCCGCTATTCGAAGTGTTTC
>CADECX010000095.1 GCA_902825865.1 uncultured Alphaproteobacteria bacterium
TTGTCCGTATGACGATTTCCGTCGGCTAGTGGTTCTGCGGACCGGCGATAGGCGAGCTCTTTCAACGCATGCTTTTCCTGCGGTCCACCCGTCCGATAACCGCGCCTGGTTCGATGACACTGTTGGTGGCCCGATCGATATGCAGGATGCCGGTCGCTGGTGACATGAGTTCGTGCAGCATCGCTTCAATTCTGATGCAGGCAATCGGGTCGCCTGCCTCGACCGGTCTTCCATCCGCGGCGATCCAGCTTTCAATGTATCCTTGGGGCAGAATGCTGGTTCCCCACAGGGCTGGATCCACGATGATTTGCGTAGCCATTGGCGGGCCTCCGAAGGCTATTGGGGCGTTCCTTTTAATGGTGTCACCGAGGCGATTTTAAATGGCCGCTGCACGCCATCGTCTTCCGTGACCGTGACGTATAGGCCCGGTGCGATTACGTGCCGATCCAGTTTAAAAAAAGGCTCGTCGTCTTCTGTCCGGCCGGGCAAATAATCGAAGCGCCAACCGTGTCCGACGTGCCGCAGCATTCCCTTGCGTTCGGGATGGCCCGGCCGAAAGCTGCGAACGCCACACATGCCTTTCGAACTGCACCATTCGATGGCATCCAGATGTCCATTCCCGTTTAATGGTGCGACGAATTCGTAACCGTGGTGGGGGTCGCCATTCGGTGCTTCCTGCGTCCGGCCAAGCTCCAAACGTATCGTCATCAGTGACATGCCTTCCTCCCGAAATGTCGCGTAACAACTTGCTGCACCTCATCCAGGCGCGCTTGCACAAAAGGCTCACTCGCGTTGGGCGTAACGCCGCCGAAATGGACGTGGTCTAAGACACGCATCCCGCATACGGCCGCAAACGAGTTGTCGAACAGTGTACGGACCGCGGGCAGGTTGCCGCTCTCCTGCATCCACGATGCAGGTGCTCCGCTGGAACTGAAACTGATCATTTTGCGTCCCGTAAGCAGGGGGGTGTAGCTGTGGCCGCCCGCGCCATAGGCAAATCCAAAACCGAACACCCGCTCCCAGTAGCCCTTGATCATGGCCGGCGGAGAATTCAGCCAAAGCGGATAGAAGAAGACAAAGGTATCGCTGTCTTCGAGATGGCCCCGCTCGGTGACTACGTCCGGCCCCGGCCGAAAATCCGGGTTAAAAGGCAATTCGGCGGACTTGAGGCATGGATCGAAGCCAAGCCTGTACAGGTCTCGAACGATGATCTTGTGCCCCAGGGCTTCACAGGCCTTTGCATAGGCCTGCGCCGCTGACGCGGTGAAACTCCGGTCATTTGGGTGCGAGAAAACGATCGCATGCTTCATGGCCGCGAGCCTGCGCTTGGCGGGCCCTTGGTGCCTTGCGCCAGATCAAGGTCGGGTGACCGGAATGCTCTAATTTCCCGGCATGCCTTGGCGACCTCTCCTTGCGGCCCTACTCGTAGTCCTTTGCCTGGTACCCAGCGCTCGGTCGGCAGTTCTGGATATTCGCACTTTGCCGCTTGACGAGGCTGTGCGCCGGTTTTACGCGGATCGAAATTGGGCACTGGCTTGGAGTGGCAGCGAGGCCGCCGCGACCGATTCCGGACAGGCCATTTCCATCTTGTCCCGGGCCGGCAGTGAAGGGCTTGATCCTCAGCGCTATCTTTCCGGGATCAGAGAAGGAGACCGTGCGCTTGCCGATGTTGCGCTGACTGGCGCCGTCTTGACGTACATGGCCGACTTGGCCCTCGGCAGGCCGGACCTTCAGTCGATCGACGCCGACATGGGTTTGCCGCGGCGTTCGATGAATTTTCCGGCATTGCTCAATGAAGCATTGCGGCATCGCCGCCTGGCTCGGATGCTGGCCGATTTGTCCCCGAAACACGAGGAATACCGGGCGTTGAGGGCTGCCTTGCCCGCTGCGGGCGACAAAGCGGAAACTATCTCCGCCAACATGGAGCGTTGGCGCTGGTTGCCCCCAGCGTTCGAAGGCGATCGCGTTGCGATCAACGCCGCCAGCGCGGAATTGGATCTTTGGCTCGGAGGCAAGCACATCCTATCCTCGCGCGTTGTCGTTGGACGCCCGTCAAGCCGCACGCCGATACTTCGTGCGGAGGGGGCAGGTATCACGGTCAATCCATCCTGGACTATTCCGATGTCGATTGCGGCCAAGGAAATTTTGCCGAAACTCAAAAAAGACCCGGCCTGGCTGGCGAAGCATGACATGTTCCTAATTGATGGGCCCGCCGACGATCCCAAAGGCCTTCGCATCGATTGGCGCGCTATTCGCAGCGGAACTTTTCCATACCAGATTCGTCAAAATCCCGGACCGCACAATCCTCTGGGCCAGATCAAGCTGGAATTGCCGAACCGCTTCAGCGTCTATCTGCACGACACGCCAATTAAGACCGACTTCAATAAGGCGAAGCGGCAACTCAGTCATGGCTGCGTGCGCGTGGAAAAAATAGTGCAGTTTGCCACCCATGCACTGGGAGGCGACATTACGGCGCTACAGAAGATCGGTGAAGCGAAAGCGCAGGCCGGTACAAGCTATCTTCCCCTAAACAAAAAGCTTCCGGTTTATTTTTTGTACTGGACAGCGATCCCACGGGAGGATAGCAGTCTGCAATTTCTTGAAGACGTTTATGGGCGCGATCAGCGCTTGATTGCCGCCAGGCAAACCGTGCCGATGCGTGTTGCCAGTCTCGATGTCCCCTGTGCCAGAGGTTAAGACATGCTTCGCAAAGTCCCGCACGACATCGGCTTAAGAGCTATCCATCGTGCGGAAATGCTTGGACGCAGGAGTTTTCTGAAGGGCGCCGGCGTCAGCTTGTTTATTCCAAGTCCGGTGAAAGCGAATAGCGGTGGCGCGCGCAGATTGTCATTCGACAATCTCCATACTGGCGAAAAGCTGACCGTCGAATATTGGATTGACGGCCGATACCAGCCGGAAGCCCTGGCCGCGGTGAACCACCTCCTTCGCGACTTCCGGACTGGGCAGGTCCATCCCATAGCGCCCCAGTTGCTCGACCTGGTGACGGTTGTGCGGCGCCGGCTTGAGACCGTCGCGCCAGTGAGCGTCATTTCCGGATTCCGTTCGCCAGTGACAAACGCCATGCTGCGGAGCGAGCATCAGCATTCGGGCGTCGCCTCCAAAAGCCTTCACATGCAGGGAATGGCGTTGGATATCAGGATTTCCGGCCGTTCGCTCGCCGATTTGCACAATGCCGCCCTGGCGCAACGTGGCGGAGGGGTAGGATTCTATCCGCAGTCGGGCTTTGTCCATGTCGATGTAGGGAGGGTGAGAGCCTGGCAGGGGAGTTGATCGTGCGCAATGACGGCCGGTTGATGCCGGTTACACTCCGTCGATGCTGCAAAATATCGCGATCGGCTCGGCCCTTGTCGCCCTGACGGTGCTCATCCACACCTGCGGTCTGATCATGATCGCCGCCGCAACGCCGCCCGTCGCGGGATGGTTTGGATTTCACAATCATGCTGTCGGTAGAACCCTTGTCATGACGGGGACGGTCCTGGGCCTGCTCGGCATCATGACCGTGGAGGTTTGGGTGTGGGGGCTTGCCTACCAGCTGCTGGGCGTCACACAACAACTGGCCGATGGATTGTTTCTCTCCACAGCGATGTTCGCGACAATCGGCTATGGCGAATTGCCGGTTAACCCCAGTTGGCTTCTGCTCACGGCTTTGGAGGGCATAAACGGGTTTCTGTTGATCGGCTGGTCTACGGCCTATCTGGTGGGCGCCGGCACCAGGCATGGCCCCTTCCGCACAGGAGTGCATTTTTGAGCACAAGGTTGATCTGGCGCAAGGCGGCGAGGTCCTAACCGTCTGACCATGCCTGCGGCGCCGAGGCGATGATGCGGACTTTTCTCTGGGTTCCTTTATGGGTTGCTTCAGCATTCGCCGAAGCACAGGCCGGACCGAACGCCCAGGCCGGGCAGACGCTCGCCATTGCGGCTTGTGGTGCCTGCCACCAAGTCATGCCGGAGCAACCGTCGCCGGCCCCTGTTTATAACCCTGATGAGCAAGTCAGCGTCGCCGCGCCGAGTTTCGCGGCGATCTCGGATAAGTATGCGCACCGGTCATCCTCGCTGCGCCGCATAATTGTAAATCCTCCGCATCCGATGCGCGAGCAAAATTGGGATCCTGCCGATCTTGAGACTGTGATCGACTTCATCCAGTCACTCCAGCCGCCGGTGCCGATCCCACGTCCCGACCCGGTGGCGCCGTGAAAGTCATGACGACTGCGCTGGTTGCCTCCTTGTTCCTGGTGGCCTGCGCCGGCCAGCCGGCTGCGGCCGGGCACGCACCAGGGCTTCTGATCGGCTTCTTCCACGGGTTCACGGCGATTCTCTCTCTCATCGGAAGTCTGTTTCTCCAGATTCGGATTTACGAATTTCCGAATGGCGGCTTCTGGTACGATTTTGGGTTCGTCGCCGGTTTTTCCACGAGTCTGCTGGCTCTATTTCTAGCCTTCGTGGCGCGCATTGGCGGAATGGTCACGTGAAAATTGCGGCTCCAGGTCCATCCATTCTTTCGGTGTGTCTCTGATGGTCGGCTTCCCCATCTCAATGTCCAGGGTTTGAACAAGCATGCCCGATGGCTCCGCGACATCTCATCTCTATCGCCCCAAACTGGTAACCACGTTCCGAGAAGGCTACACGCTCGACGCTTTGCGTGCCGATTGCATGGCGGGGCTGACAGTCGCGATTGTCGCTTTGCCGCTTTCGATGGCGATCGCAGTTGCTTCCGGGGTAACGCCGGAAAGGGGGCTCTATACCGCTATTGTGGGGGGGCTCTTCGCCTCGGCCCTCGGCGGAAGCCGCTACCAAATTGGAGGCCCCGCCGGTGCCTTTATTGTCCTGGTGGCGGCAACAGTCGCGCGGTTTGGGCTTGAGGGCCTGTTGCTGACTGTTTTAATCGCCGGGTCTTTGCTGGTGCTGGCGGGAATTCTTAGGCTGGGGTCGTTGATCCGCCATATTCCCCACGCTGTCACGGTCGGCTTTACCGCTGGTATCGCAGTGACAATTTTCGCGAGCCAGCTCGTGGCCCTGGGCGGCCTCAAGTTGGCTGAGCCAGAGCCCGGCCCATTGTTTCCAAAGATCGCGGTGTTGATCCAGGCTTTGCCTTCACTCAACACGTCGGCTTGGCTGATCGGTGTCGGATCGGCCGCATTGATCTTCCTCATCAGGCGCGTGAGGCCGAATTGGCCCGGAATGCTGATCGCGGTCGCTTTCGCCTCCGCCATCGCGGCCTTCTTGCGGCTTCCCGTGGAGACCATCCATAGCCAGTTCGGCGAACTGCCTCATGGTCTGCCTTTGCCCCGGTTACCTTCGGTTTCGTCGCAGCTTGTGGTGCAGATTTTACCGACCGCGCTTTCCTTCACTCTCCTTGGCGGCGTGGAGAGCCTGCTATCAGCGAAAGTCGCAGACAGCATGACGCAACGACGGCACCGTTCCAACATGGAGCTTGTGGCCCAAGGTATTGCGAATGTCGCTTCCGCATTTTTTGGCGGCATCAGCGTGACCGGCACGATAGCACGCACTGCCACCAATGTGCGCGCCGGTGCCCGCAGTCCGGTCTCCGGAATTATGCATGCGGGCTTTCTTCTCTTATTCCTGTTGGTTGCTGCGCCGGCTGCGGGCTTCATACCGCTTTCAGCGCTTGCCGGCGTCCTGGTCGTCGTATGTTGGAACATGGCGGAAAAAAAGGAGTTCTTTCGCCTGCTAAGACACTGGCATAGCGGGGTGGTCCTGCTTGCGACATTCTTGCTTACAGTGATCAAGGATCTCACGGCCGGGATTATCGCCGGCTGCATCCTTGCGGCCGTATTCACGGTGTTCGGATCACCATCACGTGCGGAAGGGGATTGACCAAAACCAGGTGGGACTATCGACGCTCTCTTTTTGGGCACCTGTTGGGCAGGGCCAATCCGCCTTTACACGCCTTAATGGTTTTAAGTGCGATGCAATCTCAGTATTGGTTGCAAGCTTGGGATATATGATTCTTGCCGATACGGCAGGCGCGCTCACCAAAGCTATTCCATGCTGCCAATACACCGGGTCGTTCTCGCAACTGTTGTTGCAATGGATTTGCTCGTTTTCGCGTGGGTCGGGTATAGCGCGATTTCGTTTTCGAATGATGCGGAAGCTGAATCCATTGATGCCCCCTAGGATAGGTGCGTCGGCGCGAAATGGACCTGTCTGGTCCTGACCCAAAGGCGGACATTCGTGGCCGTGCACACTTAACCGGAGGCGCCCTGGTCATCACAGCGCTCGCACCGTGAAGTGTCGAAAGACGGCATGATGCTAATTGGAATGAGTCGCAGAAGATATTTGGCTGCAAAGCCAAGGAAACCGCTCGAGCAATATGCTGCAAGTGCGTTGAATTCGGAGATTGCGTTGCGGTTTTTTTGGTACCTATCCTGCTGACTGGAAGTACACGGGCAAAGGGGGACAGTCATGGATATTGCCTCACTTATTGCACAGGTTGTGGGCGGAGCTGCAGGTGGCGTTGGCGGCAGCAAGCTTCTGAAAGATTCCGATATGGGGCCGCTGTTGAACGCAGTGGTGGGCGGCGTTGGCGGCCTTGGTGGCGGTGGTGTTCTCGGTGCCGTTATTGGCGGCGCCGCCGGCAATCCAGCCGGCGGTGCGGATATTGGAGCTATCGTCGGCCAGTTGGCCGGTGGCGGGGTCGGCGGGATTATCCTTCAGGTCGTTATCGGACTTATCAAGAATAAGCTGCTGGCAAAATAGGTTTGCCGCTCGAATCGCAAACAGCAGTCAGCTTTGGGCTCCGTGCAACTTCGCGCTGTATCAATCGTTGTGTCTTCGAGAAAAGCCGAGGGAGGCAATCATGAGAAAGACCGTATTGATGACGTTGACCGCCGTGCTGCTGCTGGGCGCATGCGCCACCGATCCAGACGGTTATCGTGGACGCGACCGGGACGAGTGGGGATACTATGACCAAGAATCGTCACGTCGCTATGGGAGGTACGATTGGAATCGGCCGGACCCGCAAGCGGGCGGATATTATGCCGACAATTATTACCGCAAGGATACGCGCTATCGTGAACGCAGATTGTCACGCAATGATCGCCTCTATGGCGGACGTGATGGACGCGTTTACTGCCGCCGTTCGGACGGGACGACCGGCTTGATCGTCGGTGGGATCGCTGGCGGTGTGCTGGGAAATGTCATCGCTCCCGGAGGATCCAAGACACTTGGGACGGTTCTAGGTGCGATTGGCGGGGCTGCAATAGGGACCGCGGTTGACCGAAATAGCGACGACGTTCGGTGTCAGTAACTGGCGCGCACATAGTCTGTTTTTGGTTGCCGCGCGGTCTAGCGTCTGGGCGAGCTTGACGACGGTAACTGTTCTTTTTTCGCACGATCTTGCACATTGGCAGTGGGGCAGCTGATGGTATTGGGGCGGCCACGAAACGGAAAACGCGACCTCGAAATTCTGGAGGCTGCGCTGGCTGGAGCTTCGCTGCAATCACTGGCCGAGCGATACAATCTGACAGTTCTACGCGTGCAGGTCATTTTGACGGCGCAGCGGCATAAGGCTGCCGTTAGTCCGCACGCCATTTACCGGACGTACCGCCAATCAGACTGATCAATCGCAGAATGCGCATGGTCGCTCGCCGCGTTCACCGGCGCGACGAGCTGGAAATGGCAGTGGCGAGCACCAGTTCGGAAATCGGCTCTAAATCTAAAAAAACTGCGAAACTCGTGCGAGCTTGCAGTTCAAATGGTGCGTAGGTGAGAGCCGCAAAAATGCACTAACTATTTGATATAACGCATATATTTTCGTTTATTTAAATCGCGATACCAACAAAGATACCAACAAATTTTTTGGGCCCGCGACTGCCTATCTCAACACCTCGGCGCACGGGGAGAATATGGCGGCCGCGCACCATGGCAGGTCTCTGTCAAAGTGCGGATGCGGGGCAATTTGACCCCACCCGGTACCCCGGATTTCGTTGATCTGATCGACATAATGGGACCCGCCTCTTTTAACCCGGTCCAATTTTCGATTTCTGCCTACCCTGCCGCTGGGACTCCGCCGCGTGCCCGCCGCGCCACATCGAGGTGGTATCGCCGGTGGCGCATAGATCACACAACAAGGGTTCCAAAAGGCGGTTGGCGCGCCACGCTCGGCACCCGCTATTGACCCGTTTGGGTTCCCCGCCCCTATAGCGTTAGTCTCGCAGTGTCTATTATGGACTGCCTGAATCCGGACAACGCCACAGTTGGCCTGACGGATATTTTGTACCAGCGTGATTGATACTACTGCATAGCCACGGC
>CADECX010000096.1 GCA_902825865.1 uncultured Alphaproteobacteria bacterium
GATGTATCCGCCTCCCCATACGGTATTAATATAGCGCGGATTCTTGGGTTCCGGCTCGATTTTCTTGCGCAACCGGCTGACATGGTTATCGATCGACCGGTCGAACAGGTCGGCGTCGCGGCCCTTGGTTAAATCCAGAAGCTGGTTACGGGTCAGGGCGATCTTGGGCCTTTCCAATAAAGCAGACAAAAGGCGGAATTCCCCGGAAGACAGCGGCATGGCCACGCCATCGGGGCCGATCAACTCGCGCTGGCCGGTATCCAGCATCCAGTCCCCGAACCGCACATGCGCCGACCCCGGCGGCTTCTGGCGCGGCGGCAGGGCATGGGTGCGCCGCAACACGGCGGCCACCCGGGCAATCAGCTCACGCGGGCTGAAAGGCTTGGCGAGATAATCGTCCGCCCCCATTTCCAAGCCGATGATGCGGTCGACTTCCTCGCCCCGAGCGGTGAGCAGGATGACCGGTATCTGGGTGGTCTCGCGGATGGAGCGGCACAAGGACAAGCCATCCTCGCCCGGCATCATGATGTCCAACACCACCAGATCGATGGCGGAGCTTTTCATCACCTTGCGCGCGCTGGCGGCATCCTGCGCCGTGGTGGCGCGGTAATTATGCTCGCGCAGATAGCGGGCGAGAGGCTCGCGAATATCGCGCGCATCCTCAACCAGCAAAATATGCGGTTTGGCCTCTTCCTTGATCATCAGGCGCAATTTTGACGCCACGCCATGCTCCATACAAACAGGGATTTGTCGCAAAGCCTGTCAGCACAGGCAGTGTGGGTGATTTGCGGCAAAAAAGAAAATGTCTTTGACGATCCTTAACAAAAGAGCGCCGGCGTTAGGCCACAAGGACCGACAAAAGCAGCAAAACGGCCACCACCCCCACCAGCCCGGCAAGCCAGACATGGGAGACAGGCTGGCCCATGGCGGGCGGTATTTTGGGGCTGGGCTTTGCTTTTCTGGGCTCCATGCCGCTTTCCTATAGCCCGCCCGGCGGGGGGTGTGATAGTCGCCGGTTATGCGCCTTCCGCTGCTCAGTCTTCTGCTTTTCGCCCCGCTCCTTTCGACTCCCGGGGCGGCGGCTACGAGTTGCCCCGTCCCCAAGAGACTCGCCTTCCAGGTGGAAGGCGAGATCCGCCGCGACGCGGTCGGTTTTACCGAAGGACTGGAGGTGCATGACGGCGCGCTTTACGAAAGCACCGGCAATTTCTTCGGTGATACGCGGATCAACCGCATCGATCCCAAGACCGGCCATGTCTCGGTGCTGATGGATGCCGGCCAAACCTATTTCGGCGAAGGCTTGACCGTCTTCGGCGATCAGATTTTTCAAATGACCTATCGCGAGCATCGCGTCTTTGTCTTCGACAAGACCATGCGCAAGCTGCGCACATTGTTTAATCCCCGCGAAGGCTGGGGCCTGACCCACGACGAAAAGCAGTTGATCGCCAGCGACGGTTCCCATCAGCTCTTTTTTCTGTCGCCCCAGGATTTCGCCGTCCGGCGGGCTGTACCCGTGTTCGACCAGGGCAGGAGAGTCACCAACCTGAATGAGCTGGAATATGTTCAGGGCGCGATTTGGGCCAACATCTTCGAGAGCTGGAACATTGTCCGGATCTCGCCCGCCACCGGCTGTGTGGAGGCGCGCGCCGATCTGGCGCCCTTGCGGGGACGAATGAGCCCGGCGGACCGGCGCGCCGTCGATGAAGATGTAAATTTTGTCCCCAATGGCACCGCCTTCGACCCCGCCACCGGGCTTTTCATCCTCACCGGAAAATATTGGCCGATGCTCTATACCGGGCGGTTCGTCGACGCCAAATAACGCCTGTTTTGCGGGCAAATCTGGGTAATCAGGAATTAACCCAGGGGGCCTACCCTGTGGCAACCACCCCAGCCGGTCGTTGCCATGAGCCAGAACCTGTTACCCGCCGAAGATTTCTTCGAGGAAAGCCCGGTTCCGAACCAGGCGGGCACAGACGCGCAAGGCCTCCATGCGCTGCTGCAAGCCGCCTACACCTCTATCGAAGGCGAGACGGCGCCTGAAATTCGCGCGCCCGACACCAACGTCATCGATGTGACGCGCAACCTGGCATCGGCAACGCTTCGCCAGGGCCAGGTTTACGACAGTCTGCAGGAGCGGGTTGCCCGCCTGGAGCGCGGCTCGGATTTGACCGTCATTCAGGAAAATATGCGCGAGTTGTGCGACGCGCTGGTTCGTATCACGGTCGAGAAGGAAAAAGACGCAGCCGACGCCGAAAGCAAGTTCGAGGCGATGGCCGGTCAGATCAAGCAGCTGCAGGATGAAATCGCCGCCCAACGCGCCGAAGCCGCCGAGCTTAAGGCGCTGGTCCTGGGCCAATCACCAGATCAAGAACCCCTGAAAGCATCCGTTGCTCAATTCGGCGACGATTTCGATGCCGCCAAAAACCAGATCGCGAGCCTGGAAGAGACTGTCTCGATGCTGGCCGACGGCAGCATCCGGTCCTCGGAAGGTCTGTCGGTGCTGAACAGCGCGCTGGAAGCGGCCAAGACGCAGATTTTTTCCTTGAGCGAAAACTCGGTCTATCTGGCCGAACGCCTGAGGATCGCCGAGCAGGTTGTGGAAAGATTCACCCGGCGCGAGAAGATCCTGGCCGGCCTGCACGCCCGGGCCGCCCGCACGCTCCAATTGGGCCAATAACGGCACACGACAGGGCTTTTTGGGCCTCTTTTGGGCGGTATTATATGCCGCTTGAAGGCCCGGACATCACCGTGTAATTCAGTCTGGGTGACCGGAGCGTAGCGCAGCCTGGTAGCGCATCTGCTTTGGGAGCAGAGGGTCGTGTGTTCGAATCACACCGCTCCGACCATCCCCGTTTTCGTTTGCGAGCGTAGCGAGCTTACGAAAACGGAGGACCGCTTCGAGCCCGCGTAGCGGGCGAGGGCGGTAGGCCGGAAGCGCTTTGGGAAAAGAATTTAGAGGTTCACATGCGCGCGCGCATTTACAGACCGGCCAAGAACGCCATGCAGTCGGGCAAGGCCCGCACCAAGCAATGGCTGCTGGAATATGAACCGGAGACGGCGCGCACCATCGATCCCTTGATGGGCTGGACCTCCTCGCGCGACATGCGCCAGCAGCTTTGCCTGGAGTTCGACACGGCGGAGGAGGCGGTGGCCTATGCCAAGGCCCACGACATTCCTTATCAGCTGTTCGAGCCGCATGTGCCCACGCCCAAGCCCAAGGCCTATTCGGACAATTTCAAGTTCGACCGCAAGGTGCCCTGGTCGCATTGACCTTCTCCTCTCCATGGCCGGGCTTGACCCGGCCTTCCATGGGACGGCTTGGTGCGGTGGTCTGGATGGCCGGCTCGGAGGCCGGCCATGGTGAGTTTTTAGTGGCTTTCAGGCTAAACTGTTCTCAAGTGACTCCGTAGCTCAGTTGGATAGAGCATCGGATTTCTAATCCGGCGGTCGCGTGTTCGAATCACGCCGGGGTCACCAACCGCTCATCTCATCGAAAACCCGATCACGGCAGCAAACACGATCAAGACAATCGAACCCAGGCGCTGGATAAGCTTGGGCCCGATCGCCAATATCCGCCCGCTCCGTATCGCCGCGCCCAAACTGATCCAGCACAGGCTGGCGGCGGCGATCAATCCGCAAAGCGCAATCAGATAAGGAACCGCCGCGGCCCACCGGCCGGCGCTCAGCGGCGGCATGATGATGAAGGCGAAGATCAGCGCCTTGGGATTGAGCAAGGTCACCAGAAAGACGCGCCCCGGTGTCACCACCTGTTCCGGTAAGCTGGTTTGCGGCGAACGCCACAGCCGCAGCGCCAGCCATGCCAGATACAGCGCCAGCACCAGCCGCAGCGTCAGTTGGGCCACGGGCGACTGATGGACAAATGATCCGATCGAAAAAGCCAGGATATGGATCGCCGCGAGATAGCCCAGCATTTCGGCCGGGGGCAGCCAGAGGGAGCGCTTCAATCCGTTCGTCGCCCCGCCGATCAACAGCAAGGTGTTGGTCGGGCCCGGCGTCAGCAGCAGCGCCAAGGACATGGAAATGAATAAGGCCGTACCCGCCATGCCGCCCAACTAGACGGTACGGAACTCCGGGTCAAATTCGACGCGTGACAACGCCTCGGGATATTCCTGCGCGGCGAGCGTGTTCGCGACTCATCCCGCGGCCAGTCTCAACATGCGGGAACCTGAAGGCGCGCCGAGGTCTCTCAATAAGTGATAGTCGCCCGGTCTTGCCGGTGTTCCGGCGCTGTTCCTGATCGGCGGCATATTCTATTATCGGCCTTATTCGCCGTGTACTGATCAATCAAATCGACCCCGGGGGAGACTTTAAATGCGATTGTTTTCAACCTTTGTGGCGCTGGCCTTGTCCGCATCCACCGCCATGGCTGGCGATTTGGGGCCGCTGTCGCCCGGGGCTCCCGCCGGGGTAAAGCATGCCCAGGAGGCTGATAATACCGTCGTGCTCGGTTTGCTCGGCGCCGGCGCCATTGCGGTTGTCGCCTTTGCCGTGTCCCAGGGTGGAAGCAACACCCTCCCGCCGACGGTGGTGCTGTCCCCGTCCACCACCTCGACGGTGCCCTAGAAGATCGGCGCTCCAAAATCGGCAAAAGGAAAAGCCGCCCTTGGGCGGCTTTTCGCGTTGTCCGCTTCGTGCGCGGATTACCGGCTAGGGCGCGGTAACCTCATCGATCCAATTCAGATAGCCGGCAAAGCCCACCGCAAAGGGCATGGCCACGATTTCCGGCACGGTATAGGAATGTACCGTCTTGATGCGGGCGATCGCGGCTTCAAATAGCGCGCTGCGGGTTTTTACCAGCAGCAATACTTCCGCTTCGTTCTGGGTCTTGCCCTGCCAGGAATAAAAACTCTCGATCGGCAGAAGCTGCACACAGGCGGCCAGTTTTTCCTCGATCAGCAATTTGGCGATTGTGGCGGCTTCCTCGCGGTTCTGCGTGGTGGTGAGCAGCACACCGTAATCAGAGGCGTTCACTTGGCGGCCTGAATCGCCGGACGGCTGGTGGTGCTGCGGCGGGCATAGGCCAGGACATGCTGCACGCTTTCCTTGAGCCCCGTGGTGACGATATCGCATTCGGTCGCCTCGATGCCGTCGAGATGACGCGAATGATCGCCGGCGATGCCCCAGAACAGCGCCATCACCGGCACCTCGGGCATATGCTTGCGCAGACGCCGCACTTGATAGCGGGCATTCTTGAAACTGCCCGGTTCCAGATAGGAAACGCAGGTCATGCGCACCCCGTCGCACGACAAGTCGCGGATATTGGCGGCGGAGGTCTCGTCTGACGACACCACCCGCGCCTGGATGCCGTATTTGCCCAGCATGTCCACCAATAGCAGGGCGGCGGCTTCGTCCAATGGCCCGCGCCCGGCGACGCACAGCACCGGCGGCAGCGGCGCATCGCGCCAGCTTTGCGGCAGGTCGGAACCCAGGGCGGCTTCGTCTTCGCGGTCGGCCAGGTTGGCGACCAGTCCCTTGATGGCATCGCGGATGCGGGTCTGGCGCAGTGGATCGAGCACGCCGCGATTGACGTCGTTCTGCGCCAGCATCAGGGCGCGCGCCGCCACTTCGTCATAATAGGCCGACAGGGAATTGGCGCGCAGGAAATCCTCGGCTTCGTCGGCGGCTTCGTCGGGATCCTCCGCCAGCATGCGCAGATACAGGCTTTCCTCGACCCGGAGCGCCGGCTGGTCGCCCAGCATCACGTCCAGGAATTTCAGGCTCTCGACATGGCGGCTGAACACCACAAAGCACATGGTCAGCGGGGTGGAGAGCAGCAGGCCCACCGGTCCCCACAGCCAGGTCCAGAACACCGCGGCCACAACCACCGCCACTGCCGACAGGCCCATGCTGCGGCCATAGAGGAACGGTTCGATGGCCTGGCCGACAATGGCTTCGATGATGCCATAAAGCGCGATGGTCCAGATCATCATGGACCAGCCGGGATCCACCGCCATGGACAGCGTGAAGGGAAAGAGAAAGGCCAGCGGCACGCCGACATAGGGCACAAAGCGCAGCAGCATGGACATCAGCGCCCACAGGCCGGAGTTGGGTACCCCGATCAGCCAAAGCCCCACCCCGATCACGATTCCGAAGCAGGTGTTGATGCAAGTCTGCAGGAACAGATAGCGCGACAGCCTGGCGGCGGCTTCATCCAGCGCCACGGTGGTGCGCTGCATGTCGCGCGAACCGGCCAAGCGGACAAGGCGGTCGCGCAGGTCATCCTTCTGCAAAAGAATGAAACCGACAAAAACCAGCACCAGCACGATCAAGGTCAAGGGTTCGACCAGCGGGCCGAGCACATTCTGCGCCACCGCCCAAGGCGCCATGGAGGTGCGCTGGATCACCACCGGAATGGGCTTGATCTGATTGGGCGCCGTGGCCGCTTCTTCCTGGGCCTTGTCGCCGGTGATCTGCTCGGCCAGATTCTCCAAGGTCCGGTTCAGGCCGGAAATGGTGTTGTTGTTGACCGTGGTGCCGACCACGGAATGAATCTTCTGTCCCAGATTGCTTTGATAGCGCGGCAGGTCGGCCGCCAGATTGGCCAGCTGCGAGCCCATGAAGGCGGCCAGCGAGGACAGGATCACCACCGCCAGCAGCACGCTGATCAAGACAGGCACGACATTGCCCAGGTTCAGCCGCTTCAGCAGGCCGACCAATGGCGCCAGGGCGAAGGAAATCAATACCGCCAGCGCCAAGGGCATCAGGACCGGACGGCCGAAATAAAGCCCGGTCACCACCACGCCGGCGATCACCGCCACCATGAATTTGGGGGTCAGGGTGTCGGGCTTGACGGCGACAGGACGGGGCGCGGGCAGTTCGGGCATGGCCGGGCCACTATAACCCGACGAATCCCTTTTGCTTCAGCCTAACTTCCTGAAAAAGCAGGAAGGCGCGCCGGTGTGGCAAGCCGGTCCCATCTGGTCGACCTTGAGCAGCAAGACATCGCCGTCGCAATCGACAAAAGCCTCGACCAGGCGCTGATGGTTGCCGCTGGTTTCACCCTTTTTCCAGACCGTCCGGCGCGAACGCGACCAGTAGGTGACATGGCCGGTGGCCAGGGTCTCCTCCAGGGTGGCTTTGGTCATCCAGGCGAACATCAGCACTTCGCCGGTCTGTTTGCTTTGGGCGATCACCGGGACCAGACCGTCGTCGTTGAATTTCACCGCCGAAACAAAGCCGGCATGGGTCAGGTGGTCGGTCATGATTTGCTTCTCAGGCGTTCAAGGCCTTGTTCCAGGTCGGCGATCAGGTCGCCGGCATCTTCCAGCCCGGCATGGATGCGCAGCACCGGCCCTTCCGCCGAAAAGGGCCTGGCCGTGCGCCTGATATGGGCCGGAACGATCAGGCTTTCAAACCCGCCCCAGGAATAGCCGATCCCGAAATGCTGCAACCCATCTATAAAGGCGGCGATGGCCGGTTGAGAAACCGGTTTAAGAACCAGCCCGAACAACCCGCAGGCGCCGGAAAAATACTGCCGCCACAAAGCATGGCCGGGATCGCTTTCCAGGGCGGGATAAAGGATGCGGGCGACCTCGGGCCGGGCTTGCAGCCAGCGCGCCAGGGTCAGCGCTGTCTCCTGGTGACGCGCCAAGCGAACGCTCAAGGTCCGCAGGCCCCGCAGCCCCAGGAAGCAGTCGTCGCCGCTGGCATACAGGCCCAGATCGCCATGGAGCTGATGCAGCCGCACGGCATGGCTTTCATTGGCACTGACATAGCCCAGCATCACATCGGCATGGCCGCCGATATATTTGGTGGCGGCCTGGATCGACAGGTCGACCCCATGGCGCAGGGGCTGGAAGAACAGCGGCGTCGCCCAGGTATTGTCCATCAGGACCGAAGCGCCGCCGCGGCCATTGTCATGCCCATGCGCTGCTTTCACCAGAGCGGCGATGTCCTGCACCTCGAAGGTCAGCGAGCCGGGGCTTTCGCAGAACACCGCCCTTGT
>CADECX010000097.1 GCA_902825865.1 uncultured Alphaproteobacteria bacterium
TCCCATGCAGCGCGCCCTCGACATCAACCGCAGCCGGTTCGCCGACTGGTACCAGGCGGTGGTGCGCGACGCCGATATGGCCGAGACCTCGCCGGTGCGCGGCGCCATGGTGATCAAGCCCTGGGGTTATGGGGTGTGGGAACAGATCCAGCAGGAACTGGACCGCCGCATCAAGGCCACCGGCCATGACAATTGCTACTTCCCCATGTTCATCCCGCTCTCCTTCATCGCCAAGGAAGCCGAACATGTCGAAGGCTTCGCCAAGGAAATGGCGATCGTCACCCATCACCGGCTGAAGATGATCGACGGCAAGCTGCAGCCCGATCCCGACGCGAAATTGGAAGAACCGCTGGTGGTGCGCCCCACCAGCGAGACCATCATCGGCGACGCCTTCGCGCGCTGGATCAAAAGCCATCGCGACCTGCCGCTGTTGATCAACCAATGGGCCAATGTGGTGCGCTGGGAAATGCGCCCGCGCCTGTTTTTGCGCACCACCGAATTCCTTTGGCAGGAGGGTCATACCGCCCATGCCAGCGTGGAAGACGCGGTGGATGAGACCCTCAAGATGCTGGAAGTCTATCGCAGCTTCGCCGAAGACGTGCTGGCCATGCCGGTGATAGCGGGCGAGAAGCCGGAAAATGAACGTTTCCCCGGCGCGGTGAACACCTATTCCATCGAGGCGATGATGCAGGACGGCAAGGCGCTGCAGGCCGGCACCTCGCATTTCCTGGGCACCCATTTTGCCGAGGCGCAGAATATCCGTTTCCAGAACGATTCCGCCGGCATGGAGTTCTGCAACACCACCAGCTGGGGCGTTTCCACCCGGCTGATCGGCGGCGTGATCATGACCCATGGCGATGACGACGGGCTGCGCCTGCCGCCCGCCATCGCGCCCAAGCAGATCGTGGTGGTGCCGATGCTGCGCGACAAGCCGGAAGATGCCGAGGTCCTCAAATATTGCGACGAGCTGGTGGCGATGCTCAGCAAGGAACGCGTCTTCGGCCAGCCCCTGCGCGCCCATCTCGACACCAAGAAAATCAAGTCGGCGGAAAAGCGCTGGAATTGGGTGCGGCGCGGCGCCCCCATCATCATCGAGATCGGGCCGCGCGACGCGGCGGGTGGACAAATCACCTATATGCGGCGCGACCAATTGCGCGACGGCGACAAGGTCAAGTCCATTGCCCTGCCCCGGCAGGAATTCCTGGAAGAGAAAGCCGTGCAATTGCTGGCCGAGATCCAGCATGGGCTTTATGCCGAGGCCAAGGCGCGGCTGGACGGCAATATCAAAATCGGTGTGACGGACTGGAAGGGCGTGGAGGACTACTTCGCGGGCAGCGACGAAGAGTTCAAAGGCTGGCTGAAAGTGTCCTGGTCAAAACCGTCGGGCGCGGAGCTGGAGGCGGTGGATACGAAGCTGAAGGGCTTGAAGCTGACGATCCGCAATGCGCCGCTGCAGCAGCCGGAAAATTTTGCGCCTTGCCTGTTCAGCGGAAAAGCCGGCGTGGAAGAAATTCTGATCGGCCGGGCTTACTAGAACTGGCTGAAGACCGCGACCAGCACCATCAGTGCGGCGCCAATGCTCAGAAGCGGAGCCATCACCGAACGCTTGCGCGGATGAAAGATCCATTTCTTCGGACGAATGGGTTCGTCGTCGTAAAGTGTCCAGCTATCCTGAAACATCTTGTCCCCTAACCCGGCCCCAACGCACCGATCTGTTATGAGTAAGGTTAGGAGGAGACCTGTTACCGCCCTTTTAATGGAACCTAAAAAAGTTAGGGGTATTTGTCTTTGCTTCGCGGCGCCGTCAGCGTCCCGTATCGAGACAAGGCGGCGGATTGAGAAGCGGTTCCAGCTTCTGGCCATCCAGGCTGACGTAAGCGCTGTCACCATTCTGCATGTTCGGGCGGCCGCGGCGTGCCCTCTGGTTACCGCGGTTGTTACCAAGAGGAATTGCAATCGCATCGGGCAAGGGCACGCGGCCCGCCGCGACATCGGCGGGGATCACCGGCCGGCCATTGGCGTCGGTTCCGGCGGCGTAATCCACAGCAGCGGCGCAGGGCGTGGTGGGACCGCCGTCCAGCAACGGATCGGGCTTGGACGGGCCTGTGATGGTCCCGGTCACAGCCCCAGCCTGGCCCGGCTGCCCGGCTCCCAAAAACAGGACCGCAGCCGCCAAAAGGGCTCCGCGCCACACGAAATTAAATTGCTTATTGTGCACCGCAATAATTCCAATTATGTCGTGACAGGCCGTCAGAACCACTATATCAAGCAAACCCATAAAAGAACGTGACCGCGCAGAACGGCCAAGTTCGGGGAGAAAATTTAAAGGCCGGGGCAACCCGGCCTTTCTGTTTTTCCGGCCTCATGCTTCGGCAGGCTCAGCATGAGGAATTTTACAGACTTCCTCACCCTGAGCCCGTCGAAGGGTGAGGGCCTAAAGCTCCAGCCAGCCAAAACCGATGGCGGCGTAAAAAATCACCCACAGCACCGCCGAAATCGCGCCGGCGATCAGGGCCTTTTTCTTCAGCTGGGGATTGAGCGGCGCGCCGCTTTCCGGATCTCGTTCACTGCCCAGCCCCACCGGCAACAGGCAGAACAGGCAGAGGAACCACAGCACCGCATAGGCGCTGAACAGCACGACATAATGCAGGCCGTCCGCCAAGGTCATTGCCGCCTCATATCTCGTTTATCAGCACACGGGTGATGGGCTTTTTACCCCAGGCATCGTGCGCCGCCCGGCGCGCGGCGCGGCGGACATTCTCGGCCAGATCGTCGATGTCGCTGCGCTTGTTCTTGTCCAGCGTGTCTTCCACCGCTTTCAGCACCGCCTCTTCCACCGGCTCGGGCATGCCTTCGCCCAAGACGGTGGGCGGGGCGGCGATGCGGCCCTTGTGATCCACCACCAGCGACACGACCAGAAGCCCGGCATAAGCCATGGCGCGGCGGTCCTTGGCCAGGCCGGCGCCTTCCGCCACCAGCACCCGCCCATCCATATGGATGCGGCCCGAAGGCACTTCATCCAGTAAGACGGGACGGCCCGGCGCCAGGCGGAACAGTTGGCCATTCTCCGGCACCATCGCCTGGGGCACCTGAAGTTCGCGCGCCAGCGCGGCATGCGCTACCTGATGGCGCATCTCGCCATGCACCGGCAGCGCCAGTTTGGGCCGTATCCAGCGGTACATCTGCGCCAGCTCGTCGCGGCAGGGATGGCCGCTGACATGAACGTGATGGTCTTCGCTGGTCAATAGGCCGATGCCGCGCGCCGCCAGCTTGTTCTGGATCTCGGCAATGGCCAGTTCGTTGCCGGGAATGACCCGGCTGGAAAAACTCACCGTATCGCCTTCGCGCAATTCCACATTGGGATCGCTCTCGTCGGCGATGCGCCAGGGCGGCGCGCGGCTCACCCTGGCTGCCGGTGCACAGATACAGCACCTTGTGGGCCGGCAGGTCGGCCACTTCGGTCTCGTCCAGCACGGGCGGAAAGTCCTTCAGGTATCCGGTCTCGCGCGCGGCGGCGACCATCTTCTGCATCGAGCGGCCCACCAAAGCGACGCGGCGCCCGGCGGCCTTGGCGGCGCGCGCCACCGTATCCAGCCGCGCCACATTGGAGGCAAAGCCGGTCACCGCCACCCGGCCTTTCAGGGTGGCGATCAAGTCGGTGAGCTCCTTGCGCACCGTGGCTTCGGAACCGGAACTTCCCGGCACCAGGGCATTGGTGGAATCGCAGACCAGCGCCAGCACGCCTTCATCGCCCAGCCTTTCCAGCGCCTGGGTATCGGTCTCCTCGCCCAGCATGGGATTGGGATCGATCTTCCAGTCGCCGGTATGGGCCACCACGCCCAGGGGCGTGCGGATGGCCAGCAGATTGGGCTCCAGAATGGAGTGGGTGATGGAAATGAAATCGAGTTGGAACGGCCCAAGCGTCAGGCTGCCGCCAACCGGCACGACCTTGACCGTTACTTTCGAGGTCAGCCCCGCCTCGTCCAGCTTGCCGGTGATCAGCCGCGCCGTGAAAGGCGTGGCATAGACCGGGCAGCGCAAGGACGGCCATAAGGGCGCGATGGCGCCGATATGATCTTCATGGGCATGGGTGGCGATGATGCCGAGCACATTCTGGCGCTGCTCCGCCAAATAGCGGATGTCCGGCATGATCAGATCGACACCTGGTGTCATCCCCTCGCGCCCGAACAGCACGCCGCAATCGACAATGATCCACTGCCGGTCATCCGGCGGGCCGAAGCCATAGGCGTTGAAATTCATGCCGATCTCGCCCGATCCGCCCAAAGGCAGAAAGACCAGTTCGTCCTGCGGTGCGCGCTTATCCATTATTTACGGTTGCGGGCATGGATCAGCATCAGCCCGCGCATGGTGAGATCGGGATCGATTTGGTCGATGGCCGGAATATCGGGGCGGAACAGATGCGCCAACCCGCCGGTCGCCACCACCGTCATGGGCTTGCCGTACTCCGCCTTGATGCCGTTGATCAAGCCGGTGATCAGTCCGACATAACCCCAATAAACACCGGACTGCATGCTGGAAACGGTGTCGCGGCCGATCACCTTCTGGGCGCGATGAATGGCGACGCGCGGCAGCAGCGCGGCGGCCTGGTGCAGCGCTTCGATGCTCAGATTGGCGCCGGGCGCGATCACGCTGCCGTCAAAGGCGCCGTCTTCCGAGACAATGTCGAAATTGGTGGCGGTGCCGAAATCCACCACAATCACCGCGCCCTTGTAACGCTCATGCGCCGCCACCGTGTTGCACAGCCGGTCGGCGCCCACCGTTTCGGGACGGTCGACCCGGGGCTTGGGGCCCAGATCCAAGGCCGGATCGCCTACCCGCAAAGGTTCGGTCTTCAAATATTTGCGGCACAGGTCGCGCAGATCGAACAGCACCGCCGGCACCACCGTGGCGATGATGGCGGCATCGAGATCCTGGAAGGACAGGCCCTCAAGCTCCAGCAATTGTCCCAGCCACACGCCATATTCGTCGGCGGTGCGCGACACCTGGGTGACGGCGCGCCACTGGGCGCGGATCTTGTCGCCGTCATAAACGGCGAAGACGATATTGGTGTTGCCGGCGTCGATGGCTAACAGCACGCGAGCCTCTTTTCTTTACGCCACAATTTTTTAATGGTCGCGCGGCCGGACGGAAAACCGGTTCGCGGGCTAACGCCCGCTCCCGCCGGTACGCTGTTGCTACCGGCTCCTGGCCGACGCTCCGCCAGCATCAGAAGAACACCTCGCCCGCCGCGATGGCGCGCACTTGGCCCTGTTGATTGAGCAGCAGCGCACCGGACGTATCGACGCCCTCGAACACGCCTTCGTGAACGGCATCCGGCAGCCGGGCGCGGATGGGTTTTCCCAATCCCCCGGCGCGCGCCAGCCAGGTCGCACGCACTGTCTCAAACCCCTCGCTCATCCAAACAGCATACCAATGGGCGAAGCGGGCGGCGAGGACGGTCAGGGCGTCTTCCGCCGCCGGGGGCGCAAGGCCCAATTGCGCCAGAGACGTGGCTGGAAATTCGGTGCCGGGCGGAGCGCCCGCCAGATTGACGCCAATGCCGACCGCCAGCCAGCGGCCTGACGCATCCTCGCCGCTTTCCAGCAGGATGCCGGCCAGCTTTTTTCCATCGGCCAACACGTCATTGGGCCACTTGACCTGAATGGAAGCCTCGGGCGCGTAATGCTGCGCCATCTCCGCCGTGGCCAGCGCCGCCGCAAAAGACAATTGCCCGATCACGGCAGCGGGCGCCTTGGGGCGCAGCAGCAAGGTGACGGCCAGATTGCCTTCACCGCTGTGCCAGACACGGCCCCGGCGGCCGCGGCCGCCGGTCTGGCGCGCGGCGCCGATCCAGAGTGGGCCCTGTTCGCCCTTTTCCGCCAGGCGGCGTGCTTCGCTGTTGGTGGAATCCAGTTCGTCGAACTGGACCAAGGCGTAGCCGCTGGGCCAGGAGAGTTTCAAGGAATCAGAGAGCGCGCCGCCGCGTCGGCGGCATTGAGCACCGGCGAGGCTGCGAAGATGAAGAGCAGCGCCACCGCGCCGGACAGGACCATGATGGCGCGCGAGCCAAACCGCGCCTCGCCGTCCAATGCGTCCGCCGGTTCGTCAAAGAACATCACCTTCACCAGTTTGAGGTAGTAGACCAGGCCTATGGCGCTGGCGAGCACGCCCAAGACGGCGGGCCACACCAATCCGGCCTGGATCGCGGCCAGGAAGACATAGAATTTGGCGAAGAACCCGGCCAAGGGCGGCAGGCCCGCCAGGCTGAGGAACAGCATGGAGAACAGCACCGCCAGCTTGAGGTCGGTGCGCGCCAGGCCGGCCAGATCGGAAATGCCTTCCACCGGCTTGCCGCCGCGCCGCATCGCCTGGATGCAGGCGAACACGCCCAGATTGGTGGCGACATAGATCGCCAGATAAATCAGCACGCCGCGCACGCCCAATGTGGTGCCTGCCGCCAGGCCGAGCAGCGCATAGCCCATATGGCCAATCGAACTATAGGCCATAAGACGTTTGATATTCGTCTGGCCGATGGCGGCGATGGCGCCCAAACCCATGCTGAGCACCGAAATGAAGACGATGATCTGCCGCCATTGATGCAGCAGATCGGGGAACGGGGTCAGGATGGCGCGCAGGAACAGGCACAGCGCCGCGACCTTGGCGGCGGTGGCGAAATAGGCGGTGATCGGGGTGGGCGCGCCTTCATAGACATCGGGCGTCCACATATGGAAGGGCACGGCGGATACCTTGAAGGCCAGGCCCGCGATCAGGAAGACGATGCCGAAGATCACCCCCAGGCCGGCGCCTTGCGCCGTCACCGTGGCGATGGCCGAGAAAGCGGTCGAGCCGGTGAAGCCGTAGATCAGCGAAATGCCGTACAGCATCATGCCGGACGACAGCGCTCCCAACACGAAATACTTCAGGCCAGCCTCGCTGGAACGCAGATGGTCGCGGTTGAAGGCCGCCAGCACATACAGCGCCAGCGATTGCAGCTCCAGCCCCATATAAAGCGACAGGAAGTTGGACGAGGACACCATCAGCATCATGCCCAGGGTCGCCAGCAGCATCAGCACCGGCAGTTCGAAGCGCGACAGCTTGATGTCGGAAAAGAACTCATCCGCCAAAAGAATGGAAAAAGCCGAGCCGCCCAGGATCAGCAGCTTGGCGAAGCGCGAGAAACCGTCGGCGATGAAGGCGTCGTGAAAGGCGCTAGCCTGGCTTGGTCCGATGACGATGGCCGCGCCCGCCAGCACCAGGCAGATGATTGCTCCCCAGCCGATTTCCGGCGCGCTCTTCTCGCCGGAAACCGCGCCGATCAGGAGCAGCGCCATGGCGCCGACCGCCAGGATCAGTTCGGGAAGCATAACCAGAAGATCGGTTTGAAGGGTCACTGGGCGGCTCCCTTTTCGACCGAGGCAAGCTTGTGGGTGTGATCGGCTGCCAGCGCCGCCTTGTTGTCGCTGATCAGCTTGGCGACCGCCGGCGTGGTCACATCCAGCACCGGCTTGGGATAGACGCCCATCAAAATGGTGATCACCACCAGCGGCGCCAGGATGGCGATCTCGCGCGCGGTCAAATCCTCGATGGTCTGCAGCGACGGCTTGACCAGCGCCCCGAAGATGATGCGGCGATAGAGGAACAGGGCATAGGCCGCCGACAGGATCACGCCGGTGGCGCTGAAGATCGCCAGCCAGCTATTGTGCAGGAAGGCGCCCAGCATGGTGAGGAATTCGCCGATGAAGCCGCTGGTGCCCGGCAGGCCGACATTGGCCAGGGTGAAGACCATGAAACAGGCGGCATAAAGCGGCATGCGGTTGACCAGCCCGCCATAGGCGGCGATCTCGCGGGTATGCATGCGGTCGTAAACCACGCCGACGCAAAGGAACAACGCGCCCGACACCACGCCATGCGAAAGCATCTGGAAGATGCCGCCTTCCACACCC
>CADECX010000098.1 GCA_902825865.1 uncultured Alphaproteobacteria bacterium
TCCAAGCCAATTTCTATCAATTCGCTTGGTACAAAAAGAGCCGGGCAGGTCAGAAGCGCGCGGCCCAGAGCTGGCGGTGCCTCTCGATCCATGCCGCCTCTTCCTCCAGCCGGCGCAGGCCGAGCCTGCAGGTCCGCACGCGCCCGACCTTCTGCGTGGTCACGAGCCCCGCCTGTTCCAGGACACCGACATGCTTTTTCATGCCCGTGAGGGTCATGTGGAACTTCTCGGCCAGATCCGTGATCGAGGCGTCGGCCCGTCCGAGCTGCTCCAGAACGCCGCGACGGGTGGCGTCCGAGAGGGCGGCGAACGAGGCGTCGAAGCGGGTCGGAGAATACTGAACCATACAGTTCAGTATATAGCGTACGGATTGGCGGCATGCAAGGCAGGGCGCGCTGTGTTAACCAGCCTTCCAAAGCGACGTCATTTCAACGCAGATTTCCGGGATGCCTCCAACAGGATAACTTCCTGAATTGCTTCTGTATTTCTTCGGCTTTCCGGCGGCGTTTGGGGAGAAGTTCCAAACCGCCAAAAACGGCCGCCCCATGCGTGTTCAACCTCCGCGCGTGGTGTATGCTTTCGGGGGGATTGGCATGTACCGCACCGACGTAAAACACGATCAGCTGGGAAAATTCCGGTGCCTTAGCGGCACCGACAAGCATGTTTTGGACCAGCGGGCGAGAGTCCAGGCGGCAGCCTGGGACCAGCGATGGCGCCGGCGGACATTGCTCAATCAGCATAGCGATGAATTGCTGCGTCATGTGCCGAATTTCGAAGCAAAGAAGGCGTACGCGGTGAAGGAGACCTATGAAGTCCAGCGGACGGTTGTTTCCCTGGGGGACATACTGTCGAGGGGCTTGGACGCTGCTCCGTTCAAAATGGACATGCTTTACGATTACAGGATTTTTCCCGAGCCAAGGCCGGTCGCGCCGGTCGATCAGAAATTTCCCCCGGAGCCGGTTCGAAGCGATCCGTCCTTCCACATTGCTGCGGAAGATGATCCCACAAGGGAGCTTTTGTCCTTGCTGGTGCCAAGCGTGAAACGCGAACAGGAAAAGGCTGCGCAATTGCGGGAAGAAGCCGCGCAATTGAAGTATGACCTGGCTCACCGAAGCTGGAGGGAGGCCAAAAACGATATCGCCTATCTCAATGCCAAAGCGGCTGCTTTGTTCGAGTTGGATCTGGATGCGTGGTGGGCAAGGGCTCAGGCCTATCAAAGGCAGCAGCAGGACGAGAATGCCCAGATCGACAAATTCCGGCAGAGGTATGCCCGGGGCGTGCCTGATGCCGTTATCGAGTTTCTCGACGCGGTATTGTCTCACGCGGAATATCCGGACTTGTTTCCCATGCAATGGGAAATGGACTTCGAGGCTGAGACGGGGGCTTTGATTGTCGACTATGAGTTGCCGCCCCCGGACACTTTTCCCACGCTGAAGGCCGTTAAATACGACCTGCTGGGCGATGCCTTCGAGCAAATCTATTTGAGCGAGTCGGAGCGGGTTCAGCTTTACGACGGCGCACTCTATCAAACCTGTCTGAGGACCCTGCATGAGGTGTGTGCGGCGGACGAAGCAGGCGTGATCGCTTCGGTCACCTTCAACGGCTGGGTCAATTTCACCGACACCGTCAATGGCAAGCTGGCGCGGGCTTGCATTTTGTCGGTTCAGGCGACCAGCGACGCGATCAAGCAAGTCAATTTGAGGGCGCTCGATCCCAAGACCTGTTTCAGGACATTGAAGGGCGTCGCGGCTGCGAAATTGGCGGATATGAGCGCCGTGGTTCCGATCTTGAGATTGAAAAGCGCCGATGACCGGTTTGTGCCGGCAAACGATATCATTGAGACTGTTTGGAAACAGCCGACATAGCCGTTCTTCCGGGAAGATGAGGATCCATGCTTCACGCTTCCGTCAAGCGCCGCGATTTTCTCCAGGCCGGCGCCGCCTTAGGGCTCACCGCCGCCTTTGCGCCTCCGGTGTCCGCCGCCGCCCGCACCCGCTATGACCCGGCCGCAAAATTCGAGCTGACCGTCACCGAGCTAGAGTATCGCCGCAACGTCCAGGGCCGTTCCTTGATGGCGCGCATCTACCAGCCCACCGGCCCGGGCCCATTTCCGGTGGTGCTCGACTTGCACGGCGGCGCCTGGAACGCCAAGGACCGCCTTGCCGAACAGCCGTTCGACCGCGCACTGGCCGCGGCCGGCGCGTTGGTGGTGGCGGTGGATCTGACCCTGGCGCCGGAAGCGCCTTATCCCGCCTGTGTGCAGGACGCCAGCTATGCCCTGCGCTGGCTCAAGGCCAAAGCGAAGACCTGGAACGGGGATGCCACGCGGATCGGTGTGTTCGGCAGTTCCAGCGGCGGCCATGTCGCCGAACTGCTGGCGCTGCGGCCAAACGATGCGCGCTATAACGCAATCCCCTTCACCGGCGGTCTCACCGCGTCGCCGGACTATGTGATGGCGCGCTCGCCGATCAGCAACACCTTCGGGCGCTTCCAAAATGCTGAGGCGCGCAAGGTCGAAAGCATGATCAAGAACAACAGGAGTTTCTTCGTTCCCTGGGAGTCCATTCACGAATCCAATCCGCAGGAGATTCTGGAGCGCAGGGAAAAAGTGACGCTCAAGCCATTTCTGATTCTGCAGGGCGGGCTGGACAACAATATGCTGCCCGCCCTCCAGACAAGATTCGTCGAGAGTTACAGGGCGGCGGGTGGTTCCTGCGACTACACGATCTTCGAAGGCTGCGAGCATGAATGGGTGGCCAAGCCCGGCCCGGAGACGGACCGCGCCCACGACATGGCGAAAGCCTTCATCGCCCGTCACGCCTGAGGTTCATAAATTCGGCAAATTGCCAAGTTCAATGCCGATTCTCTTAGCATTTAACCCTGTTAGCGATTCAATTTCGCAAAATTTCGCTATCCCGCCGCCCCAATTCGTACAAATCCGGATTGAAGGCTTTGCCGTATTCGGCTTTGCTGGCCCGGGGGAGTTGCGCATGAAGCACCGCAAAACGACCAACCGAAACCGTGAAATCTTCCTGGATTTCCGGGCCGGCAAGACTCCCGCCGAACTCGCCGAAATCTACGGACTAAGCCGCGCCAGCATCGTCGCCATCGTCTGTGTCGAAAAGCACCGGCTTGAAGTCAGCGAAGACAGTTTTTACCAGCAATTGCGCGCGTCTCTCGGCGTCGAGCCCTATTTGGCCGTTACCGCCGCGGAATAAGTTCGTCCTGTCCTCACAGCTTCAGGATCGCCCGCAGTTCCCGCGCGGTCAGGGTCTTATAGGCCGGTGCGCCCTGATCAAAGCTCTTGGCGGTTGAAAGCCCGCCCACCACCACCGGATCGAAACCCGCATCCCGGACCAGCCGCTGGGCAACCTCCATAGCCTGCTTGTCGTCAGCGGCCAGCGGCACGCCGACTTTTTCGCCGGACCGATGGGCTTCCGATGCCAGTGCGGCTGCGCTGACCTGGTTGAAGGCGCGCACCAATCGTACCCCCGGCAGATAGGTTGGAACGACCACGCCGGTGCCTTTCTCCAATGCTTCCTTGGCCATCTCGCCGTCGCGGCCCAGATAGGGGTTGCAGGTATCCAGCACGATCTTGCCTTTGAGCTGGGCGGCATTGTCCTTGCCCACCTGGGGCAGGGCGCCGAACGGCACCGAAACCAGCACCACATCGCCGAACGCCGCCGCTTGTTGCGGGGTTCCTGCCGTCACGCCATGCCCGATCTCGGCCGCCAGTTTCTGCACTTCATCCAGACTGCGGGCCGAGATCATCACCCGGTACCCGGCATTGGCCCAATGCCGGGCCAAGGTCCCGCCGATGCGGCCCGCACCGATCACCCCGATTTTGGGTTTGGCTTGGGCCAGGGCAGGGGAGATGGCCGGCAGGCTGACGGCGGCGCCCAGCAGCGTACGGCGGGTGATCCTGTTGCGAGATTCCATGGCTGCTTCTCCATCCGGTCCAGCGGGAACGATGACCGAAGATGGGATAGGTGCCAAGTACCCGACCGGCTAGGCCGTAAAAGTTCAGTCCGCCCTGACCATGGACGCCCGCGCGGTCGAAGCGGCTTTCTGGTCGCGGATGAAATCTTGGATGTCTTTGGGGCTGCGTAAATTGAGCCGTGCAAACGCCGCCAGTCTTGCTTCCTTGGAGTCATCGCGCGGATGTTCGGCCAGGGCGAAAGCGGCCGGAGCAACGATCGGGTCGGACATTTCTAGTCTCCACACTGATCTGACCGCTCCATGATCGGGCGATTTCAAAGTTTGTTGGAGATAGGAATTGTACCTAGCGCGCGTGCGTCGTTAATTTGTCTTAACTGCGTTTGGCCGCGCTATTCCAGTCCGTGCAATTGCACAGACAGGAATGTAAGGGTCGGCGACTCTCTTCAAGAGAAGCGAGAGTGGCGTCAGGGCCGCTCGCCTAGGCTCGCGGCGTCCCCGCCTCGCGTCGCGCCTTGCCGCGCGACGCTGCGGCGTTCGTCGCTCGAAATGGTCCACTGGACCATTTCGTTCGCCTTCGGCGAACCGCTCCTCACCCGGGTATATTCGGTTCCACCACCTTTGCCAGCTGCATCAGCGACTCCTGCCAGCCCAGATAGCAGGCTTCCACCGGAATCGCGGCCGGAATACCGGACTGTTCGATGTGTATCTCCGTGCCACAGAACACCGCCTTGAGGGTGACGGTGACATGCATGGTGCCGGGCAGGTTGGGATCGTCGAAGACGTCGGTGTAGCGGATCAATGTATTGGGAACGAGTTCGAGATATTCGCCGCCGAAGGAATGGGAATTGCCGCTGGTGAAATTGCGGAACGACATGCGGAATTTTCCCCCGGCCCTGGCGTCCAGTTTCTCGACCGTGCAGGTGAATCCGTAAGGCGGCAGCCATTTGACCAGGGCATCGGCTTCCAGAAAGGCGCGATAGACTTTTTCCGGTTTGGCGGCCAGCACGCGGTGCAGGCGGACGGTATTGGCGGGGACGTTTGACATGGCGTTTCTCCTTATCGGTTGCCGGCGCCGCGGCGCCCTTCGTTCTTAAGACGCACGCGTCCCGACCGATCCGACACAGGGATGGAAAAATGTTTCCGCGCTGGTCCAATCATGGCGCCGGAAGAAGACGGAACAATGTCCGGCTTTACCTGTTGTCCGGCGGCGACGGCGTGTCGCGCAAGCAGGATTCGGCGGCCTCCTCGACCGCCGTGCTGGCGGCATTCGCCTGGGTCCGGTCTTTCATGCACTCGGCCAAGATACGATTATATTCGGCGCGCGGGTCGCCATACTGATATTTGGAATTGTTGAAGCGGTAGATGAAAAAAACGACGGCGGCGACGGCGACCGCCGCGATCGCAATCGCTTTGCGGTGGCGCATGAGGAAGGTGGGTTCTTCCTCCTCTTCCGGCCGGCCGGCTCTCCACTTCCCTTTGCCCATTTTTCTCCCCGTCGGGCATCACTGTAACGCGGCCGGGAAAATCGGGGTAGGCCTGCGTCTTTTAACGGTTAAATCGGGTGCGGCTTCAGGACGCCAGCGCCTTTTTCACAAAGCCCATCAATTCGTCCTCATTGACCGGCTTGCTGAGGATCGCAAAGGCCCCCGATCGGGTCAGCGTCTCGCCCACCACGGCATCGGTCTGGCCGCTGACGATAATGGTGGGGGTGGTGATGCCGCGCGCGCGCAACAAAGCCAGAAGTTCGACACCGGTCATTTCCGGCATGTGAATGTCCAGGATCAGGCAGCCGGTATGGGCGGCATCGAATTCCGCCAGGAAATCCCGCGCCCCCGCATAGGCGCGGACCTGGTAGCCATAAATGCCCAGCAGCAATTGGGTGGAATCGCGCACGGCCTCGTGGTCATCCACGACGCAAACAAACCGGTTTTGGTCGGTCGCGGCCACGAAGATTCTCCCGGAACTTGGGGAAGGTCCGGGATATTAACGGTAGGGGATATACGTAATTTTACTTACGGCGGGCAGAGACGCAAGAAAATCAACCGGATAGAGCGGGATCGGCGATTTGTCCCGGCTCTCCCGGCGCTCCAGGAATGCCTGGCATTGCTGGCAGCGCTTACATCCGCTGTTAACACGGTCCCGCTAGCTTTTGTGTGGGGCACAAAAGAAAAACCGAGTGGGCGTGATGGTTCAGCACATGAAAATCGTATGCCTGGCCGTCGGCCTGCTGGTCACTTTGTCGAGTTTGAACGGCTTCTAACGACGCTTCGCAGCACGCACGGACCTTTCTCCCCTTCACGCGCGTAGCGCGTAGGAAGGGGAGATGGCTGTAGCTGACCGAGGACGTTCGGCCGGCAGGACGAATGTCCGACAGGCAGCGAAAGCCAGAGGGGTTACTTAAGAGACCCCATGTCGATAACGAAGCGATACTTCACGTCGCTTTTCAGCATCCGCGCATAAGCCGCCTCGATATCCTGCATCTTGATCATCTCGATGTCCGAGGTGATGCCGTGCTTGGCGCAGAAATCCAGCATCTCCTGGGTCTCGGGAATGCCGCCGATCAGCGAACCGGCGATGGCGCGGCGCTTGAAAACCAGGGGATGCACCGCGGGGGAGGGGTGTGGCGTGGGGGGGCCGCCTACCAGCACCAGCGTGCCGTCGCGTTTCAGCAGTGCGGTAAAGGCATCCAGATCGTGCGATGCCGCCACGGTGTCGAGGATCATATCGAAACTGCCCTGATGCCTTTTCATCTGGGCTTCATCCTTGGAGATCACAACCTCATCGGCGCCCAGGGCCTTGGCCTCATCCACCTTGCTGGGCGAGGTGGTGAAGGCGACAGTGTGTGCGCCCAATGCGTGAGACAGCTTCACGCCCATATGGCCCAACCCGCCGATGCCGACGATGCCGACTTTCTTGCCCGGACCCGCCCCCCAATGACGAAGCGGCGACCAGGTGGTGATGCCGGCGCAAAGCAGCGGCGCAGCCCCGGCAAGGTCATTTTCGCCATGACGGATGCTGAGCACAAAATGCTCGTCCACGGTGATGGCGGCGCTATAGCCGCCAAAGGTGTTGGGGCCGCCGCCAACCGGCCCGTTATAGGTGCTGGTGAAGCTGACCGGACCGTCACAATATTGTTCCAGGCCGTCATGGCACGAGGCACAGCTACGGCAGGAATCCACCATGCAGCCCACACCGACGGTCTGGCCGGGCTTGAAGCGGCTCACCTCTTTACCGACAGCCATCACCTTGCCGATGATCTCGTGCCCCGGCACGCAAGGATACTGGGTGCCCGCCCATTCGCCGCGCGCGGTGTGCAGATCGCTGTGACAGACGCCGCAATACAGAACCTCAATGGCGACATCCTTGGGACCAGGCGCGCGCCGCTCGATCGTGTGGGGTCCAAAAACCGTGGTGGCGGACTGGACGGCAAAGGCTCTGGTCTGCATGAAGAACTCCAGCAATGGGCGGATGTTTAAGGAAATAAGGCAAAACATGGCTGCGGCAAGG
>CADECX010000099.1 GCA_902825865.1 uncultured Alphaproteobacteria bacterium
ACTGCCTATTAGACCAGATTTCGAATGACCGCTTTTGGCGCAAAGCGGACATTCAGCTGACGGGGGCGAATGGCTGCTTTGGAGAAAAGCGGACATTGGACCGGCAAGGGCTGAATGGCAGAGTTTGACCCAAAGCGGACATAGGGAAGCATTGTAGGGTGAAGCGGATGTCCAGGTTTTCGGACTTTATCAGCCTAGTTACCCGAATAACCCGTCACAAATCCTAGGAGCGGAGCGCTTTCATCGATCTCGCCTTCAAGGCATTGATGTTCGCCGCGCTCGAGTCGCTGTCGCGCCTAAGGCGATGAAATCCGGCACTCGCTTCGGCGAACAGCTCCCCCGCTTCGCCAAGCAGTCTTGCGCCTTCCTCGGAAGCGTCGAATTCTCCCATGCCTAACGCGGCATGCGCCGCCTCATGCGTCGCACGAACGTAAATCCCCAGATTGGCATCGTTCACCCCGGCCTCTGTGGCCTCTTCAACCGCGACGTCGCGCGCGGTTTTGGCGTGTTCGTAAGCGTCGGCATAGCCGCGCCACCGTTCCTTCGGGGGAGCAAGTTCCGCCCGCATGCGCAACGCGGTCGCGAGCAGCGATAGGACTTCGGCTCGCTTCAACTTCTCGCCAGTGTCTGCGTGCTGTTGAGCAAGTTCTTCAAGCGCCGTTACAACGGCATGGAGATCCTGAGCGCTGGGCTGTTTGCCGGCAATAAGTTCTTGCAGCGCAGCAAGCGCAATTTCGTAGGAATGAGGGTCCATGCAATTGCACTCGCTCTTCAGCCAGAGGCACAGGGCTCACCCGGCGATTGACTTGGATTGTTAGAAACCAGACTGTGAAACAAGCGTGAGAGTGGATGTCTGCAAGGTCAATTCACGTCCCCTGGCCGAGCTGAATATCGCGCAGACAACGACGAATCGCCAATGCATAGTCCCATCCCTTAATGCGGGCCGCGATTGTCAAAGATAATGGGCAGCAGGTGATGGTCGAATCAAGTCCCAAAGATGTGTCTATCCGTTTTGGTCCGTAGTCGGGTGGGTAGGGACCGGTCTATAGTCACCGGTGCTCTTTCTCGTACGCTGGCCGCCACTTTGTTGGATTCAACCTGGTCATCCGGCCTCGCCGATACGTAGTGTTTCCTGTCATTACCAGTTAAGTCGATCAAACGGCGGCGCTTGTTGGTTGGTTCGTTGTATGTGTGGTCGGGCCGCTGCTATTTACGTGTGTTCAATCAACAGCATAGCTAAACCATTTCGAGTGCTTCTTAAGCACCAACACTCTACTACGCATCCGCCAGCGTCTGCCTCCTTTCGCGATCCAGCGATAATCGGTTGCGATACAGGCGCTTCGCATGCAAATTTCCGGCAGGCGAAGCCGAAAAACCGGACGTGCACGCTATCTGACGGTGGGGACTCGCGTGAATCAGGACTATTTCGCCCTCCTTCTGTTTGATCTGCTGATCCTGTGCGTGTTGCTGGGCTCGGTCGTCATGGCGATTTCGATCATCGAGTCGAAACTCCGACAGTGCTATGCCGCGGCGGCGATTGGCAGCTTTGGCGCGCTCGTGCTTGCCGCCGGCCAGCCCAAGGAACCGTGCCTGCTGCAGGGTCTGTTCTGGATTCCACAGGGTGCCGCAATCGCTGTTTTGTTCGGACTTCTGGTACGCAACGTTCTTGCCGTCCGTGAAACCACTTTCCTATTCGGACTGTTGGGAGCGATCGGCAACGGCCTGAAAAGTTCGCTTGCCCCGCGCCGCTGGAGCGAAGCGGCAGAAATGCCTTCCATATCGCAGCGCGATCTTACGAAGCGCATCTTCGTCGCGGTTTCGGCAGGCACCGGCGGCGTGGTCGGAAGCCTGATGTCGCTTGGCCTGTTCTGGGAGACGCTACAAACGGATTTTGGGGTACGCGGGCTGTTCAACACCCTCGTGATGTCGGCGGTTTCGGTCACGCTGATTGGTCCTTTGCACGAGTACATAATGGACCGCGGGCTGGATACGAAGTCTACGCGTCATGACGTGCGGGTGGAGAGCATATTTCACGAGTTTTCTCCTAAGTCGCTGCTGCGGGTCGCCATGGTTGTCGGGATGTTCTTCATGCTGGACATGACCCAGGCATCGCTCGCAAAATGCGTGCGCGACGGAAATCTCGACGCCATGCTTCTTATCGTGCTTGGCGGCATCACGCCGGCCCTCGTCAGCTATTACTGGTGCGCGGCGCTGCAATTGGGCGCACCTTCCATTTCTATAGTCCGCGCCGCCACATGGCCCAGCATCGTCGCGGGTGCCGTGATGTTTTCCATTTTGTCATTTGCTGCATCGATCGTCATTTCAACGCTTTGGGGCGTGTTCGAACCGAGACAGGGCGACAGCGGTTTTGCCGTCATTGCCCAAATGTTCCTGAGTGTGCTCGGTCTTACCTGCGGACTTGCCCTGGGATTCAGTCTGCTGACCTGCGGCATCTATGCGCTCGCGGGGGGTTATGCGATCGACAAGGTCAAAGGCCGCAACGCCTGGGGCGCTCTGAGCCTGGCGCTGGTCTTGGCGACTGTACCCCAGCAGTCGCTCGGCAACTGGGTTTTATCGACTTTCGGCGACGCGGACCATGCTGGCCAATCGCCGCCGGCCAAGCCCCTGGCGCCGACGCTGACGCCGATTGCGGCGGCACTTCAGTCCTACGGCATATGCCTGTGCGCCGGGGCCGAACAGCCGCAACCTGAAGCGCCGCACCGCCAGGCAAGTTTCGTCGCCCCCGGGGCGCCGCCGAAGAACACTTTCTTGGATTGGCTGACGATCACTATCCTGGAGCGGGTTAACCTGCTCCTTGGCACGGCCGGATGGCTTGCAGGCCTTTACGCGAGTGGCTTTCCGGACTTGCTAAGGCGCAAGGCGGATCCGACGCCGCCTATTGCGGAATCCTGACTGGAAAAATGTTTACTTGAACGGCAGGGCGCGCCAGCCTTGGTTTCGATATGCTGCCGCGCACCATTGATTCCCACTGACGCAAGCATCCCAATGGCGCGCACGCATCACCGTGAGCCGTCCGGTAGCCGCCGCACGGCGGGGTAAGTGGTTCTGAGCTATTGTCGCATCCCGTTCGCTTAATAAACCCTCGCAGTTTCCCCACTGTCCGTCTTTGAGTTCAAGGGAGTTGAAAAATGAAATTTTCCGTCTTTTTTTCCTTTGGCCCCGGACGCAGTGCGATTGAGCGTGGTGTGGTTGCGCTGTTAGCCGCTCCCGTCCTGATGGCTATTCCCGTGGCGCTTTTAATCCAATTATCGTCTCTGCATGGGGGCTACGTCCTCCCGAGGCCGAGTTCGGCGATCCACTCGTTCGCCGGTTTGGCGATGGCTATGATCAAGTTGACCCTGCTTTTCGGTATTCCAACTTGGATCGTTCTTCGGCTGGTTCATCGTGAAAGCGGATTGGCCTATGCGCTAGCCGGATTGACGTGGGGCGTGTTGGGCACAATCTGGTTGAGTTACGCCTTTCGGGATGGTTGGAGCGCCGATCAGGTCCCCAATGCGGCCTTTGCGGGACTGTTGGGGGCCTCTATCGCAGTGACATTCTGGTCGATCGCCCGTGAGCCGGCCACTAACGAAGGCGGTCGACCATGAGGGCGCCCCCGGAAGAATACTTGTTCTAGCTAGATCGGTCGCCATACGAAGCTCGTCAAAGGCCCAAACCGCCTTGGTGCTTTTCGTGCCTGCGCGATTTTGCTAGGTATGGCCGTGGGCAAAGGGCTTTGGGGGCTATGCATATCTTCTTGAACCTGGTGGGGCTTTTACTTTTGCTTGCCGCCGGCACCGTCGCCTTCGATATTTATTACTGGACGCACGTGTCGGCGCGCGGACCTGATAGCCCCTCAGCGACCGCGCAAACCGCATGACCGCCAAGACTGCGCATAAGTCACCTTCTGAAGCGGTCGCGTTTTCGTTGTTCGACGGCGATTGGCTGCATCGCATCTATGGAGCCCTGCACCTCTCCAACCGGGCGCGGTTCGCCATATTCAAGCGCTGCCTGGCCATCGTGGTGATCACCTGGCTGCCGGTGGCGGCTTTTGCATTGGTGAGCGGGAATGCGCACGGCGGCATGGTCGCCACCAACTTCTTCGCCGACTTCGCCGCTTACGCCCAGTTTCTGATCGGCTTGCCCTTGTTCATGATCGCTGAGCCTATCATCGACGAAAGCACGCGCAGCGTCGCCCGGCAGCTGATCTCATGCGACATCGTAAAGCCCAAGGATCGCAAAAAACTGTATCACGCGCATCGCCAGATCGCCCGCCTGCGCAAGGCCTATTGGTCGGACATCGTCTGCGTCCTCATCGCCTATAGTTTCTCGGTGATCATTCTGGTGCCGGAATTCGGGCCGCATCCCCCGTCGACATGGCATGTAATGGACTTTCGCGAATGGCGCATCTTGACGGCCCCGGGGGTATGGGAATTTCTGATCGCGCTGCCGTTGATGAGCTATGTCTGGCTGCGTCTGATGTGGAAGATCGTGCTGTGGATTTTTTATCTCCAGCGCGTCGCGCGCATGGACTTGGATTTGCATCCCACCCATCCCGACCTTACCGGCGGGATCGGTTTCATCAGCGAAGCACAAGGGCGCTTTGCCATCTTCATTCTTGCCTATGGCATCAGCAACGTCGCGTCGACGGTGGCCTATAAAATCACCATCGAGCATTTCGGCTTCGACGTAATGCCGGTCTGGGGCCCCTTGGTTTTGTTCGCGGTCGGGGCGCCGTTGCTGTTTTTGACGCCCCTGCTCATGTTCACGAAACATCTCTACAGCAGCAAAGACCGTGCGCTGGCGGTGTACCGCGAACGGGTCACCGCGCAGGGGCGCAGCGTGGAAAGCCGATGGCTAATGGACGACAACGGCGCGCAGTCCACCTCGGATGAAATCCGCGAACTGGCGGAACTGGCGACCATGAGCACGATGTTCCTGCATATCGAGAAGATGCGCGTCGTCCCCTTCGATCTGCGCTCGCTGGCGCAGCTGATGGGGTCATCCTTCGGATCGGTTGCGACCGTCCTGCCGTTTCTGCATTTCGGCAAAGACGCCCAAAATATCCTGGAGACTATCGGTAAGCTTCTCGGCCATCTCGTGGGTGGAAATTAAGCCGGCTTTTTGAATGTGGGAATGTAGCGCACATAGCCACCCTTTTGCGGCAATGTCTTTGCGACTGGCATCTTCGGCAACAGCCCCAATTGCAAGGGTTTGCACATTATTGAAATAAGCTCATGCACAAATTTCAGCTATCAGCGTTCAAGGCCGAGCGCATGATTGAGCGCTGGATCGTTAATTTGCGTGGCGAGGTCGCGTGCGCTGAGTCCCGCATTGTTCTTTTTGTCCAGACTTGCGCCATGGCGGATCAAGAGAGCAGCCGTCGCAGGCTGATACGCCCGTATGCTATACATTAAGGCCGTTTCGCCATTGGCGTCCGCCGCGTCGATCGGAATCCGGCGGCTAAGCAATTCCTGAACTTCGACGGTACGCCCAGCTGCAGCGGCGGCGCGAAGTTGATCGAAGCCCAAGATACTTCCAGATTCGCCTATTGGCTTGGCCGTGTCTGCCATCGAGGGCGCTGCCGGAGCGGGAGCTGGAGCAGCAGGGAGCGGTGGTGCAACCCTGGCAAAGGCCTGAGCGGCAGGCGGTGGTGATGGTGCCGCCATGGGTGGAGCTGGAGCGGCAGCGAGTGGTGGCGGTGCCGCCATGGGAAAGGCCCGAGGGGTGGGTGGCGGTGGTGCCGCCATTGCGGGAGCTGGAGCAGCAGGGGGCGGTGATGCCACCGTGGCGGGGGGCGGCGGGGGAGCCGCCAAAGCAATTCGCTCACTGGAAGATTCTCTTGGCTCGTGCGCAGCGGCCGAGGCTTGATCCGACGCTTTCGCCTTCGGTCCTGAAGACGCAGACCCTGGCTGGTCGACCGCCCGAGCAGGCGGCGACAAGGCTGCCGTCATTTGATTTTTCTGAACGGCCGCCGGCGCCTGGGCTATCGGGGGCAAAGACCCTGGCTGGTTCAACGGCAAAAACCTTGAGATCAGGAAACCCGAAACGACCAACACGCTTGCAGCCACCAGCCATCCGCCGCGAGAGGTGAAGCGCGGCATGGATTTCTGGCGCGATATGGGACGAATGACAGCGTCCTGTGCAATGGCGGCCAAGACACGGGCGCGGCGGGCAGACCTCTCGGCCTGTTCGTCCAACAAGCTCTCTGCCTGGCTATAGGCCCGATCGATGGGGTCTGGCTCAACCATGGACGGCCTCCCGTTCCGACAGAACCCGCCTCAAGGTTGCGCGGGCGTACCGCAACCGGCTCTTGCTGGTTTCCGCGCTCACTTCCGTGATCTCTGCGATTTCCTCAAGGCTCAACCCACCTTCGGCAAACAGAATGAAAGTTTCACGTTGCGCCAATGGCAGAGCCTCGACCGCGTTGATCAAGGCGAGCGCCATTTCGCGGCCCTCAGCCTCCTGCAGGGGCGTCGGCCCAAGGTCTGGGACGGCTAAGAGAAGATCTTCCTGCCCCGACACCAGGCGAATGACTTTCTGTTTGCGAAGATGATCCCAAACCTTCCGGCGAGCGATCGTATAGAGCCAGGCGCCAAAACTCGCCTTGAGCGGATCGAAGCTGGAAGCATGCCGGGAAACTGCGAGCCAAGTTTCCTGGTGCAAGTCCTCCGCATCTGCGCCGGATGAACCCAAGAGGCGGCGGACGAATTGAAAGCTGGGTCTGTCGTGCCTGTCATACAGTTGAGCAAACGCCTCCCGGTCACCGTCCATGTGGGCGCGCAGCAGGTCAACATCCTCATCAGCCGCTTGGTGTCGCGCCATGACCGTCAAGTCTAAACCAGTGCCGCTAGCGATGGAATTACCTCAACGAAGGTGGGTCTGGAACGTAGCTCAGGCGCGGCTCACCCGGAAAGGCTTGGGGGTGATGACGGCTATTGCCGGGTATTACGCCTTTGGCGACGAGATGGTCCCAGGTGTCATATTCGATCGAGCTTATTGCCTGCGGTTCCTTCGTCGCGCGGACGAAATTCACCGTGTTAACGACCGACCACTCGCTGGCGCCATGGGCCGTGCCGAGTCTTTCGTCCTCAAGCGCTTTGGAAGCGCGAGCCAGGGCCACGGATTCGCTCCTTGGGGCCCGCATGACCCACGATGGTGCCGCCGCGGGCAGGGGCGCCGC
>CADECX010000100.1 GCA_902825865.1 uncultured Alphaproteobacteria bacterium
CGCCCGCTTTCCCCCCATATGACCATCTATCGCTGGCCGGTCACGATGATGACCTCCATCACCCACCGCGCCACGGGCATCGGCCTGTCGATTGGCGCAGTGGTTCTGGCCTGGTGGCTGGCGGCTGTGTCCAACGGCCTGGATGGCGGCTATGGCACCTTCATGGAGATTGCCGAGACGCCGCTGGGCCAGTTGATCCTGTTCGGCATCACCTGGTCGCTTTGCTACCATTTCTTCAGCGGCCTCAGGCACCTGGCCTGGGACCTGGGATACGGTTTCGACAAGCGGGTTTCGGAACGCAACAGCGTGCTGATCTTCGCGCTGTCGATCCTGTCGGCCATCGCCATCTTCGCCCTGGTATGGACCGGCCATGCGGGGTACCTGCAATGAAAAGCGCCGAGACACCGCTGCATCGCGTGCAAGGCATGGGCTCGTCCCATACCGGCACCAAGCATTTCTGGCGCGAGCGCGTCACCGCCCTGGCCTTGGCGCCGCTCTCCTTGTGGTTCCTCTATGTGATGATGGGCATGGTGGGCGCCTCGGTGGTGACTCCGGCCCAGTATTTCCAGAACGCCTTTAACGGCGCGCTGATGGCGGCCTTTGTCAGCTTCTCGCTCTATCATGCCGGGCTGGGACTGCAGGTGGTGATCGACGATTATGTTCACACCAGCGGAAAGAAAATCTTCTCCTTGTTGCTGATCCGCGGCGCGCTGTTGGCCTGCTGGATCGTCAGCATCTTCTCCATCATGCGTATCGCGATTTCATAGGACTCTCCTGATGCCCGCCTACAACATTGTCGATCACACATTCGATGTCGTCGTTGTCGGGGCGGGCGGCGCGGGTCTGCGCGCCACCCTGGAATGCGCGCTGAGGGGCCTGAAGACCGCCTGCATCACCAAAGTGTTTCCCACCCGCAGCCACACGGTGGCGGCGCAAGGCGGCGTCGCCGCGAGCCTGGGCAATATGGGCGAGGATAATTGGCGCTGGCACATGTACGACACCGTCAAGGGCTCGGACTGGCTGGGCGATCAGGACTCCATCGAATATCTCTGCCGCAACGCGCCCGAAGCGGTCTATGAGCTGGAACATTTCGGCATGCCCTTCTCGCGCACCGAGGAAGGCAAAATCTATCAGCGCGCCTTTGGCGGCATGACCAGCAATTACGGCAAAGGCATCGTGCAGCGCACTTGCGCCGCCGCCGACCGCACCGGCCATGCCATGCTGCACACTTTGTACGGCCAGTGCGTCAAGCATGAGGTGAATTTCTTCATCGAATATTTCGCGCTGGACCTGATCATGGACGACGGCGCCTGCCGCGGCGTGATGGCGTGGAATCTGGACGACGGCACCATCCACCGTTTCCGCGCCCACAAAGTCATTCTCGCCACCGGCGGCTATGGCCGCGCCTATCAAAGCTGCACCGGCGCCCACACCCAGACCGGCGACGGCAACGCCATGGTGTTGCGCGCCGGCCTGCCCTTGCAGGATATGGAGTTCGTCCAGTTCCATCCCACCGGCATCTTCGGCGCCGGTGTGCTGATCACCGAAGGCGTGCGCGGCGAAGGCGGTTATCTGACCAATTCCGAAGGCGAGCGTTTCATGGAACGCTATGCCCCCAATGCCAAGGACCTGGCCTCGCGCGACGTGGTCAGCCGCGCCATGACCATCGAAATCCGTGAAGGCCGCGGCGTCGGTCCCGGCAAGGATCATATCCATCTGCATCTGTCGCATCTGGATCCCAAGATCATCCATGAGCGCCTGCCCGGCATTTCGGAATCGGCGCGCATTTTCGCCGGCGTGGACGTCACCAAGGAGCCGATCCCGGTGCTTCCCACGGTGCATTACAATATGGGCGGCATTCCTTGCGCCTATACCGGCGAGGCCCTGACCCTGGCCAATGGCAATCCCGACACATCGGTGCATGGGCTGATGGCGGTGGGGGAAGCGGCCTGCGTCAGTGTGCATGGCGCCAACCGGCTGGGTTCCAATTCCCTGATCGATCTGGTGGTGTTCGGCAAGGCGGCCGGGATGGAAGCGGCCAAGGCGCTGGAAGGCATGACCAGCCACCAGGAGCTGCCCAAAGGCGCGGGCGACGAAGCCCTGGCCCGCTTCGACCGTTTGCGCAACGCCAAGGGTTCGACCCCGACGGCGGTGATGCGCGCCGCCATGCAAAAGGCGATGCAGGAAGACGCCGCGGTGTTCCGCACCGGCGAGACCCTGGAGCAGGGCCTAAATCGCGTGAAACAAGTTTATGCCCAGCGCGGCGATATCGGCATCCAGGACCGCTCGCTGATCTGGAACACCGATCTGGTGGAGACCTTGGAGTTCGACAATCTGATCCAGCAGGCGGTGGTGACCGTGGCGGGCGCGGTCAACCGGCAGGAAAGCCGCGGCGCCCATGCCCGGGAAGATTATGCCCAGCGCGACGACGAAAATTGGATGAAGCACACGCTGGCGTGGCTGGATGTGAACACAGGCGAAACCAAAATCGACTATCGTCCGGTCCACACCTATACCTTGAGCAACGACGTCGAATATATCGCGCCCAAGGCACGGACTTACTAAATGGTCGCTCCAGCTTTCGCTGACGCTCCGTAGTGTCGCTGGCGCCGCTCCTCGCCGCGCCATTCGCCGTTCAGCTGCATGTTTTCACCGTGGTGCCCGCCTTCTTCCTGGGCACCTGGCTGATCTTTTTCAGCCGCAAGGGGGCGCCGCGTCACCGCGCCATCGGCTATGTCTATCTGGTGTTGATGACCGTCACCGCCATCGCGGCGCTGTTCATCCACCAAATCCCGGCCATCGACATTGTCTTTGGCTTCGGTCCCATTCACATCTTTTCCCTGGTAACGCTTTTTGGCGTGGTGGGGGCCCTGCGCGGCGCCAAGACCCACAACATCAAAATGCACCGGGGTTCGATGCTTGGCGTCTATATTGGCGGCATCCTGATCGCGGGCACCTTCGCCTTCCTGCCCGGCCGGATCATACATGCCGTTGTATTTGGCGGATGAAAGCGGTTGAACCTTCCGGGTTCCCACCGCGTTATAGGGACGGTAGACTGCCCTTCCCGAGGCCCCACATGCTCTTTCGTTCCGCGGTCATCGCCCTTCTGGTAATCGGCAACGCCGTGCCCGCCGCCGCGCAGCCGGCTAGAAGGGCCCCTTCCACCTCGGCCACACCGGCGCCTGACGACCGCGCCCGCCAATGGCTGGTGCTGGTGGACGACAAGAATTTCCCCCAGAGCTGGAAAGACGCCGGCAAGGCCTTCCAGAACCGCCAGAACGCCGATGCCTGGGCGAACGATGCGAACATCAAGCGCGTACCGCTGGGCGCGGTGGCCAGCCGCGATCTCAAATCCATCGATCTCAGCCGCAACAATGTCGCGGTGATTCGCTACGACACGTCGTTTGCCCGCAAGACGGGGGCGGTGGAGACGGTGACCCTGAGCTTCGAGAATAACGGTTGGGCGGTCACCAATTATTCGGTGGAATGAAATCAAATATCGGCCAAAAAGCCGCCTTATTCCGTTCAGACAGTATTCAGACGCGGAAAACCAGGCTGGGTATCACCGATTTTTTCACGCAGGAGAGACCCATGATCCTCAAGAAAACCTTGCTCGCTTTTTGCGCGGCCACAACGCTGTTCTCCGGCGGTGCCTGGGCGCAGCCGGCCTGGGTGCCGCCCGGCAATGATCCCAACGGCTATTACAGCAATGCCGACCGCAACGGTTATTATGACCGCGACGGCCGTTACCGCCGCATGCGCGATCGCGGCTGGCGCCAGGAGCGCGACTACGGCCCGCCACTTCCGCCCCCGCCTCCGCAACATGCCTATTACGAGCAGGGCCGCTATGAAGAAAGCTGCCGCCGCGGCAATGCCACCACCGGCACCATTTTCGGCGCCCTGGCCGGCGGGCTGATCGGCGGCGCCGCCAGCCGCGGCAATGGCGGCGCGGTGGTCGGCGGCGTGGTGCTGGGCGGCCTGCTTGGCAATGTGATCGGACGCGACATCGATTGCGAAGACCAGCCGGTCGCCTATCGCACTTATGCCACCGGCCTCAACGGCGATATCGGCCGCCCCTATGAATGGCGCAATCGCGGCAATCGCGGCACCTTCACCAGCACGCGCGAATTCCGCCGCCGCGGTGAGGTGTGCCGCGAATTCACCGAAACCAGCTGGCGCGGCAACCGCGACTTTACCCGTACCGGCATCGCCTGCCGGGATATCGGAAACGGTCACTGGCGGTTTGACGGATAAGTGATGGCACGGCCCCGGTGGCGCAAGCCGGGGCCGTGTGCTTTACTGTCGCCTACATTTGTTTGTGATCCACCGCCCTTCGCGGGAGACCGGAATGAAGACCAGAGCAGCCGCCATCCTGTTGGCCCTGGGACTTTGTTGCGCGGCAAATCCAGCTCTGGCGGACGCTTGCAGCGGCAAGGATCACACCACGGGCACCATCGCGGGCGGCGTGCTGGGAGGGCTTTTTGGCGGTGTGGTCGGCAACGGCAAGGTGGTCGGCATTGCCGGCGGCGCCTTGCTGGGCGGGCTGGCCGGCAACGCCATCGCGCGCGACATGGACTGTCAGGACCGGCCCCATGCGGCGCGGACCTATGAGAAGAGTTTTCGCGGACCGGTCGGCCGCCGCTATGGATGGAGCCGCGGACCCAATCGCGGCTATGTGGTGACCGACCGGGAATATTACCGGGGCCAGCGCCTGTGCCGCGATTTCACCCAGGTGGTCTATCGCCGGGGGCGGGAATTCGACCGCCCAGGCACGGCCTGCCGTACCCGGGACGGCGGGTGGGAGTTTCTGTAGGTAGTCGGCAAGCCTTCTATTTTTGGTCGCACGGCCCCGGGGCGCGAATGCGCCCCTAACTTTTAATCGCGCCTTCGGCGCGTGGCTTCGCTACGCTCGCCTGCCCGATGCTCCTCTGCCGTACCCGGGACGGCGGGTGGGAGTTTCTGTAACCGCTCCTACCGCACAATTGGACCACGGGCTAAAGCCACGTAATTGCTGAATTTTTTAGCATTTCGGGGGCAACCTTTGGGTAACCAATTGCCGTTAACCTGTGGGGCGTAAATCCGATTGCGTTTGGTATGACGATTTCCTGGACGTTGAACGTCGGGGGGCGCGTTTATGGCCCCTATAGTCTGGAGCAGATGCAGGGCTTCCACGCCGAAAAGCGGCTGGCGAGTCATTCCCTGATTGCGCGCGAAGGCCAGGATCAATTCTATCCCGCAAGCGAGGATCCCGATCTGGCGGTCCTGTTTCAGCCAGGGGCGCCGGTGTCGGCGCCGGCCTCAACCGAACCGCCTAAGGGTTTCGGCATGCGCTTCGATCCCGACAGCGGCACGCTGGGCCATTTTGTGATCGTCGCCGACATGAAGGCCCGCTCGATTTCTGCCTTGGAAGAAGAGATTTTCGCACTCGGCGTGGCGCAGCGCTTCGGCGAACAGGCCTGGGTTCTTTCCAGCGAAGCCTCGATCAATGTCATTCGAAACGCCCTGGTCCAGAAACTGGGCAAGACCGATACGCTGTTCATCGTCGATGCCGCGCACGACAAAGCCGCCTGGTTCAATTTCGGCCCCGAGACCGATACCCGCATTCGCATGATCTGGAGCCGTACCGGCGATCAGCCGGGCCTGGAAAAAAGGCCGGTCAAGCGCGCCTAGCGCAAGTTCTCGGCATAGCGCCGCGCATTGGCGGTATAGATCTCCGCCGACTTCTCGATGCCCTGGATTTGATCCGCCGAAAGATCACGCATCGCCTTGGCGGGGGATCCCAGCATCAGCTTGCCGTCCTCGAAAATCTTGTCCTCCGTCACCAGCGCGCCGGCGCCCACCAGCGAGCGGGCGCCGATCCGCGCCCGGTTGAGCAGGATCGCGCCCATGCCGATCAGGGAATGATCGCCGACCAGGGCGCTGTGAACGATGACGCGATGCCCGACGGTGACGCCGCGCCCGATGGTCACAGCCTGTCCCGGATCGGCGTGAATGATGCTATGATCCTGGATATTGGAGTTCGGCCCGATTGTGATCCATTCATTGTCGCCGCGCAGCACCGCGCCGAACCAGATGTTCGCACCCTGAAGCAGGCGCACCTTTCCGATCACCACCGCATCGGGCGCGATCCAGCAATCGGCTGATATTTCCGGCTTGGCGCCGTCCAATTCGTAAACAGGCATCGTCTTGGTTCCGTACTGATCTCGTTGTGAGAAATTCACACAGTCTCGCGCAAAAAACGATACCCTGAAGTCAGGCGATGTGATTCGCCTTGTTACGGGGGAAAAGGCACTGGTGCATTTCGCACTGCGTTCGCCGACAGAATCCAGGGCCGGTACGCCGGACAGCCCCTCCCCTTCGTTCACACTCAACACCCCTCTCAACATCAGTCTCACACATCGGGAGTATTTATGGCCAAACGCTCCATGCGTTCGAAGTCGCGTGACTCTTCCTATGCTGTCCAAGAAAATGTGCACCCGCTTTTCCCGGCGCGTCCAAACCACCAAAACAAGGCCTGGTCGCCCCACGATCCCGACGGCCAATTCCGGGACCGCAAATACGTAAAAAATGTCCGGGCGATGAGCCCGGCCCAGCAGCAATTCATGGATTCGATAGACGCGCAAAGCGTGGTGCTGGCGCTTGGACCGGCAGGAACCGGCAAAACCTATCTGGCGATCGCCAAGGCGGTCGAAGCGCTGGAAGCCGGCAAGGTGCAGCGTATCGTGCTGTCGCGTCCGGCGGTGGAAGCGGGCGAAAGCCTGGGATTTCTGCCCGGCGATCTCACCGAAAAACTCGCGCCCTATCTGCGCCCGCTCTATGACGCGCTCACCGAAAGGCTGGG
>CADECX010000101.1 GCA_902825865.1 uncultured Alphaproteobacteria bacterium
CTCTCCAAGCCAATTTCTATCAATTCGCTTGGTACAAAAAGAGCCGGGCAGGTCATTTTCTTGGTGGTGTGGCCAATAGGCCTTGCAGGGACGTTGTCGGGTCTGTTTCGGCGCGCCCAGATGCGATTGCAGACCGAAATACCACCCCCATAGTTGACCGGAGTCGCCGCGCTGTTTCATAGCGCCCCCTAGCTTCAATTTTGCGCAAGACTTGAAGCACTTCGGGCGGGCGAATAGCAGCGATCTCCTTTTCGCCAAGCTGGGGATAGGCGAGGCCAAGCAGCCATTCAAGTTTGGCCATCGTGGAGTCGGCACGGCTATTTTGCCTTTGGTGGGCCAAATACTCCTCTGCAATGGCCCGAAAGGTAGTTCCAGATTGGACCGCGGCGGCCTTCGAAGCCTTTCTGGCTTCGGAAGGGTCCTGCCCTTTGCCCAACAGCTGCTTTGCCTCATGGCGGGCCGTACGGGCATCCTCAAGGGAGACGGCTGGGTAAACACCGAGCGTAAGGAGCTTCTGCCTCCGGCTGAACCTATAAGCTAGCCGCCAGAGCTTAGCGCCAGTGGGCTGGACCCACAGCTGAAGGCCGCCGCCATCGGACAGCTTGTTCATCGTCGCCTTGGGTTTTGCGGAGCGGCATTTGGCGTCTGTCAGTGCCATGTGGGGTACCGTGTTGAGGCTTCGATACCAACATTGGGCTGCTAGGATACCAACACAAGTACCAACAAATTGTCCGGATGCCGGTAGACAATCGTAGACGCAAATGGATTGTGGATGAAAAAACTGCAGGTGTTCTGCGGTTTTTTCTGCTGTCATAGACCCGCTTAGATGCGGGTGGATGACAGAGTGGTGCCGTAGGTGAGAATCGAACTCACGACCTATCCCTTACCAAGGGATTGCGCTACCACTACGCTACTACGGCAACCGTGGTATTTTCGGACCTTACAGTCCAACCCTTAAGCCAAAGTTTGGTGAAGGGTGCGCTGCTATAACGTATGGATTCCACGAAGGAAAGCCGGGTTTTTCAGATTCCCTTACAGAGCTAGCAATGGCCAAATCCACGCCCGAAAAGCTGGCCGCCGCCCTGCGCGCCAATCTCAAGCGCCGCAAGCAAGCCAAGGCGGCAAGGGTCCCGGAACCGCCTCCCGGCCCTGCCGCCGATCCCCCGAAAAGTCCCCGGAAAACCCCGTGAAAAACAGGGGTTAGCCCCACCTTTCCCAGCCTTTCCTTGGGCTGGCCCCCCGGCTACAACGACTGCCATGGACCGTATTCGTATCCGCGGCGGCCACCCGCTGAAGGGGGAGATCCCCATCAGCGGCGCCAAGAATGCCGCCCTGAAACTGATGGCGGCGTCTTTGCTGACGGCCGATCCCCTGAACCTGGCCAATGTGCCGCGGCTGGCGGATGTGCGCGCCATGGCCGAACTGCTGATGAGTTTCGGGGTCTCCATCCAGGTCAACATGTCGCCGGGGCTGGGCGAGGGCGATCTGATGAAACTCCAGGCCCGCCAGATCACCTCGGTCTTCGCCTCCTATGACATGGTGCGCAAGATGCGGGCGAGCTTTCAGGTCTTGGCGCCGCTGTTGGCGCGCCAGGGCGAAGCCAAGGTTTCGCTGCCGGGCGGTTGCGCCATCGGTGCGCGTCCCGTGGAACTGCATCTGTCGGCGCTGCAGGCGATGGGCGCCAAGATCGATCTGGCCGAAGGCTATGTCACCGCCACCGCGCCCGGCGGGCTGAAGGGAGCGGAGATCGTGTTCCCCTTTGTCTCCGTCGGCGCCACCGAGACCGCGATGATGGCGGCATCGCTCGCCAAGGGCGTCACCAAGATCGTCAATGCCGCGCGCGAGCCGGAAATTTCCGACCTGGGCAATTGCCTGATCGCGATGGGCGCGCAAATTTCCGGCCTGGGTTCCAGCGAGATCACCATCGAAGGTGTCGCCAGCCTGCACGGCGCCGATTACCGCGTGATGCCCGACCGTATCGAAGCAGGCACCTACGCCATTGCCGCCGCCATCGCGGGCGGCGAAGTCGAGCTGGTGGGTGCGGCGCCGGAAACCATCGCCTCGCTGAGCTCGCTTCTGGTCAAGAGCGGCGCGGAAGTTTCCGCCACCGCGCGGGGCCTGAAGGTGCGCATGAATGGTTCGCGGCCGCATGCCGGCGACGTCACCACCGCGCCCTATCCCGGCTTTCCCACCGATCTGCAGGCCCAGATCATGGCGCTGATGGTGGTGGCCGACGGCACGTCGGTGATCCGCGAAAAGATTTTCGAGAACCGTTTCATGCATGTGCCGGAACTGGCGCGCATGGGGGCCCAAATCCGCATCGACGGCGACACCGCCACGGTGCGCGGTGTGGAGAAACTCAAGGGCGCGCCGGTGATGGCGACGGATCTGCGCGCGTCGGTGTCGCTGGTGCTGGCCGGCCTGGCGGCGGAAGGCGAGACCCTGGTCAGCCGGGTCTATCATTTGGACCGCGGCTTCGACCGGTTGGAAGAAAAACTCTCACGTGTGGGCGCGGATATCGCGCGCGTGTCGGAATGAGCCGGCTTCGTTTGGCGGCGGCCGATAGCGAGGATTTGGAAATCCTGTCGGCGCGGCTGCAGGATGCCGCCGCCAAGCTCAAGGATTTTACCTGGCTTCCCAAGAAGCGCCGCTTCGCCGCGGTGCTCAATCGCCTGCAATGGGAGGATGGCGGCAAGACACGGGTGCGCGCCGGACTGCATTTCGATGGCGTGCTGAAAGTGCAAACCAGCAAGGTCAAGCTGGGGGCCGGTGAGGCGGTGGTGTCGGTGCTGGCGGTGACTTTTACGCCCAACAAATCGGAAGAGGGCGGCAGCGAAGATCCGGGCGGGGTGATCGAGATCGTCTTGGCCGGCGGCGGCGCTTTCCGCCTGACGGTGGAATGTATCGATGGCGAACTGATTGATATGACCGAACCTTGGGCTGCCCGCGGTACGCCCGACCATGATGCGGAGAACCGCTAATGGCACGCCGGTTGAACGCTTCCGACGCGGGTTTTGCGGCGGACTTCCAGAAGCTGCTCTTCGCCAAGCGCGAAGAGGAGGAAGATGTCGCCGCGGTGGTGCGCGGCATCATCGCCGATGTGCGCAAGCGCGGCGACGCAGCGCTGGTGGAACTCACCAACAAGTTCGACCGCGCCGGCGTCACCACGGAAACATTGAAACTGACGGCTGAAGAGATCGATGCCTCGCTTGCGCAGGTGAGCAAAGCCCAGCTTGCCGCCATCGAGACCGCCGCGCAGCGTATCGAAAGCTATCACAAGCGCCAGATGCCGGAAGATGCGCGCTTCACCGATGAGACCGGAGTGCAATTGGGCTGGCGCTGGACCAGTGTCGACAGTGTGGGCCTGTATGTGCCGGGCGGCACCGCCTCTTATCCCTCTTCGGTGCTGATGAATGCAATTCCCGCCAAGGTCGCGGGCGTGGGCAGTATCGTGATGGTGACCCCTGCCAGTGGCGGCAAGCTCAACCCGCTGGTGCTGGCGGCGGCCAAGCGCGCCGGGATCACCGACATTTACCGCATCGGCGGGGCGCAGGCGGTGGCGGCGCTGGCCTATGGCACGCAAAGCATAAAGCCGGTGGACAAGATTGTCGGGCCGGGTAACGCCTATGTCGCGGCTGCCAAGCGCGAAGTCTTCGGCCAGGTCGGCATCGACAGTATCGCGGGGCCGTCGGAAATTCTGGTTATCGCCGACGGCAAGAACGATCCGGACTGGATCGCCGCCGACCTGCTGAGCCAGGCCGAGCACGATGCGTCGTCGCAAAGCATCCTGATCACCGACGATGCCGCTTTTGCCGATCACGTGGACGCGGCGGCGCGGGCGCAGATCGCGCGCCTGCCGCGCAAGGCGATTGCGGAAAAAAGCTGGAACGACAATGGCGCGATCATTGTGGTCAAAAGCCTCGACGATGCCGCGCCGCTGGCCGATGCCATTGCGCCGGAACATCTGGAAATCGCCACCGCCGATCCCGAAATCCTGCTGAAGAAGGTGCGTCACGCCGGCGCCATCTTCCTGGGGCGTCACACGCCGGAAGCGATGGGCGACTATATCGCCGGGCCCAACCATGTCCTGCCCACCTCGCGCACGGCGCGTTTCTCCTCGGGCCTGTCGGTGCTGGATTATATGAAGCGCAGCACCATCATGGGGCTGGATGCCAAAAGCATCGCCGCCATCGGGCCGGAGGCGATTACTCTGGCTGAGTCTGAAGGGTTGGATGCGCATGCCCGCTCCATCGCGGCGCGGTTGAACCAGAAAGGCTGACCGTGGAATACCGGCTTTCGGCGATCACCCTCGACGAAGCCAGTGTGGTGTATCGCAGCCGCGCCGTGGAGCAGGAACGCGAAGTCGCGATCTACGATCTGCTGGAGGCCAATTTCTTCAAGCCGGAGGGCTTTCCGGACGGGCCTTATCACCTGCGTCTGGGAATGGAAGACAACCGGCTGGTGCTGGACATCAGCCGCGAAGGCGGCAGCGAACAAGTCCGGCTGTTCCTGTCGCTGGCGCCGCTGCGCAAGACGGTGAAGGACTATTTCCTGGTCTGCGACAGCTATTACAAGGCGATCCGCACCGCGCCGCCGCACCAGATCGAATCCCTCGACATGGCGCGCCGCACCTTGCACGACGAAGGCGCCCGCGAGTTGCAGGCGCGGCTGGGAGACAAAATACAAAGCGATTTCGACACCGCGCGGCGGCTGTTCACGCTGATCTGCGTCTTGCAGATGCGGGGTTGAATGGTTTCATCATCGAAAGAGGGGGCCATTCTCTTCGCCTGTACCCTGAACGCAGTGCGCTCGCCCATGGCGGCGGCGATGCTGAAGCATTTGACCCGCGGCGGCGTCTATATCGAATCGGCGGGGGTGCGTGCCGGTGAACTCGATCCCCTGGCGGTGGAAGTGATGGGCGAGATCGGGCTGGAAATCGCCAAGCACAAGCCGCGCCGGTTCGAGGATCTGGAAGACGGCAGCTTCGACCTGGTGGTCACCCTGTCGCCGGAGGCCCAGCACAAGGCGGTCGAACTTACCCGGACGGCGGCCACCCAGGTGGAATATTGGCCCACCATGGACCCCACGGCGGTGGATGGCTCCCGCGAGCAGCGGCTGATGGCCTACCGGACGGTGCGCGACCAGCTGATGCACCGTCTGAAACAGCGCTTTTTGGCCCCCGCAGCGGCGGATACCTGAGGAAAAGCCGTTGGAAAGGCTTGCTTTCCGGGCTTTTTCCCCCTATCTCCCCCGCTCACGAACGCCTTTAAGAGGACCCATTGGCCAAGGAAGAAATGCTGGAGTTTGAGGGGATCGTCGAGGAGCTCCTCCCGAATGCGAACTTCCGCGTCAAGCTGATCGCCAATGATCACGTGATTATCGCCCATACCGCCGGCAAGATGCGCAAGAACCGCATCCGCGTGCTGACGGGCGACAAGGTGATGATCGAGATGACGCCGTACGACCTGACCAAAGGTCGTATCACCTACCGCTTCCGTTAGGCGCGGGTCTTTTGGCCCCTGGCGTCGTTGCTCGTCGCTCATGGGCTAAGTGCCCACATCGCTCCTCGCGCCTAGCCAGGAACCAAAATCCCTCGCGCCTAATTGGCGAAAGAAGTGGAAAATCATGGCGCCACTAGTTCTGGCCAGCGAAAGTCCGCGCCGCCTCGCACTGCTGGCGCAGGTCGGCATCACGCCGGACGCCATTCTTCCCGCCGCCATCGATGAAACGGTCCGCAAGGGCGAGTTGCCGCGCATCCATGCCTTGCGCCTGGCGTCGGAGAAAGCGCGCAAGGTGGAGAGCGAATGGAACGGAAAACCGGCCTTGATTTTGGCCGCCGATACGGTGGTGGCGGTGGGCCGCCGCATTCTGCCCAAGGCGATGGACGATGACCAAGTGCGCGCCTGCCTGAAATTGCTCTCGGGGCGGCGGCATCAGGTGATCACCGCGGTCGCACTGGTGACGCCGCAAGGCAAGTTGCGCACACGGCTGGCCGAGACCCGTGTTTCGCTGCTGCGCCTGAGCGAGCGGCAGATCGCGTCTTATGTCGAAAGCCGGGAAGGCGTGGGCAAGGCGGGCGGCTATGCCATCCAGGGCCGCGCCGAAATGTGGATCAAGGAAATTTCCGGCTCTTATTCCAATGTGGTGGGGCTGCCGCTGACGGTGACCGTGGCGCTGCTGGAGGCGGGCGGCCATGGCTGACTGCCCGATTTGCAGCAAGCCGGAAGCGGAGGGTTTCAAGCCGTTCTGCTCCAAACGCTGCGCCGACATCGATCTGGGGCGCTGGCTCAAGGGTGGATATGCCATTCCGGGGGCTCCGGCGGACCCGGCAAACCCTTCAAACCCCAACGAAAAAGACCCGGACGACGAGTAGGGTGGGGGTGCTGGACAAGGGGGGCCTGCCTCCCCTAATAAGCGCCTCCCGCCAATATACGACGGCGTGTGCCCAGGTAGCTCAGTTGGTAGAGCAGCGGATTGAAAATCCGCGTGTCGGCAGTTCAATTCTGTCCCTGGGCACCATTTCATTTCAACGAGTTATAGCTGGAAAGAATATCGCCGAT
>CADECX010000102.1 GCA_902825865.1 uncultured Alphaproteobacteria bacterium
AGATCGCCCGCCTTCAAGGTACGGGTGTCGATCGATAGGCCCGACACTTCAAAGGCGCGGCTGGCTTTGCCCAGGGTGGCGGCTTCGGCTTCGGCGGAGGTCCACAGACTCATGCGGCGCGGCCTCCCAAGAGGATCGCGGCAGCAATGGCCTGTTCGCGGTCCGAGAAGGGGAAAACTTCGCCCTTCACATACTGTCCCGTCTCGTGCCCCTTGCCCGCGATCACCAGCACATCGCCGGTTCCCAGCGCTTTCACGGCGGCCTGAATCGCTTCCGCCCGGTCGCCGATCTCGCGTGCGCCCTTGGCGGCGGCCAATATCTCGCTGCGGATCACCGCCGGCTCTTCGCTGCGGGGATTGTCGTCGGTGACGATCACATCGTCCGCCAGCTTGACCGCGACCGCGCCCATCAGGGGACGCTTGCCCTTGTCGCGGTCGCCGCCGCAGCCGAACACCACATGCAGACTGCCCGCCGTATGCGGCCTGAGCGCCTCCAGGATTTTTTCCAGGGAATCGGGGGTGTGGGCGTAATCGACATAGATCGGCGCGCCGCTTTTGGCGAAGGCGACCTTTTCCATCCGGCCCGGCGCGCCCTTCAGGTCTTCCAGCGCCTTGAACACTTTTGCCGCGTCCGCACCGAGTCCGATCGCCAATCCCGCCGCCACCAGCGCATTGGAAGCCTGGAATTCTCCCGCCTGCGGCAGTTCGACGTAAAATATCTTGCCGCCATACTGCAGGGTGAGGGCCTGGTTGCCGCCCCGGTCCTCGCGGCGATCCAGATGAATACTGTCGCCCTTGCGGCCGACGGTGATCAATTTGAGCCCGCGCGCCTTGGCGGCGTCGATGAAACGCTCGGCATGGGCGGCATCGGCATTGACCACCGCCACACCGCCCTCCTTCACCCCTTCCGTGAACAGCCTGAGCTTGGCGCCCAGGTAATCCTCGAAGGTGGGATGATAATCCATATGGTCGCGGGTGATATTGGTGAAGCCGCAAGCCGAAATCGTCACGCCGTCCAGCCGGTGCTGGTCCAGCCCATGGCTGGATGCTTCGATGGCGAGATGATCCACGCCGTCCTGTTTCAGCCTGTCCAGCAATTCATGAATCTCCACCGGATCCGGCGTGGTGTGCGACAGGGGCATCGAGCCTTTCGGGCCGGTGACACCCACGGTCCCCAGGCTGGCGGCGGGCAGGCCCAGCGCCGTCCAGATCTCGCGCAGGAAGGCGACGATGGAAGACTTGCCCTTGGTGCCGGTGACGGCGGCCACGATCTCGGGCTGGCCGGGATAGAAGGCCGCCGCGTAATGCTCCAGGCCGGCGCGCGGATTTTCGTCGGCGATGAAGCGTACGCCCAAGCCGGCGACATCCTGCGCCAGCGCGGGCGCGCCCAGCACCGCCACGGCACCGCGCGCCACCGCATCCTTCACGAATTTCGCGCCGTCGGTTTTGCTGCCCGCCAGAGCGGCGAACAAATAGCCCGGCTTGACCTTGCGGCTGTCGCTTGTGATGCCGGTAAAATCTTTCACGCCTGACATGGCGGTATTTGCCTTATGACCTAGCATAGAATCCGAATATGGCGTCATTACGGGTAACCTGAGGCCAACTTGGTCGGCGGCGCATTGTTGGGGACACCAAGAAGCGGCGCGACGCGTTGGATGATCCGCCCGGCCATGGGCGCGGCGGTATAGCCCGCCAGGGCGAAGCCGAAAGTCTCCTTGGTGCCATGTGGCTGATCCAGCGTCACAAACACGATGTAGCGGGGATTGTGCGCCGGGAAGACGGCGACAAAGGAGGTGCGCAGGGCGTGCGGGATGTAGCGGCCATTGGGGCCCGGCACCTGCGCCGAGCCGGTCTTGCCGCCCACGTCATAGCCTGGAACGTCGGCTTTCCCGCCGGTGCCGTCGGTGACGACATAGCGCAGCAGATCGCGCATCGCCTGGCTGGTCTGGGGCTTGATCACCTGCTCGCCGCGCAAATCACTGGCCGACTGCTTGATGAAGGTGGGCGAAATCCGGCGGCCGCCATTGACCACGGTTGCGGTGGCGGTGGCGAAGCTCAGCGGCGAAACCGAAATACCGTGGCCGAAGCCGACGGTGGCGGTTTCGATGGTGCCCCAGTTGGAGGGATAGAGCGGGCGCGCGGTTTCCGGCAATTCGCTTTGCACCGGACGCAGCAGGCCCAGATGGGTAAGGAATTCGCGCTGACGCACCCCGCCGGAGCGCAGCGCGATCTGGGCGGTGCCGATATTGGAGGATTGCGCCAGTATATCGCGGCCCAGCAAAGTCGCGGGCATGCGTTCGGCTTCATGGATGGTGTGTTTTCCGATCTTGTAGCCCTGGCCGATGGGAAAACTCTCATCCAGCCGAATGGTGCGGTCCTCAAAGCCCAATGCGAAGCTGAAGATCTTGAACACCGAGCCCAGCTCGTAAATGTCCTGGGCGATGGCATTGCGGGTGGAATCACCCGGCGAAAGCCGCCTGGTGTTGGGATCGAAATTGGGGATCGACACCATGCCCAGCACTTCGCCGTTGTTGACGTCCATCACCAATCCGGCGCCGGCCTTGGCGCGGAACATCTCGCGCGCCGCATTCACCTCATGCGCCAGGATGTATTGCACCCGCGTGTCGATCGAGGTGGCGACCTTGCCGCCGGCGGCGGCGCGGATCTCGTCCTGCAAGCCCAGTTCGAGGCCCGACACGCCGTTATTGTCGGGATCGGTGACACCGATCACCTGGGCGGCATTGCGCCCGTCGGGATAGTAGCGCTTGCCGCCGGTCTCGAATTCCAATCCCGGCAGGCCCAGATGCATCACCTTGGCCTCGGTGTCGGGGGTAATCTGGCGGGCGACCAACACATAGGGATTCTTGGCATTGTTGAAGCCGTTCAGCAGCCGGGTCTCGCTGGCGCCGGTGGCCTCGGCCAGACCGCGCGCGGCTTCCTGCTTGTCCCAGAAGACTTTCGGGCGGGCATAGAGATCCTTGACCGGCAGATCGCGCGCCAGAAGCTCGCCATTGCGGTCGGTCAGGTCGGCGCGGGCCACGACTTGCTCGGCGGCGCGCACGCCGTCGAGGGATTTCAGCAGGGTGACATGGACAAGACGAATTCCCACCAGCGCGAAAGCGGCGATAGACAAGACCGCTCCGATAATAATGCGCCGCTGAAAGACAGTGGGAACCTCGTTCATATCCTCACATGCCGGATTCGGGCGTTGCTGGAATTTGCGCGCTGGCATTGTGCAGCGGCGTGTTGTTCAGAGGCGCGGGATCGGCGCCGCGGCGCGGCAGGTCCTCGAACGAGCTCAACTGGGCGGAGGCGCTGTCGGCCATGCCCAGCTTGCTTTGGGCCAGCTGCTGCACCCGCTCGGGCGAGGCGACATGCTGCCATTCGGTTTCCAGCACGCCGATGGCGCCGCGTTCCTTGGCGATCGTGGCCGTGACCTGATTCAACTGGACATGGGCGACGCGGGTTTTTTCCGAAACATGGTAGAGCGCCAGGATCGAGAAGCCCATCAACGCCACGCAGAAGAAGTTCAGAATGCGAACCATGACTGTCTCCTATGCTGCCAGTTTGATTCCGGCGCGCAGGGTCGCGGACCGGGAACGAACGTTATTGGCGACTTCCTCGGCCGATGGCATGCGGCGGGGAAGCAGATTGAAATTTGCGGTGCGCGCGGGAGCGCCAACAGGCGCGTGACGCGAGGCGCGCGGCGCGGTGGTCGAGCGCTCGGTGAGGAAGCGCTTGACCATGCGGTCTTCCAGGCTGTGGAACGAGACCACCACCAAACGGCCTTCGGGATTGAGGATGTTGAGCGCCGCTTCCAAGCCGCGCTCCAGCTCGCCCAGCTCGTCATTCACATGAATGCGCAGCGCCTGGAAGGTGCGGGTGGCGGGATGAATGGCGTGACGCAGGGCAGCGGGGCCTTGGGCTTCGGACACGATGGCGGCCAGCTGCGCCGTGCCGGTGACGGGGCGCGCGTCGATGATGGCGCGGGCGATGCGGCGGGCGTTCTTTTCCTCGCCCAAACGGAAGATGATCTGAGTCAGGGTGCGCTCGTCGGCGCTGTTGACGACATCGGCGGCGCTTTCACCCGAAAGGCTCATGCGCATGTCCAAGGGACCGTCTTCGCGGAAGGAAAAGCCGCGCGCCGGCTGATCGAACTGAAAGGACGAGACGCCGAGGTCCAGAACCACACCGTCGGTGGCTTGTGTGAATTCTTCCATGCGGGAGAATTCGCCCTGCACCAGAGTCAGCCGGCCGCCGAAACGTTCCACCAGCGCCTGTCCGCGCGCGATGGCGGCGGGATCGCGGTCGATCCCCAGCACGCGGCAATCGGCGGCTTCCAGAATGGCGCTCGCATAACCGCCGCCGCCGAAGGTCCCGTCGACATAATGCGCGCCGTCGCGCGGACTGAGCGCTTCCAACACTTCCGCAAGCATCACCGGGACGTGACCGCTCATGACGCGTCTCCGTTGCGGGCACGTTCCATCTTGGCCTTCACACGCGCGATCGCCTCGGCTTCGATGGGGGCGTAACGGTCGGCATCCCAGATCTGGAATTTCTGCGCCTTGCCGACGAAAACGATTTTGTCCTTCAAACCGGCATGCGCGATCATCGCGTCGGGAAGACGCACGCGGCCATTCTCGTCGATCGGCAGCGATTGGGTGCGCGCGATCAGCGCGGTGGCTTCATCGTCATAGCTGGCGGAGAAGAACGGATCCTGATTGGCGAGACGCGCATTGATGCGGTCGAGCAGGTCCTGGCCGAACGCATCCAGCGCGGGATCGATGAAGCTGGGGCAGACATAGACGCCGGTGGTGTTCTGCGCGACCAGCAGATGGCGATGGGTCGCGGGGATGCAGACCCGCCCCTTGCTGTCGAGCGAGCCTGGAACCGTCGAAATGAACGGCTGGACCAACCCGGTCATCGCGCCTGATACCCCCTTGCCCCGGATGGCCTTTCGCGCTGCCGGTGGGGCGCGCGGTCTGGCTGGTCATACCGACCTTTGGGACAGCATGGGATAGCATGGGATGATGTGGACGGTCAAACCAAAAACCCAAATATTTGAGGGGCTTGGCTTGTATCCGTTAACGTTTTGACCCCCTAGCGGTGGAGTCCAGAAGAACGATTAACGAACGTGGTAAGAATGTGGTGACGGGGGTAAACAACCCGTTAACGAATTGGCATCCGGGAAAATACCATACACGCGGAAGTTGTACCCCTGCGGTCTTTCGGAGGAGCTGTTTGGGTGCAACCAGAAGATGATTCGATCAGTCTGGACATCGACGCAGCGATGCGGACTCTGCCAGCCGCACACAGCAAGGATCACGTCATGAAAATCGGATTTATCGGGCTCGGCCGCATGGGCCATCACGTGGCCGCCAATCTGATGAAGGCAGGCCATAGCGTCACGGTGTGGAACCGTTCGCAGGCGCCGGTACAGGCGCTTGTCGCCCAGGGCGCCGCCGCCGCCAAGACGCCGGAGGATGCGGTTCAAGGCGATGCGGTTTTCTCGATGCTGTCCAATGACGCGGTGATGCGCGAAGTCGGCCTGGCCGGACCGCTGCTGGCGAAAGCCGCCACGGGCCTGATCCATATCAATCTGGCCACCATCTCGGTCGATTTCGCGAAAGAATTGTCAGCGGCGCACAGCAAGGCGGGGCTCGCCTACATTTCCGCGCCGGTGTTCGGCCGCCCGGAAATGGCGGAATCGGCGCAGCTGGTGCTGGTGGCGGGCGGCGACGCGGCGGCGCTGAAAACCATGCAGCCGGTGTTCGACAAGATCGGCGCGCGGACCGTGCCGATGGATGCGCCCGAGAAAGCCAATCTGTTCAAAATCACGGGCAATTTCATGATCGCCAGCGAGCTGGAAGCCATTGGCGAAGCTTTCGCCCTGTTGCGCAAAGGCGGCGTCGACCCGGCACTGTTTCACGACGTGTTGGCGGGCCGGCTGTTCACCGGCGCGGTGTTCAAGAGTTACGGGTTGATGATTTTGAACCGCAGCTATGAACCGGCGGGCTTTGCGCTGACCTTGGGCCTGAAGGACGTCAATCTGGCGCGCGCCGCCGCGCAAGGCTTGGGCGTCACCCTGCCCACCGCCGAACTGCTCAAGACCCATTACGACGAAGCGATCTCCTGGGGCTGGCAGGACAAGGACTGGGCGGCGATCGGCGAAGTGTCGGCCAAAAAGGCCGGGGTTTGAACCTCGAACGCTTTGTCGAAGCCCAGGCGCCTGTCTATGACAGGGCGCTGGCCGAGCTTAAAGCAGGCCGCAAGCAATCGCATTGGATGTGGTTTGTCTTTCCGCAAATCGCGGGCCTTGGTCACAGCCCCATGGCGCAGCATTACGCGATC
>CADECX010000103.1 GCA_902825865.1 uncultured Alphaproteobacteria bacterium
GACAGGGGCCGACAAGCATGCGCGTCAGAGTCTTGCCGCATAACCTTCGCGCTCAGCTGATCCTGGTGGTCGCCGCCGCCGTGGCGATTTCCAATATCGCCGTGGCTTTCTTCGTTTACAGAAAGAGTGAAGCCCAGACCCGCAATTTCAGCTACGAGCGCGTGATCGACCGCACGGCGGCGGTTGCCGCCACCCTCAGTCAGGTCACGCCCGACTCGCGCTTGGTGGTGATGCGCACCATGGGCCAGCTTACTTGGCGGTTCCGCTACGCCAATAGCGATTACAACAGAGCCCCCATGACCGCCGAGGAGACGGCGCTCGCCAAGCGGCTTTCCGACGCCTTGCCCGACAAGCATCCGCGCAAGAAGTCGGTGATCGTCCATCTTTATGAACCTCTCACCAATATTCCGGAAGAGCTGCGCCCTCCACGCGCAAACACGCTCGGCCCCAACACAGCTGTGATCCAGACCATTGTGCCCATTGACGCGAACAGCATGGTCAGCGGCGTATTGATACGGCCGGCGGCGGAGTGGCCGGTCGAGATCATGATTGCCGCTCTGATTGCGGTGATTGCGGCTTCGACAGGCGCCGCCTTTGTCGCCCGGCGCGTGGTGCAGCCGCTTTCCGAACTGACGACGGCCGCCGCGAAAGTGGCAGGAGGCAGCGGCACGCCCCATGTCGCCGAACAGGGCCCCGACGATGTCCGCAATGCCGCCGTCGCCTTCAACGCCATGGCCGCGAAGGTCACCCGCACCCTGGAAAGCCAGCGCCATTTGCTGTCGGCGGTGGGCCATGACCTGCGCACGCCCTTGACCGCCATGCGCATCAATCTGGAATTCGTCGAGGATGACGAGTTGCGCGAAGGTCTGATGCGCAACCTGGAAGAGTTGCAGGTCCTTACCGAGCAGGTTCTGTCCGCCGCCAAGGGCGCGGGCGGGGAAAAATCGCGCCAGGTCGACCTGTCGGCGCTGGTGGAAAGCCTCTGCGCCGATCTGGACGAACTGGGCGAGCCGGTCAGTTGGGTCAATCATTCCCCCGCCCCGATTGCCTGCCGCCCCAATGAGATCAAGCGCGCGGTGCGCAATCTGGTCGAAAATGCCGTCGCCTATGGCCATAAGGCACAGGTGCGGATCAGCGACACCAGCGAGGGCTATGAGGTGCTGGTGGAGGATGAAGGCCCCGGCATTCCCGAAAACGACCGCCAGCGGGTGTTCGAGCCCTTTGTCCGCCTGGAGAGCTCCCGCAACGAAGAGACCGGCGGGACCGGGCTGGGCCTGACCCTGGTCAAGGCCATTGCCGAAGGTCATGGCGGCGCGGTGCAACTGGAGAACCGGCCGGGTGGCGGGCTGCGCGCCCGGATGACCCTGCCCAGGATGATGGCCGCCGCCGGTTAGTTGGCTCCAGTTGGCATTGCCTACAAGCCCCCTACTTCGCACTGAAATATACGTACAATCAAAGACTTTAACTCTGATGTTCAAGTAACGTTTGAAGATATGATGGCCGACGATCTCAGCGATCCGCTTTACCGCCGCGAGCTGCTCAGGCTGGCAGCCGACGCCACCGGCGCCGGCCGGCTGGCTTCTCCCGATGCTACGGCCAGCCTGCACAATCCCGCCTGCGGCGACCGGGTGACGGTGGAATTGGCCCTGGCCGGGAACCGGATCACCACCCTCGCCCATGTCACCCAGGCTTGTGTCCTGACCCAGGCTTCGGCGGCCTTGCTGGCCGGAACCGCGCCGGGGCTGGACGCGGCAGGTCTTGGCGCCCTGGCCGACGGGGTGCGGGCCTTCCTCAAAGGGGCGCCGGCCCCTGAGGGCTATGGCGTGTTCGATGGCGTGGCCGGCCATGCAGGACGCCATGTCTGCGTGATGCTGCCTTTGGAAGCGGCACTAAAGGCGCTGCAGGACAAGCCCTAAATCTGGTCGGCGCTGCTGATCACCTTGGCGGCGAGGCCGTATTTGACCGCGTCTTCGGCGCCCATCCAGAAATTGCGCTCGGTATCGGCCACCACTTTTTCGTAAGGCTGGCCGGTCTCCTGCGAAATCTCCTTGATCAGGCGGGCGCGCATCTTGAGGATTTCCTCGGCCTCGATGGTGATGTCGCTGGCCTGGCCGCGCACCCCGCCCAAGGGCTGGTGCAGCAAGAAGCGGGTAAAGGGCAGACAGAAACGGTTTTCCTTTTTGGCGCCCAGGAAGATATGCGCGCCGGCGCTGGCGACCCAGCCGGTGCCGATCATCTTCACCCGGTTGCCAACAAAGCGGATCATGTCGTGGATGGTGTCGCCCGACTCCACATGGCCACCCGGCGAATTGACGATGACGCGGATATCGCCTTCGCTTTCGGCATAGGCCAGGAGCTGGGCGGTGACCCGTTCGGCCATCTTCATGTCCACTTCGCCGAAGATCAGCACGGTGCGCGACTTGTAGAGAGCCTTGGCGATCTCGCTGGACTGAGGGTCCGGACGCGGGGATTTGTCTTCCTTGTCGTCATCTTCTTGGTCGGCGCGGCGCAAATCAGGTCTCCGGATTCGTGGGATGGATGCAGTGTAACGATCCAATATGGGGGGGCAACTGGTTAAAAACAGCCCCATTTCCAAGGAACAAATCCTTTGAAAAGCGGGCAATAACCACTTTTGTGGTGGGCCAATAGCGGCCTAATTGCCCGCTCTGGGCATATAGGGCTTCACCGAACCGCAATCGGCCTTCACAAAATCGCCGGTATAGCGCGAGGTCATGGAATGGGGGCGGCCCTGCATCACGCCTTTGAAGCTGTAGGTCCCCTCATAATGCTCATTGCCGCGCCAGGACATTTGCATGCGGCCCACGCCCTCCATGCGGCCACGGCAGGTGGTTTCGGCGGTCATGGAGCTGGGCGTTTGGCTCAGCACCTTGGTGGTGCAATTCTCTTCGAGGTTTTTCATCGCCGGCAGCTTGTCGGTGTTGACCTCTTCCTGGGTCATGCAGATCTGGGTGACGACCGGCGCGCCCATGCCGGGCATGCTCATGCCGCGCTGTTTCATCATCGCCATGGCCTCGGGCGGCAAATCGCGCATCTGGGGCATGTCCGGCATATCCATGGTGGTGGAGATTTTCCACAGGCCCGCTTTGCCACGCGCGGCCAATGCCGCGGCAGGCGTCAGCAGGACGGCGGCTGCGGCCAAACCGGAAACGAGTCTGCGATTCATGACGCTCCCCCAAATCAGCTTCGCGGGGAATCTGACAGGACGGCTGGCCCTGTCAATCGCCGCGCATCATGGCGTGGGGGCAATGAAGGGGCGCACACCCCGGCAATCACTGCCGGACCAGTCGGCGCTGAACGTGCTGCTCATCCGATTGGCATCGCCCCGGAACCGCCCCTTGAATTCGTAGCGGCCCTCAAAATGCTGGTTGCCGCGCCAGACGAGCTGGGCCCGGCCCACGCCTTCCAGTGGCCCGTGACAGACGCTTTCCAGCACCATCCGTGTGCCACGCACATTTACCGTGCGGTTGACGCAATCGGTATCGCGATTGTTGAAATGCAACGCTTCGCGGCCATCGGTCTCGCTTTTGGTCATGCACATATGGTGCGTGAAGGGCTGGCCGTTGAGCGGCGGCTTGAGCTTTTGCTGCCGCACCAGTGCCGCGATCGCCGGCGGCACAATCGGCATGCCGAATTGCCAGATGGTGGTGATGGTCCACAACCCCTCCTTGCCCGCTGCCACCGCGCTTTGCGGCGCGATCAACAGGGCAGCGAAAAGCAAAAGAGCAGCACGGTGCATGAGATTCTCCACGGGCTCGGGCAATCTGACATGGTGACAAAGGCTTGCAAAGCACGGGCGCAGGTCTAAGTTTTTGTCATGGATAAAGCTCTGGTCACCGGCGCATCCACCGGCATCGGAAAAGCCTATGCGCAACGCCTGGCGCGGCGCGGTTACAAACTGGTCCTGGTGGCGCGCAATCGCGCGCGGCTGGAGGCTTTGGCCGCGGAACTGGGCGGCGCGGAAGTCTTGGTCGCGGATCTGACACAGGAAGCCGATCTGACGGCCGTCGAACAAAAACTGGAAAGCGATCCCGAGATCAGTTTCTTCCTCAACAATGCGGGCATCGCCACGGTGGAGCGCCATCTTGAAACCTCGGTCGAGACGATCGAGAAATTGATCGCGCTGAATGTGACGGCCGCCACCCGGCTATGTCTGGCGGCGGGCCGCGCCTTCACGGCGCAAAAGCGCGGCACCATCGTCAATATGGCCAGCATCGTGGCGCTCAATCCCGAACGCTTCAACGCGGTCTATAGCGGCTCCAAGGCCTATCTGCTGGCGCTGTCGCATGCCCTGACCAGGGACCTGACGGAAAATGGCGTGACGATTCAAACCGTTCTGCCCGGTGCGGTCCGCACCGAAATCTGGGAGCGCGCCGGCACCAATATCGACAAGCTGCCACCGGAACGGGTGATGGAACTGGACGAAATGGTCGATGCCGCGCTCAAAGGGCTGGACATGGGCGAACGCATCACCATCCCGTCCCTGCCCGATGCCCAGGACCTGGCGGATGCGGAAGCCGCGCGGCTCAAGCTTTCGCCCAATCTGTCGCGCAATTACCCGGCGGCGCGGTATCGCTAGAATTCCGTCCGCGCCATAGCGATGCTATAGTTCGCACAATCAAGACCGTGCTTTCGGCACGGCGGGCGGAAAATCGGGGGCGCATGACCTATTGCCTGGGAATCCTGTTGCCGGAAGGCTTGGTTCTGGCCTCGGACTCGCGCTCCAATGCCGGGGTCGATCAGGTGGCGCGGGTGCGCAAGTTCGAACTGATTAGCCTGCAAGGCAGCCGGGTGATCGCCATTCTGTCGGCGGGCAATCTGGCCACCACCCAATCGGTGGTGACACAGTTGCGCGAGATGCTGGGCAGCGGCGGGGTGCGCGATCTCTACGATGCCCGCACCATGTTCGAGGTCGCCCGGATCGTGGGCGATACCTTGCGCGAGACCGTCGTCCGCGATGGTCCCTCGGTGGCGCCTTATGGCGATCCCACCGGCAGCTTTCTGGTCGGTGGCCAGATCGCAGGCGAGACCCACCGCCTGTTCCAGGTCTATTCGGCGGGAAATTTCATCGAGGCCTCGTTGCGCTCCAGCTTCCTGCAGATCGGCGAAACCAAATACGGCAAGCCGATCCTGGACCGCACCATGACCCGCGAGACCAGCCTGGATGAGGCCGCCAAGCTGGCGTTGCTCTCGTTCGATGCAACCATGCGCTCCAACCTGTCGGTCGGCCTGCCGATCGATATGCTGCGCTATGAGACGGACACCTATTCCACCGCCAATATGGCGATGCTGACCGAGGAAGATCCTTACTGGAACGCGCTGCGTTCCAACTACAGCAACGGCTTGTCGAACCTGGTCGGGTCGCTGCCGCCGCCGCCGCGTTGGTCGAGTGGCTAGCTTTTCTTTGCGCTTTATTTTTTTGCTCTGGCGACGCCGTCGGTGATCATCTTCTTGGCTTCGGCGGCGTCGCCCCAGCGGATGATCTTGACCCATTTGCCGGGCTCCAGATCCTTGTAATGGGCGAAGAAGTGCTCGATCTGCTTTACCGTGATGTCCGGCAGATCGCTGTAATTGGTGACGCCGTCGAAACGTGCGCTGATGTGGGAGGACGGCACCGCCACGATCTTCTCGTCCATGCCGGCATTGTCTTCCATCAACAACACGCCGACGGGACGTACGCTCATCACCGCGCCCGGCGCGATGGCGCGGGTGTTGGCGATCAGCACATCCACCGGATCGCCGTCGCCGGACAGGGTATGCGGAATGAAACCGTAATTGCCGGGATAGCGCATCGCGGTATAGAGGAAACGGTCCACCACCAGCGCGCCCGACGCCTTGTCGAGTTCGTATTTGATCGGCTCGCCGCCGATCGGCACCTCGATAATGACATTGACGTCCTCGGGGGCATTTTTCCCGACCGGAATCTGGTCGACGCGCATTGAAAGAATCCTTGGCTAGAACGGCGCGTGGTAATTTTATTGCGAGCGGGCGTCAACCGAAGGGATAAAAACGGGACGAAGTGCCGCAAGCCCTTGCCGCTGCCATGTCTTGATGT
>CADECX010000104.1 GCA_902825865.1 uncultured Alphaproteobacteria bacterium
AAGTCGAAGCTGTTTCGAGCTTAGAAATATAAGTTCGATTGATGTCGGCAAGATCCGCAAGTTCTTCTTGCGAAAGGTCTTTTTCGTGCCGGAAACGGCGCAAATTGGCTGCAAAGACTTGCCGGAGATCCATGCTCCAAGCCAGCCGCATTGTTGCTTATTGACCAACCGTTTTAAAGCGACAAAATGGCAGACGGAGGTGATCCATGAGGTCTCAATTGCCGTTTTCTCGTACACTGCTAGTAGCGGGCGTCTTGATGCTTTCGGCTTGCGTCCCGGCGCAGCTGCAAGTTCGCACAAGTCCTTCTGGCGCGATAATTTCGGAAATCGGGTCAGGGAAGCAGTTCAGGACGCCTGTAGACATTCCTTACGCGCTAACAGACAAGCATCGTGATGCTTCCGGGTGCTATCTCGTAAACGGATTTATGGCGACATGGGCGAGTGGTGCCCAGGATCGGACACCAGATCGCATCCAACTGTGCGGACCTGGTCCAATCTGGAACTACACCATAAACCGGCCAACCGGACACCCCAATCTAGCGACTGATATCCAAGTGGATCGTCAGATCGCGGCAAATCAGCAGAGAAACGCCGAGCTCATGCGCGCAGCAGTGGGCGGGTTTGTCAGTGGATTGAACAGCCGTAGCAATGTCTTCGTTCCGCCGCCCATCTCAGCCCAACCACTCCCTGGGATTGTCACTACGCCGGGAGGCTCAGGCCTGACTCAGATAACTCCTGGCGGGGGCTATGTCAGTGCTGATCGCCCCGTGAGCATCTGCCCGGATGGCAGTTATGTAGCCGGCAACTGCATACTCACACCGAACGGAAAATTCGTTGGGCAATAGCCGGCGCGTTTACGATCGGCGCTTCGAGGCTAAGCCGGTAAGTATGCCATTCATAGTCCTGCTGGCTTCAAGCTGTCGCGCATGAATGTAATGCTTTTCAGTAGTCTCCAAGCGCATGTGCCCAAGAAGGCCTGGGGCGGCCATCACAGCCTTGAGGGATTTTGAAGCAAGGGTGGTTGCTGCGCAGTCGCGGAAAAGATGCGGGTTAATTGCCTTACCGAATAGCTCGAGGGTAATCCGGGTGAAAGCTATGTAGACCATGTGATACGGCATTCTATCTCCGTCCCATGAAACCCACAGCGCCAACTCGGAGGGTTTGGCAATGCGTGCACGCACTCTTTCAAGGTAGGTCTGCAAGTAAGGGGTTAAGCTGTCGGGAAGCCCAAACTCCAGGGGCTTACCATTTTTAGTGTCTCCGCCTGGGATTTTGATAAGCCAGTCGTTGCCCACCGGTCGGAGGGTGGTCCCAAACGTGAGGTCAGCAAAGTTCTTTCTGCGCAGAGGACGAGCAGCCATCAAGGCGACCATCAAACCGTTACGGAAACCTACCAGCTGCTTGCGCTTGGAAAGGTCGGTCTTGGTGAGCCGATCAAGGTGCCTGAGTGCGGTCTGATAAATCTCTCCCGAGTCCAGAATGCGGGTCCGTTTGTCTTTTATCGGCTTCGAGTTCCGGTTGAGACGATTGCAGATATCTTCCAGCCAGCGCCAATTTCCCTCCGGCGCCATTGCCTTCATCATGACCTTCAGGCCGACGAGGCTGGAAACGACGGTCCTAGGCGCGATAGATGACTGGAGCTGTTTCACATAGGCTTGCACGTTGGCTTTGGTCACACGATTGGCGGGATGTCCTTTGAGTCCCGTGAGTGGCTGAACAAAGGACAGCCAGCGAGCATAGTGACGAGTGTTCGTATGACGCGTTGCTGGGCGCCAGTGATGCGCCGGTCCTCGACCTTCCAGAATATCTCCATCGGCAATAGCGGTCGCCCAGGCCTGGTGGTCCTGTGAAGGCCAATCTTGGAAGGGGAGATACACCGGGCTCATTACTTCTTCCTGGGCTTTGGTCGGGCCGGCTTTGCCAAGGCCTCTTTCAGGATGTCATTCATGACCCGTGAAGAGGGACGGGACTCGTTACCCATGTAAAACTGACGAGCGGTGTTCATGTTAGAATGCCCAAGGCGTTGGGCGATCATGGGCAAGTTTGCGGGATCGGCGTTGATCGCCAGCATGGCGGTCGTATGCCGCATCAAATGCGGATTTACCTTCAACCCGGTGTGTTTGAACACCGCATGCTCAAAGTCCTGACGCATGGTGTTGTGCGATCTGGGGCCACCGTTCTTTCCGGGAAAGAGGTAAGGGCCGTCTGAACCTGGCAGCACTGGGCGATAATGCCGGATGTATTCATTCAGAAGGTCTGCGACTTCCTCAGGAAGTTCCAGTTCGAGCGACCGGCCGGTCTTCATCTCGGTCTTTTCGAACGAAAGGATGGTAGTCCCGCGCGATACGCGAAGGTTTTTCTCAAGCTGGATCGTGTAGAGATTCTGCATGCGCACGCTGGCATAGATAAGGATTGCAGCGGCGGCGGCTCGCTCAAAACACTTTGCACGCCGGTAGACGTTTTTTGCCCTAAGCCCCCGCTTGCGTTCCTCCATGGGAAAATTCAACAGCTTGAGGACATTCTCATGCTCGTCGAACTGGGTCAGCTTATCCCGGTTGCGGTCAGTCATTCCCAGCTCGCGATGGCCCAGCTTGCCAACGACTTTGCGGATAGTCTCGATCTGCTCTTTGGGAAGTTTGATGTGGTGGCGGGCGACTGAGAGCAGCAGCCATGCGTACTTCCTGACGTACCCCGTCGGCTTGCCGCCCGCGCGCCCCAAAAAATGCCGCAGTCCATGTTTGAACTGGTCGATTTCCAGAAGCACGGAAAGGGATGTGATCTCTTCGGCCTTTTTGCTCCCGGTCAGGACCAGGACGGAAGCGAAGCGGCGAAGCAGCTTTTCCTCTCCGTCGACAGTAATAGGCCTCAAGGCGACATCAGGACCGTCATCGTCCAGCGGGTCCGGTTTCAGGAGCCGGCGGCGCCAGTCGGCGAGGTCCCGCTGGAAGGATGCCGGGAAGTCCGTTGGCTCCAGCATATAGCGGGACGAGGGGAAGGGCGACGCCAGCTTATAAGCTGGCCAACTCTTTACGCGGGCACGAGCCATGTTCCAGTGGGCGATGGTGTGCTTGAGGATTTTGCGAGGGTCCTGGACCATCAGCTCCGCCACCAGCGCCTCGTGGAAGCCCAGCAGGACCTCCGCCGTGACGTTCTGCGGGCCAATCCCCAGGACGGTGCAGAAGGCGGCCAGGCGCCTCAGGGCATTGCCGTAGCGCTGCTCGGGCAGGGTGGCGAGCAGATCCGCCCAGGCCGGGGCGAGAGCGATCCGCTTGGTGAGTGCCGTCCCGCCGGCCCCGAATTCCTTAACGGCCTGGTTTATCTCGGAGCGGATGTTGGCATACCGCTTGGCCGTGACCCCAAGGGACCCATGGCTGCTGTTTGTGAACAGGGTCCGCAGCGCCAGCCAGTTGGCCGGCACCTCGCTCAGATCGCGTCCGAAGAGCTTCTGAACCGCGTCCAGTGCCGAGAGACGGTCCCGGCGCCGGGTGGAAGCGGGCAGGGCGGCGACCCGATCCCGGACGTTCTTGAGGCTTACACCGGCATTGGCGGTGAAGGCCTGGCGGGCCTTGGTCAGGAATTCCGGGGTCATCTGGTTCATCGGGAAACCTCGTTGATGGACAGGCGTGGACTCGGGATGACAGGGGTGGTCTTGGGTGCAGATTCGGGAATACGTACCATAAAAATCACTACGGTCTCTGACCGGTACGGTTTCCCGACAATGCCGAAAAGGCCCGTTTTTGTTGATTTATATGGACTTAAAGGGACAGACCGCTTGCCATGAAGCGCTTCAGCTCATTCGGATGGATTCGAATGATGCGACCACTACGAACGACTTGCAGATCTCCGTCGTTGATGCGGCGTCGGACGGTCTTACCGTGGACGTGAAGCAGTTCAGCCACTTCTTGAATGGTCAGAAGCCGCGGCGGAATCAGAGGGCGATCGCTCACGACTGAACCTCGTTGGCAGCCAGGCACTCCTTGATCGCCTCGATGGGAATCAGCCGGCGCTTGCCGAGGCGCACACTGCGAAGCGAGCCGTTGTTCATCAACTCATACAGATGAGTTCGGCCGATCCCGAGCATGCGAGCTGCGGCAATCGGCGAGACTGCAAGAGGCCCCGCGTGTGTCAGATCGGGCCCAGAGGTAGGTGTGTTCATAGTAATTCTCCCAAGTTCGTTATTGCTCGGGCGATTCACTATGGGCTAAGCGCAAACCTCGGGGAGGAGAAAACCTGATTCGATCAATGTCAGGGCGTTTTGGGAACTATAACAGCCCGGATGCTATGCCATTTCTTGGCGATCCTTTCGACAGCACTCCCATCAACGTCAGGGTAGATAGGCTGCAGGGCAGCTGCCGCAAATCTTGGAAAATTGGAGCGGGGGGCGGCCCCAACTTCCCAGTCCTCCACAGGGGCAGACACGTATCGCTGATAGACCGTAAGCAATGAAAGTATCAAAGTGGTAGCGCGGTTATCAGGCGGGCGCCCACCCTTGGTTCCCTCGCGATCCTTCTTCTCCAAGTTGGATACTGCTTCGGAAAAGTAGCCATCGTCATCTTCATAAATATTCAGAATTTCGTCCAAGTCGGAGCGAAGATCGGCCTTTTCAGATTCCGAAAGTTGAGTATTGCGGGGGAACGCCGCAATAGTATTTTTGAAGGTTTCGTCAGTATGGGCGTTTTGCATGATCCCTTCCAACATTAAAGTACGGAGCGGACGATATCGTTGGCATGTTTGATGACATATGTCCCAGTGAAGTTATTCGAGAGGGCAGGGACGCACTAGAACCGCAATAGGGTGACACCCGCGATCACGCAGGGGAGGGAGCAATAGATTGATTGGGCTCTAAATGTCCGTTTGCGCCACGGACGGACGCTCCCTAGCCTGCTGGTTCGCCAAACATACTGGGTATAGAATCGTCCTTGGCAGCCGTTGTCGCGAGTCGAGAAAAGCGGCCGCCGTTGGAGCGACTCCTGACATGGCTATCCCCCGATACCGCTCAGCGGAAGCATGGCCGCCTCTTTCTGCGGGCTTTCGCCCCTTCTTTCTCGCGGCCGGCCTTTGGGCCTGTTTCTCGATGGCGATTTGGATTGCGATGCTGAGCGGCGCTGTCGCGCTCCCGACTGCGTTTGATCCGATCGCCTGGCATTTCCACGAACTTCTTTTCGGATTTGTCGCCGCCGCTATCGCCGGATTTCTCCTCACCGCCATCCCCAACTGGACGGGGCAGTTGCCACTGCAGGGCTGGCCGCTCGGAACGCTCGTCCTTTTCTGGCTTGTCGGGCGTGTCGCGGTCGCTTTTTCCGCCTGGACGGGACCTGCCGCAGCCATGGCGGCAGATCTTTCCTTCCTGATTGTCTTCGGCGCGGTTATTGCGCGTGAGATCGTTGCCGGGCGCAACTGGCGCAACCTGCCTGTTCTGGCGGCGGTGGCGATGCTGAGCGCGGCGAATGCCATGATTCACGCCGGACTTTTCGGCCAATCCGAATGGGAACAGGCCGGAAAGCGCCTGGCCATTTCCATCGTCGTCCTGCTGATTTCGTTGATCGGCGGTCGCATCGTCCCGAGCATCACCACCAACTGGCTGCGGCGGCAGGGTGCGGAGGATTTTCCGGTGCCATTCGACCGCTTCGACCTGGGGGTGCTGGCCGTCAGCATTCTTGTCCTGGCGGTCTGGGTGGTCCTCGGGCTGAACACAGTGTCGGGAACCGCGCTCCTTGTCGCGGCCTTCATTCATGCCCTGCGCCTCG
>CADECX010000105.1 GCA_902825865.1 uncultured Alphaproteobacteria bacterium
TCAAACAAGCGCGAAGGGATGAGCATGCCGTCATGTTGTTGCCACAGTATGTGAAAGACGCCTCTTTGCGTGGGGCATGTAAGGGAAATTCGGCTTGCACCGAGCTGGGTCCGCAATGTGCGCTGGGCCGGTTTTATTTGCGAAAAGGGTAAAGATTTGCGGCGGTTAGGCCTTATGCAGGTTGCGTGGGATGTTGCGGAATGCCTAGACTCCATTGATCCGGATTTGCGCCATCGCGCCGGTGCCGGCGACGGCCTTGATGAACACGCAAGCATGAGTTGCGTCCGGCTGCTTTTGTGGGAAGCGGTTGGGTTTTGGGGGAACGGATGACAAAGGGTGAAGTCGCGGCCGGAGACGTGGAGCTCACGATCGTGATGCCGTGTCTCAACGAAGCCAAAACGCTGCCCGCCTGCATCGACAAGGCGTCAGCCTATCTGAAGCGCAGCGGTGTGACCGGCGAGATACTGATCGCGGACAATGGCAGTACCGATGGATCACAGGCGATCGCGACCAGCCATGGCGCCCGGGTTGTCGATGTTCCCCAGCGTGGCTATGGCAGCGCCTTGAAGGCCGGAATCCTCGCGGCGCGGGGGCGGTTCGTCATCATGGGAGATAGCGACGACAGTTACGATTTTCTGGGGCTCGATCCGTTCGTGGCGAAGTTGCGCGAAGGATGCGATTTGGTGATGGGAAACCGGTTCGCGGGCGGCATCAAGCCTGGAGCGATGCCCCCTTTGCACCGCTACCTGGGCAATCCCGTTCTGACGTTTGTGGGCCGCCTGTTCTTCGGCAGCCCCTGCCGTGATTTTCACTGCGGGCTGCGCGGGTTCCGCCGGAGCAGCATCCTGGGTCTCGACCTGCAAGCGCCGGGAATGGAATTCGCCAGCGAAATGGTGATCAAGGCATCGGTGGCGCGCCTTCACATCACGGAAGTTCCGACCACGCTTTCGCCGGATGGCCGCGGCCGGCCGCCGCATTTGAACAGTTGGCGGGACGGTTGGCGCCACTTGCGGCTTTTGCTGCTGTTCAGCCCGCGTTGGCTGTTTTTGTATCCCGGACTGACTGTTTTTTTCCTGGGCCTGTTCACAATGGCCTGGTTGTTGCCCGTGCAACGTCAGTTCATGGGCGCGGCGCTTGATATTCACTCGCTGCTCTATGCTTCGCTGGGCGTCGTATTGGGATTTCAGACCGTTTTTTTCTGGGTTTTTGCCAAGATCTACGGGATGCGCGAGCGGATTGTTCCCAGAGACGAGCTGTTTATCCGGATATTGAATGCGTTGACTTTGGAGCGGGGCCTTGTCGCCGGTTTGATCATGATAGCAGGCGGCGTCGTTCTTTCAGTTTTGGCGATTGGCGGCTGGATCGGCACGGATTTTGGGCCGCTTTCGCCGTCGCAGACCATGCGCGTTGCCATACCCGCGACCACCCTGTTGATGCTCGGGGTTCAAGCGATTTATGCGACTTTCTTTGTCAGCTTCCTCGGCATCCGGTCCAACCTGCGAGGGGAGTGACATGGATCGCGGCGTTCTGGCGAACTTCATAATTCCGTTCGCGGTCGCCTTGATGGCGCTGGCGGCGGCGCAATTCCTGCTGGGCGCATTTGAAGCGGAAATGGTGGGAGCCGCCGCGGCGCATTATGTATCGGGAATATTCATTGCCGATCTTCTGCGCGGCGGATTGCTCCACCCGATGGAGCGGCTTAGGGATTTCGTCGGGCACTATCCCCTGGTGGGCATCGGCCATTGGCCGCCGCTTTATTATGGCATCGAGGCCGTGTGGAGCCTTGTGGCTCCATTCGATCAAAAAATGCTGGTGCTGGTCGCGGCGACGGCGGCACTTGTGCCTGCGACCCTATATGCGCTGCTGCGGCCACGAATTGGGATGGTCCCGGCCATTTTTGCCGCGGCCGGGTTTGTCCTGTCTCCGATGATATTGTTGGAAGCCACCAACCTGATGCTCGATATTCCGGTGGCGCTGGGTTGCCTGCTGGCCGCCGCCGCCTTTGCGCAATTTCTGCGAACCGGGCGGCCATTGCCGGCGGTGCTGTTTGCGGTCGCCGCGGCATCCACTCTCCTGGTGAAAGGCAATGCGGGGTGCCTTGTACTCCTGCCCCCTATCGCCATCGCGGTCACCGGAAAGTTCGAGCGGCTGCGCTCTCCCTGGCTTTGGGCGACTGTCCTGATCGTCCTGGTCCTGGCGGGTCCCTGGTATATGTTTACCCACGAGATGACCGAGGAGGGGTATCGCGGAAAATTCGGCATCGACTATGCCATCCGGTCGTTGCGGGTCGACTTGCGCGCCATGTTCAGTGCTGCCGGGGGTGGCGTCCTGCTGGCGGCTATCGGCGGCATCTGGCTGGTGCTGCGCCGTGGCCGCTCCTTGGATCCGCTTTGGGGCTGCCTTTTCGCATTGATCGTTTCGGTCCTGATATTTCAGGCCGCCATTCCGGTCGCATTGGAGACGCGTTACGTCATGCCGGCATTGCCGCCGCTGTTCGCGCTGGCGGCGTTGTTGGTTGTGCAACTTCCCGGCAATTGGGCGCGGGGGGCGGCCTTCATCGTTATGTTGCTTCTGCTTCTTCCGGGAATTTCCGCCATTCCCCATCGTACCGATATGGGCATCCGCGAAGCGACGGAAACGGCCTTGCGCCTGATGCCGGCCAACAATCGCGCCTTGCTGATGGTATCGGATGCCGATGGCGAGGGCGCCGCGATAAGCGAACTGGTTCGAATGCGCAACCCGTCCGCGGAAGTGTTCGGCATACGGGGCGTGCGCTTGATGGGCGGCGGCGGATACAACAACCAGGATTACGTGCCGTTGTACAAAAACCTCGATGAGGTGGCGGCGGCCCTGCGGACCTATCGCATTCCACTGATGCTGTTGCGCGATCCTGAGCGGCCGCGGCAATGGGCCCATATCAAACAGGTGGCGGACCTGGTCGCCCGCGATCCCGGCCGCTACCAGCTTGTCTGGTCCGGCAAGGGCGGGCGACTTTATAAGCTAACCGAAAACTTCGAATTGCCTGGAGAAACAAAGCTGCTCACCGATTTGTCGGCGCCGCGCGCCTTGGGTGGCGGAAAAGTCGTATCGCAATGAACCAGCAGGTCAACGCCCAATATAATGTGGCGGGAAGCGGATCGCTTCCCGTACGCATCGCGGGTCATCAGCGCAAGAAGATGTATGAGAGCTTTCTCGAGACCGTGAAGCCGGGGCGGCCGGACACCATTCTGGACGTCGGCGTGACATCGGACCGGACCTACGACCATTCGAATTATCTGGAATTATGGTACCCGTTCAAGGACCGGGTAACGGCTTGCGGCATCGATGATGCCAGCTTTCTGGAAGCGGAATATCCCGGCATGCAATTTGTGAGGGCCGATGGCCGCGACCTGCCATTTGCTGCCGGTTCTTACGATTTTGTGCATTCCTCGGCGGTTCTTGAGCATGTGGGCAACCGGGCCAATCAGGTGAAATTCGTGTCGGAGCTTTGGCGCGTGGCCCGGCGGGGTATTTTTGTGACAACGCCGAACCGGTGGTTCCCCGTGGAATTCCATACCGTCCTGCCGTTGCTGCATTGGCTTCCGCCGGGCGTCTTTCGCGCCATCATGCGGCATACCGGCCGCTCATTCTTCGCGCAGGAGGAAAATTTGAATCTGCTCGGCGCCGGTGATGTCAGGGAAATCGGGCTTGCCGCTGGAATAGAATCGCCCCAGGTGGAACATGTCACACTTGGCAGTTGGCCCACCAACCTCTTATTGATCGGTCGCAAGCCGTGATCCTGTTCAACCTCATTCTGCCGGCCCTGGTGGCCATCATGCTGGCCGGCGGGCAATTGCTGTTCAAACAGTCCGGCATGGCTATCGCCGGCAAGACTCCGGTACAGGCGGCGAGCACGCTGATCGGATTGCCGGCCTTCTGGTTTTCACTCCTGTTGTACGGCGTGGCCACCCTGTTGTGGATCGTGGTGCTGTCGCGTGCCTCGCTGGCGCGGTCCTATGTCTGGGTCGTGCTGCCTATCGTGCTGGTCCCGCTGCTGGCGGCCCGAATTTATCACGAAGTATTGCCGGCCCGGTTTTGGCTCGGTTTGGCCGTGGTGCTCTGCGGCCTGGTGCTCACCCAATGGCCTTCCGCGCGCTAGCCCAGGGGCGGAGCAGCGCCGTTACCGCTTGAACAGCATCTGCAGGATGCGCTGCCAGAAAGGCGGCAGCAGCCGCTCGCCCAGCATGGGGGCAAGGCCCTTTTCCTGCCGCAGGCTTCGGCCCGCCGCCCCCATCAAGTCGGATATCCGGCCGCCGAACAGCAGAAAGCCGATCACCAGCAGGATGCCGATATGCCAGTAGCTGAGACCAAACATGAAGCCGACCTTTGTTGGCGGGGAAAGTAGCCAAAAACCGGTTCCGGCGATAGCGCCAGGGTGGCGGCTGCAACAAGGGCCATTGCGGGTCGCTATTCTCGGATCGCCGCTTGGGCTAAGAATGGGAAAAGAACGCAGAGGGATTGGAAATGCGCAAGATTGCGATGTTGCTGGCAGCGGTGCTGGCGCCGGGGATGATTGTCGGTGCGGCCTTGGCCGCGGATGCGGTCCGCAAGGACCAATCCATCCTGGACCGGCTCTATGCCAATACCGGCGTCTACAACAAATCGGTCGGCGCCACGCTGCCGGGCTTTGTTTCCGATCCCGGCTTTCCGGCGCCCTTGCCGAACAGTTGGCTGCTCGGACAGGTCGCGGGCCTGTATGTCGACAGCCACGATCATGTCTGGATAGCGAACCGCCCACGCACCATGACCACCGATGAAGCGGCGCTGGAAACGCGCGGCGGCGGTGACGGCAAGAATGGCCAGGGCTTTGCCCGTCCCAATGGTCCGATCGCCGACTGCTGCAATGCCGCGCCGTCGGTGCTGGAATTCGATACCAGCGGCAAGCTGCTGCGGTCCTGGGGCGGTCCCGCCGATCCGGGCTGGCTGGAAAAGCATTGCAAGGCGTCCGAGGGCTGCATCTGGCCCAACAGCGAACACGGCATCTATATCGACCATAAGGACAATGTCTGGATCGCGGGCAATGGCGCCCGCCCGGTTGATCCGGCCTCAAGCTGGACCACCCACAAGGACGGCGGCGACGGCTTTGTTCTGAAATTCGACATGAACGGCAATTTCAAGCTGCGCATCGGCGGCACGCCCAGCGGCCCCGCCAGCAACGACACCAGCGGCGGCTTCAATGGTACGCCGCTTATGTATCTGCCGGCCGATATGGTGGTCGATCCCAAGACCAACCGTCTTTATATCGCCGACGGCTATGGCAACCGCCGCATCCTGATCGTCGATGCCGATACCGGCAAATATATCGGCCATTTCGGCGCGTATGGCTCCAATCCGGTGGACGATGCCGCCGCCGCCGCGGGCGGACGCTGGGCGGCCGATCGCGCCAAGGGCATGCGCAAGCCGGCCTTCTTCCGCAATCCGGTGCATTGCGTGAAAATCGCCGACGACGGCAAGATCTATGTCTGTGACCGCGGCAATGACCGCATCCAGGTGTTCGACAGTGCGGACGCGTCTTTGGGTAAGCCTTGCAGCAATCCCGAAGGTGTGGCGGGCAAATGCGGTTTTGTGACCGAACAGGCGATCAGCGCCAATACCGAAACCCCTCCGGCCATGCCGGGCACGTCGGTGTCGCTGAACTTCTCCAAGGACAAGGCGCAGAGCTGTCTCTATGTCGGCGACAATTCCAACATGACCATCTAT
>CADECX010000106.1 GCA_902825865.1 uncultured Alphaproteobacteria bacterium
CCGTGGCTATGCAGTAGTATCAATCACGCTGGTACAAAATATCCGTCAGGCCACTAGTATGCGAAGCGATTTTCGCGCTGGCTGATTATTTGCAATCAAGATGAATCGGAGGGATGCACCAAAATGCGTTGCGACAGTTTGCGACAATTTCTGTTATCGCTGTAAACTCAGTGCTCGAATCAGTGTTCGGCGCGCTCCGCCCCGAATTTGTTGCTCATCAGTGGGAGTGTTTGTTGAATCCGGAAAATCTCGCAGGAGCCGCAGATGCGGCCGCATCTGCTCCTTTTGACAAGCCCAAACCACGACGACGCCTAGTGCTGCCTGGCGTGTGCGATGCCTGGAACGGCCAAGTCGATTTATCGAACACTCGGAGCTCCGTGGCTTCTAGCTATCGGAACTTTGCAAGTTCGCTCCCAATCAATTTTTGTAAACCAATGACGATAACCAAGGTTGACTTTTCACGACTGCGCATCTTGGTAATTGACGATAGCCAATTCGTTCGTCGGTTGGTCCAAGAAGTGCTTCTGAGTTTCGGAGTCGGCAAAGTCATTGCAGTCGATTCGGCGGATCAAGCCTTCAAGGCAATGGCAATCAATCGTCCTGATCTGATCATTTGCGATTGGCTGATGTATCCAATAGATGGGCTCACGATCTTACGGCGACTTCGAAATGAATTGGAACATCGCTACCCTGGAATGCCATTCATCATGCTCACCGGACACAGTGGCAATGACGAAGTCGCCACCGCGCTGGGGGAAGGAGCCGACAGCTATATCGTAAAACCGTTCTCGGCGAGAACCCTTATGCAGCATCTGCTGAAGGTTATCGCTGCGCACAAGCCCCAAGCGCGCGAGGTCGGGGAATGGGCCGTTTGAGATCACGCCGCCCCCGCTCGCTACTTGAAAAGGTGTCAGGTCCAAAAGCAGTACCCATAGACAAGCTTGTCGAGCGCGGGGAGGCTGCGTCCCAGGAAGTGAGGGCGACGTTTGGTGAGTTTCTCAAGCTTCGCGTCAGCGAACTTGAGGGGATGTTGAAACCCCTGACAGCCCCAGATGCGCCAAATGCACTGTGGACCCAATTCTATACGGTGGTGCATGATATCCGCGGAAGCGGCGCTCTCGCGCGAAACCTCGCGGTCATTGAGTTTTGTGTATCCTTGGAGCGGCTCTTAAGTGAGCGAGACCCAGCCGATGCACGCATGCAGATGGCCCTCCTGTCCCATATCAATGCTCTGAATCTGGTCATTTCCCGTGGCACCCCTGCAAGGCTTCCCAGGCGCTGCTTGCTGCGGAGCTTTCCAGGGCCGTGGACAGCCTTCCATTGAGGCGAAACTCTGACTGAATCTAAATTCTCAGCGGGATGCGCCCTGGGTTTGGAAGCCGTCCTGTCGCTTTCGCGGCGATAGTGAATGTCCGCTTTGGGCCAAAAGCAGCCATTGGGCGGGGGCTGAGCCTATGACCGCTATTGGCCCAAAGCGGACATTTCCATAGCGGTTGATTCAAATCAAAGACTGGGCGCCCTGGAAAAAGCAGCTTTCCCCAAATCCTGCTGGGGGTGCGTATGGCAGCCAAGATATATGGCGTGGATGACCTAATTGCTCGCTGCCAGGAAGCGCACAAGTCGGGATCTGATTTCCCGTCAATTTGGGACCGAATTCTGCGAATGAGCCCGTTGGTGCTTGGAATTCCAATCAAAGTAGTGCTCGACAGTAAGCCGCACTTAAAGATTCAACTTATCAACGGCCAGAAAATATGCTTCGGCCAAGACGGTTGCCGACTCGAATGAGTTCAGTCCATCACCTTGGCCGAGGTCGAGCCTCTCGCATCGGCATGGAAGCCCCGTTCAGATGGCTCGGCGGGGCATGGAACGATCTTTGGCGCGCGCCGCTTCCGTTTCTCGCCTATGGCTTCGGCATCGCCGGTGTCAGCTTTCTGCTTTCATGGGGGATCTATGTGACGAATTTCGCTTTCTGGGTGTTAGTCTTGACTATCGGATATGTCTTTGTCGCACCGATACTGGCGATGGGGCCGTACGAAGGCGGACGCAGCCTGGAATGCGGAAAAAAGCCGACGCTTGCTCAGATTTCTTGGGTACGCGCCGCTTTTAGGCAGGATGTCGCCTATCTCGGGCTCGCGCTTTTGATGATTTATTTTATGTGGACCGGCTTCGCGCAGATCGCCTACGGGGTCTCGACATACCGACTTTACAAAACCGTACCTGAATTTGTCGCATTTGCTGTGGGTACGCCAGCCGGCCTCAATATGGTGGCTATCGGCTCACTGATCGGCGGCGTGATGGCCTACTTCACCTTCGCATTCGTCGTCGTTTCAGCACCCATGCTCCTGGATCCGAAGGCAAACATCGCCGCTGCGACCGCAACCAGTTTTAAGGCCGTGACCGACAATCCGCTTCCCATGACGCTCTGGGCTGCCATCATTGGCATTTTCGTGTTTATCGCGGCGGTATCGGGATTTCTGCTACTAACAATCATATTCCCGTGGCTCGGCCTCGCTAGTTGGCGCGCATATCGGGACCTCGTACCGCACGAAGCAATCGGGGAGCGCCTTTCATAAAGCCGCGCTGCGAATGAATGTCCGCTATTGGCCCAAAGCGGACCTCGGCGAACTTAGACCCTTTAACTGACAAGCCGTCAGCGGTCAGGATTTCGACCCAGCGCCTTACGTGGTGCGGGATTGAGTTGCTGTGAGACTTCCTGGAAAGTTTGGAGCGCCTTTTGCTCAACATGGGGCAAGAGAATAACCAACCACACACCGGAGGGGTAAATGAGATTTTGGAAGTTCGCGCTAGCTTCTGTCCCCGCGCTGATACTGACAGCCTCATCGTGCGCTTCGATTGAGAAGCCTTTAGAAACAGACCAAGTGCGCTCGGCTTCAGCCGCTATAGGAGTTGGTCAGAAGATATGCGGAGAAGGCCCCGACCGTTGGGACGCTACGCTCCACTCCGGCACATGGGAAGTGAAAGGTTATTTTCAGAAGGGCGCGCCCGGTTGTAACTGGGTGGTAGTCTCAGTTAGGTCATCCGACGGTAATTCATCGCCGTGCAGAATTGTGTTCGCACCTAAACGAGTTCCAATGTCCGCTATTGGCGCAATGCAGACATCGGGCTGCCCTGGCCGAATGACTGCTTTTGACCCAAAGCGGACATTCCTGCTGAGCCTCTATCCGATTGAAATCAGCGTCCAGAACCGGGTCCGCGCAGTCACCTAGATCGCTGAACCCGATGGCCAGTGGGGTTACTTCCGTCCTGACCCTTTAGTGGTCCATCGACTAACTCAAAAAACGACATCCACCAGCGGCGTCAATTGCCCTCGAAGTTCACCGCGTAATAGACGATCGAACCAGTTTTCGAAGTGTCTTTCCACTGGTGCGGGGTCTTGGCGGGGATCGTGATCACGTCGCCCTTGACCAAATGATGACTCACCCCGCCCTCGATACCGGTTCCGCGGGTCTGGCCGGGGCCGATTACCTTTGGGTCGATCATCTTACCGCCGGTGACGAACTCCGATTCGCCATTCTCGATGATGAATACGTGGTTGGTGTTGTCGTGCATCTCGGAGCCGCGCTGCACGCCGCGGTTAGCGATGACGATCAATCCTTCATCCTCGATGATGTGCCCACCCTTGACGAAGGCGGCCGCAACCTTGTCATGGCCAACGTAGTGCACGCGCGGCGGAAATCCGGCGGCAGTTCCCGCGGTTATCAGGGCCGCAGTCGAAAGTATCGTGGCGAGTGCGAGCGGGTATCTCATGAGCGGTTGCCCTTAATAAAAAGGGGAGTTTATTCCAGACATCCAGGGTCGCAATGCCCCACCGTCATGCACGCTAACTATGGCGCCTTGCTTCCCGCTTGTTCCCCTACTAAGTAAACGACCGCTTTCGACCCAAAGCGGACATTCTTAAACTAGCCGCAGCGACGAGTACGGCGCGGTCCGATAAGCTGTTTGCCGCAAGCCAGGCCCATCACGGCGGTGAAGCGATCATTAAGCGACACCGCCGGGAGCGTTCCCAATTGTTCGGGCTTCACGCCCCGGCCCGGACAGAAGAAACACGCTGCGATTAATCGGGCCGCGTGGGCCAGAAGGATTCCGGCATTCGACGCTCCCTCGATCGCGAAGTCTAATACCTCAGTCGGCCGACGCGGTTTGCTGCTGGCCCCCGGGCTCAACGCCGAGGGGCGTTGGTCCCTCCCGTCGGCGCCGGCGGCTGGGCCGCTACATAGGCGGAGATGTTGAGGATGTCCTCGTCGGTAAGATTCTGTACGACGCCGGTCATCAGCGGAGCCCACGGTCCGCGGCGGGTCCCCTGACGCAGGTCGTTCAACTGGCGTGCGATGTAGCTGGGCGAGCGCCCGGCTATGCCCGGGATGGGCCCAATCCCGTTGAGGTCCTCGCCGTGGCAGGCGCCGCAGGCGACGGTGCGGCCGCGACCGCCCGTGGTGACCAGCGCCTTGCCCTTCGCCAGTGTGCCGATTGGCACATAGGCGATGAACGGGGAATGCGGATCCCGAAGCTCGGTGCGCTCGCCGTCCTCAGTTACCTCGAGGATGCGTTTGCCCAGGGGCTCGACACCTGCCTGCGCGCCCTCGTGCGGCAACAGCAGGCCGCCTAGGTTGCGGACCTTGGGGCCCGTCCGGGACTCGACCACCTTCACGTGAGGGGTCCAGGGAATGGAGGCGTAGTATCCCGCCGAAGCTTCCATCTCTGCATCGGTCATGGCCTTAGCGAAGCGCACCATCAGGCCGGCGTTGGCCTTGCGAGGCTCGGCGCTGACCCGGAGACCGTCGCGCATGTCACGCATCGTCTGGACCATGTACTCCTTAGGGAGGCCGGCCACCGAAGCGTTCTCCGAACGGCCCTTGCCGCTCGGGTAGTGGCACAGGGCGCACGGGAGGATGCCGCGCGCCGGGTCGCCATAGGCGACTATGTCCGGCATGGGTGGGTGTTCGTTCGGGAACCAGTCGGCTGGACCGACCTGTCCGGTGAAGCCCGGCGGGCGTCGGCCCTGGACCTGGTCCCAGGTGAACTTCCGGTCCGTCCCCGGCAGACTGTGCAACGTCTGATCCCGGGGGGGCGCCGGCGTCGGCGGCGACGTCGGGACCGCGTAAGCCCATTCGGGTTTCTGCAACGCCTGCTGGGCCGGCTCAGCTGCCAGCGCAGCCGCGACACAAGTGCCGGCAAGCCCCAGGCCCATCAGTATCTTGGACGATTTCATGCTGAGCAGTAGGCCTCATTTCCATACACATCACAATATGTAGAACCGCTGGAGTCGGCCACTGAATTTGTCCGCCGCCCAGACGAGGCGTCAGGTTTTTAGGTCAGGTTCATGTCGCAAGTCGCAAACCTTCCAGCGGGACCACCTGAGTGAGTGGTACTGAGATTGGGCTCTGTCAGGTCGATCTCCAAATGTCAGGTGAGTGCCAGGTCTCCTCCAAAATGCCGGCGGGCAGTGGACTAGCTTTCATAAAGCTGAATTAGATCACAAAGTAGCTGCAGCCCGTCTCAGAACCTCGTTTGCATCGCCAGGATGAATGTCCGCTTTTGGCCCAAAGCGGACATCAGCGCTGACAATGACAGGTGGTTAGCCTAGCAGTACGACA
>CADECX010000107.1 GCA_902825865.1 uncultured Alphaproteobacteria bacterium
GACAGGATCAGCGGCATCAGGGTTTCGGCGACAAAGCGGCCGCCATAGGCGCCGAAATGGCCGGATGCGTCGGGACCGCTGCGCAGGGAATTGGGAATCTGGTTCATGCCTGTACCGGAAACTTGGTGGCGTTGAGAAAAGCCCGAATGCGCGCGGCGTCCTTCACACCCGGCGCGCTTTCCACGCCGGACGATACATCCACCAATTCCGCGCCCGACAAGGAAATCGCGCGCGCGACATTTTCCGGGGTCAAGCCGCCCGCCAGGAACCAGGGCTTGGTGAAACTGCGGCCTTGCAAAATCTTCCAGTCAAAGGCCGCGCCATGGCCGCCGCCGCGCATGGCGTCTTTTGGCGGCTTGGCGTCGAACATCAGCATGTCGGCGGCATTGTCATATTCCGCCGCCGCGGCCAGATCGGAAGGCTCGGCAATCGGCAACGCCTTGATCACCGGCACGTCGAACTTGCCGCGGATATAGGCGGTGCGCCGCGCGCTTTCCCCGCCATGCAACTGCAGGAAATCGGGCCGGACCGTTTTCACCAAAGTCTCGATCCCCGCATCATCCCTATCGGCGATCAGGGCCACGATCTTGAGCCTGCCGCGCATTTGATCGGCCAGGGCGCGGGCCTGATCCAAATCCACATGGCGCGGCGAATTGGGATGGAACACCAGCCCGCCATAGGCAGCGCCGGCTTCCACCGCCGCCTGGATGGCGCCGGAGCTGGTAAGGCCGCAGATTTTCACCGCAACGGATGTTGAGGAAGTGGGCATGGGCTGGGCTGTATGGCCCCGGGCTCAGCGGAAATCAAGCAAACGCCGGGAATCTGCCTAAATAGCGGATATGCCGAGACTTTGGGCAATGTCGCGCGCCGCCAAAGCGGGGTCCGCGGCGCCGGTAATGGGCCGCCCGATCACCAGGATACTGGCCCCCGCATCCCGCGCCTCGGCTGGCCCCATCACCCGGCGCTGGTCGCCCAGGGCCGCGCCCGCGGGCCGGATGCCCGGCACCACCAGCAGAAAGTCCGGCCCCAATTCCTTGCGCAGGCGCGCGATCTCGTGTGCCGAACAGACCACGCCGTCCAGACCGCTTTGCCGCGCCAGACTTGCCAGACGCAGAACCTGATCGCCCACCGGCGGCGCAAGGCCCAGGGACAGCAAGTCCTCGTCGCCCAGGCTGGTCAGCATGGTCACCGCGATCACCTGGGTGGCGGGCGAAACACTTTTGGCCGCTTCAACCGCCGCGCGCATCATGGCCGCGCCGCCTTGGGCGTGAACATTCAGGATCGACACGCCCAGACTCGCGGCGGCGCGGCAGGCGCCCGCCACGGTGTTAGGAATGTCGTGATATTTCAGATCCAGGAAAACCGGCAGGCCCAACTCGATAAAGGGCCGAACGCCGTCCGGACCATGGGCGCTGAAGAATTCCAGCCCCAGCTTCAATCCGCCGACATGGACACGCACCCGCTCCGCGAGTTCACGGGCATAATCGGGATCGGTGGTATCGAGAGCGACAAAGACGGGATTGGAGGACGGAGCCGGATTCACGGTTCCGATTTGCCACCATTCAACCGCTCGCGCAATTCCTTGCCGGTGCGAAAGAAAGGCGCGCGCTTTTGGCCGACGGAAACCGGCTCGCCGGTGCGCGGATTGCGGCCCATGCGGCTGGGACGCACCTTGACGCTGAACGCGCCGAAGCCGCGCAGTTCAACGCGATGGCCGTCGGCAAGCGCCTTGCTGATAGAGTCCAACACCGTCGTCACGATGCGTTCGACATCGCGGTGATACAGGTGCGGATAACGAGCGGTAAGTCGCGCAACCAGTTCTGACTTGATCATCCCCAGCCCCTTTGAGGGACACGACGCCGGGTTCACCCCGACGGCTGGGGATAAACTGTCACGACAAGTTCCTGCCCGTCAACGGGAAGCATCTGAAAAACCAGACTTTTTTCGATTCTCGGGCATTTTTGGTCCGTAGGCGGTGCATTTAACCCTCTCCGGACCGCTGGAAAGCGGCTTGCACGCCCCCAAAGGCCAAGGGAAAGTCGCCTCAAAGCCATATAAACGGGGAGTGGGACATGAGAATTCGTCATTTTGCGGCGTCCTTTGTTTGGGCGGCCGCCCTGATTCTGGCGGTCCCGGCATCCGCCCAGCCCGCCAAGAAAGAGAATTGGATCGGGGCCTGGGGCTTTGCCGTGGTGCCCCCGCCCCCCGGCATGGCGATGCCCGTCGCCGTCCCCAACCCCGCCCCCGTGATCGTACCGTTGGCGGCCCCTCCCGAGGCAGCCGTGCCCCAGCCTCCCCTGGTGGAAAATCCGGGCAATGTTCCGGTTGTGGCGCTGGGCAGCGATCCCGCCAATGTCACCCTCCGCCAATTGGTGCGGGTCTCGGCCGCCGGCAAACGCATCCGCCTGCGCTTCTCCAATGAAGGCGGCAGCGATGTCCTGAATTTGGGCGCGGTGCATGTGGGATTGGCCGGACCCGATGGCGGTGTCGTGCCGGGCAGCGACCGGACCGTGAGTTTCGAAGGACGCCGCGCCATCACGATTCCGGCGGGCGCGCCGCTGCTGACCGATCCCATCGATCTTCCCGTCAAAGCGCTCGACCGGCTGGTGATCTCCACCTACCTGCCGGGCCCCGCGGCACGCACGGGCCATACCTTGCTGCATTATATGGCGGCCGGCGATCAGACCGCGGCGCCTCAGCTTCCCGCGCAGCAGCTGGCGCGCCTCACCGCCCTAGTCAGCGAAGTGGATGTCGACGCCACCACCGCCACCGGCGTGATCGTGTGCCTCGGCGATTCCATCACCGACGGCGCGACCTCCACCAGCAATGCCTTCCGCAGCTACCCCGACCGGCTGGCGGAACGGTTGGCGGCCAACGGCAAATGGGCGGTGGTCAATGTCGGCATCGGCGGCAACAAGCTGCTGCGTTACGGCACGGGCCCCAATGCCCTGGCGCGGCTGGACCGCGACGTGCTGAGCGTGCCGGGGGTAAAAGCCATCATTCTGCTGGAAGGCATCAATGACATCGGCCGCGGTTTCATAGCCACCGGCGTGCAGGATCCCGTCAGCCTGGAGGCGCTGATCGCCGCTCAGAAGCAAATCATCCAGCGCGCCCATGATCACGGCATCAAGGTGATCGGCGCCACACTCACGCCCTATCAGGGCGCCGGCTATGCCTCACCGGCGGGCGAAGAGGTGCGCACCGGCTTGAACAACTGGATCAAGAACGGCGGCGCATTCGATGCGGTGGTGGACTTCGCCGCCGCCACCGCCGATCCGGCCAATCCGCTCGCCTTCCGTGCGGAGTATAATATCCGCGACAAGCTTCATCCCAACGACGCGGGCTACAAGGCCATGGCGGACGCCATCGACTTGAGCCTGTTTAAATAAAGTTTGGGGTTACGCGGCTTCCGTCGCCAACACGCCCTGCTGCATCAGCACGCTGGCGGTGTCGAAGAAGCATTGCTGCTCGGCGATCTGGCCGTCCTTCATCCGCCAATGGAGCGAGATGTCGAACCGGACATAGCGGCCGCTGGGCCGATGCAGCGCCTCGGCATCGAACATGCCCCACACTTCTTCACCTTTGGCAGTGACGCTGCGGGGGGTGAGGCGCGCCAGGTGATAATCGGAAAACAGCAGGGCGGTGAATTCCTTCACGCCCGCCACGCCTTCATAGCTGCCGCCGAAGCGGAAAAATTCGCGCGGCGCCATGACTTTCCACGCCACATCGGCGCGGATCGCGTCGAACAGCGCCTCCAGCTTTCCGGACTTGAGGCCGGCCATCACCGCCAGCATCAAATTCCTGTTGCTTACGTCTTCACTCATCAAAAATTCCTGTCTTGCACGCTCAAGGGTTCAGCCGCCCAGCCCCCTGAAAAATTTGGAAATCAAAAGGTGAAAATGCCGTGCTTGGATCGGCAGCCCCATACGAATCAACCGGCGGCTGCGCCAAAAGCGGGGTGTGGCTACAAGCGCGTCACACCAATGTCAAAGTATTTTTGGCTGCATTTCCCGATATGGCCTCTAAAATATCAGCTGTCATGTCAGAGCGCGTTTTTCCCAGGCGGCCATGCGGGGACGGCGCGAATTATCCGTGCACTGATCTTTACCGGCATGACGGAATTTCAAGACATGGCCGCAAGCAAATTCGACAAGCGTCAGCGGCCGGGCGCATGCATCTCGCTGCCCAATGCCACTCTGTCGCAGGCCGGAAAAGCGTCAATTGCGGCCAAAAAACGGCACCAAATCTGCCGCGCCGCAGCGCACAAAGGTATCAAAGTGTAAAGCCAACTTGCCGTTCGCCTGCCCGCAACTTAGGTTCGCAGCAAAGCCCCGGGGGACGCGCCACAAGATGCTTTCGATCAATCGCAGAATGATGCTGGCCGGTTCGTCGGCTTTTGCCTTGCTGGGCCAAAATGCCTGGATTCAGGATGCGCGTGCCCAGAACGCCGCGCCGAGCGACACCAACTGGCTGAGCTACGCCAACGATATTTCCGCCACGCGCTATGCGCCGCTGGACCAGATCAATGCCTCCAATTTCAACAACTTGGAATTGGCCTGGAAATTCAGCACCAACTCCTTCGGGCCGCGCCTGGACGCGGACTATCAGTCCACCCCGCTGGTGGCGAAGGGCCGCATCTATGTCACCGCCGGCTTCCGCCGCGATGTCGTCTGCCTGGATGCGGGCACCGGCGAGATTCTGTGGATGCACACCCATGACGAAGGCGAACGCGTCGGCTCGCGCGGCGGCCCCGGTCTCGGTGTCGGCTATTGGACCGACGGCACCAACGAACGCATCATCTATGTCACCCGCGGCTACAACATGTTCTCGCTGGATGCCAAGACGGGCCTCGCCGATCCCAATTTCGGCGAGAACGGCAAGGTGGATCTGCGCCTGAACAACGATCAGGACATGGATCTGGTCAGGGGCGTGATCGGCCTGCATGCCCCGCCATTCGTGGTGCGCGATACGGTGGTGGTGGGCGCGGCGCCCACCCTTGCCTCCAAGGGTTATGTGCGCGGCTTCGATGTCAAAACCGGCAAGCGCAAATGGATCTTCCACACCATCCCGCGCAAGGGCGAATTCGGCTACGAAACCTGGACCACGCCAGGCCAGGCCGAATCCAGCGGCAATATGGGAGCCTGGTGTCCGATGTCGGCCGATCCCGAACTGGGTCTGGTCTATGTCGGCATCGAGTCCCCGCAAACCGATTTGCTGGGTGTCAGCCGCACGGGCAATCACCTGTTTGCCGAAAGCCTGGTGGCGCTGGATATCGAGACCGGTGTGCGCAAGTGGCACTATCAGCTGATCCATCACGGCATCTGGGACCGCGACATGTCCTGTGCCGGGGTGATTTGCGACATCCCGCACAATGGCAAGATCATCAAGGCGATCGCCCAGCCCACCAAGCAAGGCTGGGTCTATGTGCTGGATCGCGCCACCGGCAAGCCGGTCTGGCCGATCCCGGAAAAGCGCGTTCCCAAGGGCAATGTGCCCGGCGAATTTTATGCGCCAACCCAACCTTACCCCAGCGCGCCGCCCCCTTTCGCCAAACAAGGCATCGAGAAGCGC
>CADECX010000108.1 GCA_902825865.1 uncultured Alphaproteobacteria bacterium
ACGCGGCCGCCGCGGATCAGGACCACGCTGTGCTCCTGAAGATTGTGGCCTTCGCCGGGAATATAGGTCAGCGCTTCGAAGCCGTTGGTCAGGCGCACCTTGGCGACCTTGCGCAGCGCGGAGTTCGGCTTCTTCGGCGTCGTGGTGTAGACGCGGGTGCAGACGGCGCGCTTTTGCGGGCACTGCTGCAGGGCCGGAACCTTGTTGCGCTTCGGCTTGAAGCCGCGCGGCTTGCGAATGAGCTGATTGACTGTCGGCATTCCCACTTCCTTTTTGTCGTCCGCGCGGCCGCACGGATGAACGAAAACCAAAAACCGGCCTGAGGAAAAATCCCCGGTCCGAACTTGCGGAGGACTGAGATGGCAAAAGCCGTCTGAGTCGCGCGTCTGAGCTCTTTAAACTGGCTTCCCAACAGCGTTTTTGCGGTTTTTTCCGCAGACGGCCTGCCCTGGAAGGTGGCGGCTTATACCCACAGGGGTCTGGGGGGTCAAGCGGCCAAAATCCACGATTTTCGCGCCTTGAGTCCTGGTACCGGGCAGATCAAAAGTTTACAATGAAAACAACGGCTCAGATTGCGGTGGGCGGCCAAATCCCTTAGTCGTTAAGGCTGCCACCCCTTGGAAAGCGGTTTATGACGCGCCTGGAACAGGTCATTTCGAGGTCATCCCCGCCCCGCACGTGGGTGACGGCCCTCGTCCTGTTGGCTTTCCTTCTGCAAAGCCTGGCGATCCAGACCCATGTCCATCCCAGTTTTGCGCCCGCCGCCGTCAAGGCCGTTGCCCTTGGCGACACCGGCCCGGCGCCGATCAAGAGCCAAGATCCGCTCGACCAATGCCGGCTTTGCCAGGAAATGGTCCATGCCGGCAGCTTCTTTACCCCTTCGGTTGTCGCCCTTGCCGTCAGCCTGAGTTTCACCGCGGCGACCTTCGCCATCCTTAGGGCTCCGCCCCACAGCTCCGCCACCGCTTTTGCCTGGCAGAGCCGCGCGCCACCGCGCCGCTAGTTCCGATTGTATTCGCGCGCGGCGCTTTTGCGCCCCCTGCACGCCAATTCGCGTGCATTCCCCCATTCGGAGTCCGTCATGTTTCGTTCCATTCTTCTCAGTACCACCGTAGTTCTTCTTTCCACTTCAACCGCCGCCTGGAGCCAGGCGCACGCGCCCGGTGTGGAAAGCATCGTGGTGACGGCGACGCCTCTCGCCGGAATCAATCTTGCCACCATCCCCACCCAGGTGGATGCCGACCAAATCCTGCACCAAGGCGGTTCCAGTCTTGCCGATGCTCTGTCCAACATTCCCGGTGTTTCCGGCACCGGTTTCGCGGCAGGTGCCAGCCGTCCCATCATTCGCGGCATGGATGCCAACCGGGTACGCATCCTGGAAAACGGCACCAGCAGTTCGGATGCGTCCGATATTGGTCCCGACCATGGCGTGCCGATCGATCCGATCTCGACCCGAAGCATCGAAGTGGTGCGGGGCGCCGGCACCTTGCGTTATGGCAGCCAAGCCATCGGCGGTGTGGTCAATGCCATCAACAACCGCATTCCGTTGACCTTGCCGGACAAGCCGTCGGGAGAAGCTCAGGCTGCTTATGACTCGGTTTCCGACGCGGGTCAGGGCGCGGTGCTGGGCGATCTTCCGATCGGCAACTTCGTCTTTCACGCCGATGGCTTTTACCGCCACACCGACAATTACGACACGCCACTTGGCCCTCAGGCCAATTCCTTTTTCCGGGGTGACGGTTTCTCGCTGGGAAGCTCCTACTTTTTCGGCAAGGACAGCGACAGCCGCGTCGGCGCGGCGCTGGTGCATTATGACGCCAAATACGGCATCCCCAGCGACGATACTTTCATCAACATGCGTCAGACCAAGCTGATGACCGGCTCATCCCTGAACCTCGGCGATGAGCTGTTCCGGACGCTGACTATCGACGGCTCCTACGGCAATTATTCCCATAGCGAAATAGACCCCGCCACCGGTCTCCAGAATTCCATCTTCAAGAACAAGGAATTCGATGGCCGCGCGGAATTGCTTCTGGGCGCCATCGGGCCGCTGACCAGCTCGGCGGTCGGTTTGGAAATACAGAACCGCCAGTTCCAGGCCCTGGGCGATGCCGCGGATTACCTGCTGCCGACTCTCACCCAAAATTACGCCGGCTTCCTGTTTACGGAAATGCCGGTCGGCCAGAGGCTGCATTTGCAGGCCAGCGGCCGGGTGGAAGCCGTTCAAGTCGATGGCACGCCCTTCAAGGGAATCCGTACGACACGCGGCTTTGCGCCCCTCAGCGCGGCGATCGGAGGGCTTTACGCTTTGACCGACGAAATCAAACTCGGCCTGACCGGTTCAAGCACCGCCCGCGCTCCGGGCCAGACCGAACTTTTCTCGCGCGGTCCGCATGACGGGCCGCAGGCCTTCGAGACCGGCGATCCCAATCTGAAAATGGAACGCGCCAATTCGCTGGAAGGAACCGTGCGCCTGCGCTTCCCCGAATTCACCTTCGACGGCAGCATCTACACCACCTCTTTCGACAATTATGTGTATGGCGCGCTGACGGGCCGAAATTGCGACGATGCGGGCGCGTGCGCCTTCGGTTCTGCCGATGAGTTGCGCGAACTGAACTATGTCCAGCAAAGCGCCAATTTCCGGGGCCTGGAGGGCAAGGCGGTTTACGATCTTTGGCACGTCCAAGGCGGCGTCCTGCAGGTGACGGCATTGGCCGACTATGTGCGCGCCACACTCTCCGGCGGGGTCAATGTGCCGCGCATTCCGCCATGGCGTGCGGGTGGCGGGCTGGAATGGCAAAGCGAGGCCTTCGATGCCGGATTCCAGGTCATCCAGGTCGGCGCCCAAAACAATCCGGGCCAATTCGATACCTCCACGCCCGGTTATGTTTCGGTCGACGCGCAGATTTCCTGGCGCCCCTTCCCCGAAAACAGCAAAATCGAGATTGCGCTGATTGCCCGCAATCTTGCGGATGAGGTGGTGCGGAACGCGGCCTCGCTCAACAAGGACCTGGTGGTGATGCCGGGCCGGAATATCCGGTTGGCCTTGCGCTACGCCACTGATGAGTAACCCGGCACAGGCCGTGAGCAGGGCTGGTCGCCCTGCTCACCCCCCTTCATGCGAAGCATGGAAAGGGGGAGGTGGTTTCAGCGAGCGAGGCATGTGCGAAGGCGAGAGCCTGAGCAGCCGAGCGGAAGCTGAAACCGGAGGGGGTTCAACCAAAAAGGTCCAATCGCGTCCCGCAAACCCTGGCTTCATGCTCCAGCAGCTTGCGCTTGAGCGGCAAGCCGCCGCCGTAGCCGGTAAGTGAGCCATCGGCGCCGATCACCCGGTGACAGGGCACAATCAGGGAAATCGGATTGGCGCCGTTGGCTTTGCCGACCGCCCGAGCCGCCGTGGGATAGCCGATGCGCTTGGCAACAACACCGTAGCTGGTGGTGGTACCGAAGGGGATATCCAGCAGCGCCTTCCAGACCTTCTTGTCGAACTCCGGCCCTTCCGCCATCAGTTCGAAATCGAAATCCCGGCGTTTGCCGTTGGCATACTGCGTCACCTGGCGCTGAACATCGGCCAGCATGCGGGAATTGTTCACCGCTTCCGGATCGACTTTGGCCGCGCCGGCAGCGCGCAGATTGAACCTGAGCAGCCGCCCTTCCTCATCCACCCAAGCGGCGAATTTCTGGAACGGGGAATCGATCAGGCTCCAATATTTCTTCGTCATGTTTGCCATTGGGCGGCCCTCCTTCAGGCGGCTTCCTTCAAATAGGTCCACAAATGCATGGTGGCGAGGCTGCGGTGCGGCGCGAAACGGCTCATCAGCCGCGCGGTCTGCTCGGCGTCGGGCCGCTCCGGCAGCTGGTGCAGCCGTTGCAGGGCTGTGGCCAGCGCGCTGTCGCCCACCGGGGCGGCATCGGCGAATCCGCTGCGCATCAACACATAACGCGCCGTCCAGGTGCCGATGCCGCGTTGGGCGGTGAGCGCTTTTTCGGCGGCGATGGCAGAACCTTCGCTTATGTTTTCGATATCCAGCTTGCGCTCCGCCACCGCTTGCGCGGCATCGATCAGGTAGCGCGCCTTGGAACGGGAATAGCGCCGAGCCGTCAGAGCGGAAATGTCGATATTGGCGGCCTGCTGCGCCGTGGGATGGGCGCGCATATCGCCTATCCTGTCGCCCGCCAGTTCCACCATGTCCCGCCGCAGGGAGGATGCGAATTTGACATTGATCTGCTGGCCGATAATGCCCCAGCACAAGGCGTCGAAACCCGTGGGCAGCAAGGGCATGCGCAAACCCCGCCGGTTTTTCACAAAATCGGCATGGCGTGTCTCGAACTGACTTACCTCGTTGGTAAGGGCCAGAATCTTGATCGCCGCGGCATGCAGAGCGGCCATGCTGGCCGCGCCCAATTTCACCTCGGCATGCACCTTGACCCAGGCCTGGCCCGGCTCGATGCTGATTTCGACCACCGCCGGACCATCATCGGTGTGCAGCGCCTTCCAGATGCGGTTGCCTTCGCTCTTCTCGGTGAGACTCAAGGGATCGCGGGCGTGATAGGCCAGGATTTCCTTCACCCGGTACAGGTGCGGCAGTTGCAGCATGAAGATCTGCGCACCATCCAAGGCGCGATAGGCGCCCGGGGTCATCCGCATCTGGCTAAGGAATTGGCGGTGAAACACCGATTCCGATTCAAAGCCGGCGCCGAATCCGATCTCAGTCACCTTGTCGCGCGATGACAGAAGCTCCTGGGCCGCCTGCTTTACCCGCACCCGTCTCAGCCAGGACGCCGGGGCCAAATGGGCGTGATCGCGGAACAGATCGCCCAACTTGGTCAGGCTGACACCGGCTTCCTTGGCCAGGGCGCTTGCGTCGGAAAAATCTTCGGGGCGGCCGCCAACCCGCGCCGCCAGCCCGCCGAACAAAGCGACATTCTCATCCTCGCCCTTGTAATAAAGATCGGGACGGCAACGCTTGCAGGCGCGCAAGCCCGCCGCCTTGGCTTCGCTTTCGGTGGTGAAGAGACGGATATTTTGCGGCTTGGGCGGCCGCGCGGCGCAGGACGGCAGGCAATAGATTCCGGTGGTCATCACGCCCAGAATGAACTTGCCGTCGAACTTGCCCTTGCGGGCTTCGGCGCGGTTCCAGGACATCGGCTCGGGCAGTTTCATGGGCAGACCTTAGCGCGGGCGCTTGGACCGTGCCTCCCATTTTACCCGTTGGATGTGGGAAGGAACCCGGAAGAGAAAAAGGGCCGCTGTTGCCAGCGGCCCCGATTCTTTCCATTCCGAGCTGCCTATTCGGCGGCCGGAGGCGCTTCGAGCTGAGCAACCGGCTGCTGCGCCGCCTGTTCCGCCTGGATCGCCTTGTCGCGTTCGGTTGCGATATGGCGCAGGCGGGCGATGGCGCCGCCAGTACCCGCCGGGATCAGGCGGCCGACGATGACATTCTCCTTCAGGCCTTCCAGCATATCGACCTTGCCATTGACCGCGGCGTCGGTGAGGACGCGCGTGGTTTCCTGGAAGGACGCCGCCGAGAA
>CADECX010000109.1 GCA_902825865.1 uncultured Alphaproteobacteria bacterium
TAATGCCGAGATATCCGAGCAAAGTTCCCTGCTCGTCCCTAATGGGGACCGCAATCGTGCCACGCATTATTCCTTTCGGTGCGTAGCCGATACCTACCTGGTTGACGATCTCTGGCGAAAACCCAATGGCGTCAATAGCTGGATGCTCGTACTCCAGATACGCAAGGGGTTGGAGCTTCTGCGTCTCCTGACCCTTTACGCTCTGGGGAACTGTTGGCACGGTGACCGGCATGGTGCTCGGTACTACTCCTGCGGCCTGCGCCAAATGCGTTGCTGCATCCTTCACCGACACCCCAAGTATGTGACCAGCTAGCGCAATTTGGTCACCGCCTTTCTTATCTGCGAAGCAGAAGAACCCTTTTCCTTCCGTGACTACAAGAGCCCTATCGCCGCCTGACTTGCAGGTGGGACAGGGACCGCGCCACTGGTTACCCGCGTGCTTAAGCGTGAGCCCGAGCAATCTAACTACGTCGCCAAAGGAGGTTTTCCCCTTGAGCTCGTCGAAATCAATGAACATTCGAACCTCCTAAAGAACTTCAGCCTCCATTGTACCATGCATTTCCAAGCGCGAATCTTGGCGACCGCGATGTGCTATACTGATGAGAGAATGGAGTGCGGGTCGTCGGGCAACGAGGTTTGTCACGACGCCCTGCCGGTGGGCACTTCTCCCGAACCTCGCCCCCGACGACCCGCACTTCAATTCCCAGCGGGAGAAAGAGACTAGTCATGGCTAAGGGCCAAAAACCGCAATTCGATGTTTTCGTTTCACGAGAAACTGGGGGCAAGAACCACTACACGCGTATTGGAGCGGCGTGGAACGTTGCGAAAGGCGGAATTTCCATCAAGCTTTCCGCGCTTCCGGTCGATGGTGCGCTCGTCCTGTTCCCCTTTAAGGCTGAGGAATAGTCAGCCCGAGCACAAGGAAGCGTTATCCTTGGCAGACGGGTTCGTGTGAAACTCAATCTGCATCGTTTCACGCGACATTGGCACTATATAAAGGGAGCGCACCGTAACAGGTGCGCTCTTTCTTCCTGGTATGGCGTGGCGACAATGGCTCTCGGTCGCCCAATGTCCGCTTTGCGCCAATAGCAGACATTCCGGGCTGTTTCGCTAGACGTCGTCGTTACGCGGCACTGCTACGATTGTCGGGCTGGCGACCGCCGGAAACCACTATAAAACTCTTCAACACTAACCTCGAACTTGAGCCTTTCAGTGCTAATAACCCCTCCAATGGTGGCGGGGGCTAGACCGTAAAGCTCGGCAAGTTGGCTCACCGTCATGCCAGCTTTGAAGCCGGCAAAGATTTCCCGATTTCGTTCCGTTGTTGTTGTTCTCATGAATCGCCCGCAAGAAATTTAGTCCTGCTGCGATAGTTCTTCAACCAGATTGTCGAAATCCGCTGATCACAAGGTGAAGTTCTAGGCCTGGCGGCTACCCTGAGTGATCAGTACTGCGGAAGTGCTAGTTTGGGCCTGGTGCGATCTGCAGTAGGAGTTCTTGCAGCCGCAGAGGGCTTTCACGGCTCGGGTTTATGTCGTTCTAGAAAGAAGCAAACTAGGACAATGATGGCGCCAATTATGGCGGGCACTAAGACGCGTTCGGGTTTATCCCAAGTGATAAGAGCCCATGCGACTAATGCGGAAAATACGCCCCAGCGAACCGCAGCGCTGGACGGTTTTCGCACCTTGCCAGCACGTGAAAGCATTATCGCAAGTTAATTCTCCTCCGCCACGCGGACAAAGAAAATCGCGCTCATTGGTTAACCACGATAAGGCTGTGCGCCAGGCCGCGCCACCCCGAATTAACGGGGCCAGATTTGAGCAGGAATGAACACTGTCATGACGGCTTGGCGCATTGATCCTAATGTCCGCTTTGCGCCAATAGCGGACATCTCGATTAGGGGTTACTCAATCAACCTCCTCGGCGTTTGATTGAAAGAAGTGTCCAATTTACCCCTCACGCCTTGAAATTCCGGTTTTCAGGCATATGTAATATCCATGACGGCGTATTTTGCCCGCAATAGCCTCAGAGCGAGCCGTATCCACGCAGGCTCCTAGCCCGGTCGCCGTTATCACGGCGCCCGGCTCCCCAAACCTTGGATTTATTTCGGTTTAGGTAATCCTGCAGGAATGGCAGGAGCAACGTGAGGATATGCCATGCATGACTATCCGCCTGTCTTCGTCACCCCAATTGACCACAAGCAGATCAAGCGCGTTCTGGCCGCCGCCTATAACCAGCGGCAGAAAACTGCGCCATTTCTCGATTCCGAAATGCGCCGCGCCGTCATATGCGACCCCTTACCCAAGCATGTGGTCAAGCCTGGCAGTCTGGTGCGCTACCAGTTGAATTGGGGGCCTTTTAGCCCGGTTCGGGAGCTCGTCTACCCGCACGACTTCAACGACCCATCTACCCAGATTTCGCTGCTGTCTGAAATCGGTGTGGCCCTACTGGGGCTGCGGCGTGGGGAAACGATCCCAGTCTTCGTTCCCGATAAAGGCTTTGAGATCCTGCATGTCGCGACGGTTGTGGACCCCGAAGCGGAGCTTCGGAAATATTCTTCCTATCAATAGGAGAGGATAAGGCTAGATTGCCGGACCAGTGCTCAGAACGCTGGTCCGGTACCAAGCCAGCCAAGCCGCAAGCGTGTGATGCCCCGCAAACATAAGGGTGATGGTGATGACCAATCCCGTTCTGTTCATTGGTCATGGCAGCCCGATGAACGCCATGGAAATAAACGGCTATACCAAGGCTTGGTTCGCCTTAGGGTGCCATTGCTAACAGATGAAAAATCCGACTAACCGGCGATACTCAACATATGCCGCCGTGGTAGTACCTCAATATTTCAAGATTACAGGAATTCATGCTGGATGCGGATTCCGAACTGGGCCCCCGTGGTCAGGCTGCGGCGCTCGATCAGGCTCAGCGGTGCGGCGCCCCGGAGCCCGGCATACATCAGCCGGTCTCGCTGATAGTGGGTTGGGACCATGTCATTGGCGAAGACGCGCAGGGTCCAGGTCGGCGCCGGCTTGTACTCGATAAAGGCTCCCAGCTTGTAGACATGGTATTCCGAAATGATCTCGTCGATGCGGTACCCGATTTCCGACGTGGCAAAATGATCGTGCAAGAGAAGTCCGTAGCGCAGATTCTCTTCGGGCCGGTCATAGGTCGCTTCAAAGCGCATGTTGGCCTGCTGGTCGATTGAGATGCGGCGAATCTGTCCCGTTGCCGGATCGCGCACCCGACTGTTAGTGAAGGTGCCGTTACCAGTAAAAGTGACGCCGTCCAGCCCCACTTCATCCAGCGGCAGGATCAGGTTAACCTCCAGGATATCGCGGCGGCCGCTGCCGATGTTGCCCACCGCATCGAACACCCGTCCCCCGGCAAAGACCGGCACATGGTCTACGACATTAGAAACATGTTCCTGGCGGGCTTCCAGCACCATTGAGCCTCGGCCCCAGAAATGCCGTTCCCAGGTCAGGGCGACGATCCAGCTATTGTCCGGCTCCAAATTCCTGTTGCCGGCATTGACGACATTGGTATTCAGCGAGGTCGAGGCGGCGAAGTTGCGGAAATTCAGCTGGCCCACCTGGCGTTCCAGCAGCAGGCGCAATTCATGGCGTGGGGCGGGATTCCAGGTCGTCAGCCAGCGCGGCTTCCAGAATGACAGGTCCTTGGTCAGGCTGCTGTCGCCGCTCTGTTTCAAGGTGGAGGTTTCGTAGCGCAGGCCCAGTTCCGACAACAGCACGGGGCTGAAGCGCTGGGTGGCGGTGCCGAAGAGTTCGGCACGGTGTTCCTGCACCCGCAGGTTGGCGGCGGGCAGGACGACGGGCGCGTTGTTGATCGTCAGGGTGCTGCGGCTGCTCAGCACATTGATGGTACCTTCGACGCCCGCATCCAGCTTCAGGTCGCCATCCTGCAGCTGCCAGGCCAGCCGGCCCACATCTTCACGCTGGTTGAACCGGCTGCGCGACCGGTCGGTGCCGAGAATGGTGGTGGTCTGGCTGATCTCGTCCTGCTCTTCCTGGCGATGGACGGCGAAGACCTGCACCTGGCCCCACAGGCCCAGCGGGCGGGCATATTCCAGCCGCGCTTCGCCATTGCGGGAGCGGTCGCTTTCCAGCCCGCTCTGGTGCGAGGCGGCGGGAAAGGTGATGTATTCCCTGACGTCGGAATAGTTGCGCTGCTGCTTCAGCACCACGCCCAGGCTGAGATCGCCGTCCCACAAGGACTGGCGGTAGGCGGTGCTGAATTCGGCGAAATTGGTCAGGCTGGGAAAGTGGTAGGTCGACAATCGGGTCGGCGTGCCGTCGGGCAGGAAGCGGCCGCGCGTTCCGAAGCCCATATTGTTGGAGATGCTGCGGCCATAGCTTGCCGAAACCTCTAGGATTGAATCGATGCCCTGGCGGGTGATGTTCAGCGCCAGGCGGGGGGCGGTGGAGCCGGTGAGATTGATGGCGCCTTCGGCTTCCGCGCGGCCCCGCAGCGACACGGTCTTGATGCGCACGACATTGGCCAGAATGGCATGCCCGTGCATGTCGGCGGCGCCGCGGATCAGTTCGATACGCTCCACCGCGCTGGCGGAAATGCGCCCCAGCACCTGTTCGACGCTTTCTTCCTTGCTGGTGGGAAGCTGGCCGTCGATCAGGACATTGCCTACCGTGCCGGAAAAGCCGCGGATGCCGGAATCGCCGGCCTGCAGCCGGAAACCCGGCATCAGCCGGACCATGTCTAGCGCGGTGGCGGGCTGGTTCTCCTGGAAAAAGGCGGCGGGATAGCTCTCGCCGTCCTGGGCAAAAGCCGGGACCGACGAGGTGATCAGAAGCGAAGCAACAATGGCGCGCAACATGGTGCTTTTCGAGGATTCCACTTGGGGCTAATTCGTCGGGCAGACGGTTTTGGATTCTGCTAATTCTCGATAAGAATCGGCGATGCCAAGCCAAGCATTTCGTAAGTCACCCTCTGGTAGGTCAGCCGCTATCGCTTCAGCCGCCTCCGCCTTGATCCGATACTGTTCTGCTGAGGTGCTCGACACATGATTCTCCGTTCGCCCTTGCATTGAACATTACCGATTTATCAGGTTTGGAAACTGAGAATTGTTAGACGCTGTTTGTTCAACCTTGCGTAGGCATTTCCAGTGTCGATTCATCTGCGGTCGGCAATGACCGCTGCTGATGGGTTATCAATCATGGTCATCTCAACGTCATGGCATCGTAGACGATGTGAAAAATACTGTGTTGCTCGATGGTACCCTTGAACAGGTGTGCCCCTGGCCCGGATGCGCGAACCGCCACATCCTCCCCGCCATGCGTCTCGCCCGCTAGTGGAACCAGCGCTTGCTGGCGATAGTCGAGCGCTGTCGTATCGGCGACCGCTGGGTCCGCGCGCGGCATATCGGTCGTGGCGCCCGGTCCATTCGCATATCCCAGGGTGGTGTAGGCCTTGCCGTCCTTGGCCTTCACCA
>CADECX010000110.1 GCA_902825865.1 uncultured Alphaproteobacteria bacterium
TATGACCTGACCTATGTTTCGCCCCGCACCGGGCGCGCCGTGTCACGCGATGGCGCGGGGATTTACGCCAGCCGGCTGTTCGAGCTTCCCAAATTCCTGGTGGATCCAAGGGCCGGCGCGCCCAATGCCCAGCAAGTGGTCGCCGGGCTGGCGCTGACCGGTTATTTTCTGCTGGACCGGGTGCTGGAACCGCATGGCAAGGAAATGCCGCCCGCCAGGCTCAAGCTGGACGAGATTGCCGAACGCCTGGCCGGCTGAGGAGCGGGTACGATGGCGATACGCGAATCAGAATAGAGACCGGTCATGGTTGCCCTTCCCGACGAAATCCGCTCCGAACCCCTGAGCAAGGCGCTGGCCGAGCGCTATCTCGCCTATGCCCTGTCCACCATCACCCAGCGCGCCTTGCCGGATGTGCGCGATGGGCTCAAGCCCGTGCATCGCCGCATCCTGTACGGCATGCGGCTTTTGCGGCTGGACCCGGACGCGGCGTTCAAGAAATCCGCCAAGGTGGTGGGCGATGTCATGGGCTCGTTCCATCCCCATGGCGACCAGGCGATTTATGACGCCTTGGTGCGCCTGGCGCAGGAATTTTCCGTGCGTTATCCGCTGGTCGACGGGCAAGGCAATTTCGGCAATGTCGACGGCGATAACGCCGCCGCCATGCGCTACACCGAAAGCCGCCTGACCGAGGCCGCCAGCGCTCTGTTGCAGGGGCTGGACGAGAATGCGGTGGATTTCCGCACCACCTATGACGGCGAAACCCAGGAGCCGGTGGTGCTGCCGGCGGCGTTTCCCAATTTGCTGGCCAACGGGTCCAACGGCATCGCGGTGGGCATGGCGACCTCCATTCCGCCGCACAATCTGGGCGAGCTTTGCGCCGCCACCATCGCTTTGATCGAAAATCCCGCCATCCAGGACCGCAGCCTGCTGAAATTCGTCAAAGGGCCGGATTTTCCCACCGGCGGCATCCTGGTCGAAGAGCAGGCCTCCATCGCCGAAGCCTATAAGACCGGGCGCGGCAGTTTCCGGGTGCGGGCGCGCTGGGAGAAGGAAGAAGGTCAGCGCGGCGCCTGGCAGATCGTCGTCACGGAAATTCCCTATCAGGTGCAGAAATCCAAGCTGATCGAGCGCATCGCCGAACTGTTGGAGCAGAAGAAGCTTCCGCTGCTCGACGATATCCATGACGAGAGCGCCGAGGATATCCGCATTGTCCTCACCCCCAAGAGCCGTGCGGTCGAGCCCGAAATCCTGATGGAGCAATTGTTCCGCGCCAGCGACCTGGAAGCGCGCCTGCCGCTGAACATGACGGTGCTGGACAAGGGCCTGGTCCCCAAGGTGATGAGCCTGAAGGAGGTTCTGGCGGCCTTTGCGGCGCACCGGCGCGAAGTGCTGGAACGGCGTTCGACGTTCCGGCTGGAAAAGATCAGGGCTCGGCTGGAAGTTCTGGAAGGCTATCTCGCCGTCTTTTTGAACCTGGACAAGGTGATCAAGATCATCCGCACCGAGGATGAGCCCAAGCCCAAGCTGATGAAGGCCTTCTCGCTGACCGAGGTCCAGGCCGAGGCCATCCTGAATATGCGGCTGCGTTCCTTGCGCAAGCTGGAAGAGATGGAAATCCGGGGCGAGCACGACGCGCTGACCAAGGAGCGCAAGGAACTCACCAAGTTGATGGGTTCCGAAAAGCTCAAATCGGAAAAGCTGATCGAGGAGCTGAAAGAGGTCGATGCCAAGTTCGGCCTCAAGACCGCGCTGGGGAAGCGGCGCACCGAAGTCGCCAAGGCCGCCGAAGTGGCGGAGATGGCCGCGCTGGCCGAACATGTCGAGGAACGCGCCAACCAGGTAGAGCGCGAGCCCATTACGGTGGTCTGTTCCGCCAAGGGCTGGCTGCGCGCCTTGAAGGGCCATCAGGAACAGTCCAGCGACGACAAATACCGCGAAGGCGACCGCGCCCGTTTCTGGTTTCACGCCCAGACCACCGACCAGATCATGCTGCTGGCGACCGATGGCCGCTTCTTCACCCTGGACGGTTCCAAATTGCCGGGTGGACGCGGCAATGGCGAAGCCATCCGCAGCTTTATCGATCTGCCGCCCGAAGCCGATATTGTCACCATGTTCGCGCATGTGCCGGGCCGCAAGCTTTTGGTGGCCGCCACCAGCGGGCACGGCTTCATCACCAATGAAGACGATGCGGTGGCGATGACCAAGAACGGCAAGCGGGTGATGAATGTGAAGCCGGGGGTGGAGGCGGTGTCCTGCCGTCCGGTCCAGGGCGATAGCGTTGCGGTGGTGGGTGAGAACCGCAAGCTGCTGATCTTCAAACTGGAAGAAGTGCCGGAGCTGGGGCGCGGGCAGGGTGTCTATCTGCAGCGCTACAAGGATGGCGGGCTGATCGACGCCGCGAGCTTTAGCTGGAAGGCCGGTTTGAAGGACGAGAATGGCCGGCTATTCGAGGCGTCGGAGCTGAAGGACTGGCGCGGCGAGCGGTCCCAGGCGGGGCGCATTGTGCCGCGCGGCTGGGCCAAGTCGGGCAAGTTCGGCGAGAATTAGCGGACCGAACAGCGGTTTTCGCCCCAATATTTGTCAGGCTATAGTCGGATGGGGTGTTGTTCAGGCTGTCATGTCCGTCTTTCGCCTTGTCATATTGTCATTGCTGGGTTCGGCCTTGGCCTTTGCGGCAAGCGCCGCGCAAACTGGCGCGGCAACTTCGGGCCTGATCACGCTCCTTCCCGATCTGACGCCGCCCAAAGTGCCCACGCGCGCCGACATCGTCCAGGCGCGCCTCAAAGAGCGGCTGGGGCCGGAGATGCTCGCGCATTTCGATCTCTTTCTCTATGTCAGCAAATCCGCTTCCGGCCCGCTGGCGCAGCGCATGTATGTGTTCCGCAAACAGGCGGAAGGCTTGAAGCTGGCCCATGAATGGACCGCGTCCACTGGGCGCGAAAAGGTGGAGGTCAATGCGCGGGGCCGCAGCGTGATCACCGCCACGCCGATCGGCTATTATCAGCTTGATCCCCGGCGCATGTATCCGCGCTATCATTCCGCCAGTTGGGATCAGGAGATGGGCAATACCATGTTCTTCGATTGGGAGCGCGCCGGAGCGCAGACGGGGCTGGCCATTCATGCCGCCACGAGCGCCGATATCGCCAAGCTGGGCAGCCGCGCCAGCGGCGGTTGCGTGCATCTGGCGCCGGACAATGCGGCAAAGCTTTATGACTTGATCCAGGAAAATTATCGCGGGCCCGTTCCGCGCTTCGCTTACGACCAAGAAACCAGAACTGCCAGCAATCAGGGCGATTTCATGCGCGATCACCGCGGCGAATTGAAATTGCGGGACGGCTATCGCGTGCTGGTCGTGCTGGAGGATTTCAGCGGCGAGGCTGCTGCCTTGTTTTGATCAGGCGTGGCCGGTGACCAGCCACAGGATCAGGATGATCGGCAGGGGAATGACGACGGCCCATAACAGTACTGAGCGCATGTGTTCTCCCAACTGAATGCTGGGGTGATAACCGTTTCGCGTCGGAGAAGTTCCGTGCTCAGGAACGGCGCAATTCGTACAAGGCGATGGCGGCGGCATTGGAGACGTTGAGGCTCTCCATCGTCCTTGAGATGGGAATGGAAGCGGACGCCTCGCAATGTTCCCGCACCAGGCGGCGGATGCCGGCGCCTTCCGAACCCAAGACCAGCGCGACATCGCCGGTGGGTATCGCTTCGGCCAGATTGGATTCGCCATCGCCCGCCAGCGCGATGCGCCAGAAGCCATGTTCGGCCAATTCGTCCAGGGTGCGGGCGATATTCACCACCTCGACATAGGGAATGATGTCCAGCGCGCCGGATGCCGCCTTGGCCAGGGCGCCCGATTGGGGTGGGGCGTGACGGTCCTGCACCACCACGGCGGTGACGCCGAATGCCGCCGCCGTGCGCAAAATGGCCCCGACATTGTGGGGATCGGAAAGCTGATCCAGGACCAGGACGACCCGGCGACCCTGGGTTCCCGGCTCAGCCAGGATTTCGTCCAGGTCGCGGGATTTGAGGGGCCAGGCTTCCAAGGCGGCCCCCTGATGGACGGCTCCCGGGGGGAGCAGCCGGTCGATGGCCCCAGGTTCCAGGGTCTCGACCTTTACCCGTTTCAACAATTTTTCGCCCAGGGTCTCCGCCGCCCGGGGGGTCAGGGCGGCCCGGCCCAGCTTGCGGTGGGGATTGGCCAGGGCGGCCTGGACCGCATGCAGGCCATAAAGCCATTCGCTGCCGGCTTCCCGGCGGCCGGTTCCGGCCTTTGAATCCCCCTTTTCCGCCGGTTTTCCGGCAGGTTTGGGGTAAAAATGACGGCGGTCCTTGCGGAAGTCTTTGGGGCTCATGCGGCGCTTATAAAGAAGTGCGGGCAGCGGTAAAGCAGGGCAGGTCTGTTCGTTGGGCAAAGCCTTTGGAAAAACCGGGCTTTTCCTGAAAAAAGCCCTATTGACACTAAACCCCTGTTGACCAATAACCCGCGATCCGCAGCCACACCTTTTTGGGAGGTTTTTTTTCGCTCGTTCGCACGGATACGGGCGAAAGCAGATGCGCCGGCCGGTAACTGGTTTACTCAACCCGTTGACCTCGTTGGAAATTTAAACCGGAGGGGTGCCCGAGTGGCTAAAGGGGACGGACTGTAAATCCGTTGGCTACGCCTACGTTGGTTCGAATCCAACCCCCTCCACCATTCCTCGTCCGTCAGGACGTTCGAACCGGTGACGCATCGAGACGAGAGTAGAGAGAAGGAAGTCGAATTCGGGCGGGTGTAGCTCAATGGTAGAGCAACAGCCTTCCAAGCTGATGATGAGGGTTCGATTCCCTTCACCCGCTCCAAACCTCCGGCGTTGCCGGAAACGATTTGAACTAACGCGGCGAAAGCCGAAACGAGACGAGAGAGACAGGACGTCATGGCGAAAGCAAAGTTTGAGCGTAACAAGCCGCACTGCAACAT
>CADECX010000111.1:0-2988 GCA_902825865.1 uncultured Alphaproteobacteria bacterium
ACCGGCAGTGCCCGAAATTGACCAGAAGCCGAATCACCGTGAATACGATGGGCTAGGCGCTCTACAGGGATTTGCTTGAGCAATCTGCGAAGAATGCGGGATCAGGGATCTGGTGCTATTGCCTGATGCCAAATCATGTCCACATCATCATTGTGCCGTCGGATGAGGATTGTTTGCGGCGGACTTTTGCCGATACGCACCAAAATTCCGGGGACACAATACTAAATTGACACGGAAGGGCCATAGGGATAGCTCGCGCACATAAATCCGGGGACACTATGTAAGGGTCCGGACCCTAATTCACGCTAAAGCAGCTGACCCCCTCGCTGTTCAATTTTCCACACGCATTGTCGGCATCTGCGCCAGACATACGCAGGCGGTACACCAGCTGGGACTTGACGTGCGCGGGCTCCACACTCTTCTGGAACCGCCTCAGTTCCGGGTGAGACTGGAGCAATCGTGCCCAATGCGCGTCTGCTTCGGCTTGCGATGGTGCGGCGGCCAGTTGGACAATTGGGCTGCTAGCAGGGGGCGATGCTGCGCCTGCAACGGGGGCAGGCGGCTGGGGGCTTGGCGGCGGCGCGGGGGGAGCTGACGTGCGCAGTGTTACAGCCAGCGTCGCGCGCGAAGGCGTTGCCACCTTGCCTGCGCTATCAGCACGCTTGGGAGCCGGGATCGGGGCCAGCGCCGCGCGCACGGGCAAGTTGTTGACCAGCGCGAATTGCTGCGCCTGCATCTCCGTGGTGAGCGGCGCGTCTCCGATCACCACGGTTGTCGCGCTGGCTTTGGTGAGCTTGAACAGCGCCTCGGCAAAGGCGTGGGGCATGCGGATGCAGCCATGCGACGCGGGGTATCCCGGCACGTGCCCGGCATGGAGGGCAATCCCGTCCCATGTCAGCCGCTGCATGAAGGGCATCGGCGCGTTGCTATAGAGGTTGGAGCGGTGAAACTTGTTCTTTTGCAGGATCGGGAACACGCCCGATGGCGTTTCGTGGCGCCGCTTGCCAGAGGAGATGGGCGTGCTGGCCCAAGGCATGCCATCGCGGAACACGAACATCGTCTGCGATGACTTGCTGATCACAATGAGCGTGCCGCTCTTGAGAACCGTCGCCACTGCAGGAGGCTCGATCATGGCAGGTGGCGGCGGCTTTTCCGGCGTTGCCGGCTTGGCAGGCGCTGGCGCGATCGGCGGCGCTTCTGGCGTCCGACTGTTGAACATGTGGTAAAGCCCGGCCCCATCGACCACAGTCAACACGCCGATCGCCGACCAAAGCAGCGTGCGCGATTTGAGCAATGTCTGCCACCAGTCCATCATCGCCCGATGGGTTAGGCCAAGATCTAGGCTTCGACTATCGGTATATTGGCCATGCTTCAGGATGGGACAGGTTTACAGGTGGTGCAGCGGGCACCTCTCAGCGTTCGCAAAACAGGCTCAACCTTGCGAAGTTTGCGCGAAGTTTAGGCATCTTGGGGGCGCAGTCTTCATCAGCCTCATTTCGCCTCCGGTCTCTTCTATTGACATTCCTGTCAGCGTTCATATCTTTCCGGGCTATGGCCCCCACAGTCTTTCTTGATCCGCGCAGGCCCAAGGCCCGCTTCCGCCCGTTCAAGGCGCTCGCCCATTTCCGTATCCTGATTGCGGACAAGGAGGATACCGAACAGGTGTTCCACATTGGTGAAGCGTTGCCGAGCAAGGAATTTCTTGCGCGTGCGCGGCGGTTCTGCGGGAGCCCTGAAGGGCGGGCGCTCATGGAGCGGCAACCGCTGCTTGCTCCACTGATGGATGACCATGAGACGCTCTCCAAACTGCCGGCCGACAGCGTGGCGCACGCCTATATGGCGTTCATGAAGCGCGAAGGCCTGTCTGCCGCCGGGCTGGTGGCGGAATCGGAGAAGATGAACCGGGGTCGTCCGCGCTATAATGACCAGATGCAATGGTATGGGGAGCGGCTGCGCGACGTTCATGATCTGGTGCATGTGCTGACGGGCTATGGCCGCGATGCGCTGGGCGAACAATGCGCGCTGGGCTTTTCCTACGGGCAGGATCGCGGCTGGATGCCGTGGTTCCTGTCCTGGGCCGGGGCGCTGGAGATCAAGCGGCGCGTGAAGGCCGATGCGCCGGTATTCGCGGCCGTGCGCCAGTCTCACAAGGCGGGTAAGCTGGCGCAACGACTTGTGGAGCAGGACATTTTGGCCCTGCTCGCCGAACCGCTGGAAGCCGCTCGCAAGCGCATGGGGATTGGCGAGCCGACCGTCTACCGGCAGGCGCACGCGGCCTTCCGGTCATCCGGCATTGATCCGTATGACTTTCTGGCGGCGGTGCCTGCCTGATCAGCGAGTTGGTGGTTTTTCACAGAATGCCCCTGTGCTCCGGCCTTGGCCGGAGCACAGTGTGGGGCAGTAGAATTGCTCCAGAGTTCAGGGCTTGGCCGTGCGCGCGGCGTAAAGGAACGCAAGCCCCACCACGCCAGCAAAAAACACCGCGCCGCCGACAATGGCGATGGCGGTTTCCACCGGGTCCAGCTTTTCAAGGATGGCTGGTGCCGCAAGCACAGTAAGGTAAAGCATGGTGCTGCGGTTGACCGCGATCGGCACCCAGTTCATCACCTGCACATAAATGGCGACAAGCAGGATTACGATGCCCGCAATCATGCCGTTCTGCCCGTAATGTGCGCCGAGATAGGCCGATTGCCACGCCAGCAGCAGGCCAACGAGCGCCCCCACCACACTTTGCGTCCACTGGCCATAATCGGCTTGCTCAACAGCAGCCCAATACCAGAGGAACAGGAAGCTGGCGAAAAAGGACGTGACGCCCAGAACTTTTGAGCCAATCAAAATCCAGCCGACAATCGCGGCCACGACCAGCAACACAACCAGAAACCCGTTGAAGGGAGACAGACCCGCTGCCCCCTGTTGTTCACCTGACATCATCCTCTCCCCAAATTTGGTGGAGCCAGCAGGCTAGCAGCGGAATGCGTCCTGTCTAGG
>CADECX010000111.1:3088-4708 GCA_902825865.1 uncultured Alphaproteobacteria bacterium
CTAGGGTCAAGCTTGACCAATTTTGCGCTGAACGCACTTTTGGTGGATTGGGTCTTAACTTTATTGCATCCCCATGTGAGGTATTGCGCAAGGTCTGGTGACACGGGGGAGCGTTATGGAACAGGCGAAGCGCGGATTATGGGCACGGGCCGAAGCGATGGCCATGCAGGCCCCGCCAGAGCGCAACCGCTATGTGGATTTCCTGCGCGCCTTTTCAATTCTCGCGGTGGTCATCGGTCACTGGCTGGTAGCCGCGCCGTACATGAAGGATGGCGCGGTGCAGGGTGGGCATCTGCTCGGCATTCTGCCTTGGTCCCAATGGCTGACCTGGGGCTTTCAGGTGATGCCACTCTTCTTTCTGGTTGGCGGATTTTCCAATGGCATGTCCTGGTCTGCCACGCAGCGTAAGAGTGGCGGCTATGTCGCGTGGTTCGGGAGCCGTGTGCACCGCTTGGTCAATCCCGTGCTGCCGCTTTTCCTGATCTGGACGCTGTTTGCGCTGTTCGGAACGGCGGCGGGCGTGGAGCGACGCGTGGTGGCGCTCGCGGCGCAACTGGCCTTGATCCCGGTCTGGTTCCTGTCGGTCTACCTGATGGTCTCTGCCGTGGTTCCGTGGACTTATGCGCTATGGCGGCGGTTCGGGCTCGCCTCCTTCTGGGGCTTTGTGGCGGGCGCGGTGCTGATTGACTTGCTCTCGATCCGTTATGGCGTGCCGGGCATCAATTTCGCCAATTTTGCGTTCGTCTGGCTGGCGGTTCACCAACTCGGCTATGCGTGGGGTGAGGGGCAGTTTGCGAGTCCCGCCAAGGCGCTGCCTTGGGCCGTAGGCGGCGCGTTGGCACTGGGGCTGCTGGTGGGGCTTGGCCCCTATCCGGTGGCGATGATCGGCGTACCGGGGTCAGAACTCAGCAACTCCATGCCGCCCACGCTCGCACTGCTGGCGCTCGGTATCATGCAGACTGGCATTGCGCTGTCATTGCAGGCACCCGCGCGGCGAATGCTCGATCATCTCAAGCTCTGGACGGGTGTCGTGCTGATCAATGGCATGATCATGACGATCTATCTCTGGCATCTGACCGCCTTTGTGGCGGTGCTGGTGATCGCGTGGCTGACGGGCGGCACGGGCCTGCATGTCGCACCGGGCAGCGGAGCCTGGTGGGCAGCCCGTCCGCTCTGGTTCGCGCTTTATATTGTCGCCAGCCTGCCGCTGATCATGTTGTTTGCCCGCTATGAACAGGTGCGCAGTTCGGGCGATTCCAGCACGCCTTTGTGGCGGCTGATCCTGGGGCTGATCCTGATCTGCGCCGGATTGGCCGCCACGGCCGCGATCAGCATTGCCAGCCCGCTTGGCGTCACCGGTGTGCGTTTGTGGGTGGTTGCGATGCCATTCATCGGCGCGGCACTGGTCGGCTTTGGCCCGTGGATGGAGCGCAAGGCCCCGCCGAAACAGGCTGGATAGGTCTTGCCGTTTCGCGTTGTGACGTTGCGTCATTGCGGCAATTTTTGTCAAATCCCGGTGCAACCCCGGCTAAAGCCAGATGCGACGCTCGCTCCTAAATGAGCCTCTAACCTGTGTTATTCAGCGGATTGCCCGAGAGAGTTGGCGGGAGTGGCGTAAGC
>CADECX010000112.1 GCA_902825865.1 uncultured Alphaproteobacteria bacterium
TCCGCACGCCTTGACCAACAGGGGGCGCATTCCTAGATATGGTGGCGCAGTAGCCCAGGAATTGCACCATGCCCCTCAAAGTCTCTGACGCTTCTTTCCAGGCCGATGTCTTGGATGCCAAGAAACCCGTCCTGGTGGATTTCTGGGCGGAGTGGTGCGGCCCCTGCCGCATGATCGCGCCGGCACTGGATGAATTGTCCGCCGAGCTGGGCGACAAGGTCACTATCGCCAAATTGAACATCGACGAAAATCCGCATGTGCCGACCAAGTATGGCGTGCGCGGCATCCCCACCATGATGATCTTCCATCAGGGCCAAGTCGCCGCGACCAAGGTCGGCGCGCTGCCCAAGTCGAAGATCAAGGAATGGATTGAGAGCTCGATCTAAGAGTTCTCCGCCAGGACTTTCCCAGCCAGATATAGCGATCCGCAGATCAATATGCGCGGCGGCATATCCTGCGCGTCCAGGCGCGTCCATGCCGTGACTTGCAACATGGCATCGTCCAAATCCTCGGCCGGGGCGCTGTCGATCCCGGCCCGACGCGCGATATCATAGAGCGCACCCGCGCCCAGGCTGTTGGCCTCGCCGGGGATCGCCACCGTCACCACATGCCGCGCCAAGCCATCAAAGGCGCGCAAAAACCCAAGCGCATCCTTGTTCGCCAGCATGCCGCAGATCAGATAGAGCGGCCGCTCACCATGTTCCTCCATGTCGGCCATGGCGCGCGACACCGCTTCGGCGCCATGCGGATTGTGGCCGCCGTCCAGCCAAACCTCGGCGCCCTTGGGCGCGGCATCGACCAACGGGCCTTTGTGCAAGCGCTGCAAGCGCGCCGGCCATTCCACTGAGAACAGCCCGCGTTCCACCGCCGCTTCCTGCCCCCAGCCCATCGCCTTGCCGCTGCGTCCGGCATGGCGCAAGGCGGCGATCGCGACCCCGGCATTTTCAATCTGATGGCGGCCGGTCAATTTGGGCAGCGGCAGATCCAGCAATCCCACTTCGTCTTCATAGACCATGCGGCCATGTTCCTGGCGGCTGGCGAAATCCTGGCCGAAGGCGAAAACCGGCACGCCCATGCGGTCAGCCTGGGCGAGAATAACCTGGCCGGCGATCTCGCTTTGCGGTCCCACCACCAGCGGCGCGCCGGTCTTGATGATGCCGGCTTTTTCCCGCGCGATGCCAGCCAAATCGTCACCCAGAAATTCGCGGTGATCCAAACCCACCGGCTGGATCACGGTCATCACAGGATTGGGCACGACGTTGGTCGCGTCGTAGGTCCCGCCCAGCCCAACCTCCAGCACGGTCGCGTCGGCGGGACTGCGCGAAAAGGCCAGAAACATGGCGGCGGCGGTGATTTCGAAAAAGGTGATGGCGCGCCCGGCATTGACCTGCTCGACCTCTTCCAGCAGCGACACCAGCGCCTCTTCCGAGATCAGCTTGCCGGCCAGGCGGATGCGTTCGTGAAAGCGCACCAGATGGGGCGAGGTATGGACTTGCACCCGCAGCCCCTGTGCTTCCAGCATGGCGCGGGCGAAGGCGCAGGCCGAGCCCTTGCCGTTGGTGCCCGCGACATGGATCACCGGCGGCAGCTTGAGCTGCGGATTGCCCAGCGCCGACAGCAACCGCAGGATGCGGTCCAGCGCCAGATCGATCTTCTTGGGATGCAGCGCCAGAAGGCGCTTGAGCACCGTGTCGCTGCGGGTGGTTTCGGAGAGCATCAAGCCCCCGATCTAAGAGCTTGTGGCGGCGCCGCCATTGCCATTGCCACGCCCAGAACCACTTCTGGAGTGCATGGACAGAACCTTGCTGCGCGGCCTGGGCTGGTTCATCAACAGATGCAGCACCCGCGACAAGGTCGAGCGCATTTCCTTGCGGTGCGTGACCATGTCCAGCATGCCGTGCTCCAGCAGATATTCGGCGCGCTGGAAGCCGTCGGGCAGTTTTTCGCGGATGGTCTGGGCGATGACGCGCGCGCCGGTGAAGCCAATCTGCGCCCCCGGCTCGGCGATCTGGATGTCGCCCAGCATGGCATAGGAGGCGCTGACGCCGCCGAAAGTGGGATCGGTGAGAACCACCACATAAGGCAGCGCCGCTTCGCGCAGCATGTCGACGCAGATGGTGGCGCGCGGCATCTGCATCAGGGACAGAATGCCTTCCTGCATGCGTGCGCCGCCGGAGGACACGAACAGGATGTAGGGCCGCTTTTCCTTGAGCGCGACCTGCATGGATTCCACCAGCGCCTCGCCCACGCCCATGCCCAGGCTGCCGCCCAGGAAGTCGAAAGGCTGCACCCCGATCACCACCGGCAAGCCGTCGATGGTGCCGCGCGCGGCGGTGAAGGCTTCAGGCCGCCCGGTCTTGGCCCGGGCCGCCTTGATCTCGTCGGCATAGCGCTTCTCGCCCCTAAAACGCAGGGGGTCGGCGGGAACGGTGGGGGGCGTCAATTCGGTGAAGCTGCCCGGATCGAAGGTGTAGGCGAAGCGTTCGGCTGGGCCGATTCGCATATGGTGGCCGCAATTGGGGCAGACATTCAGGCCGGCGATCAGATCGCGGTGGAAGACCATCTGGCCGCAGGACGGGCATTTTTTCCAGAGATTTTCCGGGGTATCGCCACGGCCGCCATCCTTGCCGCCGATCAGGCCTTTGATCCGGGGACGGACGACTTTGGTGATCCAGTTCATGCCTCGACCTTACCACGGCGGGCGGCATGGGTGGAACCCGCAAGCGTTTTGACCAATTCCAGGACTTCGGAAACGACCTTGTCCCGGCCCCCCTCTTCCTTCAACACGCCGAGATTGGCCGCAACCCGGCTGACAATGGCCGAGCCCACCACCACCCCATCGGCGATCCGGGCAATCGCCTCGGCCTGTTCGGGTGAGCGGATGCCGAAACCCACGGTGCAGGGCAGATCGGTCGCCGCCTTGACCCGCGCCATGGCGGCACGCACTTCTTCTTCCGGCACCGCCTTGGTGCCGGTGACCCCGGCCACCGACACATAATAAAGGTAGCCGGAGGCGTCGGCGATAATCCGCCCCAGCCGGGCATCGTCGGTGGTGGGGGTGACAAAGCGGATCAGGTCCACGCCTTGCGCCCGCGCCGGCACGCGCAGCACTTCGTCTTCTTCCACCGGCAGATCGACCACGATCAGGCCGTCGACACCAGCGGTCGCGACATCGCGGGCGAAGCGCGCCGTGCCATAGGCATGGATGGGATTGTAGTAGCCCATCAGCACGATCGGCGTGGTTTTGTTGGTGCGGCGAAACTTCTTCACCATCTCCAGCACCTTGGCCATGGTGGCGCCGGACGCAAGCGCGCGCACCGAAGAGGCCTGCACCGCCGGGCCGTCGGCCATGGGATCGGTGAAGGGCATGCCAAGCTCGATCACATCCGCGCCCGCCGCCGGAAGCTTTTCCAGGATGGCGAAGCTGGTTTCCATATTGGGATCGCCGGCGGTGATGAAAGGCACGAAGGCGGCCCGGCCTTCCTTTTTCACGCGCGCGAAAGTGTCGGACAATCTACTCATGGGGGCGGGTCACAGTTTTTCTCCAAGCGCGGCAGCCACCGAGAAAATATCCTTGTCGCCGCGGCCCGACAGGCAGACCGCGATGATCTGGTCCTTCTTCATTTGGCGCGCCACCTTGGCGACATGGGCGATGGCATGCGCCGACTCCAGCGCCGGAATAATGCCTTCCAGCTTGGACAGCAGCATGAAGGCGTCCAACGCCTCCTTGTCGGTGATGGAATGGTATTTCACCCGGCCGATATCCTTCAGCCAGCTATGCTCGGGACCGACGCCGGGATAATCCAGCCCCGCCGAAATGGAATGGGCCTCGATGATCTGGCCGTCGCCGTCCTGCAGCAGATAGGAGCGCGCGCCATGCAACACGCCCGGCGTGCCCTTGGAAATGGTGGCGGCATGACGCGGGGTGTTGACGCCATCGCCCGCCGCTTCGACGCCGTGAATTTCCACCGCGCTGTCATCGACAAAGGGATGGAACATGCCGATGGCATTGGAGCCGCCGCCGACACAGGCCACCACCAGGTCCGGCAGCCGCTTTTCCCGCTCCAGCATCTGGGCGCGGGCCTCATTGCCGATCACGGTCTGGAAATCGCGCACCATGGCGGGATAGGGATGCGGCCCCACCACCGAGCCGATGATGTAGAAGGTGTCGTGGACATTGGCGACCCAGTCGCGCAAGGCCTCGTTAGTCGCGTCTTTCAAGGTGCGCGAGCCGGACGACACGCCCTTCACCTCCGCCCCGAGCAGGCGCATGCGGAAGACATTGGGCTTCTGCCGCTCCATGTCGACTTCGCCCATATAGACGGTGCAAGGCAGGCCGAATCGCGCCGCCACGGTGGCGGTGGCGACGCCATGCTGGCCGGCGCCGGTTTCGGCGATGATGCGGGTCTTGCCCATGCGCCTGGCGAGCAATATCTGGCCCAGGCAATTGTTGATCTTGTGCGCGCCGGTGTGATTGAGGTCTTCGCGCTTGAGATAAATCTTGGCGCCGCCGAAATGCGCCGTCAGGCGCTCGGCAAAATATAGCGGGCTTTCGCGGCCGACATAATGGGTCAAGAGGCCCGCAAGTTCGGCGTGAAATTCCGGATCCTTCTTGGCCGCCTCATAGGCCTGTTCCAGGGACAGGATCAGCGGCATCAGGGTTTCGGCGACAAAGCGGCCGCCATAGGCGCCGA
>CADECX010000113.1 GCA_902825865.1 uncultured Alphaproteobacteria bacterium
GGTTTTTCGGCATCGCCTTGGCGGTCCGGGCGGCCGCCTCGGCCGAGCCGATCAGGCTTTCCGGAATCATCGCGTCCAGGAACGGCAGGGCGATGGCAACGGAGCCGGCGCCTCGAAGCCAGGCGCGGCGGCTCATGGAAGGACTCTTGATCATCATTTGCTGGTTCCTCCGGCGGACAGGCTGATCGGCTGCAAGCCGTTCTGGGCCTTGGAATTGGTATTGGCTGTTGCCGCGACGGTGGCGCCGCCTTTGGCGTTCTGGAACGGGAAGCTCTTCACCACATTCAGGATGACGCTGTTGAAGGTATCGCCCTCGGCGCCGACCCGGGCAACGATCTGCGCGATCGCCGGACGGTCCGTGCCCTGGATGCCGCGCCCCAGCGCATACGACAGGACCTTGCGCGCCACGGCGTGGCGGAAATCGTCTTTGCGGGTTTCCAGCACCTTTTTGAACTCGGCCGGGCTGGTGAATTTTTGCCCGTTGATCTCGCCGGAAACATCCAGCGGGATGCCGTTCTCCTGGCTGCGCCAGGCGCCATTGCCGGCATAATTCTCCAGCGCAAAGCCATAGGGCTCCATCCGGGCGTGGCAGCCGGCGCAAATCGGATTGGTGCGATGCTGTTCGAAGACCTGGCGGGTGGTGCCGGTGAGCGGATGATTGTCATCCACCTTGAGGGGCGGCACGTCCGGCGGCGGCGGCGGAATTTTCTGATTGAAGAGATTTTCCAGAATGTATTTGCCGCGCACCACCGGCGAGGTACGCAGGCCCGCGCCCAGCGGCTTGGAGGTCACGGTCAGGATCGACGCCTGGGTGATCAGGCCGAAACGCTGCTTGGGATCGAGCTGCACCTTTTGGAAGCGTTCGCCGGTGACGCCCGGAATGCCATAGAGTTTGGCCAACCGCTCATCGACAAAGCTGTAATCCGCCTCCAGCAGGTCGGTGACGGGCCGGTTGTTGGTGACGATATAGTTGAAGAAATGCTCGGTCTCGCCCCGCATCGAGGCCGCCATCGCCTTGTCGACATTCGGCGTCTGGTCGAGGCCGCGTATCTCCAGCCACTGACCCATGAAGTCCTTGGTCAGCGAGATCGCCTTGGGATCCTTCAACATCCGCGCCACTTCGGCGTCCAGATTCTGGCGCAAGGTGCCTGCCTTGGCCTGGGCGAACAGCGCCTCGTCCGGCATCGTGCTCCAGAGGAAATAGGAAAGCCGCGAGGCGAGCTGGAATTCCGTCAAGGGATAGACTTTGCCGGTCCCATCGGGATGCGGGTCCTGCTCCAGGCGGAACAGGAAATTGGGCGACATCAGCGCCGCCCGGATGGTGAGGCCGGTGGCCTTGTCCTGGGACTCGCCGTCATTGGCGAAGGACAAAGCCGCGAATTTCATCACCGCGTCAACCTCTTCCTTGGTCACGGGCCGCCGCCAGGCGCGCGGCAGGAAGGCTTCGATATTGATGCGGATCTTGGCCTGCCGGTTGGCGAAGTCGGCCTGGAAGTCCTTGGAAGGATCATTGAGACGCGAGAGCGCCGGCACGGTCTTGCCATCGGCATCTGTGTGGGGCGCAAAGGCTTTGGCCACCGCCTTTTCGGCCGCGGCCAGGTAATGCTCGATCAGTACCGGCGAGATGGTCAGCGTATCGCTATTGTTGTCGAAGCCGTCGCCACGCTCATCGGCGGGAAAATCGGCGGGCGGATCATAGTCCGGCGGCAGATAAAGCAGCTCGCGAATGCTATTGGCATATTCGCGGTTGTTGAGGCGATGCACGATCATCGGACCCGGGTCGGGCTTGCCGCCGATGGTGAGCATGTCGTTCTTGATCCAGTCGACCAGCAACTTGCGTTCCTGGTCGTTGGGACGGTTCTTGACGGTCGCGGGCGGCATCAGTCCGCCGCCAACCATGGTCGTCACCATGTCCCAGAATTCGTCATTGGTGGCCATGCGGCTGCGGGCATCATTCTCATCCTTGAACTTGAGCATGATGTCGGCCTTGGGCTGGGCGCCCGAGTGGCAAGCGACGCAATATTTGTTGAAGACCGGCGCGATGTCGGTATCGAAATTCGGATGGGGGTTCTGAACGGCGCTTTGGGCGGTCGCGGTGCCCTGCCCCCAAAAGCCCGGCAGCGCAACGGCCCCCAGAACCGCCCCGCCGACCAAGGCTGATTGCAGCAAGAAGCGCAGGCCCCTGTACATCCCTCAGGGCCTCCCGAGCCCAGTCACAGCCTTGACGGCCATTCTTGTGTTTTGTCTGAGTTATTATGGCAACGGGCGCGCCTGCTTGCAACCCAAAAACAGCAGTTGGGGGCGATCACATTCCCTTGATTCTCCGGCCTTTTCCCGCTTTTCCCCCAGCAACCTTAATTCCCGCTAGCGCCGGGAATAGCGGTTGGGGCCCCCTGGCGTGGGCAAATCGGTGAGAATCTGCGTCCCCGCGGCGTGGGCCCTGGTCAGCGCACCTGCCAAGGTGATGCCGGTCCCCGCAATCACCGCTCCCGCCGCATGGGCGCGGGCAAGCGGCGCGGTCAGGGTGATGGCCGGACCGGTGCGGCCGGCATTGACCGCAGCAACTACCGCCGACTCACGCGTGGCCCCGCTATCGACCATGATGGACTGCCCGGCGATGAATCCGCTGACACTCGCGACAGGGATCACGGTGGCGCCGGCATTGATGGCGCCTCCGGCGACAGTGGCTCCTGCCGTGCCGACCGCGGCAACCACCGCTGTCTCGCGTTCTGCGCCGCTGTCGATCAGGACCGACTGACCAGCCTGGAAATCGGTCACGCTGCTGACCTTGATGTTGGTCGTGCCGGCAACGGCGCGTTGCGGCAAGACAGCGGCGGGCGAAACGATAAAGTCGGTGCAGTTGCTGTCGCGGTCGCCGCCGTCGGTCAAACGGCCCGCGCTGCTGTTGGTGAGGACCGGGAATGGCCCGCGGCCGATGGTGCGGCCAATGCCGGGCGAAGGTACCCGGCAACCGCTTTGCCCCGTGCCCGAAACGCCGTGGTACCCTTCCGACGCCCAGGGATCGACCAGAAGGCCATAATTGAGGCTGTCCGCCACCCGGCCGCCGGCATCCCGCAGCACCATGGCGCCGGCGGCGGTGGCGAGCGCCGGACCACCAAACCACTGGTTCGGCGCCCCCTGATAGCCGGCCGTGGTGACGGCCTGATCCCGCACCACCGCATCGATCGCATGCGCTCTCGCCAAGGGCCTGTCGAGAGTGATGCCGGTCCCCAGCGGCACAACGGGCTCGTTGCTGGAATGCGCAAAGGCCGAGGCCGGGGTGAAACTGATCCCCGTTCCCCGGGCGCTGAAGGGCAAATTGCCCGCATGATTGAACTTGAGTGGCGCCGTCAGTTCCAGCCCGCCGACGCCGCCGCGACACCGACATGCGCTACACTGTATCCGGCCTCGACGACATTGGCCTGGATGAGCTGATCGGTCGCATCCGTGGGCTAGGTGCCCGCCGTCGTCATCGCGCCTTCATAAAAAGTGCCTTGCGACGCGACGCTGTTGTCGCCGCCATTGCCGAGCAGAATGGCGCCCTGTTTGCGCATCGGATCATACGTGACGTCGATACGCGGTCCGTCGAACATGACCTGAAGCGGTCCGCGCTGCGCATCGCCGCCCAGCGCCGCCCACCGATGCGGCTCGCCTTTGGCCATGGCGGTGACAAAGCGCCAAGTGATGCTGGGCAACCCGGTGCAAAGCTTGGAGGCGCTGCCTTTGTTGACGCAGCCGACCAGATTGTTCTCCTGATCGGTCATGATCCAGGGGCCAGGGGCCTCGCCGTGATACCAGCCGGTGGAGTTGCCGTAATAGGTGGTCTCCATCGTGCCGTTGCCATCGTCCTTGCTGTCGATTTCGGCATTGCCGTAATCAAAGCAACAGCCGGAATTATAGTGCAGGCCGTTGATCACCCAATATTGACCCTCGGCCTGGTCGTCGACCGCCGTGCCCCTGGGGTCGTTGAGGCGAAGTCCCATGCCCGGCGTGATGTAGACGCCATAGACCTTGTGCCCCCCGATGGTGACCGGCGCCATGTCGGCGAGCGGCAGATTGTTGAAGCCACCCATGGCCGGGCCGCTGAAAGCGCCCCGCGGTGCCTGGAAAAGGTCATTATGCTTGGGCGACTGGTCGTAGATCTTTGAGATCCAGCAATAGGTGTTGGCGCAAAAAGTGTCTTGCGCCGCGGCATTGGCATAACCGCCTTTGTCGGTTGCGGAAGCCGGCACGACACCGATGTTCAAACTCTTGCCGTCGGACTGGCGCAGCACCTGATAAAGCGGCCCCTTGTAAGAAGCATAAAGCGCGCGCGTGGTGCTGTGCGCGGCAACGCAAGGGTTACCGGCGGCGCCGTAAATATCGCAGGGTCCGTTCGGGCCCGCCGGCGCAGCTTGCGCCAGCACAGGCGCGGCGGGCGGGGCCGCCATCGATGCCAAGAGGAGCAGGGCTGCAAGACGGAATGTTTTCATGGTTCGCCCCATGGACAGTTTTCTTATTGTCCGACAAATTACACGAGCGCGGAAGGATTTGAAGGCGCTTGTTGGAGATCTGCCATGGCCACACGCATATTTGCCACCGCCCTGCTCGCCCTACT
>CADECX010000114.1 GCA_902825865.1 uncultured Alphaproteobacteria bacterium
GCGAACATGATCGTCACTTCCTTCTGCGCGCCGCTGCCGGTGGTGGTGAAGTTGGCGCTCTGCGATTTGCCGCTGCCGCCGATCAGGCTGGCGGTGGCGGTGTAGCCGCCGGCCGGCGGCTTGAACAGGATCCAGGGCGCGTCGCAATCCAGACCTGCCACTTCCTTGCCGCCTTTGGACAGGCTGACATGGGCATCGGCCAGATTGGCGCCGCCGGTGGTGGCCAACACGATCTTGACCGGATAAGCGCTCCAGCGCGGATCGTCCTTGGCCGAACCGACGCCGGTGCAAACCACTTCGACGCCGTTGATGGTGGTGGGGGTGTCCTGCACCGCCAAAGCCTCATTCATGGCGAAGCTGGCAAGGGCAAAGCCGGCCGCGATCGCGGTCATCAGGAACAGGCGCATACAAACTCTCCAGTATTTGCTGCCCCGACCGCTCTAAAGCGCACAACCCGCACGGGAGTTCCCTGCACCGGGAACCTATGGCAGGCTGCCTAGCATGCCCCGCCTTTCCAGCTTCTTACTGGCCGTCCTGGTGTTGCCGCTTTGCAGCCCAGCCGCAGCGGCGCCCAAGGCCAAGGCCAAGGCCATCGCCCGCCTGGCCGGGCTGGACGGCAAGCCGCGCGGCACCGCCACCTTCGAGGCGCTGAACCGGGGTGTGCTGATCACCTTCGACCTGCACGGTCTTCCGCCGGGTGCGCACGGCATCCATTTGCACACCTCCGGCAACTGCAATGCCAAGACCGGCTTTACCGCCGCCGGTCCGATCCTGAGCCTGGTGCCCGGCAAGCGGCACGGCTATCTGGCCGAGGGCGGGCCCCTGGCCGGCGATCTGCCCAATCAGTTTGCCGGCGCCGACGGCCGCCTGCATGCCAGCGTCGAGACCGGCAGCTTTTCCCTGGGCAATGGCAAGCGCTCGATCTTCGACCGCGATGGCGTGGCGCTGATCGTGGATGCGCGGGCCGACGATTATCGCACCCAGCCCTTGGGCAATGCCGGGGACCGCATCGCCTGCGGGGTGGTGATCCGCACGGTGGGGCCCGCGCCGCGCCCGAGCTTCAAGCCCAAAAGTGCCCCAAAGCCCTAAAATAAGGCAGCGGGTGGTAAGGGCTTGGGGGCCATGACATTATCCGCGCCGATATGGGCCTGGAAAAACCCCAAACACTCGCTCTGCAAGAGCTGATCGACGCCGATGCTTTGCGCCGCGACTTGACCGCGCTGGCCAAGGAGACCGGCGATCCCGGCACCCTGCGCAAATCGGGCCTGGCCCTGATCAAGCAGGCCTTCAACACCGGACGCGAACGCGTGCGCTATGCCGTGGAAAAAGAAGGCCTGCCCGGACTGCCCGCCGCCCGCGCTCTGTCGCAGCTGCAGGACACCATCATCCAGGTGATCTACGACTTCGCCGTCAAGCATGTGTACTACGCCCAGAACCCCTCCACCGCCGAACGCATCGCGGTGGTGGCGACCGGCGGCTATGGCCGCGGCGAGCTGGCGCCGGGATCGGACATCGATCTGTTGTTCCTGCGCCCCTTCAAGCAGACCGCCTGGGGCGAAAGCGTCATCGAATTCATTCTCTACATGCTGTGGGACCTGGGCCTGAAGGTCGGCCATGCCACGCGCTCGCTGGCCGAAAGCGTGCGGCTGGCCAAGCTGGACGTCACCATCCGCACCGCCATTCTTGAAGCACGCTATCTGTGGGGCGACCGCAGCCTGTATGACGAGCTGCGCAAGAAATTCTGGAACGAGATCGCCACCGGCAATGGCCGCGATTTTGTCGAAGCCAAATTGGCCGAGCGCAAGGAACGCCATCAGCGCCAGGGCATGAGCCGCTATCTGGTCGAGCCCAATATCAAGGAAGGCAAAGGCGGGCTGCGCGACCTGCAGACCCTCTATTGGATCGGCAAGTATCTCTATCACGTCGATGACGCCGCCGATCTGGTCGAGCATGGCGTCTTCACCCGCGAGGAATATCGCGTCTTCCAGAAGGCGGAAGCCTTTCAATGGAATGTGCGGGTGCATCTGCATTACCTGCTGGGCCGCGCCGAGGAGCGGGTGTCCTTTGACGTGCAGCCGGCGCTGGCCGAAGTGCTGGGCTATGTCGATGCGCAAAAACCGCGACGCGCCGTGGAAGCCTTCATGCGCGCCTACTTTCTGGTGGCCAAGGATGTCGGCGATCTGACCCGCATCTTCTGCGCCGCGCTGGAAGAGCAGCACAAAAAACCGCGCCCATCGCTGCGGCGCATTCTGCCCGGCTTTCTCAAACCGCGCAGTCCCGATGACGATTTCTATGTCGAGAATGGCCGGCTGACCGCCAACCCGGCCATCTTCCGCCACGACCCCGCCAATATCCTGCGCATGTTCCACATCGCCGACGAAAAGGGCGTGGACATCCATCCCCATGCCCTGCGCACCGTGGCGCGCTCGCTGGATTTGATCACCGATGCGGTGCGGCAAAACCCGGTGGCCAATCAGGCCTTTCTGGAAGTCTTGACCTCGCGCCACGATCCCGAACGCGCGCTGCGCCTGATGAACGAAGCCGGCGTGCTGGGCCGTTTCATTCCCGAATTCGGCCATGCCGTGGGGCTGATGCAGTTCAACATGTACCACCATTATACGGTGGACGAGCATCTGATCCGCGCCGTGGGCAATGTCGCCGCCATCGAGCGCGGCACCCATAAGGAAGACAACCCTCTCACCAGCGACATCATCAAGCGCATCCAGTCGCGCAATGTTCTGTATTGCGCCATCCTGCTGCACGACATGGCCAAGGGCCTGCCGGGCGATCACAGCGATGTCGGGGCGGAAATCGCCCGCAGCCTGTGTCCGCGCCTGGGCCTGTCGGCCAATGAGACCACCGCCGTCGCCTGGCTGGTGAAAAATCATCTGGTGATGAGCGACACCGCCCAGCGCCGCGACCTGTCCGATGCCAAGACGGTGCGCGATTTCGTCGAGCTGGTACAGACCCCGGAAATGCTGCGCTTGCTGGTGATCCTCACCGTCGCCGATATCCGCGCCGTGGGGCCCGGGGTGTGGAACGGCTGGAAGGGCCAGTTGCTGCGCGAACTTTATTATGCCGCCGAAAATATGATGACCGGCGGCGATCAGGCGCCGTCGCGTACCAACCGCGTCGCCGCCGCCAAGGCAGGGCTGGAAGCCCGCATCGGCGACTTGAGCAAGGAACAGCACGACCGGGCGCTGGAGCGCCATTACGACAATTACTGGCTGGCCTTTGACGAGGACGAGCTGGAGCGCCATGCGCGCCTCACCACCAAGGCGGACGGTGCGAACCAGTTGCTGACTTTGGATTCCACCACCAACACCTTCCGCGCCGTCAGCGAAATTCTTCTCTACACGCCGGACAATGCCGGCCTGTTCTCGCAAATCGCCGGCGCCATCGCCATGGCGGGCGGCTCCATCGTCGATGCCAAGGCCTTCACCACCTCCGACGGCTTCGCCCTGGATGTGTTTTCGGTGCAGGACGCCGAGGGCAAGGCGTTCGGCGACGCCGAGCGGCTGGAGCGGCTGCGCAAGTCGATCGAAAAAACCTTGCGCGGCGAAGTGCGGCCCCGCCGCGAGTTGGCGCAGCGGAAAGTTCAGCGCACCCGCGCCAGCGCCTTCACCATCAAGCCCAAGATCCTGTTCGACAATGAAGCTTCGCGCATCGCCACCGTCATAGAAGTGGAATGCCTGGACCGGCCCGGCCTGCTCTACGACATTACCCAGGCGATCTTCGAAGCCGGGCTGTCGATCTCCACCTCCATGGTGGCGACCTATGGCGAGCGCGCGGTGGACGTCTTCTATGTGCGCGACGGCTTCGGCCACAAGATCGTGCATCCGGCGCGGCTGGATGCGGTGGAGAGACGGCTGAAGGCGGCGCTAACCTCTCCCTCGACACCCCTTGATGCCCCGGCGCCTGCCAAGGCATAACCGGGCCATGACCCATAAACCTCTCGTTCTTTCGGGCATGCAGCCCACCAACACCTTGCATCTGGGCAATTACCTGGGCGCGCTCAAGAATTGGGTGCGCATGCAGGAGGAAATGCCCTGTCTCTTCTGTGTGGTGGATATGCATGCCATCACCCAGGATGTCGGCTACGCCCATCCGGCGGAGTTGACCCAGGCAACGCGAGAGGTCACCGCCGCCTATATCGCCTCCGGCGTCGATCCCAAACGCACCCCCATCTTCAACCAGGGCCAGGTGCCCGAGCATGGCGAGCTGGCCTGGATTCTCAATTGCGTGGCGCGGCTGGGCTGGCTGGACCGCATGACCCAGTTCAAGGAAAAGTCGGGCAAGCACAAGGAGCGCGCTTCGGTCGGGCTTTACACCTATCCCGTGCTGATGGCCGCCGACATTCTGGTCTACAAGGCCACCCATGTGCCGGTCGGCGAGGACCAGAAGCAGCATCTGGAACTGGCGCGCGACATCG
>CADECX010000115.1 GCA_902825865.1 uncultured Alphaproteobacteria bacterium
TATCTTGCTCGGCGAGGCCATTGTTGTGGTGGCGGCTCTGGAGATCCATCGCGCCAATGCCTTTGAGGCGGTCAGGGTAATGATGGACTTTCTCAAGACCGATGCGCCTTTGTGGAAAAAGGAAACCGGCCCGGACGGCATGCGCTGGATTGAACCCCGCGCAGAAGATCATGCGCGAAGGGCCGAAGCAGAAAAGGGAATGGCGTGACCGAAACACTGCAACCGCCTGGCGGCGGAAAATTGGATATGACGATCGCATTCCGCGCGCTGCGCGTGGCGGTTCTGACCGTCTCGGATACGCGCGACGCGGGAAGTGATACTTCCGGCAAGCTGTTGGCGGATCGTGTCATTCGCGACGGTCATGTGCTGGCGGCTCGTGCCCTGGTCAAGGACGAGGTCGCACAAATTCAGGCGCAACTCAAAAAGTGGATCGCTGACCCCAGCGTGGACGTAATCATTTCTACGGGCGGCACCGGCCTGACGGGCCGTGACGTGACGCCCGAAGCCATCCGCCCGCTGTTCGATAAAGCCATCGAGGGCTTCGAAACAGTCTGGCACCTGACAAGCTTCCAGACTGTTGGGCTTTCTACCATGCAGAGCCGCGCTTGTGCCGGGCTTGCCGGGGGTACCTTGATTTTCGCCCTGCCGGGCTCGAACGGTGCCTGCAAGGATGGCTGGGATCGCGTTATCCGCTGGCAGCTCGACAGTCGTCATCGTCCCTGCAATCTGGCGGAACTGATCGCCCGCTTCATGGAGGTATAGATGGCGAACGAGCTCACCCATCTGGACCGAAGCGGTCAGGCGCGGATGGTCGATGTCGGCGGTAAGCCGGTGACCATGCGAGAGGCGCTGGCGGGAGGGCGTGTGCGGATGTCGGCGCAAACGCTGAGAAAGGCGCTGGCGGGCGACTCCAAAAAGGGTAGCGTACGCGCTGCCGCGGAATTCGCCGGGATCATGGCGGCCAAGCGCACCGCGGAATTGATCCCGCTCTGCCACCAGATCGCGCTCAGCAGTGTGACCGTGGAGATCAATGCCGATGAGGCCGCCGGCGCATTGATGGTGACGGCGTGCGCAAAAACCACGGGACAGACCGGCGTGGAAATGGAGGCTCTGACAGCGGTCGCCGTTGCCTGTCTCACCATCTACGACATGCTCAAGGCATTGGATCGCGCCATGGTGATCGACAGTATAACCCTGCTGGAAAAAAAGGGCGGCGCGTCGGGCGACTATCGCGTGCGCTAGAGAGCCCAAAACCGTGTCACCCAAGGACAATATGCCTGGTTCGAAAAAAGCGCATCTGATGGGTATTGCTGAAGCACGTGCGGCGATGCTTGCGGCCGTGAAACCCTTGGCGGCGGAGCACGTGCCTTTGAGCGCAGCGCTAAACCGGGTTCTGTCGGAAGCGATCATTGCCAGTCGTGACCAGCCGCCCTTCGCGGTTTCGGCGATGGATGGCTATGCGCTGCGCAGCGTCGACACACCGGGCATCCTGCGGATGTGTGGCGAGTCGTCCGCCGGGCGCGGATATGAGGGGCGCTGCGAGTCCGGTGCTGCCATCCGTATCTCCACAGGCGCGGCGATGCCCGAAGGCGCCGATACTGTCGTCATCCAGGAAGATGTCTGCCGCGACGGTGACGCCGTGACCGTACCCGCCGTCAAAGGAGGCAAGAACATTCGTCCACGTGGCGGCGATTTTTCCGCTGGACAGGTTTTGCTGCCGCCGGGCCGCAAGCTCGATGGCGTGGCGGTGTCCCTGGCGGCGGCGACAGGCGCGGCGAACTTGTCGGTGACGCGCCCCCCGCGTGTGGCGATTCTCAGCAGCGGCGACGAACTGGCCGCGCCAGGTGAGACGCCGGGGCCCTACCAGATTTTCGATTCTGCCACCTATGGTATCGCTGGGCTTGTTCAGTCCTGGGGCGGCGTTGCCCAGCGGCTGGGCGTGGAACGCGACGATATCGGGGCCATCGCCCGCGCGGCGGAACAGGGCTTGCGCGATAGCGATCTGCTGGTAGTGATCGGTGGCGCATCGGTTGGCGATCACGACCATGCGCGCCCTGCGCTGATGCGTCTGGGGCTTGAACTTGCCGTGGAAAAGATCGCGATACGCCCCGGCAAGCCGACATGGTTCGGCAACGCGCCGCAAGGGCCCGTACTCGGCCTGCCGGGAAACCCGGCCTCCGCCCTGGTCTGCGCCTATCTGTTCCTGCGGCCCCTCATGGAGGCGATGCTGGGCCGCGATCCGCAAGCATGTACATCAACGTGCCGCGCACACCTGATGCACGCTCTGCCAGCCAATGGGCCGCGTGAACATTATCTTCGCGCGTTTCTGGATGTGGATGGCGAAGGTCGTTTGCGGGCAAGATCATTCGAGGACCAGGATTCCTCGCTGATATCCATATTTGCGGCTGCCAATGCGCTGATCCGCCTGCCACCGGACATGCCGGCTCTGGCGCAAGGTGCGCTGGTCGACGTCATTCGCCTGGAGGGCGAATGACGGTCTCGGACATGCTGCTCGCGGTCTGCATGTTCCTTGTGGCTGCACTGTATACGACAGTGGGACATGCCGGCGCCTCCGGCTATCTGGCGTTGATGGGCCTGTTCGGCGTCGCACCAGACGTCATGCGGCCCACTGCGCTTGTGCTCAATATTGTTGTTTCCAGTTTCACGGTATGGCGGTTCTGGCGGGCAGGCCTGTTTCGCTGGCGTGTGTTGTGGCCATTCCTTATCGGCGCGATTCCCATGGGTTTTGTTGGGGGTGCGATGGTTCTGCCGACTCACATCTATCGTCCCGTAGTCGGAATCGTCCTTTTCATTGCCGCGGCTCGTTTCCTTTGGCCGAAACTGTTTCCCGCCGCGCCAGAAGTGCGCGACCCGCCGATCCTTTTGGCGGTGGTATGCGGCGGCGCTATTGGCCTTCTTTCGGGCCTCACGGGCACGGGCGGCGGCATCTTCCTGTCGCCGCTGTTGCTGGTTCTGGGCTGGTCGCAGGTGCGAATTGCCTCTGGCGTAGCAGCTCTGTTCATCTGGTTCGTGTCCCTGGCGGGTCTGCTTGGAAATATCTCTTCTGTTAACGCTCTGCCATCCGAACTTCCTGTCTATCTCGGCGCCGTCTTGGCGGGCGCGGTGATAGGCACGGCCCATGGCACAGGCCGGCTCAGCACGACGGGTGTTCTGAAAGCATTGGGATTGGTTCTGATCGTGGCGGGATTCAAACTTGTCGGCTTCTATTAGCGTCTGGTCAGCGATTGGTTGTTGGTCAGGCGCCAATTATTGCGTCAGCCGAAAATGAAAGAAGGGGATTTAATGCGATTTATTTCCTGGCAGAGCGCCGCGCGGGCGGTTGGGGCAATGGCCTTCCTTTGCTCCGGCGCGGCCCATGCCGAACTGCCGCTTTCGTCTGCCATCGCGCAGGGCCGTGCGGTTATTGACCTGCGCGCGCGCTATGAAACGGTGGACGATGCCAGCAGGGCGTTTGAGGCGAACGGCACGACCGTGCGCGCCCGCCTGGGCTACGAGACCGGTTACTGGAATAGCCTGCAGCTGGCTTTCGATTTCGATCAGATCTGGACGGTCGGCGGCGCCGCATACAACAGCACCCGCAACGGCAAGGCGTCCTACCCGGTCATCCTGGACCCGAAGATGACGGCGCTAAATCGGTTGCAGCTTACCTATGCCTCCGACTTCGACACCAAATTCACTCTGGGCCGCCAGCGTCTCCTGATCGGCAACCAGCGTTTTGTCGGAAATGTCGGCTGGCGCCAGCATGAGCAGACCTTTGATGCCCTGTCGGCGGTGAACACCTCGATCGCGGACTTGACCTTCACCTACGCCTATCTGCACAGGGTGAACCGCGTCGGCGGGCCAGAAGTTCCAGTTCCATCCACCACCGCCGGTGCGGCAACCGGGCAGGCGAACTATCTCAAGAGTGACAGCCATGTGCTGGATGCCGTCTATCTTGGCTTCGACGGTCTTCGGCTGGAAGCCTATGCCTTCCTGCTGGATTTTGCGGCCCCGTCCTATGCCACGCTGCCGGCGCAACAGACGGCTGTCGCCCGGCTCGACACCGCGACGTATGGCGGACGCGCCGACTACACCTTCCCGCTGGGCGAGGAGGTGACCGGCAAGCTTACGGCTGAGTTCGCGCACCAAACCAACTACGCGAACAATCTGTTGGCCTTGAAGCTGAACTATATGCTGGGCGAGGGCAGCCTGAGCTATGCCGGCCTGACCGGGCTTGTCGGCTATGAGGTGCTGGAAGGCAACGGCGCCATCGGTTTCGCGACGCCACTGGCCACCCTGCACGCCTTCAACGGCTGGGCTGACATGTTCCTGGTGACCCCGACCAACGGTCTCAGGGATTTCTACG
>CADECX010000116.1 GCA_902825865.1 uncultured Alphaproteobacteria bacterium
GCGCGAACCGCTTTTGTGGATTCTCCATATCGGTTACGCATGGCTTCCGCTGGGCCTTGCGCTTCTGGGAGCTGCAGCCTGGAAACCAGAACTGGCCACGACCGCGCTTCACGCGCTCACCGTGGGCGCCATGGGAACGATGATTCTCGCTGTCATGACGCGCGCCAGTTTGGGCCACAGCAAACGGGAACTGACCGCCGGGCGCGGCACAATGATCGTCTATCTGCTGGTCCTGATTGCCGCGCTGGCGCGTCTGGCTGCCCCCTTTGTCGGAGCCGACTATGTCGCCGCAATCGACATTGCGGGCGGAGCCTGGATCGCGGCCTTCGCGCTTTTCGTCTTGCTTTACGGCCCACTTTATCTGCGCCGTTGATCGGCAATCATCCCGCGGTGACATGAAAGACGCCCAGCGGATTATGGCGCTTGGTTCGCTGTTTGGGGCCTGCTGTGATTGGGCAGGCCTCCCAACTCACCTCCGTAAGGGTGGGTGCCGAGCAGCAGCCTTAACAGGAGAGAGGTCCGGAATGCCTGGGCCTATCTCCCTCGCACATCTTAAACCGCCATGCTGTGGCGAGCAGTCTTTCGAGGCAAGTATTGATCGAATGCCGCACAGACCAGCCTAACGGCGGAACGCCATGCGGGTGAAATGATGATGGTTCCATCACATATTTTGACGATGCCTCGCTCTGCGAGGGGGGAAATCTGTTCCAGAGAAGCCGAGAAAACTGCTGGCGTCAGATGATATCCCGCCGCTATGGCGTTGAGATCGACGCGCAGGTCGCACATCAGGCGCTCGATGATATCGCGGCGCACGCGGTCTTCGCCCTGCAGTGCAACACCGCGTGCCACGGGCAACCTGCCGGCATTGATCGCGTCACGATATGCCGGGACGCCCGTGACGTTCTGCACATAACCCTGAGGCAGGGATCCAATGGCGGAAGCGCCCATGCCGATCAGGCTGGGCGCGGAATCCGTCGTGTAGCCCTGAAAATTCCGTGAGACGGTGCCGCTCGCTGCGGCGCGGGCCAAGGAGTCATGGGACTTGGCAAAGTGATCCAGCCCAATAGCGACGTAGCCATGCGCACAGAGAACCTGGCGCGCCAACTCGGCCAGCTGAAAACGTAAATCCATATCAGGAAGGGTTTCTTGGCGAATAAGAGCCTGGTGCTTCTTAAATTGAGGAACATGTGCATAGCCGAAGACCGCAAGGCGGTCAGGACTAAGCGAAAGAGCGAAGTCCAACGTCCTTTCCCAACTTGCCGGGGTTTGGTGCGGCAGGCCGTAGATGAGGTCCAAATTGAGGCTGGCAATCCCAGCGTCGCGCAACATGCTGACGGCACAAGTAGTCTCTTCAATGGTCTGAACACGGTTGATGGCGCGCTGAACCACGGGGTCGCAGTCTTGAAGACCCAGGCTTGCGCGGGTTACGCCAGCGGTCTTGAGCGCAAGCACTGTGTCTGGTGATAGGCCTCGGGGGTCTATCTCAACCGCAAAATCGGCTTCTCGCAACACATCGAAATTTATGCGTGTCTTTTCATTCAGCCGCGCAATGTCATCGGCAGACAAGATGGTAGGAGAGCCGCCGCCCCAGTGAATGTGACAAACTGCGTGGCGCTTCTTGAGTGCTGCAGCGACGAGTTCAATTTCGTCGAGCAGCAGGGCCCGGTATTCCCTTACCGGAGCGTAACCATTGACCACGGTCATATGGCAGCCACAGAACCAGCAGAGCGTGTCGCAGAATGGTATGTGAAAATAGAGAGACAAAGGCTTATCGACCGGCAGCGCCCCCAACCACTCGCAATATTCTGCCGCCTTTATGCCCGTGTGAAAGTGCGGCGCCGTCGGATAACTTGTATAGCGTGGCACGGGTACCGTCAGCAGTCTTGAAATCGAATCCATTTCGGCCTCACTCAGTCGACTACGCCTCGCATAGGAGCTCGCATGGGGCTTTGATCTAAAACAAGGAATCCAAAAACCCACAGGCTAGTTGGGCGATATTTGATCCAGATCATTGTTCGAGGCGCAACTTTCGATTCTGTGTGAGCTTGAGGCCGTGCACAGTTGCGCCATGAGATACTATTTTCACGTTCGTCTAAAGGGTGAGCTGCTTCTCGATCAGGATGGGATTGAGCTGAATGATATTGTGGAAGTGCGTGTGGAGGCCGAGAAAATTGCTAGAGAACTAGCAGAGGATATCATTCTTGATTTCGATTGCGAAGGTGCCAACGCTGTGGAAGTAACGAGCAATTCAAACAGGAACCTTTTCCGTGTGATGATGCGCCGTCCGAAAGAGCCTCGTCCTGACAGCAGATAATTGAACTCTGAGGCACGGTTGCCTCCAATGGCGGTCGCCACCAGATCACCAGTGCGTCCATGTCTTCAAAAAGCAATCGATGTCCGAGACGGTAATCTGAATCATTGACGGATATGCTAGGCCCGCTTCGTTGGGTGCGCCCTGTTGCGACAATTATTCGCTGGTTGAATTTTAACGGCGGGATAATGTTCGTGTGCCGCTGCGAAATGGCGATACGGGTAGCGATCGAGATGCTACGTGCGGAGTTGCGCATGATGATATCCAACACCAAGAATGCTGATTCCGTTACTTCGTGCGGGAGTTGCTCGGTTCGCGCTGTAAGCTTCTGTAGCGCAGTCCCTCATCGCGATCTCGGAGTTCTTGCCCGCAGTCGGCATCAGATTCAGTTCAGACGTCGTGAAACAATTGTGCGTGAGGGTGATGCGGCAGTTTCCTTTTTTAATGTCACGGCCGGAATCGTGAAACTCTACAGATCTTTGTCCGATGGTCGCACGCAGATAATGGGTTTCCGCTTTCCCGGAGAGCTTTTTGCTATAGCTGAAACATCTCGGTATGGCACGACTGCGGAGGCAGTTACTGATGTTGAGACGTGCAGGTACCCTCGCGCGCGATTGAAACGCCTGACGAGCTCTTTTCCGCAGTTGCAGGCGAAACTTCTCCAGATGAGCTACCGCGAACAGGTTGCGTCTGATGACCATATATTTCTACTCGGCCGGAAGACCGCGCGGGAAAAGATCGCAACCTTTCTGTTGCGTTATGGTCGTGAGGCTTGCCAAGGTATCGGCGGTAAAGGTCGTCACGTAAATCTGCCCATGACCAGAACCGAGGTGGCGGACTTTCTCGGTTTGACGACTGAAACAGTTTCTCGAGTGCTCACGAGCCTGGCGCGTGAAAGTATAATTACCGTGGGGGTGTCGCGGTCGGTTGGCCTCATTGACATTGACTCTTTGACGAGAATGTCGGGCAAGTGACGGTAGCGCCAGGCCCGTTGAGATCGGTCCTTTATTCTGGTGAAACCAAGTCGACGCCTGCCTCACCGAACAGGAATCCGTTTGAAAAGGTTATGGGGCCGCAAATGGCCTGAATCCGGGCCATTGCTTCTTCGGGGCTATTACGTCCGTCCAGGCGGTCGCGAAATGTGCGGGATATTTCCGCCATGTTGCAGCTGTGTGGTGATAGCCGTAGTGCCGTCACGCCAGCACAAGCAAGCTGATCAGCATGCATGATATTGTTGCAATGGCTGTATGACATGGTTTGGACGCCGTTTATTGCGAGAAACCCCTTTTCATTGAGCGTTGAGACTTTGAGTCCGTCCCGGTCGCGGGCGCAGCCAAATTGACACGCATCCTTCGTTAACCCGTCGATGCGTGCGTGATAGCAGCGCCCGGACATTGCAAGTGGAATTCGGCCAAACGACCAGATCTCACAAGTGACATTCATGGCACCTGCTGCCGTCGCGAGAGCTTCGACAGCCGAGAACGGGAGTTCCGGGGGCAGGCATACGGAAGAGGCGCCTTGGCTTGCCAGGAAGGCCAATGTGTCCTCATTGTAGACGTTCACATAAGGTCCAATGCGAAACCGCCGACCGTCCTCCCATTTCGCCAGAGCAGTTAGGTCATTGATCTCTATCTCGAAACCCTCGAAGTTGATCAATGAATCGCATTCTTTACGTTCCCGCATCAATGTAATGAGCGCGAGTGTGCTGAGAACGACGGTCTTCCCACCTCTCTTAAGACGATCTGCCGCGTCGACCATCGCGCCGAGATAGAATGGCGTCCGCTTGGAGCATACGACTTCCCCGAGATAGACGACGTCAACTGGAGCTTCGTCGGCGATCCCTGCATAGAAGTCCAGCCACTGTTCTACTGGCCAGTTGAACAATACGGGTCCCATCGTCAGAGCAACATTCTGGTTGGTCGATGATGTTGGCATGAGATGATCTCCGTACTGGTCGTGAACTATCGCCACGTTTTGCGATATGCGCCGTGAGTTGTGTTCT
>CADECX010000117.1 GCA_902825865.1 uncultured Alphaproteobacteria bacterium
AAGGGCCAGCCGCGCCTGAAGCCGCCATTCCCTGCCAATGTCGGCCTCTATGGCTGCCCCACCACCGTCAACAATGTCGAAAGCATCGCGGTGGCGCCCACCATCATCCGCCGCGGCGCCGACTGGTTCGCCGGTATCGGGCGTCCCAACAATACCGGCACCAAGCTGTTCTGCATCTCGGGCCATGTGAACAAGCCCTGCAATGTCGAAGAAGAAATGGGAATTCCGCTGCGCGAGCTGATCGAAAAGCATTGCGGCGGCGTGCGCGGCGGCTGGGATAATCTGCTCGCGGTGATTCCGGGCGGCGCCTCGGTGCCGCTGATGCCCAAAGCCACCTGCGACGACATATTGATGGATTTCGACAGCCTCAAGGCAGTTCAGACGGGCCTGGGCACCGCCGCCGTGATCGTGATGGACAAGTCGACCGACGTGATCAAGGCGATCCAGCGTCTGGCCTATTTCTACAAGCATGAAAGCTGCGGCCAGTGCACGCCTTGCCGCGAAGGAACCGGCTGGATGTGGCGGGTGATGACCCGCATGGTGAAGGGCGACGCCAAAGTTTCCGAGATCGATTTGCTCCAGGAAGTCAGCAAGGAGATCGAAGGCCACACCATCTGCGCCCTGGGCGATGCGGCGGCCTGGCCGATCCAGGGCCTGATCCGCCATTTCCGTCCCGAGATCGAAAAACGTATCGCCGAATTCTCCAAGATGGCGGCGGAGTAAGCCATGGCAACGCGCAAGCTGATCGTCGACGGCAAGGAAATCGAGGCGGACGAAACCATCACCTTGCTGCAGGCTTGCGAGCAGGCGGGCGCCGAAATTCCGCGCTTCTGCTATCACGAGCGCCTGTCGGTGGCCGGCAATTGCCGCATGTGCCTGGTGGAATGGGTGGGTGCCCCCAAGCCGCAAGCGTCCTGCGCCTTGCAGGTCAAGGACATCTTCCCCAACAAGGACGGCACGCCGGCCAAGATCAACACCACCTCGCCTTACGCCCGCAAGGCGCGCGAAGGGGTGATGGAATTCCTCCTGATCAACCATCCGCTGGATTGCCCGATCTGCGACCAGGGCGGGGAGTGCGATCTGCAGGACCAGGCGATGGGCTATGGCCGCGCCGCCTTTCACCGCTTCAACGAGAACAAGCGCGCCGTCGAAGACAAATATATGGGCCCGCTGGTCAAGACCATCATGACCCGCTGCATCCAGTGCACCCGCTGCGTGCGCTTCGCCACCGAAGTGGCCGGCGTGCCGGACCTGGGCGCGACGGGACGCGGCGAGGATATGGAAATCACCACCTATCTGGAAAAGGCCTTTGCCAGCGAATTGTCCGGCAATGTGGTGGACCTTTGTCCGGTGGGGGCGCTGACCAGCAAGCCCTATGCCTTCAACGCCCGGCCCTGGGAATTGCGCAAGACCGAAAGCGTCGATGTGATGGACGCGCAGGGTTGCAATATCCGCGTCGATACGCGCGGGCCGCAGGTGATGCGTGTGCTGCCGCGCCTCAACGAAGAAGTGAATGAGGAATGGATTTCCGACAAGGCGCGTCATGCCTGTGACGGGTTGGTGCGCCAGCGTCTGGACCGTCCCTACATCCGCGTCAACGGCAAGCTGAAGCCCGCAAGCTGGGCGGAAGCCTTTGCCGCCATCGCCGCCAAGGTTAAGGGCACCAGCCCCGACAAGATGGCCGCGATTGTCGGCGATCTGGCGGCGGCGGAAGAGATCAAGGCGCTGAAGGACCTGATGAGCGCCCTGCGCGTCACCAATCTGGATTGCCGCCAGGACGGCGCCAAGATCGGGGGCGGGGCTCGCCAGACCTATCTGTTCAACTCCACCATCGCCGGTGTCGAAGCTGCCGATGCCATTCTCTTGGTGGGCGCCAATCCGCGCTGGGATGCGCCGGTGCTCAACGCCCGCATCCGCAAGGCCTGGCTGGCCAGCGGCGTGAAGGTGGCCAATATCGGCCCGGCGGTCGATCTCACCTATCCGGCGCAGCAACTGGGCACCGACATTGCGGTGCTGGAGCAGATTGCAAACGGCGGTCATGATTTCGCGAAAGTTCTGACCGACGCCAAGCGGCCGATGATCGTACTGGGCTCTGGCGTGCTGACCCGCAAGGACGGCGCGGCGATCGTCAAACTCGCCGCCAGGATCGCCGCCGATACCGGCATGATCGGCCCCGCCGGCAGCCATGCCGAAGGCGGCTGGAATGGATTCAACATCCTGCATACTGCCGCTTCGCGCGTTGCGGCTCTCGATCTCGGCTTCCTGCCGGGTGCCGGTGGCCGCGATGTGGCGAAAATCGTCGATGGCGCCCAGAAGGGCGAGATCGACTTTATCTATCTCTTGGGCGCCGACGAGTTTGACGTCGCCCATCTGGGCCGCGCCTTTGTGGTCTATCAGGGCAGCCATGGCGATGCCGGCGCCCATCATGCCGATGTGATCCTGCCGGGCGCCGCCTATACCGAAAAGGACGGTCTGTACGTGAATTTCGAAGGCCGGGTGCAGCGCGGCCGCCGCGCCGCCTTCCCGCCGGGCGAGGCCAAGGAAGATTGGGCCATTCTGCGCGCCTTGTCGGATGTGCTGGGCGTCAAGCTGCCTTATGACGACCGCGCGGCATTGGTGGCGGCGATCGAAAAGGATGTTCACCATTTCGCGACGCTGAACGCGGCGCCGGTGCATGCCGACACCTCGTCGGCGACCTGGAGCGGGATCGGCGAAAGCGGATCGCTCGATAGCACGCCGGTCATGGCGGCAATCACCGACTATTACCTCACCAACGCGATCGCGCGGGCGAGCGAGACCATGGCCAAGTGCAGCCAGGAACTGGTGCACGGCTCCTCCAAACTGGCGGCGGAGTAGGGCATGGCGCTGGTCCCCTTCCTGCAAAGTCACGGACTGCCGCATGGCTGGGCCTGGTTCCTCAGCCAGACGGTGTTCATCACCGTCATCTGCCTGGTGCTGATGCTGTCGGTCGCCGCGGTGATCCTGGCCGACCGCAAGATCTGGGCGGCGGTGCAGATGCGCCGCGGCCCCAATGTGGTGGGTCCCTTCGGCCTGCTGCAGACCATCGCCGACGCGCTGAAGTTCCTGTTCAAGGAAGTCATCATTCCGGCCGGCGCCAACAAGGTGATCTTCTTCCTGGCGCCGCTGGTCAGTGTGATGGTGGCCTTCATCGCCTGGGCGGTTATCCCCTTCAATGACGGCTGGGTGATCGCCGATATCAATGTCGGCATTTTGTACCTGTTCGCGGTGTCGTCGCTGGGCGTTTACGGCACGGTGATGGCGGGCTGGGCCTCCAATTCCAAATATGCCTTCCTGTCCGCCCTGCGGGCCGCGGCCCAGATGGTGTCCTATGAGGTCTCCATCGGTTTTGTGATGATCACGGTGCTGCTGTTCGCCGGATCGCTCAACGTCTCCAATATCGTGCACGCCCAGGAAAGCACCGGCATTCTTGCGTTCCTGCACTGGAACGCCTTCTCCATCCTGTTCCCGATGCTGATCATTTTCTTCGTCTCGTCCCTGGCCGAGACCCAGCGTCCGCCCTTCGATCTCTTGGAAGCGGAAAGCGAGCTGGTGGCGGGCTTTTTCGTGGAATATTCCTCCGGCCCGTTCCTGCTCTTCTTCCTGGCCGAGTATATGAACGTGATCATGCTCTGCGGCCTGATGAGCATATTGTTCCTGGGCGGCTGGCTGTCGCCGCTGAATGTTTGGTGGCTAAATTGGATCCCCGGCATTTTCTGGTTCCTGGCCAAGACAGCATTTCTGTTCTTCATGATGGCGATGGTGAAGGCCATGGTGCCGCGCTACCGCTATGACCAATTGATGCGTCTGGGCTGGAAGGTGTTCCTGCCGACGTCGCTATTGTGGGTGGTGTTGACGGCAGCCTGGGTGCTCGTCTTCCACCGTCCCGCCTAGAGGTTTGCCATGAGTTTCGACCGCACCGCCCGCCAGATTTTCTTCGTGGAGTTCATCAAGAGCTTCCTGCTCACGATGCGCTATTTCTTCTCCCCCAAGGCGACCTTGAACTATCCCTTCGAGAAGGGCCCGCTCAGCCCGCGTTTCCGCGGCGAGCATGCGCTGCGCCGCTACGCCAATGGCGAGGAACGCTGCATCGCCTGCAAGCTGTGCGAGGCGATCTGCCCGGCCCAGGC
>CADECX010000118.1 GCA_902825865.1 uncultured Alphaproteobacteria bacterium
TGGGAGTGATCCTGACCCCCAACGGAACCGCCGCGCGCGCCGGTGTGGAAGGCGGGAATGCCTCCGTCACCGACAATGATCCTTATTTCAAGGCGCTGCAGGCCGAGATGGCCGACAAGGGCTTCATCATCACCAGCTCCGAAGCCCTGATCACCTGGGCGCGCACCGGTTCCTTGATGTGGATGACCTTCGGCCTGGCCTGCTGCGCCGTCGAAATGATGCAGGCGTCGATGCCGCGCTATGACCTGGAGCGTTTCGGTTTCGCGCCGCGCGCCTCACCGCGCCAGAGCGATGTGATGATCGTCGCCGGCACCCTGACCAACAAGATGGCGCCCGCCCTGCGCAAGGTCTACGACCAGATGCCGGAGCCGCGCTATGTGATCAGCATGGGCAGCTGCGCCAATGGCGGCGGCTATTATCATTACAGCTATGCCGTGGTGCGCGGTTGCGACCGTATCGTGCCGGTGGACATTTATGTGCCGGGCTGCCCGCCCACCGCCGAAGCGCTGGTCTATGGCGTCATGTTGCTGCAGCGGAAAATCCGCCGCACCGGAACCATCGAGCGCTGACATGACGGATTTGGCGCAATTGGGGGAAAGCATCAAGGGCGCGCTGGGCGGCCCGGTGACTGGTGTGACCGTGGCGCGCGGTGAGCTGACCTTGGACGTGGCCGCCGCCGATATCCTCAAAGTCATGGTCCATCTGCGCAATGCCGAGGATTTCAAGATCCTGGTGGATTTGTGCGGCACCGACTGGCCGCAGCGCGCCAAGCGTTTCGACGTCGTCTATCACCTGTTGTCGTTGACCAGAAATGTGCGCATCCGCGTCACGGCGCAGGTCGGCGAGGGCGAGAGCATCGCTTCCGTTATCGGCGTTTATCCCGCCGCCGGCTGGTTCGAGCGCGAGGCCTTCGACATGTATGGCGTGGCTTTTGCCGATCACCCCGATATGCGCCGTATCCTCACCGATTACGGTTTTTCCGGTTATCCGCTGCGCAAGGACTTTCCGCTCACCGGCTATGTCGAGCTGCGCTATGACGACGAGCTCAAGCGCGTGGTCTATCAGCCGGTGCAGCTGGTGCAGGAATTCCGCGATTTCGATTTCATGAGCCCCTGGGAAGGCGCCCCCCATATCCTGCCGGGCGACGAAAAGGCCGCTGCCGGCGATCCGGGGAAGAAGCCATGACCACGGTAACGCTCGACAACAAGCAGGGGCATGTCTCCGACGATCCCAAGCTGACCATCAATTTCGGTCCCCAGCATCCGGCGGCGCATGGCGTGCTGCGCCTGATCCTGGATCTGGACGGCGAGATCGTCACCCGCGTCGATCCCCATATCGGTCTGCTTCATCGCGGCACCGAAAAGCTGATCGAGCACAAGACCTATCTGCAGGCGATCCCTTATTTCGACCGGCTCGATTACGTCGCGCCGATGAACCAGGAGCATGCCTTCTGCCTGGCGATCGAGAAGCTGCTGGGCATGACTGTGCCCAAGCGCGGCCAATATATCCGCGTGCTGTTCTCCGAGATCGGCCGCATCCTCAATCATCTGCTCAATGTCACCACCCAGGCGATGGATGTTGGTGCGCTGACCCCGCCGCTGTGGGGCTTTGAAGAGCGCGAGAAGCTGATGGTGTTCTATGAACGCATCTCCGGCTCGCGCATGCATGCCGCCTATTTCCGCGCCGGCGGGGTGCATCAGGACATGCCCCCTGGCCTGGCCGAGGACATCCTGAAATTCTGCGACCACTTCCCCAAGGTGCTGGACGATATCGAAGGGCTGTTGACCGAGAACCGCATCTTCAAGCAGCGCAATGTCGATATCGGCGTGATCACCAGAGCCGATGCCGAGATGTGGGGCATGTCGGGGGTGATGCTGCGCTCCACCGGGGTCAAATGGGACCTGCGCCGCAGCCAGCCTTACGAATGCTACAACGAGCTGGATTTCAAAATCCCGATCGGCAAGAACGGCGACAATTACGACCGCTATGTGATGCGCATGGAAGAAATGCGCGAAGCCACCAAGATCATGCGCCAGTGCATCGAAAAGATGCCGGTGGGTCCGGTGGTCTCGGCCGACAATAAGGTTGTGCCGCCGCGCCGCGGCGAGATGAAGGCTTCGATGGAAGCCCTGATCCATCACTTCAAGCTTTATACCGAGGGCTTCCATGTTCCGGCGGGCGAGGCCTATGCCGCGGTGGAAGCGCCCAAGGGCGAGTTCGGCGTCTATCTGGTGGCCGACGGCTCCAACAAGCCGTACCGCTGCAAGATCCGCGCGCCGTCTTATGTGCATCTGCAGGCGATGGATTACATGTGCAAGGGCCATATGCTGGCCGACGTCTCGGCGGTGCTGGGCTCGATGGATATCGTGTTTGGCGAGGTGGACCGGTGAGTAACGCCAATTCAACCAATATCAGTGTCGCCCAGAAGCAGCTCGACGCCTATAACGCCCAGGACTTGGAGACCTATGTCTCGTACTTCGCCGCCGATTGCGTGGTGTCGGGCCTCAACGGCACGCCCACGGAAACCAGCCGCGACGCCATCAAGGCGCGCTATGCCAAGGCCTTCGCGCAATTCCCGCAGAACAAGGCCGAACTGAAAAGCCGCATCGCCGTCGGCAACACCGTGGTGGATCACGAGCTGGTGATCCGCGCTCCCGGCGGCGAGCAATTCGAGATCATCGCCATTTACACTTTCAAGGACGGGCTGATCAGCCGCGTCGATTTCGCAAAGTAGCCAAAGAATCAAGGAACCGATGTCGCTTCGCCGTCTTGCCCCGCCGGATATCCAGCCCGCAAGCTTCGCCTTCAACGCGGAGAATGCGGAATGGGCGCGCGCCACCATCGCCAAATACCCGCCGGGCCGCCAGGCCAGCGCGGTGATCTCGCTGTTGTGGAAGGGCCAGGAGCAGGAGGGCTGGGTCTCTCATCCCATGGTCGAAAGCATCGCCAAGATGCTGTCCATGCCCTTCATCCGGGTGCTGGAAGTGGCGACCTTCTACACCATGTTCAATCTGGAGCCGGTCGGTACCTATCTGGTTCAGGTCTGCACCACCACGCCCTGCTGGCTGCGCGGCTCCGACGCGGTGGTGGCGGCGTGCAAGAAGCACATCCATCCCCATGAGAAGACCGTGTCGGCCGACGGCAAGTTTTCCTGGATGGAAGTGGAATGTTTGGGCGCCTGCGTGAACGCCCCCATGCTGCAGATCGGCAGCGATTTTTATGAAGATATTGATGGCCCCATTACCGAGCGCATGATCGCCGACCTTCGCGCCGGAAAATCCATCAAGCCCGGCCCGCAAAACAGCCGTATCGCGTCCGAGCCGGAAGGCGGGGCGCTGAGCCTGAACGATCCGGCGCTGTATGACGGCTCGATGATCGGCAAATACAAGGTGCAGGCGCCGCCGCCGCCCGCCGAACCCAAGAAGCCGGGAGCCTGATCCGATGCTCGCCGACAAGGACCGTATCTTCACCAATCTCTACGGCTTCCAGGACCCGGGCCTGGAAGGCGCGCGGAAGCGCGGCCAGTGGGACAATACCAAGGCCATTCTGGAACTGGGGCCCGAGACCATTGTCGACATTATGAAGAGGTCCGGCCTGCGCGGACGCGGCGGCGCGGGTTTCCCCACCGGCCTGAAATGGTCCTTCATGCCCAAGGAAGTGAAGGAGCGGCCGCATTATCTGGTGGTCAATGCCGACGAGTCCGAGCCGGGCACCTGCAAGGACCGCGATATCATGCGCAACGACCCGCACACGCTGGTTGAAGGCTGTCTGGTGGCGTCCTTCGCGATGCGGGCGCATGCCTGTTACATCTATGTGCGCGGCGAATTCATCCGCGAGCGCGAGGCGCTGCAGCGCGCCGTCGACGAAGCCTATGCCGCCAGGCTGATCGGCAAGAACAATATCCATGGCTGGGATTTCGATCTCTATGTCCATCACGGGGCAGGGGCTTATATCTGCGGCGAGGAAACCGCCCTGCTGGAATCGCTGGAAGGCAAAAAGGGCCAGCCGCGCCTGAAGCCGCCATTCCCTGCCAATGTCGGCCTCTATGGCT
>CADECX010000119.1 GCA_902825865.1 uncultured Alphaproteobacteria bacterium
ACCTTTGCGCCGGGCATTTCTCCGCCCCCGCCGCCGACCGAGCCCCCGAGTGAGGTTCCGGAGCCCGCGACCTTGGCCCTGTTGGGCGCCGGTTTGACGGGCTTGGCAGCCCTCCGCCGCCGCCGCAAGAACCGCTCGGCTTAATCGTCTTCATCAAACAGGCGGCGGCGCTGAAAAGCGCCGCCGCTTTTTTGTTGGGAGAAGGCTGACAATGCCGGCCATTGGGGCCGCATGCATCAGCCGCCTGCGGTCACCGGCAAGGCGTTACCGCCAGCCGTTATAGAGTTTCTGCGCCTCGGCACGCAGGCCGCTATTGACGGTCTTGGCGAGTAGCGCCCCAAGCACTTCCCGCGCCGGGCCGCGCTTGCCGTTGGCGTCCAGCGCAAGGGCGTAGTGATACGAAATCTGCTCGTCGGCAGGATGCAAATTGTGGGCCCGTTCCAGATGGCTCAAGGCGCCGGCAGCATCCTTCTGGCGCAGCATTATCCATCCCAGAGTGTCGGCGATATCGGCGGAACCGGGAGCCAGCTTTTCGCCGCGCGAAAGGATTTCCAGAGCGCGCTTGGGGTCGCTGGTCTGTATCAGCCAGCCGAGATTGTTTATGGCCAGAAGATTGTTGGCGTCTTGATTCAACACCGCCTCGTACTGCGCCTGCGCATTCGGCAATTGGTTGCTGCGCATCAGCAGGTCGGCATATTGCAGCCTGATCGCGAGATCGTCCGGATGGCTTTTAAGCCATTGCGCCATCAGGGCCTGCGCCTTGGCGGTATTCTTGGTCAAGAACAGCAACGGAACCAGCTTTTGCAGAACCGCGCTGTTCGCATTGCCGGAAAAGCTCTTTTCCAGGACTTTGGCGGCCTCATCCATCCGCTCAGCCTTCACCAGCGCGGCCGACAATGCGATATCGGCCGCAGGCCCTGGACTGAATTTCTGGAAAGCGATGGCCTGGGTAATCGCGTCCTCGGTCTTGCCCTGCGCCAGCAAGAGATTGACTTGTGCGGACCTTACGTCAGGGGAGTAGGGGTTGATCTTCATGGCGGCGTCCATGGCCGCCGTGGCGCCCTGCTGATCCCCTGCCTTCGAAAGGGCCTCGCTCAACATCAGTTGGGCCGGCGCGCTGTTCGGGGCCAGGGCCGCGAAACGGCGAAAACTCTGAACTGCCTCCTTCGGCTTGCCCAATTGTAGCTCCACTTGCCCCTTCAGGGCAAAGGCGTTGCCATTCGAGGGTTGCTGCCGCGCCAGATCGTTCGCCACGGCCAACGCCGCCGCGCCATCACGGCGGTCCAATAGATAACGCGCCATGGTCAAGCGGGGGGCTTCGTCTTGAGGCGCGGCATCGATGGCCTTGCGCAAAAAGGCGCGCGCCTGATTGTCCTGCCCTTGCTGCGATGAAATCGCCGCCAGCCTGAGAAGCGGCTGGTAGTCCTTCGGATCGAGGGAGGCCGCCGCCTGCAAATCCTTGGCTGCTTCCGCATAGGACCGCGTTACCGTGAGAAAATTGGCGCGGGCGAGCAGCGCGGCTTTCTTGTCCAAGGCGCTTGCGACGGCCTGGTCGAAAGCGGCTTTGGCCGCGGTCCTGTTATTCTGCAGCGCCAGGATATCGCCTTTGTATATGAGCGCGGCCGATTTCTGCTTTGGATCGGCCCCCAGCCTGTTCGCGGCCGTCAAGGCTTGTTTGTATTGCTTTGTCTGCATAAGCGCGCCGATCAAGGCCGAGGCGAGAGGGAAATTTACCGGATCCTTCGCAACCAGCGGCGTCAGCAACTTGATCGCCACTTCAGCGCGGCCATTCTGCAGTTCCTGAAGGGCTTGCTGGCGCGCGGCGGCCTCGCCGTTTACGGGGCCCGATCCGAGGCGCTGAAGCGCAGCCGTTGCCTCCTTGGTCCGGTCCACTCCGGCATAGGCGCGGGCAAGAAGCTTGAGCACCGTGGGGTCGGTTGACCCCTTGAGCGGCTCAAGAATGGAAAGGGCGCTGTTGAAGCTGGTTTGTTCCAGACGGATGGCGGCCAGTTGCACGCGGGCCGATACATCATCCGGCCACCGGCCCACCAGTCTCCCCAATATCCCTTCCGCCGCATTCATCTTGCCGGCTGCCATCGCGATCTTGACGACCGCGAGCCCTATGCGCGGATTGGATTGGACAAATTCCGACGGCAGGTTTTGGGCCGAGATCCAGGCCTCGTCGTGCTTGCCGACACGCTCCAGCAGAAGCGCGCGGTAATAAGTCGCCGCGGTCATCTTCGGATAGCGGGCCAGCAGTGCGTCGATTTCGCTCTTGGCCTTCTGGTCCTCATTCCGGCTCAGGAAAATCTCGATCCTCACCAGCCTGGCCCGGAGATTTTCCGGATTTGCGGCCAAGAGCTTGTTGGCCAGATCGAGCGCGGCGGCGTTTTCATTCAAGGCGCGCAGCAGGTTTATTTTGAAAAGCGCGGCCTCGAAGTTTTTCGGATCGATCTGCAGGGCCTGATCGGCGAGAGTCTTGGCCGCTGAAACATTGCCTTGGATTTGCGTCAGGCGCGCCTTGGCCAACAGCCCCTGCCCGTCCCTGCGCAACTGTAGGGAGCGGTCCATCGCGGCACTGGCTTCGGCGGGACGGCCGAGCCCCTGGTGCGCGAAGGCGCGCGCCTTCAATATGTCCGCGGCGACAGGAGACACTTTGGCGGCGGGATCGGGAAACTCTTCCAGCAGCTCGCGGTTCTTGCCCCGAACCAGCATCACCTGCAGAAGCGCCGGCAAAATGGCGGCATCGGGGGCGCCTGCGTTGCGCGCTTCGCGCAAGGTCCGTTCTGCCCCCGTCAGATCTCCGGCTTGCACAAGGACCTGGCTCAACAGGAGCTGTGCTGCAGCATGTGTGGGCGCGACGCGCATCACATTCTTCAACAGGATGGACGCCAGTCTTGTGTTGCCTTGCTGGAACGCCGACCGCGCCTCGGCGACCATTTTTTCGATTTGGCTGGAACTTTGGGCGGCGTTTTCACGGGTCGGTATTGCTGCAGTCGCAGCCGCGCCGGCGGTCAGGCCGATAGCCAGCGAAACCAATCCTGTTGAGAGAAAATTCGCCACCTGACGGTTACCCCACCTGGACAGACCGAAACATCCCGTCCCCGCATGCTCAGCAAGGCAAATTGATCGCCTCGATCGCTGCCTCGCCAGTATAACGCGGTGATCGCGATTTCTCCATCGACTTGAATGGTTTCCGGGCCAAAAGGGCGCTTTCCATTAACCAACTGAAGGTTTTTTCCGCCTCGGCTGCCGCCCGGCCCTCATTGCGTACTACCGGCATCCATTGCCCGCGGAGAAGCGCCGGCTATGCTGTCAGCGCTTCGCGCAACTTGCCGGCGACGATCTTCTCCTCGCCCGGTTGCAGCATCCACACCCCGACCACAATGGCGTTGGTGGCGTCCGGCAAGCCCGCCGATCCGCCCTTGCTCCCGGTTGAGGGATTGAGGTCAATGGCGGGCGCTCCCCAGCGCTGGCGTTAATTGCTTCAGCTGCAACGCCCCACAAGGCATCGAAAATGATGCCATGCTTAGGAGGCTCGCGAATGAGATTTATTCTTCCTGTAAAACCCCGAACAACTATAACGGACCACAACCGCGAACCTTGAGGGGCATACCCCTCACATGCCGGCTCGCCGGGAAGCCTGCGTCGCCTGCTACAAGGACAAGAACACGGCCTGGGCCTCGGCGGCGACCAAGGTCTGGTCGGACAATTCGCCTTGGCGCATGACACAATAGGCAAGATGGCCCATGCGCATGACCGTTGTCGTACTGCTAGGCTAACCACCTGTCATTGTCAGCGCTGATGTCCGCTTTGGG
>CADECX010000120.1 GCA_902825865.1 uncultured Alphaproteobacteria bacterium
GCGAGGAACGCTGCATCGCCTGCAAGCTGTGCGAGGCGATCTGCCCGGCCCAGGCCATCACCATCGAGGCGGAACCGCGCGAAGACGGCTCGCGCCGCACCACGCGCTATGACATCGACATGGTGAAATGCATCTATTGCGGCTTCTGCCAGGAAGCCTGTCCGGTGGACGCGATCGTGGAAGGACCCAATTTCGAATTCTCCACCGAGACGCGCGAAGAACTTTATTACGACAAGGCCCGGCTGCTCGCCAATGGCGACCGCTGGGAACGGGAAATCGCCCGCAATCTGGAAATGGACGCGCCCTATAGATAGGGCACAGGGAAACGCATGCTGCAGGCATTAGCCTTCTACTTATTTTCCGGGATCCTGATCGCGTCGGCGATCATGGTGATTGCCGCGCGCAATCCCGTGCATTCGGTGCTGTTCCTGATCCTGGCTTTCTTCAATGCCGCCGGCCTGTTCGTGCTGTTGGGGGCCGAGTTCCTGGCCATGATCCTGGTCGTGGTCTATGTCGGCGCCGTCGCCGTGCTGTTCCTGTTCGTGGTGATGATGCTGGACATCGACTTCGCCGAACTGAAAAAGGGCGCGCTGCAATATCTGCCCTTCGGCGGTCTTATCGGCCTGATCCTGGTGGCCGAGCTGGTGATGGCGGGCAGCCTGTGGGTTGCCAAGCCCGGCGCGAAAGCGGTGTTGGCCCATGCCACGCCGCCCGATGTCACCAACACGGTGGCCTTGGGCCGCATCCTCTATACCGACTATGTTTATTACTTTCAGATCGCCGGCCTGGTGCTGCTGGTGGCGATGATCGGCGCCATTGTGCTCACCCTGCGTTCGCGCCCCGGCGTGCGCCGCCAGGTGATCGCGGTGCAGAACGCCCGCACGGCGGCCATGGCGGTGGACATGGTCGATGTCAAACCGGGCGAGGGCGCGTAATGGAAATCACCCTGACCCATTATCTGACGCTCGCCGCGATGCTGTTCACCATCGGCGTGCTGGGCATTTTCCTCAACCGCAAGAACATCATCATCATCCTGATGTCGGTGGAGCTGATCCTGCTGGCCGTGAACATCAATTTCGTCGCCTTCTCGGCCTATTTGGGCGATCTGGTGGGGCAGGTCTTCGCGCTGTTCGTGCTCACCGTTGCCGCCGCCGAGGCCGCCATCGGCCTGGCCATTCTGGTCGTTTATTTCCGCAACCGCGGCACCATCGCGGTTGAGGACGTCAATCTGATGAAGGGCTGAGATGTACGCTGCCATCGTCTTCCTGCCGCTTCTGGGCTCCGCGATCGCGGGCCTGTTCGGCCGCCTGATCGGCAACCGCGCCAGCGAGCTGATTACCACCGGCCTGTTGTTCGCCTCCGCCGCTTTGTCGGTGCTGGCTTTCATCGATGTCGCACTGGGCGAGCATGAGTACATCATTCCCATCCTGCCCTGGATCCATTCCGCCGGCTTCACCATCGACTGGACGGTGCGGATCGACAGCATCACCGAGGTGATGCTGGTGGTGGTGACCGGCGTGTCGTCGCTGGTGCACCTATACTCCATCGGCTACATGAACGAGGACCTGTACCGGCCGCGCTTCTTCTCGTATCTGTCGCTGTTCACCTTCGCGATGTTGATGCTGGTGACGGCAAACAACTTCCTGCAGCTGTTCTTCGGCTGGGAAGGGGTGGGTCTGGCCTCTTATCTCTTGATCGGCTTCTGGTACACGCGCCCCTCGGCCAACGCTGCCGCGATCAAGGCCTTTGTCGTCAACCGGGTGGGCGATTTCGGTTTCGCCCTGGGCATCTTCGGGATCTGGGCGGTTTTCGGCACATTGGATTTCGATGCGGTGTTCAAGGCGGCGCCGGCCATGGTGGGCAAGAGCTTTGCCTTTGCCGGCTATAACGTCGATATCCTCACCACTCTCTGCCTGTTGTTGTTCATTGGCGCGATGGGCAAGTCGGCCCAGCTGGGGCTGCACACCTGGCTGCCCGACGCCATGGAAGGCCCGACCCCCGTCTCGGCCCTGATCCATGCCGCCACCATGGTGACGGCGGGCGTGTTCCTGGTCTGCCGCTGCTCGCCCATGTTCCAGCTTTCGCCCACGGCGCTGGAATTCGTCATCTTCATCGGCGCCACCACAGCCTTCTTCGCCGCCACGGTCGGCCTGTTCCAGAACGACATCAAGCGGGTGATCGCCTATTCGACCTGTAGCCAGCTGGGCTATATGTTCGCCGCCGCCGGCGTGTCGGCCTACAACGCCGCCATGTTCCATCTTTTCACCCATGCCTTCTTCAAGGCGCTGCTGTTCCTCGGCGCGGGCGCGGTGATCCATTCCATGCATCACGAACAGGACATGCGGAAGATGGGCGGCTTGGCCAAGGCCATTCCCTTCACCTGGCTGATGATGCTGATCGGCAATCTGGCGCTGACCGGGGTGGGAATTCCCTTGGTGGGCGGCTTTGCGGGCTTCTATTCCAAGGACGCCATCATCAATTCGACCTTCGCCGCCCATAGCGGCATGGCGTCCTATGCCTTCACCTTGCTGATCGTGTCGGCGGGTATGACCAGCTTCTATTCCTGGCGTCAGTTCCTGATGACCTTCCATGGCCGCTATCGCGGCGCCGACATGGATCCGCATGAGACACATCACGACGAAGAGCATGACGAGCCGCTGCGGGGCGTCGCCGACACCGGCCACGACCAGACCCACCAGCACCACCTGCCCAAGCTGGAAGAGGTGCATGAATCGCCCAAGGTCATGCTGGTGCCGCTGGCTTTGCTGGCGTTGGGCGCACTGTTCGCGGGGCTAGCCTTCAACCATTACTTCATGGGCGAGGGCGCGCATGAATTCTGGCGGCATTCGATCTTCCTGGCCGAAGGCCATGAGGGCCATCCGCCGCTTTGGGTAGAATTCGCGCCGCTGACCGTCACCATCATCGGCTTTTTGATCGCCTACTATTATTACATCCTGCATCCCGAGCTTCCCAAGAAGCTCGCCGACCGCAAGGGCATGCTCTACCTGTTTTTCTACAACAAATGGTATTTCGACGAGCTGTATGACTTCCTGTTCGTGCGCCCCGCCTTTTGGCTGGGCCGCTTCCTGTGGAAGCGCGGCGACGGCACGGTGATCGACGGGCTGGGTCCGGACGGGATCGCCGCAAGGGTGCTGGATGCCAGCCGCGGCGCGGTGCGCCTGCAGACCGGCTATGTCTATCATTATGCATTGGCGATGCTGCTCGGCGTGGTGGCGCTGGCGACCTGGTTTGTCTATGCCGCGGGAGGCGCGCCATGAGCCTTCCCATTCTCTCTCTGGTGACCTTCGTGCCCTTGCTGGGAGCGCTGGCCATTCTGGCGATGCCCGCGGCCAGCAGCGCCCGCTGGATCGCCTTCGGCACCACCATCGTCACCTTCGCTCTGTCCTTGGTGATGTGGTGTCAGTTCGACGCTTCCAATCCGGGCTTCCAGCTGGTCGAGAAGCTGGATTGGCTGGGCGGCGGCATTTCCTATCACATGGGCGTGGACGGCATTTCCTTGCTGTTCGTGGTTCTCACCGCCGGTTTGATGCCTTTCTGCATCGCCGCCAGCTGGGAATCGATCGAGACCCGCGTCGCCGAATATATGGTCGCCTTCCTGGTGCTGGAGACCATGATGATCGGCGTGTTCTGCGCCCTGGATCTGGTCCTGTTCTATGTCCTGTTCGAGGGCGGCCTGATCCCGATGTTCCTGATCATCGGCGTGTGGGGCGGCAAGC
>CADECX010000121.1 GCA_902825865.1 uncultured Alphaproteobacteria bacterium
CTTCCCCCTTCGGCGCAAAGCGCCAGGAAGGGGGAAGGTGTCGCAGCGAAGTGTCTGCGTAGCAGACCTGAGCTGCGACGGATGGGGGTCACTTGGAAATAACGATCATGCGCAGCATGATCGCGCGCTCATGGAATCGCTATCCAGCCTGATCGCGCTTGTTCCCGCCCCGCCCGGCGCGGCGATCGCGCGCGCCGACGGCACGGTTGAGCGTGTTGAACTGCGCGATGCACGCGCCTTGTTCGAAGGCGGCGATGTGCTGGTGGCGCATGCCGCCTTTGCCGCCGGACGGTTGGGCAGCCGCGCCAATGTCATGCTGTTCGATGTGCTGGAACTGTTCGCCTTTGTGCGGCCCGGCATGCCCATGGTGCCCAGTGCGCTCGGCCTGGCGCGGGCCTTGGGCTTGCCTGCGCCGCACACGCCGGAACAATGCGCCGCATCCTTGCACACAATCGCCGCCCGCTTGCTGGAGGAAGTGGCGCATTGGCCTGACGATGTGCGCGCAGCCCTGGCGCCGCTGGTGGGCACTTTGGGCCGCGCGGGCTGGCGTTGGGCGCCGCTGCTGAAAGCCCATGTGGGTGAGGCACCGCATGGCTCGCCCATCGCCGGCCTGGAAGCCTGGCGCGGCCTGCCGCAATGGGAGGACCAGGTGCCGGTGGGCGATCCCGGTTCACAAGCCGTGGAGCCGCAGGAGGCCCGTGCGCGGCTGGCAAGCATGGTCGGGCTGATGCGCCCGCAACAGGCCAGTTACAGCGACGCCGCCACCTATGCCTTTGGACCGCGCGAACAGGCCGGCAGCCCCCGCGTGGCGCTGGTGGAAGCGGGGACCGGCACCGGCAAGACCCTGGGCTATCTGGCGCCCGCTTCGCTGTGGGCCGAAAAAAACGGCCCCGGGCTTTGGATCTCGACCTACACCCGCAATCTGCAGCGCCAGATCGTGCAGGAGATCGCCCATCTGTGGCCCGATCCGGTGGAGCGCGCCGAGAAAGCGGTGGTACGCAAGGGGCGGGAAAATTACCTCTGCCTGCTCAATTTCGAGGAAGCCGCCAAGCGCACCGCCCTGGCGCCCGGACAACGCAGCGTGGCGCTGGCGCTGATCGCGCGCTGGATTTCCTCGCATACCGACGGCGACCTTTCGGGCATCGGCTTTCCCGCTTTCCTGGCCGCCGCCATGCCGCTTTCCACCGTCACCGACCGGCGCGGCGAATGTATCTATGCCGCCTGTCCGCATTACCGGATTTGTTTCATCGAGCGCGCCATCCGCCGCGCCCGCCACGCCAATATCGTGGTCGCCAATCATGCCTTGGTCATCGCGCAGGCCTCGCAGGACTGGCTGGGCGAGGACGAAACCACCGACACGCCGAATGAACGCCGGCTGCGTTACGTCTTCGACGAAGGCCATCATCTGTTCGACGCCGCCGATAGCGGTTTCTCCGCCGCCTTGTCCGGGCGCGAGATGGCGGAGCTGCGGCGCTGGATTCGCGGCCCCGAGGGGCGCGCCCGCAGCCGCATGCGCGGACTGGAAGAAAGATTGAAAGACCTGATTGCCGATGACGAGACGGCACAGCGCGCCCTGGAAGACGCGGTCCAGGCCGCCAGCGCATTGGCGGGTGAAGGCTGGACCGCGCGGCTGGGCACCGGACCGCGCGGTCCCGGCGAGCTTTTCCTCGCCGCCGCCTATCAACATGTGCGGGCCCGCAGTTCCGATGCCGATGCCTTCTATTCCCTGGAAGCCGAACCGCATCCGATGGGCGAAACATTGCTTGCGGCCATTCGCAGCCTGGCGCTGGGGCTCAAGCGTATCGCCGATCCGCTGGCCAATCTGGCGCGGCTGCTGCGCAAGAAGATGGACGACAAGACCGCCACGCTCGAACCCTATACCAAGGCCCGGCTGGCGGCGTCGGCGCGCGGCTTGGATCGCCGCGCCAAGGCCATCCTGCCGGCCTGGATCCAGATGCTGGACACGCTTCAGCAGGGCGAGATCGCGGAGGAGTTTGTCGACTGGTTCGAAATCCAGCGCGAGGATGGCCGCGATGCCGATGTCGGCTTGCGGCGGCATTGGATCGATCCCACCAAGCCGCTGTCGGCGGCGGTGCTGGAACCGGCGCATGGCGCGCTGATCACCTCGGCGACCTTGCGCGATACCGGCGGCGATCAGGACGATCATTGGACCAGCGCCGAAATCCGCACCGGCGCGGGCCATCTGCCGCAACCGGCGCGGCGCGCCAATTTCGACTCGCCTTTCCGTTATGAAGACCAGTCGCGCATTTTCATCGTCAAGGATGTCGAGCGCCGCGATGCCGGTGCTATGGCGGCGGCCTATCGCGAACTGTTCCTGGCGTCGGGGGGCGGCGCGCTGGGTCTGTTCACCGCGGTGCGGGCGCTGCGCGATGTCGGCACGCGCATCGCCGCGCCCCTCGCGCAGTCCGGGCTCACCCTCTACGCCCAGCATATGGATCAGCTCGATACCGGCGCGCTGGTGGATCTGTTCCGCGCCGAGGAGAATGCCTGCCTGCTGGGAACCGATGCCCTGCGTGACGGTGTGGACGTGCCCGGGCGCAGTTTGCGGCTGGTGGTGTTCGACAAAGTGCCCTGGCCCAAGCCGACTATTTTGCACAAGGCGCGGCGCGCCAAGTTCGGCAAAGGCTATGACGACTTGATTACCCGCTTCCGCCTCAAGCAGGCTTTCGGGCGGCTGATCCGGGGGCCCGAAGACCGGGGCTGTTTTGTGATCCTGGAAGGCGCGACCCCGACCCGGCTGCTCAGCGCTTTTCCGGAGAAATCCCCGGTCAAACGTTGCGGTTTGGCCGAGGCGATTGGGGATATCCGGGAGTTCCTGGGGCCGGAAGCGGTGACCCGGACCTCTGCCCCGCTTATAACCGGCTGATGGCCGCGACCTTGGAAACCCTGCATCCCGCCCCCGGCGAAGAAAGTTATGGCCGATTTTCGACCGGCATCCTGCCCAGCCATGTCCTGAAGCGCCTGCTGGACCAGGGACGCGAGGTCACCGCCTCGGAACCCTTCGCCAAGGGACAGATCCAGCCCGCCAGCATCGATCTGCGGCTGGGGCCGGTGGCGTACCGGGTGCGGGCCAGTTTCCTGCCCGGCCCCTCCGCCACGGTGGAGGAAAAGCTGCGCACCGTCTTCATGCATGAAGTGGATTTGCGCGACGGCGCTGTGCTGGAAGCGGGCTGTGTCTATATCGTGCCGCTGCTGGAGCGGGCGGAATTCTCGCCGCGCATTTCCGGCGGCGCCAATCCCAAAAGCTCCACCGGCCGCATCGACGTCTTCACCCGGCTGATCACCGACTACGCGCCGTCTTTCGACCGGATCGAGCCGGGCTATCGCGGCCCGCTCTATGCCGAAATATGTCCGCAGACCTTCCCGGTGCTAGTGCGCAAGGGTTCGCGCCTCAATCAGCTGCGTATCCGCCATGGCTCGCCGCAATTCAGCGACACCGCGCTGCGGCGGCTGCATGAGCAGATTCCGCTGGTGGATGGCGAGCCCAATATCGATGACGGCCTGGCGCTGTCCATCGATCTCAAAGGCAGCGCAGACATCGGCAAGCGGATCGGTTTTCGCGCCAAGCGCCACACCGGCCTGATCGATGTCGACAAGGTCGGCGCTTTAGACCCGGCTGATTTTTGGGAGCCGATCGAAGCCAATGTCCG
>CADECX010000122.1 GCA_902825865.1 uncultured Alphaproteobacteria bacterium
CGGCGCAGAGCGACAGCCTACCTCTGACTGCCGCCAATCTTTGCAACAGAGCCACGGCAAGAATGCGCCCGGTGTGTAATAGACGGAGAGTTGCCCGGAGAGCCGCGCCGGGCCTCACTTTTATAGTCCGTGGTGTGTAATAGACGGAGGCAAAACCCGAAATGTGGATAAGTCTGTGGACGGCCCGTCTATTACCCACCCGGTTCCGTCCATTACCCACCGCGACCCGTCTTTTACCCACCTGATTCCGTCTATTACCCACTCATCCACAGGGCTAAGTCCTTGTCCTGTAAGGGAAAAACGGCGATTTCCAGACCCTAAAACTTCTTTTAAAACATTAAATCTAAAAAAAAACGCTCTATCGAGCGGAAAAGCACTATCAAATTGATCTAACTGAAAAGAAAAAAGCGGAACCAATCGCATAGAATCGCGTACAGTCGCATTAAATCGCTTAGATTCGCGCAGAATCGCACTACAGCGCCCGGTCTGGACGCATGTAGCGGTTGGAAGACAGGTTTAGACACCAAAAGGAAGGGCGAACGAGCCGCAGCGCCCAGCTCGACCACACCGCCGATCATTTCCCCTTTGGTGCCCCCTCCCCTTGATCCTTGGGATCAGCCGGATCGACCGGCTTGCCCTTTCTGACCGCCTTGGGCTTCGCGTGACCAGCCTTGCGCAAGGCCTTGCCGACCTCCCCCATGCCGTGCCAGATCGCGGCCGCCTGTTCGGGGCGCAGCTCCTGCCCTTCCCTGATGGCCTTGGCCAGCGTGACCAGCCACCGATCCGCAGACATGGCCGTGTAGGCCTCCTGCGACTTCTGCGAGGCTTCCCGGCGCTTGGCCAGCCATTCGGCCAGCGTCTCGCGTTCGGCCTCTGTCAGCTCATCCAGCCCGGTCGTGGGCATTTCGGTCGTATAGCGCGCCAGTGTGGCAATGACCGTCTGCCGACCCCGGCCAATGGCCTTGTCGTACACGGTGCGGATGCACTGAATTTTGCGGCCCTGTTCACGTATCTGCATGGTAGCCCCCTTTCCGTATGGTGCGGATAACCGTTTATCCGCAGTAATGATAACACACTATCCGCAGGCGGATAAAAAACAAGCATCACATTTCAGATAAAAATCTATCCGCATACAGCTATCATAGCAGCGGCATATGCCGATAAGCACACTATCTGCACATGCAGACGCCAAGCTATCCGCATACAGATAAAAAACTATCACGCTATATTATGATAGATATGTATCCGCATACGGATGATTTACTATCCTTTGTGCGGATGAATTATTATCGGTATAGCGGATATTATGCTATCCGTATAGGCTTGCGCCCGGCCGCAGGCGGAAGATGCACCAAAGCAGATAACCGCCCGGTCAACATGCGGATAAAAAATTATCCGAAATTGTGACGGTTGCCTCTTGACAGGTTATCGTTTATAAACGACAATATCAGACATGCAGCAGATACGGCACTACCTCGACCCCAACGGACGCGACCACTTCGCCGAGTGGCGCGATCAGGTGCGCGATACCAAAGCGCGAATCGCCATCGACCGGCGCATCATGCGCTTGGAACTTGGCAACTTCGGCGATCACAAGCCCCTGCGTGAAGGCGTGTGGGAGCTGCGCATCGACGTAGGGCCGGGCTACCGCGTTTATTACGCCAAGGCTGGCTTGACCGTCGTGCTGCTGCTCTGCGGCGGCGACAAGCGCAAGCAGAACGCCGACATTGACCGGGCCTGCGCCTACTGGCGCGACTGGCAGAACAGGAACGAGTAAGGAGGTGTTTGGATGAGCAAAGAGCAACGAACGATCAATGTTCGGGAACCTAGCACTATCGAGCCGGAAGTCATCACGATCAAAGAGGCCAACACCTCGAAAGTCGATGAAAGCACGATGACCCAGCTACTCAAGGCAACCTTCCGCCAGCCGCCAGAGCGAATCTTTATTGGCGAGATTGGCGGCGGCGATACAGGAGAAAGTGAATGAAAGATCGAGCACACGACACGGCTATGGCCGAAGTGTTCCGCAACGACCCCGCCTACGCGGTCGAGCTGCTGAACAGCATTCTTGAGGATGGCGAACAAGGCGAACTCTTGATTGCCCTGCGCCAGATGGCCGAGGCCTTCGGAGGCGTGCGGCAGGTGGCCAAGTCGGCCGAGCTGAACCCTAACCAGCTTTACCGCACGCTGTCACAGACAGGCAACCCGGAGGTGCGCAGTCTGACCGCGATCCTTCGCGCTATGGGCCTGCGACTGGCCATCCAGCCGCTGCACCCTACCCCGGCCGCCCACTGATAGCCTGCGGGCTATATACCCGCCCTTGTCTTTCTTTTTGGTGCAAAACAGAAGCCCGCCGATTGGCGGGCTTGTCTGTATGGGGGCCGTTGGTTTAGTTGGCAACCACATCGGCCGGGCGACCGTCCCGGCGTTCTACCTCGCATTTTTCCAGTAGGTCACGCCGTCGTCGCACTTGTAGGCGACCTGATCGGGCGTATCGTCGCCGATGATGTAGCCCACGCTGCCGCGAGTGGTGACGCCGATTCCGTTGTTGCTATGACCGTCACGCTTCGCCACGACCTTGCAGTTGTGCGCGGCCTTGAACGTTTCCCACTCGTCGGGCTTGGGTTCGTAGACGGCGAACATTCCGAATCCCATCAGCATGATGGCCAGAAGCCCCGGCATCATCGGCAGTTCGCCGTCCTTGAATGCACCGACCACGATCCACGCCAGAACCGCCAATAGGGGTACTAAGTAAGCGCCGACCACCCACGGGCTTAATTGTCCAATGTCTAATCCCATGCTCCTTTCCTCAATGCGATGACCGTCAGAGGCCGGGCGTGCATTCGATCTTGCCAAACATGCCTTCAACCTTTGAGCAGAAGCCATTCTTGTTTTGCCATTCCAGCGTGTACTTTTCAGCAACGCTTTTATCGTTCCTGATGTTCTGCTGAATTATCCGAAGCTCAGAAAGCTGCTCAGGCGAAGGCGTTGGCGCGTAGTAGCGCCAATCGCGGACGAAATCCGATACGTGGGGATCGTTGAGCGATTGAAGCTCAACCAGAATTTTGTCCTGCTCGTTGATCCGCTGCGCGGTATAGGTCGCTGCCGCCGCGTCCCGGCCGTCATCACGGAAGAACGCCATGTACGCAACCATGACGACCAGAAGAAACACCATCATTAAAAAAATAGTTTGCAACTAGAAAGCCATTAAACCGTGCCAGTCAACTTGGACGGTCGCTTCCGACCCCATAGCAGACATTGTTCAATGAGGTGCTGCCTTTGAAAATAGGTTGATAACCAGAACACCACCAACAATCATGGCCATGCCAATAAGTGCTCCGGCATCCAACTTTTGGCCTTGAAATAACCAAGCAATAGCTGAGATGAGAACAATCCCGGCTCCTGACCAAATAGCGTAAGCAATGCCTGTTGGCACTGTTTTCAGCGTTTGAGACAACAAGTAGAACGATATGCAGTAGCCAATGGCACAAATGACGCTTGGTACAAGTTTCGTAAACCCATCGGACGACTTCATTGCCGTTGTGGCAGCTACTTCAAGAGCGATAGCTCCACCAAGGAACACGGTAGTGTCCCCATGAGTGGTGTAAATCTTCACGGTGGGGTGGCGGCCACCGTGGGTCTCCGTAAA
>CADECX010000123.1 GCA_902825865.1 uncultured Alphaproteobacteria bacterium
CCGCCTTCCACACCGGCGCGCGCGGCGGTTCCGTTGGGGGTCAGGATCACTCCCATTCCAGCGCGCCCTTCTTCCACTCGTAGATGAAACCGACGGTCAGCACGCCCAGGAACACCATCATCGACCAGAAGGCGTAGAGTCCGGCGTCCCCCATATTGGTAAGTGTGATCGCCCAGGGAAACAGGAAGGCCACTTCCAGGTCGAAAATGATGAACAGGATGGCGACCAGATAGAAGCGGACGTCGAATTTGGTGCGGGCGTCGCCGAAAGCGGGGAAGCCGCATTCATAAGCCGACAATTTCTCAGGATCGGGCTTGGAAGGCGCGATGATCAGCGGCAGCACGATCAAGGCCCCGCCCAGAACAGCAGCCAACCCGATGAAAATCAGGATCGGCAGATATTCCAGCAGCAGCTCTTCCATACGCATACCCCGTGGTCCGTGCCCCAGCGCGAGAGTGCGCCCCCAACAGGTCGAACCGGTGTTATTTCGCGGGTGCAGTATAGGCCGGCACTGCCCTCGCGCGCTCAGGGGTTTAAAGGAAGATTCGCCGCAGAAAAACAGGAAAATTCGCGGCTTTGCGCCTACTGAAAGAAGGCGGTGGAAACTGCCGGTTTGTTGCGAATCGTTCTTAAAAACTTGTGTTTTTGGAGCGAAAAAATACGCAAGCCATCCCCGACATAACGAGGAGACAAACTGAGCCATTTCCGGGTGGAAAATGGCGGGAGCGACGGGGCTCGAACCCGCGACCTTCGGCGTGACAGGCCGACACTCTAACCAACTGAGCTACGCCCCCGCGGCGGGCCCCCAAAATTGACTTTGGAGGGGACGCGCGAAGGGGGCCGATGTACGGGCGTCACCCTGCCCTGTCAAGCTGAGTTGGCAGGTTAACGCCTTTAAGGTCCGCCATTTGGCGGGAGTCTGCCGCCCGGCGGCGGCCCCCGGCGGCCGCCGGGTTCGCCCTCATCCTGCTCGGGCGGAGCCGTTCCGGGCTGGCGCGGCCTGGCGCCGGCGCGCTGCAGTTCCTTGGGATCGATTTTGGCGTCGTGATTGACGTCCAGCTGATCGAACAGCGAATAGGGCGCGGCGGAAAATTCCGTGTAATCGATGCAACCGTCCTGATTCCAATCCACCACCGGCGTGGCGGTGGATTGATCGGCATCCACCCGCGCCTGGTTGATCTGGCCCGCCTGGTCGGCGTCCAGGCAAGCATTGCGATTGGTGTCATGGGCGGCGAATTCGGCCCGCAGCCCGCGGATCAGTTCGTCGCGCGTGACCGTGCCGTCGCGATTGGCGTCGTATTTGAGCAAAAGCGCGGCGTTGCCGCCGTGATAATTCTCATCGCGCGGCTTTTCCGTGGCCCGCATCCAGGGCGGCGGCTGTTGGCGCCCGCTACAGGCCGCAAGCAGGACGGCGCTAGAAAGCACCAGGCATATAAGGCGCACCAATCAATCCTTTGTTTTCCAGCACCTTAACGGCAGACCGCGGCCTTGGCGAATGACACCAAGGACAGGTGAAATGGCCTTAAAAACGGCGCCGGTCGCTTCAACGTCCCGGTCCGGGCCCAACCCTTATCCGCAAAAAGCCTATGGCGCCGGGGAGATTGTGGAGGTTAACTACAATCTTAGTTTGCTTGCTGGGGAAGAACCCATATCGGGTATCTATTGCTTCATTATGCCCAATTCTGCGGCCCGTTCCGGTAGAGTCCGAACCAGGCAGCGTAGGCGACTTGGTCGCGCGTTGCCGCGGATCATCATTGCCGCGGCGGTGGGCTGGGTTCTGTTTTTTGGCTATTACATTTATCGCGAGACGTCGAACGACGATCAACGCGCCATCGCCAATTGCATCGAGGAACAGAATCGTAACGCCGTCGGCTCGAGCGGCAGGGAAGCGGCCGCCATAGCGGCGATGTGCGCGCACAGGCCGGCGAGCCAATAATCGATTGCGGGCCGTGACGTTTCGGAGTGCCGCTGCCGGGCGCTATTCTTTCCGGTAGCTGGCAACGGGGGGAAGGCGTGCGTCGCTCTTGGTCGGAGGCGGCGCTGGTTCGGCAACCACCGGGCTGCGCAGCATTCCGATCCCGGTGATCCGCGCTTCCATCACCTCGCCCGGCTTGAGAAAGCCCGAGCGGGTTCCGGCAAAGAGGGCGCCCGATGCCGTGCCGGATGTCGTGCCTCCATTGATCACGTCGCCCGGATGAAGCGTCACAATGGACGAGGCATACTCGATCAATTCCCACGGATTGTGGATCATGTCCTCGACCTTCGCCTCCTGCACGACCTTGCCGTCGATCGAAAGCGTCATATAGAGGCGCTGCATCGGATCGCCATAGAACTCCGCGGGCACGATCCAAGGCCCCATCGGGGCGAAGGTGTCGTGCCCCTTGCCGACGAACCAGTCCGAGGTCTGGCCGTTGCCGCCCGGCGGGCGGCCGCCGCGATCGGACACGTCGTTCGAGATGGTGTAGCCGAAGACGTAATTGCGGGCCTGATCCGCGGGGACGTATTTGGCCGTCCGGCCGATCACGATGCCGAGTTCCACTTCCCAGTCGACGCGGTCACGGCCGTGCGGCAGGACGACTTGGTCGTTGTGGCCGATGATGGCGCCACGCAGGGTCTTGTGGAACAGGTATGGGACGCCGCGGTTCGCCATGCGCTTGGCGCGCGCGGCGGCCCGTTCCTGGGCGGTGCAAGCCTCGCAGGAGTGGCTGAAGAAGTTCACCGCGGCATTCAGCATCTTGCCGGGATAGCGGAGTGGCGCCAGGAAGCGGATGTCGTTGACGCTGTGGACGTAGGCCGGCCGCCGGGCGCCCGTGAGCTGTTCGCGGCTCACCACGTGATTGACGATCTCATAGATCCGGTACTTCAGGCCGTACTCATACTGCCCGATCAGGTCGACCATGTTGCCCGGGACCGCGACCGCCGGATAGTTTCCGGTCATCTCGAGATTGCGGTTGGCGCCCGCCAGTTCGACGACATACTGCTCGCGCAGCACCAGGGCGACCGCTTCCCGCCCGGCGATATCCACCGTGGCAAGGTTGAACGGCTCGACGGATTTGGTGGCCTGCGCGCCGGCCTGCGACGGCAGGCTTAAAAGAACGGCGGCAAAAACGACGGCGAGTACATGACGCATGCAAGCCTCCCCCAGGATCAAGATTTCCAATTGTTAATGTCCCGGGCCGGCCTTTTACAGCGATTTTAAGCGCAATAGGGTCGAAAGGCTGTCGATGGGGAGATTTGGGCTTATTGCGCAGCACAATCGCAGGACTGCTGGCCTCGCGCCCCTCAAGTCCCTGCCGGGCGGCGGCCTCGGCACCATCATTTGCCGCGCCCTCGCGCGGCTCGGAATTTACTCCAGAAATACGCGCTGGTTTCCTGCCGCGCGGCCGCTACTACGCCGTCGCTAGCGGCCCCTTGGCATTCGACTGCGCCGCGTAGCGGCGCAGTCGAATGGTGGGCGGTGAAGGGATCGAACCTCCGACCCTATCGGTGTAAACGATATGCTCTACCAGCTGAGCTAACCGCCCGGAT
>CADECX010000124.1 GCA_902825865.1 uncultured Alphaproteobacteria bacterium
CGAAAACCGGCGTGTAGGGATAGGAGACGGTGATCCGCACATAGTCGCCGGGCTTGTCGCTGCCCGATCCGACCGAACTGCAATTGGCGGGCTTGGTGTTGGGGAAAGTCCCGACAGGGACCAGCGCACTGGGCGTGGTGCAGTAGTAACCCTCGGTGATGGAGGTCACCGTAATGCCGGCGCCGAGCGTGGAGCCCTGAACCGCCTGGGTCACCGCCGCGGGCATGTCGGGGCAGTTGGCATAGGAATTCGGCGTCGCCGGAATTTCGTTCATCAAGTTGCAAGTTGCCCAGGCGGCCTGCGCCGCGGCCTGGGCGGCATTGTCCACCTGCATCTTGTTCCAGCCATAGACCGCCAGATCCACCACATTGAGGATGGGAACGGTCATGAGAGTCAGTATCAGCGCGAATTCGAACGCCGCCGTGCCGCGCTGCTCGCGGCGGTAGCGGCGTCCCTGCAAAAAAATATTCCGGAAAAGACGCGTCATCACTGCACCAAGGTTATGCGCGAGGTGACGATATTGTTGGGCAGCACCAGACCGGCCTGGATGCATTGGCTCATCGGGTTGTCATAGATGGCGCCATTGCCGCTGATCTGAAAAGTATAGGAAACCAGCGCGAAACAGGTATGGCCGAAGCTTGACTTGTTGACGATGCCCTTGAAGTCCAGATCGATATACGGGAGGTAGACCAAACCGGTAATGTCCCAAGTGGGCGTGTTGCCGGCAAAGGTCTGGGTAAGATTCGCCGCCGAACCATTCTGCCGGTTCTGATAGATCGCCACGCCCGACCAGGATCCCGAAGTTGGCGCGGCGAAATCCAACGTGCCGGAATTGTTGGCGAAGGGTGCCGTATTTGCCTGGCCAGTCTGCGTGTTGAAAACAAGAGACAGGCCAGCTCCGGAAGTCGTTGATATTTTGAAACCGGCCAGATTGAGGTTCCCGTTGTGTATCACAAGCACTGTATTGCTCGTTACCACGATGTCCCCGGTGAGCGTCTGATTGCCGCAAACAGAATTCGTAATGCCGCTCGTTATGGCTGCGAGATTTTTAGGATTGTTATTGGGGCAGGTGAAGTTGAGATCGGACGCGTTGGCGGCTGCCTTCGAGGCATAAGGATCGGCGATGGGCGTGGCGCCGGAATAGGCGACAACGCCGCAACCGGGATCCGCCGTGCCCGCCGCGGAGACGATATCGGGGGGAATGAAAGAGCTGCCGTTGCAATTGGCGGCAGGGTGGCCGTTGCTGACGCTGGTGGAATTGGCCATGAAGTTGCAACCCGAAAAGTCGGCTGAGGGCGCACCATTCAATCGGATGCCCTCGCCGGTGGGGCTCAGGGCCAAGACGCAATAATTGGTGATGACATCTTTCGGCCCGGCCATTGCGCTGGCCGTGATGTTCTGCAGGCCCGAGCCGCCGGTCCCGGAATACCCCAGAACCTTGACCAAACTGATCGGTACGTTCCGGCTGACGATCACCCTGTAGCAGCGGGGGCCGGCCAGCGGCGCGGGGCAAGGCAGCGACTTGTCCACCAACACAGTCGTGTTGTTTGCGTTATGGACGAAGCCGAAGTTCGCGGCGACCTGCTTGCCCTCATCCCTAAAGGTGATCCCGCCGGCGTTGATGTGACCATTCTGCCCAGCAGCGAGCACGGCAGCGTCCGCGGCATTCTGCGCGCTGCGATGGATCACGTACCAGTTGCCGGTTTCGGTGGCCAATCCCATGAGGCCGACCAGGGGAACGATCAGCAGCGCCATCATGGCCGTGATGTTGCCGCGCCGGTCGCGCACGAAACGGCGAAGCCCAAACCGGACCCCCGCACCCAATGTTTCCGTTTTCCGATTGCCCATGACCGCCGCGCCCCATCTTCGCCGCGGCGGCATCATTATAAAGGATAAAGCGATCTTCTCAACGCCGGGTAGAAAAGGTCCGCGATTTCCCCGCGGATGGTAAAAAACCGCGCCGGGAACCGGTTAACCTTCTGTCGCGGCTCGAAAAAGCCGTCACGTCTGAAAAAAGATCGGCCTGCGCAACACCAGCCACAACATGACAAAAAGCGCGGCAATGGAAAGGCACATGTCCCACAAGATCAATCTTGGCGTGGTTTAGATGACCATGCCGGCGCTGCCGTGGAACACATCGCTGCCCGAGACGACAACAACCGCGCCGAAATAATTGTTCGCCAGGTGCAAGCCACAGGTCAGCGCGATGCCGCCGGTGCGAATGGCGATCACCGCACAAACAATGCCGAAGATCGTGGCGTTGATCGCTTGCGCCCCGCCGTTGGGGATGTGCAGCGAACCGAAAAGCAAACCGCTTGCAATCGCGGCGGCCCATGGCCGATTGAAGGCCAGCAGCAGTCCCTGCGTGACATAACCGCGGAAGATAAATTCTTCGGCGAATATCTGTATCAGGATGCCGGCGAAAGCCGTCGTGGCAAGAACCAGAGTGGCGCGGCTGAGCGACACGGAAAACCCGCTCGGAACGATCAGAAAATCGATCAGCACAAGAACGCACTGAACCCCGATCCAGACGCAAGCCCCTTTGGCAAACAGCCGCCAGGACCAAAGGCCAATGATGTCCGCCGGGCGCTTGCGATGAATCATTGCGGCGGCGGCGGCAAGGCCCGCCGCCAAGGCGCCAAAACTTGCGCCGATGCCGAGATAGAACGGCACGACATTTTTCGGCTGCTGCATCAGCTGCGCCAGGTCGGGTGGGAGCAGATGCATCAGCACCAGCACCGTCACCGGTATCACCATGCCCAGGCCGGTCAGGAAACAGGCCAGCACGGGACTGAGCAGATAGCGCCACCAGTCATTCTTGCCGCGCGCGGCGAAGACGGAAAGGCGGTCCATGGTATGTTGGCCGATACCCATCAAATCATTCATTGCTTTCCAAAGCCGAAGACGTGGCCAGCGGGCGGGAGAGGGTCATGCGGCCCTCAATAAGCCGTAAAATCTTCGGCGCCGCCCAAATTCCGGCAGCAGCAAAAGCAATGCCACCAAAAACATCAATCACATGATGTCCACCCTGAACCGGGACCGCGGCTAGAGCCAGGAGACTAAAAATCGAAACCGCCACAAATACTGGACGCGGCTGCCTGCGCAAATACCACCAAGCAATAATGACTTCCTGCGTGTGAAAGGACGGAAATCCGATCAACCCTTTTGCATTCAGAGCATCGATACGGCCGGGCCCATGAGCCAGCACCCAAACTAGAAAATCAGGATAGCTTCGGTCTATCACCATGCCAAGTTTCCGACCGATAGCCGATACATCATAGACCGTATACGCACCAAGCGAAGGAGCTGCGGTCCAGAAAGCAATAGTCGACCAGGCGCAAATGACCGTCGCGATGCAGATCAGAGCAATATCTCGCGCTTCCGACCTGTAGCCGATCACGGCTATGGCGGCAGCCACCTGAAAAGCCGATATGCTGTATATCAGGCCAAGAACGGCTGTCACAAATGGACGCTCGAGAAAAAAAGTCATCAAACCTGGCCAG
>CADECX010000125.1 GCA_902825865.1 uncultured Alphaproteobacteria bacterium
GCCATTCATCACGCGCCCGCCCGTCAACCCCGCCCCAGTCAACCGCCAGCATAACGATGGGTTTGCCCGCACCAAGGATCACCACGCCTTTGGCCTGCAGTGGCGTGCCGATCGTTTTGACCACCGAATAGCCCATCTCGTAGCCGATGGGCGGCGTCGCATCAGTTTGGAAAGTGGTGATCCGCAAGCCCGGCGCCTTGTCGGCAGCAATCGCGGGCTGGATGATGCCCATGCAGAGCAGGCTCAGCCCTATTAGCAACCTTGATGTACGACGCGTCATATCAATCATGATGCACTCCTGTTCCAGCCACGCTTCCGTGCAATGAGTCTGGCCTGACGGATGTTTTGTACCAGCGTGACTGAGACTACTGCATAGGCGCGGTCTGATCCAGATGGAGTGGTGTGGGCACAAAAATCTGCAGCGCTGGTGTCCGATATTCCTGCATCAATGCCTCTTTGCGCCAAAAGCGGTCATTCGCCATCATCGCCATACACCTCCTTATGGACCAGACGGCTATCCAGCCAGATTTCATGCCCCATACCAGTGCCGGTCCGCAGAGCGGCTTTCGCATGTCTGACGGCAGCTTGATCATGGGCAGCGTGAAACCGCACCGTGCTGAAAACCTGATGGCCGTGCGTCAGAAACCGAGCTTCATAAATGGGCATCGTTGGAGGCTAGAAAACGTTTACCAAGCCTTCCTTGATCTAAATCAAGCCCGGTTGACAGGGTGCTTCCGCCCCCGGGGTTCACTAGCTCCCGAGCCCCCGCCTTATCAATCTAGGCAGGCGGAAAAGCACGAATCCGCCGTGTCCGCTTTGCCCCAAAAGCGGGCGCTCGCGCCAATGCGACCTCCTCGTGCATTGGCTTTTGCTCTCGATCAATGCGCAAAGGGACGATTTATTTCAACATCCAAGCGTTCGTATTTCACTTCGATGGATGTGTTGCGTGAGCCAGGAACACCGTCGCCAGGGATTTCTTGCAATAGCAAAGGCAGCCGATACGAAAGCAGAATCGGCCAAGGTCTTAAGGGTAAAGGAGACTTGGCGCGAACTTGCGGAAATGTATAGGGAACTTGCGCAGCTAGAGTGCCGCCGTGCGCCTCGGGAAGTAGTGGAAGACCGCCGGTCGATTCCAGATAGGAAGTCGATCCCACAGCGGGTGATCCGTATTCATAGAAGGGCGGACGGCTGCTATGTCGCTAGGAACGAAGTTAAGACTGAGCGTCCCTTGGGCGTTGACTCTACCTTGATCAGCGCCTTGAGGACCGCTAAGCGCGCAGCAATTTTGGCTAGTCGGCGCGGTTATCGCGTAGTAATTGAAGTTCAAGATGCCGGACAATCATGGAGGCAGATCGATGTCGTCGAGCCCTAAGAACTCGATAGCAATTGGTCTGCTTCACCGCCGGCGCAATAGGAACTGAGCAGCTCAACATTACGAACAAACGCACGAACCAAGCACCGAGGGACACCGTCTCCATGGGAGACGATTGAGTCTTCTGGGCCCTCTTGGCCGGCATAGCGGGCCGTGGCTATAACCACATCTCAGCTTGAACCGAAGTCCGGAATGTCCGCTTTTCTCCAAAGCGACCATTCCGCCCCTACCAGCCCAATGGCTACTTTGCGCCAATAGCGGACATTGGCTTAGCAGTCTTCCAACTGACATCTTTCCCGACCGAAAAGATGACTGATGCTGGCCGAAGCCGAGTGGCTGGCGCCGCCAAGTTGAGCTGGCGGTCATTTGCCGCTTGGCGGTGCTGATTGACGCGCATTTCCCACTAGGAACGGCCGCAGCAGATTTTGGACCAGGCCGATCACCACCACGCCGTAGGCGATCCTAACCCAGGGCGCGGAACTTGCGCACCGATTTGGCGCGAATTCTGCTGCGGTTGCGGCACAGGACGCGGCGCTATATTTTCTGACGTCCGCGCCGTGGCGCGGGCGTGGGCCTTCCCCAAGAAAGACATAAAAGACACAGGAGAGTCAGGGTGAACAGACATGTCCTTATCGCCGGAACCGCGTTGGTCGGCGCGTCGCTGGCCGTGAGCGATGCGAGCGCGCAAGCCAGCCGTCCAAGCGCCCCGCCGGTCGAATACGCGACCACCAGCAGTCCCGCGAAAGACGGCTCGCCGGCTTGGTTCATGCGGGGTTCTTATACGCTTGGCCGGCCGACCTCAGTCGCCCCGGGCGGCAAGGTGACAGTGCTGGAGCGTACGCCCGCGCGCGGGCCGGCGCGCGCCAACCTCGTGCCCTATTGCGACCGCTCGATCATTTGTGCCAACCCGGCCGGACCAGCTCGCACCGCGATGCTGCGCCTCACCTACCAGGAGAATTTGGGCTACACCTATCAATATCCCTACAATATACCGGCCGGTCCGGGCGGTGCGGTGGCGGTGACGCTCGACAAGGCGAACAATCTCTGGGTGCTCCAGCGTACGCCGCCGGGCGCGCCCAAGCTGTTCAAGTTCGATGCGAACGCCAAACTTGTGTTGACCGTGCCGGAGTCGGTGACCGGCGACATGCTGAAGGCCCATGGCATGAAGGCCGATGCCGACGGCAGTGTCTGGATACTGGACACCAGTTGGGCCACGGCAAAGAAGATCAGCCCCGACGGAAGGCTGCTGCAGACCATCGGCGCCGGCCGGCGCGGCGACTGGGACGAGGCCAAAGGCCAGCGGCTGTTGTGGGAGCCGGTGATGATCGATTTCGGCGCCAATGGCGACATCTATATCGCGCAGGGTCATGGCCATGAGAGCCCCAACGACGTGGATTCCAAAGACCCCACCAACACGCTCGGCAATTCGCGCATTCTGCATCTCGATCGGAACGGCAATTTCAAGAACCAGTATTTCGGCAACAATCACGGTCCGGGCAAATTCTATTCCGCTCACGGCTTTGCGGTGGATCCCAAGACCGGCAATCTGTGGATCGGCGACCGGGAAGACTACCGCATCATCATCCTGACAGCCGATGGCAAGTTCGTGAGGACGCTTCAGACCACCAACCTGGTGTGCGCCATCCAGTTCGATGCGCAAGGCGAGCCCTGGTACGCCAGCGGCCAGGACGGCCAGTTCCTCAAGATAGACCGGGACGGCAAGGTGGTCGGCGCCATCGGACGGGGCATGGGCATCGAGGAGGGGCAATTCATGGAAGCCAGCTACTGGTCGTTCGACGCGGCCAACAATCTCTATGCCGGCGACACCAACATCGCCCGGATCACCAAGATGGTGGCGCCGAAGCGGTGAATGGCGCGTGGTGAGCGGACGATGGAAATGTATGAGTGACGCTAGCCGCCAGATTGGATGACTGCCCGATGTCCGCTTTGGGTCAGAAGCAGCCATTGGCTGCCCCGGGACGAATGTCCGCTTTGGGGGTGCGGGCTCAACCGATCGACGCAACACAGGCGTTAAATCTATCTGCTGGCGTTTT
>CADECX010000126.1 GCA_902825865.1 uncultured Alphaproteobacteria bacterium
GTCACCGGCCCGATCAGCACCGGGCGGGTCTCGATGCCCAGGAAGCGCGCTTCGTTATACTCATCGACCGCCTTGTTGCTGGACAGCGCGAAGTCCATATCGGCCGACAATTCCGGCACGATATAGTGATAGTTGGTGTCGAACCATTTGGTCATTTCCATCGCCGGCTGGTCGGCGCGCCCGCGCGCCATGGCGAAGTACAGATCCAGCGACACCGGACCGCCGGCAGGACCGAAGCGCCGCGGCACTTCCCCCAGCATGGCGATCATGTCGAGCATCTGGTCGTAAAGGGAGAAGTCATTGGACGGGATGTGATCGATCCCCGCCTTCTGCTGCGCGAACCAATGGCGCGCGCGCAAGGATGCGCCCGCGGCGCGCAGCGTCTCGCCGTTGCTGGCGCCGCTCCAATAGCTTTCCAGCGCGGCCTTCAATTCGCGCCGGGCGCCGATGCGGGGAAAACCCAAATTGGATGACAGAATTTTGGATGACGTCACGGATACACTCCTTGTCTTGGAGACAGACCGGCAAGGCGCAGCGCCGCCCCTGTCGAAAGAGCGTGCGTGCGCGTGTCACCGCGTGACGAGCGATCGTTGGCTATCAGGGACCCTCCGTCCCCTTGGCCCAGCGTGACACCCGATAGCAGGTCTCCTGGCTCGCGGGTCTTCGCCTTGGGCTGTCTTCCCGAACCGCAAGGTTCAGTGACGGTGTATCGGCCCAAGACTCGCCGCTGACAGTTGCGGGGGCAGCTCCGGCTGTTTCACCGGATTCCCTATTAATCCCTCTCGGGAACTATCGAGCCGCATCAAAACCCAGGCAAACCGGGCTGTCAAGGAGAATATAAAGATATTGTTATATCAGCATACGATTAGCCAGCGCCGGACTGAACCGCGAATTCCCGCCGGGTGAGGCCCCGGGGCGGGTCGCCGAAGAAGACTTCGACCGATTTCAATTTACCGTCCCGGAAGGTCAGCAGCTCGGCGTTGCGGAAACGCGCATCGGGATGGGTGGAATTGGGCATCCGCATTGTCGCGTCATAGGCCACGAAAATCTTTTCGCCATCCTGCATCACGGTGACGAAGTCGAACGTCTGGTGCAGCGGCTGCTTCGGCCAGCAGCGCGCAAAATAGGCGTCGCGGCCGATATGGTCGTCGAACGGGCTGGTGAAGGTGAAATCGGGCCGCAAATTCTCTTCCATGAAGCCGCGGTCGTGCCGCTCGAAGGCGCGGTAGTATCCCTTGGCCTGTTCCGTGAGATTCATCGCCGCATTCCTCAATCGAGTGACTTGCCCAACGCATCCATCAGGAAGTTGGTGCCATGTTCGCGGCTGCCGGCATCGTCATAGCCGTCGAGATAGTCGCCATACTCGGTAAGGATGAATTTGGTTCCGCCATTTTCCGGCTTGAGTTCGATGGCGGCCTGGGAAACCGAGATTTTCCGGTCATCCAGATGCATCACATAGCTGTAGATGATGCGCCCTTCGCCGCCGTTTTTTGGTTCGACAATATCGAGATAGATGCAGTCGAACTTGGAAACGACACCGGTCTTCCAGCGCCCGGCCGCATGTTCCTTGCCGCCCTCGCGGAAATCGAAGCTGCGCCCGACCGGCGTCCATTCCGCGCCGCCGCCGAACCAGAGGTCTTTTTTCTGCTGGTCGGCGAAGGCTTGAAAAACCCGCAGCGGCGAAGCCTTCCATTGGCGCGTGATGGTGAAACTGGCATGGACGACGGAACGGGACATGGTTGCTTCCTTTGGCAGAAATTCAGCTTTGGGCTTCGCTTTGATCCAGGAACGCGCCCAGCCGGTCGAGGCTGCGTTCCCACATTTGGCGCCGCTCGCCGACCCAGTGTTCCGCCTGGCTCAGCATCTTGGGATCGATGCGGCAGGTCCTGACCCGTCCCACTTTCTGGCTGGTCACCAGGCCGGAGTCTTCCAGCACCTTGAGATGCAGCATGGCGGCGGGCAGCGACATGGGCAGCGGCCTCGCCAGCTCGCTGACCGTGGCGGGACCTTGCACCAGCCGTTCCACCAGGGCGCGGCGGGTGGGATCGGCCAGGGCGGCAAAAGTCCGGTCAAGTTCATACTTAAGCATGTGCTTAAGTATTAGCGGAAGAGCCCTGCCCGTCAAGCGTGGCAGCCCAGATTATTTTTGCAGACCCTCCTGAGGTATGTTGTGGCAGCTCTTTTGGCCCTGGAGGCCCTCATGTCGGTTCAGACACAGCTCAAGCGCATCACGGTTCCCGAAATCCGCGCCCATAAGGGCGGCGCGCCGATCGTCTGCCTCACCTGCTATCACGCCCATACCGCGCGGCTGCTCGACAACCATGTCGACCTGATGCTGGTGGGCGACAGTCTGGGCATGGTGATGCATGGGCTGGAAACCACCTTGGGCGTGACGCTCGATATGATGATCACCCATGCCAAGGCGGTGATGCGCGGTTCCAAGCGCGCGCTGGTCACAGTCGACATGCCGTTCGGCAGTTATGAAGAAAGCCCCGCTGTTGCGTTCCGCAATGCCGCCCGCGTGATCCAGGAAACCGGCGCCACCGCGATCAAGCTGGAAGGCGGCACCCGCATGGCGGAGACCATTCACTATCTGACTCAACGCGGCGTTCCGGTGATGGGTCATATCGGGCTGACGCCGCAGATGGTGCATGTGAAAGGCGGCTTCCGCACCACCGGGCGCACGGAAGCCGAGTGGCCGGAGATTTTGGCCGACGCCCATGCGGTGTCGGATGCCGGCGCCTTCGCGGTGGTGCTGGAAGGCATGGCCGAACCGTTGGCCGCCAAGATCACCCGGGAGATCGCCATCCCCACCATCGGCATCGGCGCCAGCCCCGCCTGCGACGGCCAGGTGCTGGTGATGGAAGACATGCTGGGCCTCAATCCCAACCCGCCCAAATTCGTGCGCCAATATGCCCAGTTGGGCCCGGCCATCGAGGCGGCGGTCCAGGCCTATGCCGAGGATGTGCGCGAACGGCGCTTCCCCGGGGAGGAAAATGTCTACCCCATGAAAAAAGCCCAGTAAAAGAGGGGGTTGGGGCGGGATTGTTACGCCCGAACACATTGCGCGCGGCCACCGCGCGGGCTAATTAACACGCCCCGTCAAAGGCTTCTCGAAAGCCCGGCCCTGGAAGGCCCAGTAAAGGAACGCGTCCGGTGAGTGATATTTTCCGCGAAGTCGAGGAAGACGTTCGGCGCGACCGGCTTGAGAGACTTTGGAAGGCTTACGGCATCTATGCCATCGTGGCCCTGGTGCTTCTGTTCGCCGGCATCGGCGGCTGGCAATTCTGGCAGCGCCATGAATTGCAGGGGCGCCAGAAATTTTCCGATTCCTTCATCGCCGCCCAGCGCAT
>CADECX010000127.1 GCA_902825865.1 uncultured Alphaproteobacteria bacterium
TTGAAAACCGCCGATGTGCAAGCATCCGTGGGTTCGAATCCCACCCCTTCCGCCAGTTCGGAACAGAAATGGGCACCAAGTTCCCTTGGGTCCCTGTTCCGGCATTTCCGCCGATTGCGGTGAGGGTTTGGAGCAGGTTGCTCTTTGATCCCATGATTCTGACCTCGCCCTCGCTTACCTCAACCCGCTGGGCGAGTGCGCGCAGGTGGTCGCGGCGATAGTCGCCACCGTCCAGGCGCATCCGCTGGCGGGCAGTCTGGGCGAAGGCTTCCAGCATTTCCGGTGTGATGCTGCGGTTGGTCGCGCTGTCGAGCAGCGCGCTGCCGCGATCCGCATCGGTCCGGGCCTGATCGCGGGTGGCCTTGAGTGTCGCGATTCGGTCCTTGAGGTCTGAATCATCCAGATCGGCAACGCCGGTTTCAATGGCATCGTAAAGGCGCTTGAGCCGCTGATCGGCCTCAGTGGCGCGCTTATTGAGTTCGGCGATGTGTGTCCGCCGTTCAGCCCCCCTGGCCTGCCTGCGATCGAGAACGGTCGCCAGGATGGTTTCCAGCCTCTCGGGAGCTAGGAGACGCTTCTCCAGGTGGGTCACCACCAGATCATCGAGTTTAGACATTGGCACCGTCATCCCAGAACAGGCGGTTGCGCCCTGCCGGGCCTTCATCGAGCAGGTGTAATAGCGATATCGTCCACCCTTGCCGGTGCGGATGGTCATCGCTCCGCCGCACTTGGCGCAATGTATGAGGCCGGTGAGCAATGTGGGGCCACTGACGACGCGCGCGGGCGTAACCTTAGGGTTTCGGGCCTTGAGCAGCTTTTGCACCACATCGAACTGCATCTGGTCGATGATCGACGGCACCGGAACCGTCACCACTTCATCAGCGGGTTTCAATTCCTTGGTCTTGCTGCGCTTGTTGAACTCATGCTCGCCCATATAGGTACGGCGGGTCAGTATGCGGTGAACCTGGCCAATGCCCCAGCGCCCACCGTCGCGGGTGCGGATGCCATTGCGATTGAGATGGTCGGCAATGGACTTGACGCCCATCTGGCCCTTCTCGCCATCGCCTTGCAAGGCGAGGCGGTAGATCAGCCGGATCGTGTCGGCATGAAGAGGATCGATCTCCAGCTTTTTCTTGACCTTGGCACCGCGCTGTTCGGCGGCCACCACGCGGTAGCCAATCGGCGGCAGCGAACCGTTCCAGAACCCCTGTCGCGCGTTCTCCTTCAAGGCGCGGATCACGTGCTTGGCGTTTTCCTTCGACTGATATTCGTCGAACAGCGCCATGATCTGCCGCATCATGACGTGCATGGGATCATCGCCCATTTCCTGCGTGATGGAAACGAGCCGGACACCATTCTTGGCGAGCTTGCGGACGTAAAACTCCAGCTCGAAATGATCGCGGAAAAACCGGCTGAAGGAATGAACGACAACAACATCGAACGGCGCGGGCTTGGATGTGCCTGCTTCGATCATCCGCTGGAACTCCGGGCGGCGGTCATTGGTGGCCGACGCGCCCATTTCGATGAAGCTGTCGACAAGAGTGTAACCCCGCGTCAGGCAGTAGGCCTCGCCTTGCCGCTTCTGGTCGGGGATAGAAACATCATGCTCCGCCTGCCGTGCTGTCGAGACGCGCAGATACAGGGCTGCGCGGGTCGCAATAGTGGATGGGCTGGCGGTCATGTTCCTTCTCCTGCGGGGGCGGCGAGAGCATAGCCGAACCGGACTCGGTGCCCAATGGGAAACTGATCCAGTTACTCGCTGCCGCCCAGCAATTCGTCGAACAGATCGCCAAACCAGCGCTCGAACAGTTCTACCTCGTCCAATGTCACCGGCACAGGATCAGGCCAGTCATCGGTAACGGTCCATGTCGAGAGGTTATATCGCGGCGGGCGGCCAGCATAGGGCCATGGAAATCCGATCAGCAGTTCAAGTTGCTGTGATGCGGTCAACGCGTCCTTTGCTCTGGGCTTTGCCATAGCCGCAATGTCGCAGAATCGCAGATATTCCGACATCGCCGCTTCTGCGACCCACTACACCCCGCAGCCCGGCGCAGACAAACAGGCTGCCGGAAAGCGGAGGCGTTCGGGGAAAGGTGGCGGCGGATCGGAAAGAGGCGCCGGAATCAGGGTGTTTTGGAGGGCGAGATAAAAGGAGTGCCAGCACCTATGGTTGAAGTGACTGAGAAGATTAGCGAATGTTGTATGGCACCGGAAAATGGGTGCCATACGCGTTTGTGAAAACTGGCGGAAAACCGCCGCCGCATCGTCTGGCACCGCCAAATGCGGGTTAGCTCCGCTCTTTCGAACCACCCTCTCGCGGCGCGCCCAGGCCGCGCCCGATGTCGCTCCAGCGGGCGGGGCATCGCGCAGCCCCAGCTCCTCTTACCGGCCACCCGCAAAACACACAAACGACACGGAAAAACGGCGGTGCCATACCATCCCGACGCAGAAAACCGCCAAAAACTGACCGCCCGTATGGCACGCCCTCCATAGTGCCATACGCAAACATCAAGCAAAACCAACCACATAAGGGCCAGGTGCTGGCACTGCTTTTATCTTGCCCTCTTCAAGCTACGCTACATTTCTCGCCCTGACTGCGATTGCTTAGGTTGCATCGGGAAGCACGATGCCCAAATTTACGGGTTCAATCGCAAGTTGAAACATAGACGGATAGGAAGGTATCGGGCGATCCCGTCATTCATTGCGAGAAGGATAGATGTCCGCAGCCAACAACTCATGCCGTCAAGCGCCTGCGGTATGACCGGCCGACCTCTCTTGCCGAAACCTGCTAATTTGCTATCCGCGCAAGACCCGGTCCACGAAAAAATGTTCGGTGGCCGTGTCAAGATTGCGCCTAAGCCAGGCCGGGAGCGGTAGTTCCTGCATGAGCGTATTGGTTCCCCAATGGGATCGGAGTATGAACCTTTTAAAAAAGAGATTTAAGAAATAATACTTGGAAATAGGTAATGATTTGATTCGGGGGTATTGGTGAGCTTCAAAGATGTCGCAATGAATCTCGTGACGCTCGGCGGGCACGAGCAGCTTGAGGCTGCGAAGGCCACCAATGCATCGGTTCACCAAGAATACGAAGCCAATCGAAATAAGCTATACTATCTGGAGAGTACGAGGGTAGAAAATCTATCTAGCCTTGGAAATTTGGTAATTGAAAGCTTCAAGGCAGCCAATTCATCTAGAAAATTACTACGTCATGCTGGTCGGAAAAATGTCGATTTGCCGTCTGTGAATGTCCTGCCAAGTTCTGAATTTCGCAAAAATATTACCATAGACAACGTAGACCGTATCATTGCCGACTATTCTTCGTCTGTTTTAGTTGCTGGTGGTGCAGGAGC
>CADECX010000128.1 GCA_902825865.1 uncultured Alphaproteobacteria bacterium
CTCCAAGCTCCTCTCCAAGCCAATTTCTATCAATTCGCTTGGTACAAAAAGAGCCAATCAGGTCACACAGAAACTGTCACTATTAGGTCTTAGCTTAGGTGCAATTAATTCCGTGCTGCCAGGGAGATGTGCATGCTCCTGAAAGAAAATATCCAAATACACCCTGCGCCGAGGCGATCTAAGAGCTGGTATTCTTGGAATGAGCAAACGCGTGCAATCGCAATGGCTGCAATTCTAATAGCGGCAGGCGCGTTGATGGCGCTGACCGGCCCTTACTAAAGTCTCGCACTTGCAACGTTAGACAAGCCCGAAAATAGCGAGCATGAGACGGCGGTCACCCTGCCGCCGATTTGGTTTGTGGTCGCATCGAGCCGGTGGGAAACGAATGACCGCTATTGGCGCAAAGCGGACATTGAGCCGACCGGGGCTGAATGGCTGCTTTGGGGAAAAGCGGACATTCGGCCAGGAGCAATTCATGCCGGTGTCTCATCCCCTCTCAACCCGAAGCCTGACACGCGGAATTCCGCATGACATACACGCGTTATGCGCAAGAAACTCACAACGAAAACCGTGGAAGCGCTTTCCAATAACGGTCCGAAACGCATTGCAGCGATGACTAAACTGAAACTTCCGTTTGTCACAATGTCCAATATTGAGGAACTTGAAATTGATTGGCTTTTAGAACCGTACCTACCCCGTGGCGCGCTTATCGCATTAGAAGGCAATCCCGGACAGGGGAAATCCACGTTTTGTGCCGCATTGGTGGGAGCCATAACGGGGAGGCACCACCTACCCTTCGGTAAAAATTGTCAGCCGGGAACCGTCTTACTTTTTTGTGCCGAGGACGATCCGGCACGGGTCTTGAAACGAAGGCTGAAAGTGAACGGCGCAGAACTTTCCCGCGTCAGAATTCAGCAAGTACCATCTGCCTTCGACAAAAAAGGGTTGGCGCTGATGCGGACGGAAATGGCACGGCGCCCGCCAGCACTTGTGATCATTGACCCCTTCGTGGCTTATCTAGACGGTGATACTGACCTGAATAGCGCGGCGGAAATGACCCGGTTAGCGATACATGCACTTTTTTCAGGACCCTCCGCTTCAACTTATGTCTTGGCCCTAACTGATGTTTTACTGGTTTTCCGGACGGGCCATTAGCTATGTCCTTGGCCGATGACACCTTAGCAATCTTTCCCAGGTTAGCCTCAAAACGAGCCTTGTCGTCGTCGCAGCCAAGCGCCTTGGCGACAGACTTACGCCGTGATGGCAAGCATTTTTCGCTCGCCCCCTATGCGAGGCCCTGCCATGCGAACGCCCGCCAGTAAGCGTCCTACAGCAGACATTGCGAGGCGCATTAGATCTCCCAGCCGTAACCCAAGATGTAACCCCAGACGAATTGACGATTGGTCGGTGTCCGCCGCCTTGGTTCTAGGTCATTGATATCTTTGGGGAACTATGGTGCCCAGGGACAGAATTGAACTGCCGACACGCGGATTTTCAATTTTCGAACCAGATGCCCCGGATTTTTCCGAAGCTACCCCAATGGCTTGATCCGGCTGTATTTTAGCCCCGGATCAAGTATGAGAACATCCGTTCAATTCCAGAACAAACTGGGTCTTTCCGGGCGTCAATACACAGAAGTTACACCGTCCGAACCCCCTCCTCCGACCCGAGACCGGGTAGTCCGGACGCTACATGCCCTAGACCGTCAATTTGAGGACCCCAATCAATGTCCGCTTTGCGCCAAAAGCGGACATTCCGCTGAGACTCTATTGCTGCGAACGGACCGCACTCCTCGCCGATAAGGCAGACAACGGATTTTGGACAGATTTTCCTTCTGAAAAGCTCCGATGAGTGTAAGCGACTAGTGTAAACAATTATTACATGCGGCCACCATGTCCGAAATCACAGCGCTGATTCTTCAGTTAAATTTTACTTGGCGCCAATCTTGCATCGTTAAACAAAACTGAAGAATTTCTTATGATGGGAGGGGTGTTATGAAATCCGCTTTGTTGGGTGCGGCCGCAATTCTGGCCCTTTCGGCAGGGACCGCAAACGCCGGCGTCCTTTATTTCGATTTCAACCAAAACATCAATCCCACCAACGCGTCGGTGTTTCTGTTCGGCAATGCCGGCCAGACCGCGACGGTGAGCAATCTTGCGGGCTTCAACCAGAATGTGGTGCTGGGAGGCGACGGATTTTTCAATCTTCCGATTTCGCAGACCTACCAACAGAGCGGCACCGGAGTTCTCAACACCGGCTTCCAGGTCGTATCGCCTGATCCGATCGCCGGTTACTTCGTCAACCGCGCCGGTTTCTCGACCGACATGACCTACCTGCTGGATTCGGCGGCGCTGGGCAGTCAGTATGTCGTCGCATCCCAGGGCGGCGGCTTTGGCGAAGGCAGCCAGGTGATGGTCCATGCCACGGAGAATGGCACGGCCGTGACCTTCACGCCCAAGGGCGGCGCCCCCATCAATGTCAACCTGAATGCTGGCGAAACCTACAAATATGCCGGCGGCGGCACCGATCTGACCGGCTCGTTGGTCAGTTCCAACAAAAATGTCGCGGTGTTCGGCGGCCATGCATGCGCCCAGGTTCCTGTCGGCATAACCTTCTGCGATGTGCTGCTTGAGCAGATGATCCCGACCGACAAGCTGTCGAAAACCTATGTGCTGGCGGCGACCAAGGGTGCGGATCTCGCCTTCTCCAACTCTGACCTGGTGCGCGTGATCGCCACGGTTGACGGCACTGAGGTCACTGTCGACGGCGTTGTGGTGGCGACCCTCGCCAAGGGTCAAGTTTACGAATACTCCCTGCCGGCCAACAGCGGTTCGATCATTTCGGCTTCCCAGCCCGTCATGGTGGCGCAGTACCTCAAGGGCGGCCAAGGCGCGAACACCGATCCGGCCTTTACGATGGTCCCGGGTTCCGACGAGTGGCTGGACAGCTACCGCCTGTCAACGCCGAGCGGTGCTCAATCCTTCCTCGTGAACTACGCCTCCATTGCCATCGAGACCGCCGACCTGGCCTCCTTGCTGCTGAATGGCGCCGCAGTGAACACCGCGGGCTGCACGCAGATCGGCTCGTCGATCTACAGCCGGTGCAACATCGACCTTCCGCTGGGACTGTTCGATCTGACGGCCGACAGCCCGTTTGAGGTGATGCTGGGCGGCGGCAGCAATGCCGACAGCTATCTCACCTATGGCGGCGCCACCTTTGCGCCGGGCATTTCTCCGCCCCCGCCGCCGACCGAGCCCCCGAGTGAGG
>CADECX010000129.1 GCA_902825865.1 uncultured Alphaproteobacteria bacterium
CTCACCCACGTCCCGTGCCGTATCGGCAGCGCCACCGCCGCCCGGTCCAGAGGGAGGCCGCTTGTTCTTCCAAATCTCGCCAAGCTTGCCAAGGCCCGCGCCAAGGGCCGCACCGGCAGTGCCATTCATCGCAGCCCCGGTAAAGCGGTCCTTCATGGTCTCGCCAGAACCAAAGCCATAGCCAGCACCCGTCATGAAACCCACGCCCGCCAGTTCGCCAACTGTCTTTGCGCCGCGACCGATCGGGAAGGCTAGACCGCCCGCGAGTTGCCCGCCGCCACGCAGCCAAGGGCTATATTCCGCGTCGTAACGGTCGATGGCGCGCTGGCGACGCAGATTGTCGTTCATCGTGCCGCCCTTGAAGAGCGTATCCCCGGCAGCAGCCAGTTCATCGGAGAAGCCAAGCGACAAGGTATCGGCGGCACCGCGCACGAACGCATCGGCCCCTTCCATAGCGCCACCTTCGCCGCGCGCATCGGAGATATTGGGCGGGCGTACGATACCACTGGAGGCTGGCGCTACCCCGCCGCCCTGTTCGCGCGCCTTTAAGATGTCATCGGCGTTCGCAACGTCCCAACCCATCGCCTTGGAGAAGGTCCGAATCTGGTCCGCCGTAGCGTTAGGATTGGCCTTGTTGAAAGCATCATAGGCTGCCTGCTGCTCAGGGGTCAGCCCGCCTTGCTCGATCTTGTTCGCCACGTCGCCGGGGACGAGGGTGCCGAGCATTTCCTGCTTTTTGCGATCTTCGCCTGATCCAGCGCCACCACCCGCCGCCTTCTCAATTTCTGCCAGCGCCTTTTTCTGATCCTCAGTGAGCATCGCGCCGGAACTGGCGACAAGGCCTTGCAGAGCGCGGATACGAGCCTGTCGTTTGGCCTCGATAACCTCCGGGCCTTCGTTGGGCATCGGGAAATAAATGCGCCGTTGACGATCCATCTCTTCAGGGGGGATGACCGCGCCGGAATCCTGCCGCAGGGTAGCGGCAATGAACTCGTCCTGATTGGTATCGGCAACCTGTCGTGCAGGACTGTTGCCGATGAAGCCTGGCAGGGCGTTCAGAAGGTCGGGCGCGGCGTCCTTCATGCCTTGCCCGATCAGGCTGCGCGGTCCTACGCCGGTCGCGCCGTAAGACTTTTCAGCCCCCAACGCGCGTGTCAGGAACGACGCCGCCTTGCGCTCCCCCTCGGTTGCAGCGCCCGGCACAGGCTTTTTCGTACCATCAGGATTGTGCGTGGCGTTCCATTCGATCTCGTCGCGCTGATCCTTGATTGCCTGCCGCGCGTCATTAGCCTGCGCGCGCTCCATATTGGCGCGCTGCATCGCCTGATCTTCTTCGGCGCGCCTTTCGGCAGCGGCCTTCATCGGGTCGGGCGGAGCCTGAAACACCACAGATGGACCGGCAGGCTGCGGCGTTCCCCATTGACGTTCCCACGGCTTAGGCATTAACGCCCCCCTTGCTTGCCAAAATAGGGCATCCGCCCGTAACCGCGCTGTGCCACATGCACATGATCACCTTCGTTGAGAATTTCAGTTGCCCCCGGAAAGTAGCGCCGAGCCTGCGTATAAAGCTGCGCCATCGTCTGCCCTTCGGCGGGAACGAAATCGGCAGCATCGCCGTGCAAATGGTAGCTACCTTTCGCCCCGCCGACACGGGCGTTCCCCTCAGCGGTCCGCTTCCCGCTGGTGATTTTGCCAGCCTTGAAACCATATGGATCATGGAAAGGTGCCGGTAGCGTCTCCGCTACCCACCTCCTCCCAAGCATTCGGGTCATTGGGGTCGCCGCCACGGAAGCGGTAACCGTCGATCACTTCGCCACCGCGCGGCACGCCACTTGGCTGAGCAACAGCCGAGCGCGTATTCACGTCATAGATGGTGCCGCCCAAAGGCACGACACGAAGGTCAGGCTTGTTCTTTTCGATCACATCCTTGAGCGTCATGCCTTGGCGATAATAACCATCCAGTCCCTGATCGCTCAAATCTGCCTGTTGCAGCAATTCAACAGGCCAACCCCGCTCCGCAAGGAATGGTGCCCAACGCCGCTGGAACTCCGCCTGTCGTTCGCCGGGGGAGACAGATTTGAGAGCATCCGCCGCGATAGCCATAGCCGCGCCGCGCTGCGTCGCCTGTTCCAACTGCTGTTTATTACTGTCATAGACCATCTTCTGGATGCCAGCGGCACCTTCCGGGTCGATCGCGTAAAGCTGCTGTAGTGCCTGCATGTTTATGCTCAACCCGTCCGTTCGCGGCGGGAGAGGCTGGTCAAGCGGCGGCAGTTGAGGGGATGAAGCCGGGGCATTAGAGGTTGGAGCCACATCGGCCCCGGTCCCACCAGACTGCGGATCACCTCCTTTCGGTTGGCCCTGAAACACCTGTTGGCGGAGTTTCTGGGCTTCCAATGCCCTTTGTTCCTGGCGGTCCTGCCGCTCATATTCCCGCGCCTGCATCAGGTCCGCAATGCGCTGGCGCTTCATCTGCTGGTGCATGCCCAGCATGGAAGGAATATCGACCTGTTCGATGCCGAAGGGGTTAGCCATTATCCTACCCCCGCCGTCTTGACAGGATTAAACCCGCCGCCGTTCTGATACAGATAGAGGCTGGCCAGATTGTTGACGGTCCCATTGATGGCGCTTCCCATATTCGCATAAGAGGATGCGGTCGCATTGCCCGCCACCATCGCCGCATTCGCCTGATTGGCGGCATTGGTGCCGTAAGCCCCTGTGATCGCGTTCGCCGCGCCTTGGCCCGCCGCTGCCGTCGCGCCCGTGGCGGACTGCCCGACGCCAGCCAGCGCTGCCAGGCGGTTGGCGAAATTCTCGTAATTGCTTGCCGCAAGACCAGACGCATAGCGGATACGCGACTTGTCCGCCCCGCCACTATTCAAAGCACCGCGCGCGGAATTAGCGCGGTCGATCGCCGACAGCCCCTGATCGCGCTGGAATTGGTAGCCCGGTGTCGCCTCCAGTGCGGCAGTAGGGTCGATCCTTGTCCCGCCAACGCCATAGAGTCCAGCCAGAGTATCAAGCGCCTTATAGCCGGTCTTGCGATAGGGTGCGTAATCGGCGCGCGTCTGGTCGTATTGACGGCGCTGTTCCTCGATCTGGAGTTGCGTCCCGCGTTCAGATGCTGCGGCTGCGGTATTGGCGGCGTTCTTCTGCGCCTTGGCCGCTTTGGACCCGG
>CADECX010000130.1 GCA_902825865.1 uncultured Alphaproteobacteria bacterium
CGGCCCACAATCGCCGCCACCGGAAAGCCGTTGGCAATCGCCTTGGCGAAAATGGAAAGATCGGGCGTGACGCCGAAACGCCCCTGCGCGCCCTCGCGTCCCAATCGGAAGCCGGTGATCACTTCGTCGAAGATCAAGATGGCGCCATGCTTGCGGCAGGCGGCCAGTGCACCCTGCAGATAGCCCGGCGCGGGCGCGATGGCGCCCTGATTGCACATGGCGGGCTCCATGATCACGCCCGCGACATCGCCCTTGGCCAGCCGCGCTTCCAGCCGCGCCAGATCGTTCCAGCCGATCACGTCCAGGCCGGTCGCATCCATCGCATCCTGGCCCACACTGCCCGGCACCAGGACCGGCGCCTCCTCCGGCCCCGCCGCATTTTGCGCCGGCGCAGTGGACCACAGGATATTGTCGAACCAGCCGTGATAATGGCCTTCGAACTTCAGGATGGTGCGCCGGCCGGTGGCGGCACGCGCCAAACGAAAGGCGGCCTGGGCCACTTCCGAACCGGACGAGCCAAAACGGATGCGCTGGGCGGAAGGAATGCGTTCGCAGAGAATTTTCGCGGCTTCGAACTCGATCTCCGACTGGCCGGCATAAAGAATGCCCTTCTCGACCTGTTCCTTCACGGCCTGCTGCACGCCCTTGGGCGAATGGCCCAGCACCATCGCGCCCATGCCGCAATAATAATCGATCAGCCGGTTGCCGTCGGCATCGAACAGATAAGGCCCTTCGCCGCGCGTGAACACCAGCGGTCCGCCCGCCATGCCGATGCGGAAATTGCTGTTGACCCCGCCGGCAACATATTGCGCGGCGTCCGCGATCAGCGACGCGGAACGGTCGAAGGAGAGAGGGGCATCTAGTGCGGGCTTATGGGAGCCTGCCTCTCGCTTGGATGTGACAATAGCGGTTGGCATGTCCCCTTTCGGGCCAATAGTGGCGGTAAAGCCGCACTGGCAGCAGATTCTTAGGTTTACTCTACCTATTGAACGGAGGAATTTTTCACCCCAAACTATAAAAGATGGCGCCTTCGACGGAGAAAAAATGCCCAAAATCGCAAAAAATCGGAATATTCCTCCGGCGACGCTGGAAGCCAGCGATAGGGCTATTCTGCGAGAGTTACTACGGAATGGGCGAGCAACAAATGCGGAGCTATCTGCCATCACAAACATGTCGGAGTCGGCTTGCTTCCGTCGTTTAAAAAAAATGGAGGACAGCGGCGTGATTGAAAAATACACTGTCCGCATCAATCCAGCGGCCATCGGGCTAAATTTAACAGCGGTCATATTTATCGGTTTGGCAAATCAATCGGACGATGAGGTGATGAAATTTGAGAAGGCAGTCGCCAAAATTCCCGAAGTCCTGGAATGCTACTTGCTGACAGGAACGCCTGATTATTTACTGCGCGTAGCCGTCAAGGATCTGGAAGGGCTGGAACGGCTTTATGCGACGGCATTGCGCCGCTTGCCGGGAATCTCGAGATTTTCTTCAAATCTTGTTTTACGAGCGATAGTTAACCAAGCCAATTTGCCGTCTTAATTTCGATTGGTGATGCGTCCCATGGTGCAGTCCTATCATTGCGAAAAGTATACCGGACAAGGAAACCGCGATCGCGAAGGATCCGTCATTGCCAAGGCCGCGCTAAATTCTATAGATGACATTCTGCAATGGGGAAGGCGATGAATCGCGTCTCAATGAAGAGCATTGCCTGGTTCGCCGCCACGCTTTGTTACGCTGCTCCAGCGCAGGCTGCGCCAGCCAAGCTGCTGCTGGTTTCGATAGATGGGCTCGACTGGCGCTATTTGCGCGACCGTGATGCAATGGGTCTCCAGATACCCCACCTTCGTCGCCTTCTAGCCCGCTCCCAGGTGGCCGATGGCGTTACGGGCGTTTGGCCCACGGTGACCTGGCCCTCCCACACCAGCCTTATAACTGGGGTCCCACCCGCTCGGCACGGTATTCTAAGCAATGCCGGTGGTCAGCTAGACATCACGAAGAGCTACTGGGCCGCATCCAAAATCACGGTACCCACATTGACTCAATGTGTCTCCAAAGCCGGACGTACCACAGCGGCTGTCAATTGGCCGGTAACGGTGGGAGCCGACATCACTTGGAACCTGCCGGAAGTCTATGCCAAGAGAAACGGCGTCTCATCGGATCTTGAAACGGTGGCACGCTACTCTACACCAGGGCTGGTGACCGAAATCACACGCGCGCACCCTTCTTTCGCTTATCGTTGGCTGGACGACCGCACGATGACCGTGGCTACAGTTCATCTGCTGAAGACAAAAAAACCAGATTTGTTGATGGTCCATCTTTCGGAAACCGATGCCGAACAGCACGGCGGCGGCCCATTTACCCCTGAGGCGAAGGCGGTACTGGAGCGGTCCGACGAGCTCCTTGGCGACATGCTGAGGATACTGCCCAAGGACTATGCCGTCGCTATTGTTTCTGACCATGGCTTTGAGGCAGTGGACCATATCGCAAACTTGAAAGTCATGGCCGCCACGGCGGGTGTTTCCGGTGACATGATCGTCGCGGGTGGACTGGTGAGCACCAACGACACGAAGGTTGCTGACTGGTTGCGGGAGCAGTCCGGAAAAGGTGAAGTGGGGCGCCTGGTGCCGTCAGATGAACTTTTGTCTTATGGCGGGTTCGAGGCGCTGGCCGCGTTCGAGCCGGCACCGCATGTGATGTTTGGCAATGCGAGCACCGGGGCTGCGATCACAGTACCAGGCAACAAGGGCAATCATGGCTTCTGGCCCACGCGGTCAGACTATCGCAGCGTTTTCCTGCTGTCCGGTCCGGGCGTGACGCCCGCGAAGCTGGCCTCACTCTCGATGGTGTCGCTTAAAACGCGGTTGGCCACGGCGCTGGGGCTGGCCTGCCAAGATTAAAAGCGCCGGCAGCACATAAGCGCGAATGCCCGCTTTGGGTCAGAAGCGGTCACTTCGACCCCGCCCAGGCCAATGTCCGCTTTGCGCCAATAGCGGTCATTCGGGCATGAGGTGATTGACAGTCAAGTTCAGCTTTGTCCGCCGAGCTAAAGTCCAGCATGGATACAGCCTGTTATTGCGCGGGGGCGTAGAGAGGCAAAGCTTTGGATTAAGGGGCTAAGCGCCAAACCCATCGATGAGGAAAGCTTCGGCAAAAGCGCAGTGCATCGCT
>CADECX010000131.1:0-1985 GCA_902825865.1 uncultured Alphaproteobacteria bacterium
GGGCGAAGCGTTCAAGTGGTACAAGCGTTCGGCCGATCAAGGCCACGCCATTTCGTACCTGGCCATGGGCTTTTCATTGCGCGATGGCGCGGGCATCGCGGCAAACAAGGTCGAGGCGTTGAAGTGGTTCCAACTGGCTTCGGCGTCGCTGCAGGAAGGCATGATGCGTGACGTGGCCAGCCGGGCCGGCGCGCGCATGGCGGCAAAGATGAACGCGACCGAGATCGCGCAGGCCGAGAAACTGGTCGCTGCCTGGAAGAGCGACCCCAAGCAGGTCCAGCAGTAAGCCGCGTCGCCGCGGGCTTTACAGCCCGCGGTTGAGCGCCCCGTCCACCAGGATGTTCTGGCCTGTGATGTAGCCCGCGTCATCCGACAGAAGGAACGCCACGGACTTCGCGACCTCGGACAGTGTGCCCTTTCGGTTCATCGGAATCGCCAGCCGCATCTCTTCCGGGTCCATTTGGGCGTTCTCGATGATGCCCGGCAGAACGTTGTTCATCCGCACGCCGTGGCGCGCGTAACGATCCGCATAGATCTTGGTGATGCCGTGCAGCACCAGGCGCACCGGCCCGGTCGGATAAACCATGCGCGGCTGCACCGCTTCCATGCCCGAGATGTTGACGATGGCGCCGCCGCCCTGACGGACCATTTGGTCTGTCACCAGTCGGCACATCTCCACGACGTTGAGGACCAGAAGGTCCAAAATGTCGTGCCAGACGCCGTTGGGCAGTTTGAGGATGTTGGTTTCGAAATCCGGGTCGTAATTCAGCATTTTGGATTCGAGATCGCCGCGCCCCTTGATCCCGTGCTTTTGCATGATGCTGGCATGGCGGCCAGAATTGTTGGCCACCGCATCGATGCGGCCATAGCGCTCGAGCGTACCGTCGACCAACTTCTTCATGTCGGCCGCCTCGGTCACCGAGCCCTGGAAGCCGATGCCGCCCAACTCCTTGGCCAGCTTGATGCTGGCATCGGACGTCGACATGAGCGCGAGCTTGTAGCCCCGCTCCTTCAACTCGCGCGCAATGGCCTCGCCGATACCCTTGCCGGACGCGGTCACGATGGCGACTTTCTCGGTCATTTGTGTCCCCCTGTTGATGAAAAAGGTTGTGCCGCAAGTCTCTAGGCGGCGCAATGGGGTGGGGTCGGCATAAAATCGCCGATATTCGCCCCCATACGAGCCCTCCTTTCAGCAGTCCCCTTTTCCGAAAGGCCTTTTCCGATGCTGAGCAAGACGCGGATGTTCTTGCGCGATCTGTGGGCGCTTACCCGTCCCTATTGGTTCTCCGAGGAGCGGTGGTCCGCCCGCGGCCTGTTGGCCGTGATTCTGGCCATGAACTTGGGCATGGTCTATCTGGCTGTGCTGTTCAACGAATGGTACCGGATTTTCTACGACGCGCTCGAAGCGCGCGATGTGTCGGCGTTCTGGTACCAGATCGGCCGCTTCGGGATGTTGGCGGCCATCGCCATCGTGATCGCCGTCTATCAAATCTATCTGCGCCAGATGCTGATGATCCGCTGGCGCCGCTGGCTGACGGGCCGCTACCTGGCTGAGTGGCTGGACCGCCAGACCTACTATCGGATGCAGCTTGCCGGCCGGAGCACGGACAATCCGGATCAGCGCATTTCCGAGGACTTGCGCATGTTCGTCGCGGACACGATCACATTGGTCCTGGGCTTTATCAGCTCGGCCGTCACGCTCGTGTCCTTCGTGGGCATTCTGTGGGGCCTGTCGGGCAGCCTGACCGTGCCGGTCGCGGGCCTGTCCGTGACGATCCCGGGCTACATGGTGTGGGCCGCGCTGGCCTATGCCATCGTGGGCACGTGGCTGACCCACAAGATCGGCCGCCCCTTGGTGCGCCTCAATTTCGATCAGCAACGCTATGAAGCCGATTTCCGCTTTGGTTTGATGCGCTTCCGCGAGAACGCCGAGGGTATAGCCCTCTACGGCGGCGAGGCGGAGGGAAGGAAGATCTTCGGTCACC
>CADECX010000131.1:1995-3058 GCA_902825865.1 uncultured Alphaproteobacteria bacterium
CTTTGCCGCCGTCGTGGACAATTGGTGGAGCATCATGCGGCGGCAGAAGAGCCTGACCTGGTTCACTTCGTTTTACGGCCAGGCCGCCGTTCTTTTCCCATTCCTTGTCGGCGCGCCGCGCTTCTTTTCCGGCGCGATCCAGTTAGGCGGTCTCGTTCAGATTTCGTCCGCCTTCGGGCAGGTGCAAACCTCTCTGAGTTGGTTCGTCGATGCCTACACGTCCCTCGCCGATTGGAAGGCCACGGTGGACCGGTTGACTGGATTCCGGAAGTCGATTTCCGACAGCCCCGCAGCGCTGCCGGTAACTCGGCAGGAAAGTCCGGACGGTGCGCTGGCTCTCGATCAGGTCTCGGTGTCTCTGCCCCAGGGCGGTGCGTTGATCACTGGCGTGGGCGCGCGATTTGCGCCCGGCGAATCGGTGTTGCTCACTGGCCCGTCCGGTACGGGAAAAAGCACTCTGATGCGCGTTCTGGCCGGTATATGGCCTTTCGCATCGGGAACGGTTCGCGTTCCGGCCAAGGCGCGCGTCTTGTTCCTGCCCCAGAAGCCGTATCTGCCGCTCGGTTCCTTGCGCACCGTACTCAGCTATCCGCAAGCGCCGGGGCCGGACGCAGAGCTTCTAGAGGTTTTGGAGCTATGCGACTTGGATCAATTGAAGACCCGGCTCGACGATGAGGAGAACTGGGCTCTGCGCCTTTCGCCCGGTGAGCAGCAACGGCTGGCCTTTGCGCGCGCCCTTCTCTTCCGGCCGGACTGGTTGATCCTCGACGAAGCGACCTCGGCCTTAGACGAGGTTGCGGAAGCCCGTTTGTATCGCATGGCGCGTGAACGCCTGCCGCGGGCGGGAATCGTCAGTGTGGGGCATCGCTCCAGCTTGGCGGCATTCCACGACCGCCGTATCGCCCTCGTTCCTGCCGCTGATGGTGGTCATCTGGTTGTTGTTTAGGCCAAGATGCGTGTGTTGTTGACGTAGGGGGAAACCGGTCATGTCGCTTAAAATTTGCCTTGCTGGCGCCACCGGCGGCGTCGGCCGTCAATTGGCCCGAGCCATCCTGGCGGCGCC
>CADECX010000132.1 GCA_902825865.1 uncultured Alphaproteobacteria bacterium
GCCGAGACCTTGGGCGACCAGTTCTTTTCCAACCAGACCTCTCTGTTGCTGCTCGGAGCGGCAATCTTTTTATTGTTGGCGGCCGACATCGCCTTGCCCATCCCTTCCAGCGTCGTGGCCACGGCCTCCGGGGCATTTCTCGGCATCGGCCTGGGCACGCTTGTCTCGGCGGGTGGCTTGACGGCGGGAGTCCTGGCCGGCCTGCTCATCGGCCGGCATTACGGGCGGCCCGCCTGCCGCGCCTTCGTCGGGGCGGAAGAATACGACCGGCTCGAGCGCTATTTCCGGTCCCATGGCAATCTGATTCTGGTGCTGATGCGCCCGGTACCGGTTCTCGCCGAAGCATCCGTGATCAGCGCGGCGTCACTTGGGACCCCGATCAAAGGTGCAATCGCCTACACGACTTTGGCAAACCTCGGTGTGGCCTTTGCCTATGCTTGCCTCGGCGCCTGGGCCGCCGATCGCGGAACCTTCCTCCTGGTCTTTCTGGCCTCGCTGGCGCCGCCCGCGGTTTTTTCCTGAGCAGCAGACTGGCGACTGGCCGGCGGTAAGCAACCGAGATGGAAAAGCCGGTGGACATTGCGTCCACGAAGTTATTTATAACCATTTGATATAGCTGTTATATTTCGATCACTTGGCGCTTGCCGCCGTGCTTCCCGCAAGGGGCTCAATGCGGCTGCAAGGATGGCGCAAACGCCCGCGAGATTTATGCCAGGGCTGTGCGGACAAACGGCCAGGCGATGACAAAGATCGCTCCGATCGCGATCGCAACACCGTAAGGCACGTCCTTTCCATAGCCCCCCTTGCCGCGCAATTGAAACAGGACAAGGGCTCTGGTCGGGTCCGCCGCCAGGCTTGCCACCGCAACCGCGCCTCCGGCAATCGCCACGACCACAAAAAAGGCCAGCAAGTTCTGCAGTCCGACCAGGAGAGAGAGGGCCATCAGCAATTTGGAATCACCGGCGCCAAACAGGCCGAAGGCATAGAGCGGCCAGGTCACGCCAAAGGCTATCAGTATGGCCGCCGAGGCGGAAAGAACCGATGGACCGGGGCCCAGCAGAATCCAGGGTATCGAAAGCCCTAAAATGACCAGGACGCTCCAGTTGGGAATCCTGCGATGGCGGATATCACTGACGCTGATGATGGTCAGAATGACAGCAAGCAGAATAATGACGGACCATTGCGTAAGCTCATTGAGACCCGGCACGCTCTGTACCCTTCACCGCGCCACTGTTGGCGAGGCTTTGCGTCTTTTCAAGGTTGGCGGCCGCGAGGGCGTAATAACCGCCTTTTACTTTCATGGCCCGCGTGAATAAGTCCTTGGCCTTGTCGTAATCGCCCCGAAGCATGGCGGCATAGCCCGCATTGTTGAGAGCGATCGCCTGGTCGGCGGCCACCGCGCCATTGACCGCGCGCTCATACTCTCCCTGCATCGACATCGCCAATCGGAGGTTGGCGCGGGCGGGAGCCAAATCCGGCTTTTTCTGCAAAGCCGCGACAAAATCGGGAATCGCCTGCTCCGGCTTTCTCTGCGAAAGGCGGGAAAAACCGCGATTGTTCATCACAATCGCGGCACCGCCGGACGCCGATATCGCATGCCCGTAGGCCGCTTCCGCATTGGCCCAATCGTGTTTTCGGTCATACTCGCTCCCAAGCGCATTCCACGCACGCCAGGCCTTGGAGTCCTCCGAGACGGCCGCCTGAAGAGACAGGAGTGCCTCCTGCGATCTTCCCAGCTTGGCGAGGGCGATGCCTTCGCCGGCCATCGCCTTTGCATGCATCTTGGGCTCGGTTTTGATGCTCATGAAATTCGACAGTGCGTCCTGGTAGCGGCCGCGCGCCAGATTAAGCTCGCCCGCCCAATAGGTCAGACGGGGATCGCTGCCGGATATCAAGAGCGCCTGGTCGAGAAGCTTACCGGCGTCCAGATAGCGCTGGTCGTCATAAGCCGCCTGGATTTGTTGCAGTGTGCTCTCGCTCAGCTTGACGGGCGCCGGCTTTGCCGGCGTGCTGTCGAAAAGCCCCGCCTGGGCGGGCAATATTCCGAGTAGAGTGCACAAAAAAAGCGCTTGAAACCGCATGTTGTTCCTCCCGGGTTACCGGACACCTTTTGCAGATTGCGTTTGCAGCGACGCAACGGTCGGGCCCTTTTGCCATAGGGCATGCATACGAACGTTCTTCGACTTCCAGGACAGATAATCCCGGCCGATCACAAGGCGCATGCCGCTGGGACCGGTTTCGGCCACCAGGCGAACCGGGAACGGCAATGTGCGCTGCATCGCCTTGGCCGCGCCGATATTGCGCGTGCTGTAGACCAAGGTCGTGACGGCCTGTGTGCGGCCGGTTTCGGCAAGCCGGACGGTCCAGCCAAGCGCGCTGAGCCTGCGCGAAACGGTTCCAACCCGATCAAGATTTCCCGAAGCGTTCATGATCCGGACGGGCTGGCCGATGATGAACAGCTTGGCTTTTGCCGGCAAGGCGGCCACACGGCGAGGCAAGGGCTGCGCGAAGGCGGCCGGAACAGCCGGCACCTGCGCCAGGCGCGGCCGCTCGGCAGGCTTGGCAAGCGAAGGCCCAGCCGCGACTCGCGGCTTGGAGACGGAAGCGGTCTTGGGCGTCTCCGCCAACACGCGGCTGGGGGCGGCAACCGTGGGCGCAATCGCGGCAACAACCCGCGGCTTGGAGACAGGATCGATCTTGGGCGTCTCGACCTCCAATTTGCCGGGGACGGAAGCTATGGGCGTGGTTGCGACAGCAACCCGCGGCTTGGAGACGGAAGCGGGCTTGGGCGCCTCCGCCAACACTGTGCTGGGAGCGGAAACCGTGGGCGCAATCGCGGCAACAATCCGCGGCTTGGAGACGGAATCGATCTTGGGAGCCTCCGCCAACACTGTGCTGGGAGCGGAAACCGTGGGCGCAATCGCGGCAACAA
>CADECX010000133.1:0-1160 GCA_902825865.1 uncultured Alphaproteobacteria bacterium
TGGCCGAGCTGGAAGGAAACCTGGCTCACCACCATGATGGTCTTCATCATGGTCGGCCTGACCATGGTGTTCTTCGCGGTGGTGGATTTCGTCCTGAATTACGGCGAGATGGTTCTTATCGGCGCCCGGAGGATTTTCTGATGAGCGAAGCCGGAACCCGCACCGTGGCAGATGCCAAGTGGTACATCGTCCACACCTACTCGAATTTCGAGAAGAAGGTGTCGGAGGAAATCCGCCGCCAGGCCAAGCTGCAGGATCTCGAGGAATTCGTCGCCGATGTGATCGTGCCGACGGAAGATGTGATCGAGGTTCGCCGCGGCCAGAAGGTCAATTCCGAACGCAAGTTCCTGCCCGGCTATGTCTTGCTGCACGCCAAGCTGACCGACGAGGTCTATCACCTGGTCAAGAATGTCGCGAAGGTGACCGGCTTTTTGGGCCAGAACAACAAGCCCATGCCGCTGCGCCAGGGCGAAGTGGACCGCATTCTCAACCAGGTGACCGAGGGCGCCGAGCATCCCAAGTCCACCATCAGTTTCGAGATCGGCGAGCAGGTGCGCGTCGCGGATGGTCCCTTCACCTCTTTCACCGGCACGGTGGAGGAAGTGGACGAAGACCGCAGCCGCGTGAAGGTGGCGGTGTCGATCTTCGGCCGCGCCACGCCGGTGGAGCTGGAATATACGCAAGTCGAGAAAATGTAGTGAAGCTGCTCCGGGGCTGCGTCCGGAGGAAACCATCATCCCGCGGGAGAAACGCAAGTTTCGTTTGAACCGCTAAGCCGCAAAAAGGAGGCGGCGAGACATGGCAAAGAAAGTAACCGGTTACGTAAAACTGCAGGTGCCCGCGGGCGCGGCGAATCCGTCGCCGCCCATCGGCCCGGCTTTGGGCCAGCGCGGCCTGAACATCATGGAGTTCTGCAAGGCGTTCAACGCCAAGACCCAGGATCAGGAAAAGGGCATGCCGATTCCGGTGACCATCACCGTGTTCTCGGACAAGAGCTTCACCTTCGAGATGAAGACCGCGCCCGCTTCCTACTTTCTCAAGAAGGCGGCCAAGCTGTCTTCTGGCTCCAAGGCGCCGGGCATCTCGGTGGCCGGCAGCGTCACCCGCGCCCAGGTGCGGCAGATCGCGGAAGCCAAGATGAAGGACCTGAACGCCAACGA
>CADECX010000133.1:1260-2886 GCA_902825865.1 uncultured Alphaproteobacteria bacterium
GCCGACCAGATGGTCCGCGGCGTGGTTTCGCTTCCTTCGGGCACCGGCCGCAATTTGCGCGTCGCGGTGTTCGCCAAGGGCGCCAAGGCCGAGGAAGCCAAGAAGGCGGGCGCCGATCTGGTCGGTGCCGAAGAACTGGCCGCTGAAGTCAATGCCGGCAAGATCGACTTCGAGCGCTGCATCGCCACCCCGGACATGATGGGTATCGTCGGCCGCCTGGGTAAGGTTCTGGGTCCGCGCAACCTGATGCCCAATCCCAAGGTCGGCACCGTCACCATGGACGTGACCCAGGCGATCAAGGACGCCAAGGGCGGCGCGGTGGAGTTCCGCGTCGAGAAGGCGGGCATCGTGCAGGCCGGTGTCGGCAAGGCGAGCTTCGCCGAAGACGCCATCGTCGCCAACGTCAAGGCTTTCATCACCAGTGTGCTGAAGGCCAAGCCGTCGGGCGCCAAGGGCAACTATATGAAAAAGATTTCCATCTCTTCGACCATGGGTCCGGGCGTGAAGATTTCGCTCGCCTCGGTCGGTGCGGGTGGTGCGGCAGCCTAATCGCCGCGAATGAATTCCGGCGGACGATCGCCGGGACTGTCCGAGACTGCTGGAGGCCGCCAAGGCAATTGCCGAAGTGACCTTAAAATTCTCCAGCATAGACAGGGAATGAAACCGAAATTCGGAAGCCATCTTCCGCAGTTCGGGTTTGGACCCTGGGGCAGAGTGACAGCAACAGGGTTGGCACGCGGATCGTCACGCGGGCCGACGTTAGGAGAGCAAAGTGGAAAAAGCCAAAAAGGCGGAAGTCGTCGAAGACCTGAATGGTGTTTTCGCGAAGGCCGGCTCCGTGGTGGTCGCCCACTATATCGGCATGACGGTTGCCGACATGGCCGATCTTCGTTCGCGCATGCGCGCGAACGGGGCATCGTTCCGTGTCGCCAAGAACCGTCTGGCGGTACGCGCTCTGAAAGGAACGCCGATCGAAGGCATCGCGCATCTGTTCAAGGGGCCCACCGGTATCGCTGTCAGCGATGATCCGGTTGCCGCTTCGAAGGTTGCCGCTGCCTACGCCAAGGATAACAACAAGCTTGTGATCCTGGGCGGTGCGGTCGGATCGACGGCGCTGGATGCCGCGGGCGTGAAAGCCCTCGCCACCCTGCCGTCGCTCGATGAACTGCGTGGCAAGATCGTGGGCCTGCTTGTGGCGCCCGCGACCAAGATCGCCGGGATTGTTCAAGCCCCCGCCGGTCAGCTTGCCCGTGTCATCGGTGCTTATTCCTCGAAGGACGCGGCATAAGGCGGCCGCTTAACAACGTAAACATACAAACCTGAACCAACTGAAGGAACTTTAGAAATGTCGAAGATCGAAAAGCTCGTTGATGACCTGTCCTCGCTGACCGTTTTGGAAGCCGCGGACCTCGCCAAGCTGCTGGAAGAGAAGTGGGGCGTTTCCGCCGCCGCTCCGGTTGCCGCTGCTGCCGCTCCGGCCGCCGCCGGCGCCGCTCCCGCCGCGGAAAAGACCGAGTTCACCGTCGTCCTGACCGACGCCGGCGACAAGAAGATCAACGTGATCAAGGAAGTGCGTGCGATCACCGGCCTGGGCCTCAAGGAAGCCAAGGACCTGGTCGAAGGCGC
>CADECX010000134.1 GCA_902825865.1 uncultured Alphaproteobacteria bacterium
CGCGAATCCTTCGTCTATCTGGGCGACACGGCCCGGCTGCCTTACGGCACCAAGAGCGCCGACACGGTGACCCGCTATGCGGTGCAGGCCAGCGCCGCGCTTATGAAGTACGACATCAAGCTGTTGGTGGTGGCCTGCAACACGGCCAGCGCCGCCGCGCTTCCCACTTTGACCGAGAGTTTGGCGCCCTTGCCGGTGGTGGGTGTGATCGAGCCGGGCGCCGAGGCCGCCGTCGCGGCGGCGCCCGATGGCCCCATTGCGGTGATCGCCACCGAAGGCACGGTGAAGGGCGGCGCCTATGTCCGCGCCATCCAGGCGCGCAGCCCCCAAATGCCGGTGGTGCAGCAGGCTTGTCCGCTGTTCGTGGCCTTGGCGGAAGAGGGCCTGCGCGATGGGCAGATCGCCGAGCTGGTGGCGCAGCGCTATCTGGGTCCACTTCTGTCCACCATGCCGGGGCCGCGCGGGCTGGTATTGGGCTGTACCCATTTTCCGGTTCTGAAACAGACCATCGCCAAGGTCGCAGGGCCCGGTATCGTGTTAATTGACAGCGCCGAGACAACGGCAAGTGCGGTGGAGAAAATCCTGCGGGAAAAATCGCTGTTGCATGACGGCGACGCGCAGCCGCCGGTTTTTCTGGCCACCGATGCGCCGGGCCGCTTCGCCCATCTGGGCGAGACCTTTCTGGGCGAACCCATCGATCCCGGCGCGGTGACGTTGGTGGATCTTTAGATCAACCGCTTGAAATAATAGACAACTGGAATGGTCTGGGAAAAACCCACCTTGCCATAGGCGTGTCTTGCCGGAAGATGCGCCGCATCGCCGCCGGTGCCGACCGTCGCCATTTCCGCGCCCGCCTGCTTCAACTTCTCCAGCGCAAATTCGTACATGGCTGTTCCGATCCCGCGGCCTTGGCAGCGCGGATCGACGGCATTCAGGCCCAGCTCGCCGCACTTGCGCGTCTGGTCGATTGAAAAATCCACGAACCCGACGATCGCGTCCCCTTGCAGGGCGACATAGGTCTGATGGCTGGAATCCGCGCAAATTTCGTCGAGATGGGCGCCCTGCTTCTGGTTCCAGTCGTGATACTGAAGCTGAAACATTTCCTCGCCGATCTGCTCGCGAAAGCCCTCATGAATCGGCGTAAAGGCCGCGATACGGATCTCGTGCAGGCGCGGCAGGTCGGCAGGCGCGGCTTTGCGAAACGTCAGAGTCATCCCGGCCTCAATAGTCCACACGCACCAGATACAGCCCATCCGGCGGCGAGACGGGGCCGCAAGCCGCGCGGTCTTTGGCCGCAAGCGCGCCGGCGACATCGCGCGGTGCCCATTTGCCTTCACCAACGAGTTTCAGGGTTCCGGTGAAGGATCGAATTTGATGATGCAGAAAAGACCGCGCCGAAGCCTCGATATGAATCTCATCGGCGCGGCGGCTGACATCCAGCCGGTCCAGGGTCTTGACCGGCGACTGGGCCTGGCATTCGGCGGCGCGAAACGTGGTGAAATCATGCTGGCCCACCAGGAGCTGGGCGGCGGCATGCATCGCGTCCGTATCCAATTTTGGACTGACGTGCCAGACTTTGCCGTCTTCCAGCGCCGGCGGGCTGCGGCGGTTCAGGATGCGGAACAGATAGTGCCGCGCGGTGGCGGAAAAGCGGGCATGAAATTCGCCGTCCACCGCGCCTGCGTCCAGCACCACCACCGGATCGGGGCGCAGATAATAGTTCAGCGCGTCTCGCACCTTGCCGGGCTCAAATTCCTTGACCAGGTCGAAATGCGCCACCTGTCCCAAAGCATGCACCCCGGCGTCGGTGCGTCCGGCGCCCGTCACCGTCACCCGTTCGCCGGACAGTTTTTCAATCGCGTCCTCCAGCGCACCTTGCACCGAAGCGCCATTGTCCTGGCGCTGCCAGCCGACAAAGGGCGCGCCGTCATATTCCAAGGTCAAGCGATAGCGCGGCATCAGAGAAGCTGAGTGCCGCGCGGCAAGGCAAAGCCCTTGAGCAGTTCCGCCGCGCTCATCGCCGATTTTCCGGCGCGCTGAACTTTGGTCAGGCGCAAGGCGCCATCGCCGCAAGCCACTGTGAGAGAATCGTCCAGCAGCACGCCCGGCTTGCCGCTTCCCGCTACAGGCTCGGCCTGGAGAATTTTCAAGCGTTCGCCATTGGCCTCGGTAAAGGCCCCGGGAAAAGGTGCAAGGCCGCGTATCTGGCAATCGATCTCATGCGCCGAACGCTGCCAATCGATCCGCGCTTCTTCCTTGGAAATTTTCTTGGCATAGGTGACGCCGGCTTCCGGTTGTGGCCGGGGTGCGACGGCGCCGCGTTCCAGCGCCCCCAGCGCCCGCACCATCAGATCCGCGCCCAGCCGCGACAGTTCGGCGGTCAGATCGCCGCTGGTCTTTCGGCCCACCGGCACCCGCTCGGCCATCAGCACCGGACCGGTATCCAGCCCCTCATCCATCCGCATCACCATCACACCGGTCTCGGCGTCGCCCGCCATCACCGCGCGCTGAATGGGGGCGGCGCCGCGCCAGCGCGGCAGAAGCGAGCCGTGCAGATTGAAACAGCCCAGCATCGGGGCTTCCAGAATGGGCTTGGGCAACAGCAGGCCATAGGCCACGACAATCGCGGCATCCAGCTCCAGGGCGGCGAAGGCGGCTTGCTCGTCCTCGCCCTTCAGCGACAAAGGCGTGCGAACCGGCAGTTTGTGGCTTTCGGCGAATTGGTGGACCGGACCGGGCTCCAGGGTCATGCCCCGGCCTTTGGGGCGCGGCGGCTGGGAATAGACCGCGGCGATCTCGTGCCCCTGGGCGATCAGCTCGGCAAGGGTGGGCACCGCGAAATCGGGGGTA
>CADECX010000135.1 GCA_902825865.1 uncultured Alphaproteobacteria bacterium
TAATATTCGCGCTGGGTCTTCTCCATCTGGCGCTTGACCCGGCTGCGGATCTTGCGCTCGACCTGAAGCACGCCGATTTCCGCCTCGATCAGGGACAGGATCTTCTCCAGCCTTTCGGTGGTGCCGAACGTCTCCAGCAGGCCCTGGCGCTCGCCGATCTTGACCGACAGGTGCGAGGCGACCGTATCAGCCAGCTTGGCGGGATCGTCGATCTGGGCGACCGCCGCCAGTGTCTCGGACGGAATCTTCTTGTTGAGCTTGATATACTGCTCGAAATTGGCCTTCACGGTGCGCATCAGCGCTTCGGATTCCTGCGCCGCGGCGCTTTCCTCCGGAATCTTTTCGACCGTGGCCTGGAAGAAATCGCTGCGCGGGGAAAAACCGGTGACCCGCGCCCGCGCCTTGCCTTCGACCAGGACACGCACGGTCTGGTCGGGCAGCTTGAGCAGTTGCAGGACGGTCGCCAGGGTGCCGATGGTATGCAGGCCTTCGGCGGTGGGATCATCTTCCGCGGCATTCTTCTGGGTCAGAAGCAAAATCTGCTTCTCTTCGCTCATGACTTCCTCCAGCGCGCGCACGGACTTTTCGCGGCCGACAAAGAGGGGAACGATCATGTGCGGGAAAACAACGATGTCGCGCAGCGGCAGGACGGGGGCGCTGGAGGGATCGCTTGTCTCGACTTTCTTGGTGGCGTCATCCGCCATATGCATGCTCCTGCCGGAAACCTCCGGCGTTTATTCGGCTTCCCCAAATGGGCGAAACCTTGACCAAGGAGCCGCCCCAACAAACAGGACGGGCCGACTCCAGTCAGGGTAAAGTGGCTCCCCTAACAAGGTGTTTCAAGGCGGCGCAAAGGCTTAACCCCGCCAAGTTCCCACCCCTGCCCAAAAACCCGTTGAGAACCCGCATTTTTCGCCGTCCCGTGGCGGATTTGCCCAGTTTGCATGACAGCCCTATCGTTCCGGAAAGGACAAAAGGGGGAGGACGGAATGCGCAATCGGCGCGAGTTTGCCGCACTGTTTGGGGCAGCGGCCGCGGCCATGCCCGCCCAGGCGGCAACCCAGCCGCTGCCCTTTTATGCCAGCGTAGGTCCCAAATTGACGATCTACAGCCTGGATGTGGCCATGGCGACGCTGACGCGCAAGGGCGACATCACCCTGCCCGCCAACATCCAATATGCCTGGCCGCATCCCTCGAAGAAGTTTCTCTATGTCGCGGCCAGCAATACCCTGCCACCCAGCGGACCGGCGGGCGTAAGCGGCGCCGACAAGAACCACTATGCCTTGGCGTTCAAAGTCGATGCGGCCACCGGCGCCCTGACGCCGCACGGCCAGCAGCGCCTGTTGGCGGCACGCCCGCTGCACATCACAACCAATCACGCCGGTTCCTTGCTGTTCATCGCCTACAACAATCCCAGCATGGTCACCGTGCACCGGCTCGGCCCGGACGGCAGTATCGGCGAACAGATCAGCCAGAAGGTATCGCTCGACTTCGGCATCTATGCCCATCAAGTACGCGTCACACCTGGCGACAAGACGCTTATCGTCTGCAGCCGCGGCAATGACGCGGCCAATGGCAAGCCGGAAGACCCCGGCCATATCGAGGTGTTTGGCTTCGACAAAGCGGGCCAACTTTCCCAGCTGCAAACCATCAAGCCCGGCGCCGCCGGATTGGGTTTCGGGCCGCGTCATCTGGATTTCGATCCCGCGGGACGCTTTGCCTATGTCTCGATGGAGCGCGAAAACAATATCGCGGTGTTCGGGCTGAAGCCGGACGGCACCCTGACGCCGGAGCCGCTGTTCGTGAAAAACGCCCTCACCGACCCGCAAGGGCGGGAAAAACATCCCGGCCAGGGCGTGGGCCCGATTCATGTCCACCCCAATGGCCGCTTTGTCTATCAGACCAATCGCGGCTCGGGCATGGTGGAGAAGAACGGCAAGCGGGTTTCCAATGGCGGCGAAAACAATGTGGTGGTGTGGGCGATCAATCCGACCAGCGGCGAACCCACTTTGATCCAGCGGGCCTGGACCGACGATTACGAGCTGCGCACCTTTGCCCTGGACCCGTCGGGCCAGGTTCTGGTCGCCGCCAGCACCACATCCATGCAGGTGTTGCAGGAGGACGTGCTCTCCCTGATCGGCGCGGGCCTTTCGGTCTACCGGACGGACACGGACGGCAAGCTGACTTATGCCCGCAAATATGACGTGGACACGCGCCAAGGCACGCAATTCTGGAGCGGCTTGCTGAATGTGCCGTGAGGCTTAGGAGGCCGACTTCTCGCGGGCTTCGACCTTGTCCGAATAGGTATAAAGCGGACGCGCCTTGCCTTCGACCACATCGGCGGTGATCACCACTTCCTGCACGCCCGAAAGGGTGGGCAGTTCGAACATGGTCTCCAGCAGGATGCCTTCCAGGATGGAACGCAGGCCGCGGGCGCCGGTCTTGCGCTGGATCGCCCGGCGCGAAATGGCATGCAGGGCTTCTTCCTGGAAGCGCAGCTTGACGCCTTCCATCTCGAACATGCGCATATACTGCTTGGCCAGCGCATTCTTGGGACGGGTGAGGATTTCGATCAGCGCGGTCTCGGACAGATCGCCCAAGGTCGCCAGCACCGGCAGACGGCCGATGAATTCCGGGATCAGGCCGAACTTCAGCATGTCTTCCGGTTCGACCTCGCGCAGCAGATCGCCGGTGCCGCGCTCGTCCGGCGCCTTGGGATTGGAGCCGAAGCCCATCGAGGAACCCTGGGTGCGCTGGGCGATGATCTTGTCGAGGCCGGCAAAGGCGCCGCCGCAGATGAAGAGGATGTTGGTCGTATCCACCTGCAGGAATTCCTGCTG
>CADECX010000136.1 GCA_902825865.1 uncultured Alphaproteobacteria bacterium
CCCGGTCGAGGCCTATCGGCGGATCAGGCAATCAGATCATGGGGGGCATGCCCCCATGATCTGGTCACCAGAATGGCGGCATGAACAACAACCGGGTGAGCTTAACTTAGCCGCAAACCTGTCCAGGAAGACGGGACCACCTCAGCATGTCGATCGTGATAGTGGAGGTGATCAACTCGTGCGTGGTGTCGCTCGCTGCAATCTTGCCAAGGGCCGGGCTAGCGACAAATGATGCTCCGGCAGCGAGGCAGGCCTGCAATGCGCTCCGCCGGTTCATTTCGCTTCTCCCGGCATGGACTTGTGCATGACCGTCCAGCCGGTGACCCTGCACAATCCACACGCTTTTCCCGTGAAGAGCCTGCCTGCGCGCCGGGAACGCTGGAGTTGCCAATCGAGCCAGGCGACCGCAATGCGCGCACCTTCCCCGCCGTTCGGCTGCCGGAAGGAACCGCCATGGCCGACGTCCTGGCTCGCCAAAAAGACCGGCTGTGATTCGATAGCCGCAAAATCATCCAGGGCGTTTTGATAGGCGATGTCCGTCTTTCCGCCCATTATGTAAATCACCGGTGTGTGCAGGTCATTCAGCAAGGTGCGACTGCCTTCGACACCGCCGACCATAAGCTTGTTGTCGACAGGAAAGGTGCCGCTGTTATGCACCACTACGGCGCGCACACGCGGGTCGGCAGCCGCGCGTAGGGCCAGCAGGCCGCCGCAGCTTCGCCCCGAAGCCGCTATCCGTTGCGGATCGATATGCTCGAAATACGGGCTGTCGCGGCGGCCGTTCTGGGCCAGCGCCCAGTCAATGCCAGCCACAAGATCGGGCGCGGTTACGGCCGCATCGGGGAGCGTGCCATCGGCGGCGGGTTGGGCCACGGCTTCGCGCATATTTGGCGCGCCGGGCCCGCTCAATATCCGGCCGGCCGCGATGACGAGGTATCCGTGAGAGGCAATCTCAAGCAGGTGCAGGCGGGATCCCGCCGCGTCGGCGCTGCATCCGCCATTGCCCCAAACGACAATCGGCAGCTTGCGTTCACGAAGCCGGGAAAGATCCGCAGGCCGGTAAATGACATGCCCCGGCAACGACGGATCGACTTCCATGATCGCGGGATAGTCGCCTGTGCCGGGCCCGTTTGGCATGGCAGCGTAAGCATCCAGCTCGGCGTCGGCAGCGCGCTGCGGCGCGGTGGCCGGCGCGTGGCCAAGCGAACTGCAAGCCGTGAGAAGCGCACTGGCAACAAGCGGCAGTCCAATCGGCGCGCAGACGCGCCTGACCGCCAGCGGCATCATTAACACCCGCATTATAACTTCTCCGTCAACAAGCTGCCAACCAGTTGGGAAAGGCGGCGGTTGGCTTTCTATGGCTGCATCCCGCAGCGATAACCGTTCGCGCCGTTCGCCAGGGCAATTTGCGGATAGGGACAAAGAGGCATTTCACGTCCCGGCCAGGGCGCTTCCTTGCCTGGGAAGGCCGGAATCGACGCTGGCGCCTTCCCATCGATGACCCATCGTTCAAGTGCGGACAGCGAATCAAAATGGTCGGTCGCGGGGCCGCCACCGCAATGCGTCATGCCTGGAACAGGAAACACCCTGACAAAACTGTCCGCCACCCCTGCATTGGCCGCATTCACGCCGTTCCACCAATTGATCGTATCGAGCACTGAAAAGACGGGGTCGCTACCGCCATGTGGCACGATCAGCTTTCCGCCGTGATCGCGAAAGGCTGACAGATCGGTCGAACGCATGCCTACGTCCTGCCACGCACTGGTGGCGAAAGGCGGCTCTGCCGCGTAAATTTTACCAGCCCCTGCCTTGAAATCGAAGGCCAGTTGCCACGCAAGCAAGCGTTCGGGGTCAGGCTGAACCGGTGTTGGCGGTGTGGTGAAGATGGAAGCAAGGGCGTTGCCCCCTAGCACGACGTTCAGCGATGGCGGGCCGCCCACTAGGCCGGTTTTCCAGACCTGCCAGCCCGGTGACCCAACACCGCCGTCCCACGCCCAATTGGCGTACAGCGCCTTGCCTGCAGCGTCATGAGGACCGTCCATGATTTTGACCAGCGCATCTATCTGCGCCTTATCAAGGCAGTCATTTTTACGTTGAGCGGAACATTGACGCGCGCGCAGTTCCGGTTCGACGACTGCGGTGGTGCATTGCCCGATGGCCGCCACGACTCCATCCTGCGCCCCATCGAGGCGATCGCAGGCTGCCAGTGTGGCCTTGTTCACCAGATCGAATTGCTGGCGCGAGAACAGGGTTCGAAAGCCTTCGACCGTCGGTTTTTCCCCTCGCGCCTTGAAAATTTCTGCCAGCGCCTGCGTATCCCACGCCTGAGCAAGCGCGGCGCGTGGCAACGACATGCCTGGTGCCATGGCGACGATCCCGTCAAAGGCTTTCGGGTAACGCTGTGCGAAAGCCATTCCTTCCTGCCCGCCCTTGGAACAGCCCCAGAAGATGTTCGTGCTGCTCTCGCGTCCGTAGAATGCGGTCACGATATACTGGCCAAGATCGTAGGTCGGCTTCAGGCTGGCGTGGCCATAATCGGCCCGGGCCTGGGGATCATGACCGAAAACCATCTGCCCGCCATAGGCCGGCACATTGTTGCGATCATTATCATGCCCACTGTCCTGGGCGATCACGGCATATCCCCGTTCCAGTGCCGAAGGGTTGCCAGCGCCATTGAGCCCGGTCGCGTCGCGGATCATGCCATTGGACCCGCCGCCGCCCTCGAAAAAGAAGCGCCCGTTCCAGTCGAGCGGCTGTGGATCGGCGTGCAAAAAGGACCCCGTTAGCGGGGTGATCGGCGTCTAAAAG
>CADECX010000137.1 GCA_902825865.1 uncultured Alphaproteobacteria bacterium
CTGGTTTTCGCCAGCGGCAGCCAGATGCAGGCGTTGTGGGATGCTTTGCCCGCGTCGCGGCGCGGCGCCTATGCCGAGAATTCCACCGCGCTCGCGGCCAAGCTGATCGCGGCCGTCAAAGCCGGCGATACGGTGCTGGTGAAAGGCTCCAATGGCGCGAAAATGTCGGTGATCATCGAAGCTCTCAAAGGGAAGACGGCCTGATGCTTTACTACCTGTCGCTTCTCACCCACATGGACGACCTGGCCTTCTTCCGCCTGTTTCGATATCTCACCTTCCGCTCCGGCGCGGCGGTGGTGACCGCGCTGATGATCGCTTTCCTGATCAATCCCATGCTGATCCGCTGGCTGAAGGTGAAGCAAGGCAAAGGCCAGCCGATCCGCAGTGACGGCCCGCAGCGCCATCTGATCGAAAAGGCAGGCACCCCCACCATGGGCGGGCTGCTGATCCTGATCCCCTGGGTGGGCGCGACCCTGCTTTGGGCCAATCTGTCCAACCGTTATGTCTGGATCGCGCTGCTGGTGACGGGCACCTATGGGTTGCTGGGTTTCCTGGACGACTATTACAAGGTGACCAAGCGCACCTCGGACGGTCTTTCCAGCCGCATGCGGCTGTTGATCGAGTTCGGCGTGGGGGCGCTGGCCACCTGGTTGATCATGGGCTCGCAAACGCCGGAGCTGTCCGGCGTATTGGCGGTCCCCTTCATCAAGACGGCGCTGTTGCCGCTGGGCCTGTTCTTCATCGCCATCGGTGTCTTTGTCATCGCGGGCGCCGCCAATGCGGTGAACTTCACCGACGGGTTGGATGGTTTGGCCATCGTGCCGGTGATGATCGCCGCGGCCACCTTCACCTTGATCGTCTATCTGGTGGGCAATGAGCGCTTCGCCGCCTATCTGCAGATTCCCTATATCGAATATTCCGGCGAGCTGGCGGTGTTCCTGGCGGCCCTGGTCGGCGCCGGGCTGGGCTTTCTCTGGTACAACGCGCCGCCCGCCGCCATTTTCATGGGCGATACCGGTTCGCTGCCCTTGGGCGGGGCGCTTGGCGTGGTCGCGGTCGCGGTGAAGCATGAGATCGTGCTGGGTATTGTCGGCGGCTTGTTCGTGGTGGAAACCGTTTCGGTGATGGTGCAGGTGATCTCCTTCAAGCTCACCGGCAAGCGCGTGTTCCGCATGGCGCCGATCCATCATCATTATGAACAGTTGGGCTGGACCGAGCCCACCATCGTGATCCGCTTCTGGATCGTGGCGGTGGTCCTGGCGCTGCTCGGCCTCGCCACCCTGAAGCTGCGGTGATCTGATGATCGCGAGCCGCGCCTTCGCCAACAGAACCGTCGCCGTTTTCGGCCTGGCCCGCACCGGGCTGGGCGCGGTGCGTTCGCTGGTGGCCGGCGGCACTTCGGTGATCGCCTGGGACGACAGCAGCACGGCGCGCGATCTGGGCGGCCAGGAAGGCGCGCAGTTGATGCCTTGGCGCGAATGGCCATGGGAGAAGATTTCGGCGCTGTTGTTGTCGCCCGGCGTGCCGCTGACCCACCCCGCACCGCATGGCGTGGTCGAACATGCCAATGCCGCCAAAGTACCGGTGATCGGCGACGTCGAACTGTTTGCCAGCGAAATCCGCACCCAGGCCGATCAGCCGGGCAAGGCGCCGGTCATCGCCATCACGGGCACCAACGGCAAGTCCACCACCACCGCTTTGGTGGGGCACATATTGAATCAATGCGGCTTCAATGCGCAGATCGGCGGCAATATCGGCAAGTCGGTGCTGGAACTGGCCCCGCCCACCGCCAAAACCATCTATGTGCTGGAAATGTCCAGCTTCCAGATCGATCTGACACCCGGCCTCAAACCCGATGTCGGCGTACTGTCCAACCTGTCGCCCGATCACATCGACCGCCATGGCACGATGGAGAACTATGCCGCCATCAAGGCGCGGCTTATGAAACAGACCGCCAAGGATGGCCAGGTGGTGATCGGCGTGGATGACAGCTACGCCTCCGCCATCTTCACCCGATTATCGGCCTCGGGCGGGGCGCAGGCGCAGCCGGTTTCGGTGGGCAAGATTCTGGGCCGCGGCGTCTTTGTGGTCGACGGGATCCTGTATGACGCAATGGGCGCCAATGCCATCAAGGTCATGGACATGGCGTCGGCCACCCGCCTTCCCGGCGCGCACAATTGGCAGAATGCGGCGCTGGCCTATGGCGCGGTGCGGCGGTTCGTCAGCGATACCAAGGCGATTGCGGCGGCCATCGCCAGCTTCCCCGGCCTGGCGCATCGCATGGAAGATGTCGGCCATATCGGCAAGACCGCTTTCATCAATGACTCCAAGGCCACCAATGCCGATGCCACGGCGCGTGCGCTGGCGGTCTATCCCGATATTTTCTGGATCGCCGGCGGCAAGCCGAAGGACGGCGGCATCGAAAGCCTGGCGGAATTTTTCCCTCGGGTCCGCAAGGCCTATCTGATCGGAGAAGCGGCGCCGCAATTCGCCCGCAGCCTGGACGGCAAGGCGCCCTATGAAATGTCCGGGGTGCTGGAAAAGGCGCTTACCAGCGCCGCTAACGATGCCGCCGCCTCTTCGGCGGCAGCGCCGGTTGTACTTCTGT
>CADECX010000138.1 GCA_902825865.1 uncultured Alphaproteobacteria bacterium
TCCGGTCCTCATGGAACGGGCAGCGCCCGACAAAATCCCGGCCCCGCTTCTCAAGGCTGACCCCGGCGGCCTCGACCAGCCGGACCAGCGAGACCTCATTCTTCAGCCGCTCGATTTCGCTTTGGGGAACGCGGGGCATGGGCGGGCCTCCCTGAGGGTCAAAAACCGGCCCTGACGCCAAAATCCGTCAAGACCGTGTTTTCGGTGTTTATAAGTTGTGATTCTGCTATTATGCAAGAACCCCTTCAAAAGGAGCCCCTAGGGTGAACCACGCAGAATCATCCCCGTCCGCCTCTCACATGTGGTTCGCCATGGAGTTCTCAGAACGGCTCGCCCGCCTCAGAAAGGAAAGGGGCCTCACCCAGAAGGCCCTCGCCGAAGCCTCAGGCGTCCACGCCACCCAGATCCAGCGCTATGAAAGCGGCGCCTTCGAGCCGACCCTCGACGCCCTTCGCCGCCTCGCCAGAGCGCTCGCCGTCTCCGCCGACAGCCTCGTCTTCGATATCGACGAACGCGCGCCCGGCGACGATCTCAAAATCGTCTTCGAAGCCGTCTCCCGCTTCGACCCCGCCGACAAAGCCCTCGTCAAAAAAATGCAGCACCAGGCCCGCCAGATCGCCGAAGCCTCGTAGCCCAAGGGAGCGCCGCAAAGAATCGGCGTAGGCGGACAAGCGCTCGCAAGCCGGGCGGACAAATCAGAACGCGATGCGGCCGCGAAGATCACCCCTTCAGCGGCCCGCTCAGCCCGTTCAGCAGCTCTAAAAAAGGTCAAGCCGCGCGCCGCTTCAACGGTTGCGCCCGCTCAACCCGCGCACCTTATCGGCGTAAAAACCTCATGTGCATCCCATGCACCAATTGGCGCCACTCCGCACACAGATGGCGCCACCAAAACCCGCATAAATCCTGACGTGCAGACCCGCAATGCACCATCGCTTTTATCTTGCTTTTCTTCGTAATCTCTCCATTCGCGCATCGCTCGCAGTTATTTCGGAGCGTCCCGGCCGATTGTGATGGACTGAACCACCATACCCTCATCAATCACACATTCCTGACGATAGTCAAAACAGGCCTCTTCAAGGTTTTTTGGATCGAAGCGAAAGATTAAGCGAGTTCCAGTCACAAAGCTCACATAGCGTCCCTCAGCAATGCCTTTAATCAGCCTGCCTAACGGATATCCCTGCCTCAATTCGCGTAGCGTAGAGCCCGCGCCAAGCCCATTTCTATCGCGGACTTCAGAGGACTTACTTTCGATGCGCGCGAGGACGTTTTCCAGGTTAAGCGTACATTCGACCCAGGCGTCTCCGGCAAAGCGAATGTCATAAATTTTGTATTCATCCCCCTCCTGAATCTCGGTGCGCTTTTCGTATGGCCAGCCAGCTTGGCGAAGTTCGTCTTCAGACATTCCAATTTCGATTCCTGCCACGCTGCCTCTGTCAGAATTGATGACGTAACTGGTTCTCTTCTGTTCAGTCTCGGCGCCGGAGCCAGCGTCGCCGAGACTGAAGTTTTTTGCCGCGCAACCATTCAAAAGTGCAAGCATAGTGACCGTTGATACTCCGGTCAGGATTGCATAGCGTGACATTCCCATTTTTAGCGCTCCAGAGGCGATTACGGATCGGGCACCCAATTTGTGAATCTACCTTGATTGCCCGTGGACCGTAAATCTACGTGGACGCCTTGGCCGCTTCGGTAGGTTGGTAGATTTGGATTGTATTCATTCACTCGGTTGAATTCTCCCGATGACTGGGCCGCATTCGCCGTTTGTGCGGGCGACTGTCCAGCAATCTGAATGTCCGCCGCTTGATCGTTGCCCGTCGAGAGGTGCGGGCTGTTGCTTGCCCCGTTAACTGCAGCATTTTGGTCAGGAGTCCGAACGCCGCTTGTTACTTCGACAGTCTTGCCAGATTTGTCACTGAAATTGAGCAGCTTGGTTTCCATCTGATCGGTAACCTGGGCAGGCACCCCATTGGCCGAGGCTTGCGGCAATAGATTGACCTCTCCCGTATTTCCGGATTGCTTGATGGTGGCGCTACTCACTGTTGGCTTTACGACGGTCGTCGTGGTCCGACTCACGGTCACAGAGCCGTTTGCATTCTGAGTGCGCGTTCTTTCCTCTTCTCGGCGCGGCATGTCGTGAGCCTGCTCCCCCGTCGGATCCGTCGCATTCACCGGATCATTTGCGACATAGGCGTAGAGATTGAGCTGGTCCTGGTAACCGATGGGGTCGGTTGAGTAGAAGCGGCCGATCTGGCTGTCGTAATAGCGCGCCTGCATGTAGACGAGCTCGGTGGTGTTATCCATCAAATGGCCGGTGTAGCCCGTATCCCCCTTGTTGCCGGCGGGCTTTAATAGCCGCGTCCCCCAGGGGGAGTAGCGCTCGCGCCAGAGGACGGCGCCCGAGGCGCTGGTCGCCGCTACGCCCGAGCCCTGATG
>CADECX010000139.1 GCA_902825865.1 uncultured Alphaproteobacteria bacterium
GTGATGACCACGCTCTTGGCGCCGCGATAGCGCGCTTCGGTGTAGAAATGGGCGTCGGGCGTCCGCGTCTGGGGTACATTCGAGCCCCACAGCAACAGGAAGCCGGCATTGTACCAGTCGGCACTTTCGGGAACGTCGGTCTGCTCACCCCAGGTTTGCGGCGAGGCTGGCGGCAAATCGCAATACCAGTCGTAAAAGCTGAGACAGACGCCGCCTAACAGTGACAGATAGCGTGTACCGGCCGCATACGACACCATCGACATCGCCGGGATCGGCGAGAAGCCGGCAATTCTGTCGGGGCCATATTTGCGGATGGTGTAGGCATTGGCCGCTACGATGATCTCGCTGGCCTCGTCCCATCCCAAGCGGACGAAGCCGCCAAGACCGCGCCGGGAGGTGTAGGATTTGCGGCTGTCTTCATTCTCGACAATGGACTTCCACGCCGCGACCGGTGTCAGGGTCTTGCGCGCCTCCCGCCACAACCGCACCAGGGCGCTGCGGACCATGGGATATTTCAGGCGGTTGCCACTGTAGAGATACCAGGAATAGCTGGCGCCGCGCGAGCAGCCGCGCGGCTCATGATTGGGAAGCTCGGGGCGGGTGCGCGGATAGTCGGTCTGCTGCGTCTCCCAGGTGACGATCCCACCCTTGACGTAAATTTTCCAGCTGCAGGAGCCGGTGCAATTCACGCCATGAGTCGAGCGCACGATCTTGTCGTGGGACCAGCGCTGCCGATAGGCATTCTCCCATTGGCGCTCCTCGGTGGTGGTAACACCGTGTCCGTCCGAGAACGTGCCGTCATATTTTTTGAAGAAGGTCAGGCGATCGAGGAAGTGGCTCATGGCTGTTGCATCCGTTAGCAGGAAATCGGGGCGTTGCGGCGCGTATAGAAAAACCAGGTGACCACCGCGCTGATCACGTAGAAGCCCATGAAGGCGTACAGCGCCCCTTGTGGACCACCAGTTAGCGCGATGGAGCTGCCATAGGCCTTGGGTATGAAGAAGGCGCCAAAGGCCGCAACCGCAGAGGTGAAGCCGATGATGGCCGCAGACTCCTTATCTGACTGACGCGTGCGGCTGACCTCGTCCATCGAGGGTAGAAGGCGGGAAAGCTCCTTGCGCATGATCACCGGGACCATCTGGAAGGTGGAGGCATTGCCGACGCCCGTCGCGAAGAACAGGATCATGAACATCGCGAAGAAGCCCCAGAAGGCGCCCGGCTGGTCCTTGATACCCAGAAAGTAAAGGACGCCAAGCACCGCCGCGATCATCACCACAAATACCCAGAAGGTGACCCTGCCACCGCCGAAACGGTCCGCGATCCAGCCTGTGAATGACCGCGACAGGGCACCGACCAGTGGCCCTAGGAACGCGAAGGCTAAAGCGTCCACCTGTGGGAACTGCGTCTTGATGAGCAGCGGGAAGCCGGCGGAATAGCCGATGAAGGAACCGAAAGTGCCGGTATAGAGCCAGCACATCACCCAGTTGTGCTTGCGCTGGAAGATCACCGACTGCTCGGCGAATGAGGACTTTGCGCTGGCAAGATCATCCATGCCGAACCAGGCTGCGAAGGCCGATGCGACAATGAAGGGCACCCAGATGAAGCCGGCATTCTGCAGCCAGATTGGAGCCGCACCCATATGCGGCGCACCGCCCAACCAGCCGAATACGCCAGTCGTAATGACGAGTGGCGCGATAAACTGCACCGCGCTGACGCCCAGATTTCCGAGGCCGGCATTAAGGGCGAGCGCATTGCCCTTCTCCGACTTGGGGAAGAAGAAGCTGATATTCGCCATGGAGGATGCGAAGTTTCCGCCGCCAAAGCCGCACAACACCGCCAGCAGCAGCAGAATAAAATAGGGCGTGTTGGGATTCTGCACCGCGAAGCCGATGCCCAAAGCTGGAATTGCGAGTGACCAGGTCGTCAGAGTGGTCCACAGCCTCCCGCCGAATACTGGCACCATGAAGGCGTAAAAGATTCGCAAGCAAGCGCCTGAAAGACCCGGCATAGCTGCCAGCCAGAATAGCTGGTCGGTGGTGAAGTTGAATCCTGCAGCAGGCAATTTCGCCACCACCACGGACCATACCATCCACACTGCGAAGGATAGGAACAGCGACGGGATGGACAGCCACAGGTTGCGTCGTGCAACCTTTCGCCCGGTCGCCTGCCAGAAGCTGGCGTCGTCCGGGCGCCAGTCCGTCATCAGGTGAGACGAAAGCACGCCTTCGTGACGCGCTTCATGGATCTCCTGCATTTCCGGCAATGCAGGGAGCGCGTCCAACGCCTTGCCCATGGCCTGGCTTTCCATGCGACGGATGGAGACATGCATCCAGATCAGCGCCGTGGTGGTGATCGCGAACA
>CADECX010000140.1 GCA_902825865.1 uncultured Alphaproteobacteria bacterium
TGCTGGGGAACTTCACGGCGGCTTGGTGCATCACCTGCCTTGTGAACGAAAAGGCGGTCCTGAGTACGGCTGCCGTGCAGAACACCCTGAAATCGAAGAATATCGCCTATCTCAAGGGCGATTGGACGCGCCAGGACCCGGCCATTACGGCGGCCTTGGCGTCGTTCGGACGCAGCGGCGTACCCCTTTACGTGTTTTATCCGCCTGGCGGCGAGCCGGTCGTCTTGCCGCAGATCCTGACCGAGGGCGGCGTGCTCGAAGAACTGAATCGCATCTGACGACACGTGAGAAGGAGATTGACGATGGACACGCGAAGCATCTTTAAGGCCGGTCTGGCGGCGGGCGCCATGTTCCTCGCCATCGGTTTCACGCAGGCGGGCGCGGCGCCTGCGATTGGGCAGCCGGCGCCGGATTTCACGGCGACAGACAGTAACGGTAAGACCGTCAAGCTGTCGGATTACAAGGGCAAGGTCGTCGTCCTGGAGTGGACCAACAACGAATGCCCGTATGTGAAGAAGCATTACGGCAGCAACAATATGCAGACGCTACAAAAGGACGCCGCCGCCCAGGGCGTGGTCTGGTTGACCGTCATTTCCTCGGCCAAGGGCGAGCAAGGCTATGTGGAACCGGCGGCGGCGAATCAGCTGACCTCCAGCCGTTCGGCCGTGCCGTCCGCGGTGCTGCTCGACCCGGCGGGTAAGATCGGCCAGGAATACGGGGCGAAGACGACGCCGCACATGTATATCGTCGATCCCACCGGCAAACTGGTCTACATGGGCGGCATCGACGACAAGCCGACCAACAATCCAGCCGACATTCCGAACTCTAAGAACTATGTGCGCGTCGCGCTGGGCGAAGTGATGGCGGGCAAGCCGGTCAGCGAACCAGTGACGCGCGCCTACGGTTGCACGATCAAGTATCAGTCGTAATCCGACTACAGTTCCGGCCGGCCGGCCGGGCCTAAACCCGGCCGGTTTTTCTTTGCCTGGAAGTTGTGTAGTATCCCATCCGCGTCCCAACCATCGATCAAGACAGGAACACCAGTGCCGGGCTGGTCACGTTCTTTTGTCGCGCTGTTCGGAACGATCGTCGCGGTCGCCGTTTTTGCGTCCTCGACGCGCGCGCATTTCGACCAACCCACGCCTTCCGTTCCCAAGTCCGAGACGCGCGCCTTCTTCGACCTCAACCTGATCGGCGGCGTGAAGCTGGTCATCACGACCGTCGACGCGATGGAGAAATGGGAGCGCGTCCGCCAAAACCTTTTGGCCGATGCGGCGGCATCGGACCCGAAAGCTGCGCCTTGGATCGATTGGGCGCAAAATCTGAGCAGCTTGTCGCCTAAAGAACGGCTGATGGCCATCAACGTACGGGTGAACCAGCGCATCACCTATAAGATCGACCAGTTGCAATGGAGCGCCAGCGATTATTGGCAAACTCCCAGCGAAAGCATCGATCTCGGCACAGGAGATTGCGAAGACTATGCGATCCTAAAGGCCTATCTGGCGCTCAAGGCCGGTTTCACGTTGGACAATCTGTCGGTTTTGACCGGTGTTTTGGCGCCCAACAACCAGGCCCATGCGGTTCTGATCGCGCGCGACGGTAGCAATTTTTACATCCTGGACAATCGTACGCCCCTGGTCGCGACGGTCGATGGGCGTAGCGACATAAAACCGCTGTTTTCGGTCACCACCAATGATGTCTGGCTTTACCGGAAGTCGGCGGGGCAATGAACTGGTTTCGGACACGACTGCTTCTTGCTGGCTTTGCACTCACGGCCGCTTTGCCGAGCCTGCCGTCCCGCGCCGATGAGCGCACGGTCATCATTGGCACCGGTGCGACCACGGGCGTCTATCATTTGGTCGGCGCGCTTCTGTGCCGTTATGTGAATGCCCGAAGCGAGGTGAACGGTCTGTTTTGCCAGATCGAACCGAGCGCGGGGTCCCTTGCCAATCTGCAGGGGCTGCGTTCGAAAGACATCGCCATGGGCTTGTCCCAGGAAGGCCGCGCTCAGATCGCGGCCTCCCAACCCGGTGGCAAGGAACTGCGCCACGTGATGGCGCTGCATACCGAAGCCGTGACCCTGGTGGCACGTCCGGGGATGGCTATCGCATCGCTGGCCGATCTGCGCGGCAAACGCGTGCTGATAGGGCAGCCGCTATCGGGTACGCGCGCTTTGGCGCTGCTTGCTTTGGAAGAGGCCGCTGTTCCGGACGTACAGCGCGTGGAGGATATTCCGCCCGACGAGCAGGGGGCGGCGTTGTGCCAGGGCAAAATCGATGCCTTTTTTTATGTCGTAGGTCATCCCAGCCAGAATATCGATGCCGCGATCCGACTTTGCGGTG
>CADECX010000141.1 GCA_902825865.1 uncultured Alphaproteobacteria bacterium
CATCACTTGGTTATGCAGTAAGCTGGGGTGGTTCGGCCCGAACCTTTGGCGCGGACGTCACCTACCGTTTCTGACGTAAGTGTATCCGGATGCCCATTTCGCCTGCCTTCAAAGGTAGGCGAAAGGGGGCAGACGCAACTCACTGTCTATATGAATAGCAATCACCTCGACCTGGCTTTCGTGCCTTGGTCGAGGTGATTTCTTGTTTTTGCCGTACTGGTCATATGATGGTGTTGCATCGGGTTTCTGGGCAAAGGTTCAGCATTGGCTAGACGACGACCGGCCTCAGTCAGCCAAGGGATAGGTGAGTTCGCGGGACCGAACACTAAACTGCGCTCCATCAATGGGAGAATATGTGTGTCGAGAGAACATCTGCGGGTTGAATGGCGGGCAGAACTGTCCAACGGCTGGTCACTGGCAGCCACGATCCACCTTCCGCGACCCGATCAAATGCCCGAACGCCCCATACTGCTGATCTGTTTGCCGGGTTCGGGGTACAACCGGCATTATTACGATCTGCGCGAGCCTGGCTATAGCGAAGCCGAACAGCACGTGGCGGCGGGCATGATTGTCGCCGCTATCGACCCATTGGGCGTGGGGGAAAGCTCTCTTCCTCCGCTTGATGAGAGCGATAAGGCGGCCGTAGCCAGGACCACAGCTGAAGCGGTCGGGTTGCTTTTAGAAGCCCTCAGCAACGGATCGCTCTGTCAGGATTTTCCCGTGATCGAACAACCCGTCACGATTGGCATCGGACAATCGATGAGCGGCTTCATTATTGCTGCTACCCAGGGCCTCCATCGTACATTTGACGGGATTGCCATTTTGGGCGCGAGCATGATCGAAACCACCATGCCGGCACCAAAAGGACAGCCGCCGGTAATCGCCCCTGAGGGACTTTCAGGCCACGACGCCGGCCTTTACTTGTTGGAGCATACCGACTGGAAATTCGTATTCCACTGGGAAGACGTGCCCCAGCATTTCATTGATGCAGATATGGAGGGCGGACTGCCCTTGCGCAGCACCGCTCCCTATTGGGGAAGCATGACGGGACCCGGCATATTAAAAATCACTTCGTCCGCCAATGCTGTGACTGACGAAGCCGCCCGCGTTGATGTTCCGGTTCTGGTTGCGATGGGAGAACGCGACGTCACCAAAACGCCTCTCGAAGAGTTGGCCGCTTTTCCTCTGGCGAAGGATCTGGCCTCGTTTGTCGTCCAGCGGATGGCCCACATGCACAATTTCGCTGGCACGCGGCGCCTCCTGTGGAGCCGGATCGAGAGCTTTGCCCGACAAGTAGCCGACTTGAAGTCTATCAACGGCGAGGAGCCAGTGCGAAGCGACGGATGATCCTACGTGTCCCTCTCGCGCTCGAAGCCAAGGTGACCCAATGCAATAGGTGACCGGCACAAAACTGTTGCACGTCCAAATTCTATTTGGCGGTCTCGCGAGGGGGCAAGCAGGTCAGCTCAACTTCTAATCGCGAGCTGAAATGCTGCCGAGGATCTGTCGTTATGTTACCTGTGCCCGCCGGGATGCCGCGTTTCTGATATGTCGCGCTCAATCGTGCGGCCTGACAGGCTATAGATTAAACCGGCGACAATGAGGATCGCGGCTGCAACGGTAAGAGACAGGCTCAGGCCCCTTGCAGAGGCCTCGCTGCAGACGCTGGCCATGCCGGCTTCGCAGATCGCCGGTTGGCTACCGCTGGTCTGCATCAGCAGGCCACTGGCTGTGTCGCTCAAGATCCCGATTAGAGGCGGCCCTAGCCCAGCGCCAAGCACTGCGAGGGTCGATATCATCAGCGCGGCCGATGTGGCCCGTACTGCGGGTGGAGAAAGGTCCTGGGCGACGGTGTAAACCGCTGGTATGAACATGTTCTTGCCCAAATTGGCGACAAAAATGAGAACTACCGCGGCTGTGGTTGACTCGATGTTGAATGCCGCCATGTAAAATGCGCCGCACCAGACCATCCCTCCCGCCGGCAACCATGTGCGCATCTTGGGGAAGCGCAGTCGTGTCCGGTCGACGATCCAGCCCGCTGACACAATTGAGAGAAAACCGATCGCCCCGACGGCGAGGCCCATAACGACGCCGGCGGCGCTCACCGACATGCCATGCGACCGGATGAGGAAGGACACAAGGTAGAGCGCCATTGCGTTCACGGCCAGCGAAGCAATGGACCCCGACAGTACAACCATCGCATAAGTGCGTTTGCGAAGAAGGAGCCCAATCGCTTTAACGAAGCGTGGGGGCGTTACCCATTCAGTCGCCCGCTGCGGCTCTTTCAGGCTTAGTCGGAGAATAACGGCAAAT
>CADECX010000142.1 GCA_902825865.1 uncultured Alphaproteobacteria bacterium
GCAACACCACCGCCATGACGCACATGAAAGCCGCCGCCATGCCGATGGCGGTGAGGCCCGCCCGCCGCGCCGCGCGAGGATCGCCCGCGCCTGCCGCAAGGCCCACCCGCACCGTCGCGGCCAGGCCGATGCCCAGTGGGATCATGAAAGTGAGAGAAGGAATGGTGATGGCGATCTGATGCGCCGCCAGCGCCGCCAATCCGAAGGTGCCCATCACCAGGGCGGCGCCGTTGAACAGCGCGACTTCGAACACCATGGTGATGCCGATGGGCAGTCCCAGGCGGAACAATTCGGCAAAGCTTTTCCATTTGGGCTCGGCGAAGCGGTGCAGGATGCGGTAGCGCTTCAGGGCTGGCACGCCCAAACAAACCGCCAGCATCGCGACAAAGCTGAAAATGTTGGAGCTGGCGCTGGCAATGCCTGCGCCGAACAGGCCTAGCTCGGGAAAGCCGAAATGGCCGAAGATCAGGGCATAGTCGAAAGCCGCATTCCATAGAATTGCAATCGCCATCACCACCAAAGGCGGCGTGGCGCGCGACAGAGCGGTGGAAAAGCTGCGCAGCACCTGGAAGGCCAGCGCAAAGGGCAGGCCCCACAATATGCCGGTTGTGAAATGCGCCGCACCCGACGCCAGATCCGGTTCTTGACCAAGGGCCAGCAGAATGGGGCGGGTGAACAACAGCACTGCGAGCAGGGGCAGCGACACCAGCGCCACCGACCACAATCCCATGCGCACGGCGATGCGGACTTCACGTTGATCACACGGCTTCGCGCGCGAGCTGTGGCGGCCCTGGACATGGGCGATCACCGGCGAGACGGCAAAGGGCATGCCGCTGCCCAAGAGCCAGACCAGGAAATAGACGGTGTTGCCCAGTGCGCCGGCCGCCAGGGCCTCCTTGCTGTAGTGGCCCAGCATCACCGTATCGGTGGCCAGAATAATCATTTGCGCCAGCTGGGTGGCGGCCAGGGGCACCGCCAGACGCAACAATTCGCGCCCTTCCAGCCACCAGGCATGGTGGCGGGAAGACGGGATCAAGGGGCCGGGATTTGAAACTTGGTCCGTCATGGCGCGGGGTGCTTAGCACGGGAGCGCGACGAGCGCGCCTGCCCGCGCTATAAAAAAGCCATGCAGCCCTGGAACATCGCCCATCGTGGCGGCGCGCAGCTGATGCCGGAGAATACGCTGGCGGCGTTCGCCGATGCGCTGGCGCGCGGCTGCGACGGCGCCGAACTGGATGTACAGCTGACAAGCGATCGTGTGGTGGTGGTGCATCATGATTTCCGGCTGAAAGCCGGTCTGGCGCGCAGCAATGGCGTTTGGCTGGCAGCGCCCGGCCCCCGGATCAAGGACCTGTCGTTGGCGGACCTGCGGCAGTTCGATGTCGGCACGGCGGAGGCCGGCGGCGCCTATGCGCGGGCGCACCCTTTGCTCAAGCCAATAAGCGCAACCATTCCCACATTGCAGGAGGTTGTGGCGATCACCGCTTCACGGCGCTTTCTTCTGTTGGTGGAGCTCAAATGCGACATGAGCGCGGACAGCGCCGATCCGGTCGAGCTGGCAGAGGCCGCCTATGCCGTTACGGGCAAACGGGCGATCTATGTCGGTTTTGACTGGCGCGCCCTGGCGCGCATTCGCGCGCTCGGCGGCGACTGCTGGTTCACAACCGACAAATTGCAGGGCGATGCGATGCCTGTGATTGATGCCATCGCGCAGGCAGGCGGGGAGGGCTGGTTTCCCAATTTTCCCGACGCCATACCGGACAATGTCGGTTATGCGCGTTCCCGGGGCCTGAAAGTCGGCGCCTGGACGGTCAACGATCCCGCCGATATGAAGAGACTTCAAACATTGGACATAATTTGCACCGATCGCCCGGATATTTTGGCTGCCAGCCAGGGAGTAAGAACGTGATACGCATCGGCCTCGCGCTGCTTTTGTTTTTGAGCCTTCCCGCCGCCGCCCAGAGGGTTCCAAATCCCATGCCCTTCCATGACGCGCAGGGCCGCGCCATCGACGCCATCCATGTGCCGCCGCGAAGCCCGGTGAAATTTTCCGGATGGATCAAAGGCCCCAATCCCGTGGCGCAATTTGAGGGGGCGCGCTTTTTGCTGACGGGGACCTATTATTATGGCGATAGCGAACACAATAAAGGTCCCGATTTTTCCGGTAGCGCCTTTATCATTCCCGACCGCAACACCCAACTGCCGCAACTGACCAAGCGCCTCACTCCGCGCGCCATCGTGATCGACAATCCCGATAGATTTGCCGA
>CADECX010000143.1 GCA_902825865.1 uncultured Alphaproteobacteria bacterium
ACGTTGGAACCCGCATAGAATCAGGGGAATCGGTGAGCCGCCGCCCGTCCATCGCCTGGAAATTGCTGAAGGAGGGCTTGCAGGCCTTCATCGACGACAATGCCCTGACGCGGGGCGCGGCCATCGCCTTCTATGCCGTCACCGCCATCGCGCCGGTCCTGTTCATCGCCACGGCCATCGCCGCGCTGTTCCTGGGCCAGGCCGCCGCCAGCGGCGCGGTGCATGATCAGCTCACCCGCATCATGAATTCCGAAAGCGCCGACCTGGTGCAGCTCGCCATCCTGCATATGCGCCGCTCCAGCCACACGATCGACGGCGCCTTGATCGGCCTGGCCACCTTGATCATCACCTCCAGCGGCTTTTTCACCGAGGTCGAAGATGCACTCAATGTGATCTGGAAGGCGCCGCGGCATGAGTCTTTCTTCACCCAGCTTCTGCGCGGCCGGGTGCTGTCCATGCTGCTGGTGATCGGGTTGGGAGTGCTGCTGCTGGCCTCGATGGTCTTGGCGACCGGCGTGCGCATCCTGGGCCATTTCCTGGACCGCTTCGCCGGCGTGTCCGAACCGGTGGTCGCACTGGTCAATCTGAGTGTCAGCTATGTCATCGTCTCGCTGCTGTTCGCCGCCATCTACAAGGTGCTGCCCAACCGCAAACTGCTGTGGCGCGACGTGCTGGTGGCCAGCTTCGGCACCGCCTTGTTGTTCGAATTCGGCCAAAGCCTGATCGGCTATTATCTCGCCAACTTCATCACCGCCAGCATTTACGGCGCGGCGGGCGGCATCATCGTGTTGCTGATATGGGTCTATTACTCGGCGCAGATATTTTTGCTGGGCGCGGAATTCACCAAAGTCTGGGCCAATCACTACGGCAGCACGCGGCGGGAAAGCTGATCAAGCCGAACGCGAATAAACCCGCAACGCGTTGTCACGCAGGATGGCGCTCATATCGGCGGCCGGAAGATGGCCGAAATGACCGGTAAAATATGTGAGCGACTGGGCATAGGTGCAATAACGCTCGACATTGGGACTGTCCGAGCCCCACATGAAACGGCTTGATCCGAAGTTGTCGATAAGCTGCTGAATATGGGTATGAATTTCCGTATAGGGATATTCCAGTTTGCGCCCCACCCCGATCGGATAGAGAAGCTCGGCGGTGACCGGCGCCTGCGTCATCAGGGTTTTGACGATGGACGGGAATGTCAGCTTCCCCTTTTCGTCGGCGTAGAGCGACGTCGGCAGGCCGTGAACAAGGACATGACGGATCTTGGGAAATTTCGCGATGATGGTCTCAAGATGCTTGAGTTCATCGTCATATGTCCCCACCGGTGAACGCGTGGACTGCACCCAGCTTACCGGAATGTCCAGCCTTTCGACTTCCGCCCAGAAGGGATCGTAAATCTTGTCGGAATGCATCGGCTTGTAGCCGCTGCGGAAAAGCCCGGTGGTGGTGAAATACAGGCCCGCCATCTTCAAACGGCCGATCTGATCCTTCAGGCGCGCGATTTCCGAATCCTGATAGGCAAAACCTTCCTCGATCTGGGCCAGCCCGATGAACCGGCCCGGATAGCGAACCGCCGCATCGGCAAAGTCCTCCGCCAGATTGCCGTAAATGTGATCATTCTGCAGAACCGCCGTGGCGATTCCGGCATGGTCCATCGAAGCGATCACCTGATCGGCGCTGATGGACAAATCCTCCATCCAGGGCGGAAGAAACTGGACATAATAGTCCTCGCCGTCCTTCTTCCATTGGAAGCGCCCGAAGCTGCCGGCTGCAAAAGAAACATCTTTCGCTCCCGCGGGCGACGGGTCCTCGGCGTCCCACAGCATGCGTTCCGTGACAATCGCGTTATCGCTTGACCGGCGGTAGGGCTGATTGCCGTGCATGTGCATGGCGCGCTGCTGGTGAATCCGGTGCGACTCCACATCGGAGAATCCGGACGCCCCGGCGGCAGGCGGAAAGATATGGGCGTGGCAATCGATGACACCCGAGACCATTGGGATTCCTTATGGGTTATTCAGCCAGAGATCGGACCAGGTGAAATTCGCCGGGGTACCGCCTGTGTGGACAAAGACAAGCACATCGCCGGGCCCGAACCGCCCTTCGCTGACATGGGCCACCAGGCCGGCGGCGGCTTTGCCGGTGTAGATCGGGTCCAGAATGACGCCCTCGGTTCGGGCGAACAGCTTTACCGCTTCGATCCCCGCCTCGGAGGGTATGCCGTAACCATCGCC
>CADECX010000144.1 GCA_902825865.1 uncultured Alphaproteobacteria bacterium
GGTCCATTCGCATATCCCAGGGTGGTGTAGGCCTTGCCGTCCTTGGCCTTCACCACTTTCTTGTCCACGCCTGTCACCACCCCCAGGATCGGATTGCCCCGTATGGGATAGCCGCTCATCACCAAGGTATGGCTGTGATCGGAGGTAACCAGGACCAAGGTGTCCTTCAGGTCCACCATCTCCAGCGCCGTCCGTACCGCGCCGTCCAGCGCCGCGGCATCTTCCAGCGCCCGGTGAGCGTTGCCGGCGTGATGGGCGTGATCGATGCGCCCGCCTTCGACCAGCAGGACATAGCCGGTCTTGCGGCTTCCCAGCATGGTGATGGCGGTCTTGGTCATCTCCGCCAGCGACGGCTCGCCACCCTTGTCCGCGGCGCGGTCGGCTTCGTAGCGCATATGGTCCGGCTCGAAGAGGCCCAGCAGTTTGCGGGTGCGCGCCAGGTCCAGACGGGCAAAATCGCGCTGGTTCCAGACATAGGCGCCGCCGGGACTGCGCTGGCGCCAGGCAGCGGTGAGGTCGAGCCCATCGGTGCGCCTGCCTTTGGCATTGGGATATTCGGGATCGGCTGTTGTGGAGGGCAGGAAATTGGACCGGCCGCCGCCCAGAATGAGGTCGAGCTTGCCGCCGACCGGCTGCTCGATCATCTGGCGCGCTATGTCCAGGCATCCGGCGCTCTTGGCCGCGACGGGCATGTCGCTGTCCGCTTCCCAGTCGCGCTGTGGCGTATGGGCATAGCTTGCCGCCGGTGTCGCATGTGTGATCCGCGCGGTCGAGATGATGCCGGTGGCGCGGCCCGAACGCTGCGCAAAATCGAATATCGAAGGGATCTCCTTGCCCTTCGATCCCACGCAATCGTCCTCAAGGGCTTCGGGCCCCAGACCGATAATGCCGTTGCGTAGCTTTACCCCGGCGAGAATGGCACTGGCCGTGGGCGCGGAGTCCGATACTTGGGCGTCATGGGAATAGGTTTTGACCAGGGCGCTATAGGCCAAACTGTCCATGGCGGTGACGAAAGATTCTCCGTCCCGCCCTTGGCGCTGGCCCTGATAGATGCGGGCGGCGGTCAGGGTGCTGACACCCATCCCGTCGCCGATAAATATGATGACATTGCGCGCCGTCCCGTTGACCGGCCGGATGGCCTTTAGCCGCGCCAGTTCCGCCTGCGCCTGCCGGCGATAATCCTCGGTCGTGACTTGCGCCCCACCGGAAGACGTTTGCCCGGTCGCGGGAGAAACGAGAATCAGTGCTCCGAAAAGCGCGACAACGGTCCTGGCAAATAACATGATTTCTCGGGAGACTGGCTTAAGTGGCTAATCATCATTGCAGCAGTTTGCGAACGCCGTCCATAATCACCTTTTCCGCTGCGAGCGTGGTCGCAGAGATCGTGATCTCGTAGCCGCCTTCGCCATAGGCGTCCCTGTTGCCAATATAGCCAAACTGCTCGGCATAGGCGGCAACTGCGACGAAATCGTTGGGCCGGATCGCCTGGGTTCCGAGTTGATACTGGATGAAGGCTTCACCTGGTATGGAGACTGAATAGGCGTGTCCCAGTCGCAGCACGGCAAGGGTGGTGCCTTCCTCTAGGGCTTCCGCCCGGGCGTATTTTCCGATCGCCGCGATGCGCTCATTGCTCGGACGCTTCGGGTCGGCGGCGACCGAGCGCAACTCATCCTTGAACGCGCCATATTTGGCGGGAAGCGAGATGTCGGTGGTACGCCATTCTACATCTGCAGGGGTCAGCGGCGACCGCTCGGTCGCGGTCCATGCGCGCCGCATGGCGTCCACCATCCGTCCGGTGAACTCTTCGCGGGCGCGATCTGATCCATCATTGTACTTGCCAAGCGTGATATTGCCGCCAGCCCCATTGAAATGAACCTGGAACACACCGGTTTCCTTTTCGCGGCGCTCGCGCGCAAGCCCGACGAAATCAGGTGTGACGATACCTTTGCCAAACGATACCTGGGGATGAGTCGCATAATAGGTGAGCGCGGCCAACGCCCGATTTCCGTTCCAGAAGCTGATTACGCGTACATTTGGATCGATCAGCCCCTCCGGTGCGTCCTGCGCTTCCTTTGGGTGGAAGATGCTCAGCTTGTGCCCGTCCGCGTCGGCGTCCACCTTGAGCCGCGCAGCAACCTCCGCCGGGTAAACGCTGGTATAAGTCGATTGGCGGTGCATCGCCACGCGCCC
>CADECX010000145.1:0-1026 GCA_902825865.1 uncultured Alphaproteobacteria bacterium
CCTGAATGTCAGCGGGTTCCTGACGCCGTCCGCCCTGCTGCTCGCCGATGCCGATGCGGGGACGCTGGCCGAATTGAAGGCGCTGCCGGCCAAGTTCGACGCGTCGAAGGATGTCGTCGAACAGCGTGAAGCGAAATCGACCGACGGGACTAAGATACCCTATTTCATAGTGCACCGGAAAGACATGAAGCTCGATAGTTCGACGCCCACCTTGCTGTCGGCCTATGGCGGCTTCCAGATCAGCCGGACGCCCAACTATTCGCCCGAATTGGGCAAGCTGTGGCTGGAACGCGGCGGCGCCTATGTGCTGGCCAACATCCGCGGTGGCGGCGAATTCGGCCCGACCTGGCACGAGGCCGGGCTGCTCACCAAGCGGCAGATCGTCTATGACGATTTCGCCAGCGTTGCGCGCGACCTGATCGCCACCAAGGTCACAAGGCCCCGCCGGCTCGGGATCCAGGGCGGCTCGAACGGCGGGCTGCTGATGGGCGTGGAGTTCACCCAACACCCCGAACTCTGGAATGCCGTCAACATCAATGTGCCATTGCTCGACATGCTCCGCATTTCGAAGATTGCTGCGGGCGCCTCGTGGCAGGGCGAATATGGCGATGTGAACGCCGATCCGTCGGTACGGGCTTTCTGGCTGAAGACATCACCGTACCACAATCTGAGAAAGGGCGTGCGCTACCCCGAACCCTATATCTTCACAACCACCAAGGACGACCGCGTGGGCCCGCAGCACGCCCGCAAGTTCGCGGCGCGCATGGAGGAGATGGGCCTGCCCTTCTATTTCTATGAAAACACCGAAGGCGGCCATGGCGCTGGCGCTGATTTGAAGCAGGCGGCGCATACACGGGCGCTGGAGATGACATATTTGCAGAAAAAGCTGATGGACTGAGCCTCAAAGACCTACCGGATGTCCGCTTTTGGCGCAAAGCGGACAAAATAAAGAATCCAACGGAAGAACTATGCATAGGATCAAGACGGCGATTGAGCATTCTATGATTGTCGGCAGTGTCGCAGCCG
>CADECX010000145.1:1036-2127 GCA_902825865.1 uncultured Alphaproteobacteria bacterium
GAATATGGGCAGTTCCTTTGCCGCCGGGCCCAACATTGCGCCACCTGCCGATAACCCGGCCACGCGCTGCGGCCGGTCGGCGCAAAATTATGCGCATCAACTGGCCAGCCGCCACGGCCTTGTGCTGGTCGATGTCAGTTGCGGCGGTTCCACCACCGCCCATTTGCTGGGCTCCTGGAATGAGCTGCCGCCTCAGTTGGACGCCGTGGATGCGGCGACACGGCTTGTGACGATGACAACCGGCGGCAACGATCTGGGCTATCTGGGCAGCCTCGGCGGAAATTCATGCGCCAATGTGGCGGCCAAAACCGGCACCGCGCCGCAGCCTCCTTGCCGCCCGGCTCCGCCGCTGCCCAATGAGGAGATCTATGCCGGCATGGAAACACGCCTGCGCCAGATTGTTGCGGAGGTCCATCGGCGCGCGCCCCAGGCGCGGCTGGTGATCGTGGATTATCTGACCATCCTGCCGCCCGCGGGCGGTTGTGCTGTCGTGCCACTATCGCCGGTCCAGGCCGATGCCAGCCGTGGCATTGCCCGGCGGCTGAATGAGATCACCGTGCGGGTCGCCAAAGAGACGGGCACCGAGTTGATCGCCGCCTCGAAAATCAGCGAAGGCCATGATGTCTGCGCCAAGGACGCCTGGCTTAACGGCTACCCAAGTCCCGGCGTTCCGGTTGAGCCCAGCTTCTATCATCCAAGGCTGGCGGGCATGACAGCCATCGCGGACGCCTTGGAAAAGCACATTTGGCCCAAGCGCGCGCCATGAGCGCGGCTCAACTGATGGACAGCAACCTGTTTTAAGCCGCAAAGGAAATTGCAATGAGAAAACCAACGAACATTTTCCTTCACCTTCTGGCAGTGGTTTGCTTTTTTGCCGCCGCGGCAAATCCCGCAGTCGCGCAGGACAAGTTTTTCAACTCGGGTGGCGTTCAGATTCGCTACGTGGAGCAAGGTACGGGCGAGCCGATCGTGCTGGTCCACGGCTATACCGGCAATCTCGAACTCAGCTGGGTGGATCCCGGCGTGTTCGCGAATCTGGCCAAAAATTACCACGTCATCGCCCTAGACAATCGCGGTCATGGCAAAAGCGG
>CADECX010000146.1 GCA_902825865.1 uncultured Alphaproteobacteria bacterium
ACAATGCGGAAGAAGTCGTAAATCTGCGCTTCGCCGACTCGCAGTGTGGCGCCATGATAGGGCGGCATGATCATCAGCATGGCTGCGCCGGCTTGTTGCGCCCGCCGGCTGCGCTCGGCGCATATCTGCGAGCCCATATGAGTGGTGGTCACGATCACCGGGACACGGCCCGCGACATGATCCAGCACCGCTTCCATGACAAGATTCCGCTCGGAATCGTCGAGCGTGAACTGCTCCGACCAATTGGCCAGAATGCAGATGCCGTGGGCGCCGGCATCGATGATGAAATCGATGCAGCGGCGCTGGCCCACCAGATCGAGCTTGCCGCCCGCATCGAAGACGGTAGGGGCGACGGGAAAAACGCCCCGGTAAGGTGCCAATGTCACAACAATTTCCTTCTAGGGTGGAGTTTTAACGCAATCCTGAGCGCGTCCGGTTTTCCTCACTCAGCATATAGGCTTTCTTGGTCTCGAAATCGCGCGAGATGCCGATGATCATGAATTCCAGACTTGTCTTGCCGTTCGCCGCAAAGGCCCTGCTTTCGCCGAGCCCCGCGGGAACCGCATCGCCGGCGCGGATTTCCACCGTCTCGCCGCCGATCGTGGCGGTGCCCTCACCGCTCATGACGTAGTAGACCTCGGCCATATCCTGTTTGGCATTAGGGCCCACACTGACACCAGGCGGCAGCACCAGATGATCGACATAAGTCCAGGTGCTGTAAAAAGTGGAAGGATTCAGTCCGCGATGGAACATGGCCGTGCCCTTGCCGCCATCAAAGTTCGCAGCCGGTCTGTCCAGGGATTTGCTGAGATTCATATGCATGAACTGAGGGATGGCATCCTTGGGCGCGCCGACCCGGCCATCGTCCAGGTTGAAAGCATCGTAAAAACGCGGCAGCAGGCCGACATTGATATTCATCCATTGCACCGGCTTGCCCGACTGATTGGTGATGGCATGGCTATTGCCCAAACGCGCCACCGCGCCGGCCGGTCCCTTCAGCGTCGAGGTCCGGCTATCGATGGTATATTCGGCCTCGCCATCCAGGATGACGAACATTTCCTCGCAATAGTTATGGAAATGGGCGCCGATGCCGCCGCCGGGCGGCAACACACCGCGATGCAGGAAGAAAAGATTGACGCCCAGATTGAATTTGGGTGAATTCGCCCGCCCGTCAAACAGCGCCATATAGTTCATCGGGCCAGAGCCGTTATGGACCGTCGGGTGCGGCGGATAGTCGGGACCCGCGCCATGCGAGATACGCTGCGCCAACGGCACATGGGTGCGCGAAAGCGGGCTTGAGGCGTTATAGGGGTCCGCTGGAAACGTCATGCCCGGCACCTGTGCCAGCGCCACAACCGGCATCAACGCCAGCATCCCCGTCAACAGCATTGCTTTTGACATGCCACCCCCCGAATTGTCTGACATTATTATACAGCAGTTTTCTGCAAAAAAAGCGTGCGGCTGGCGATCAGGGGAACCGCCAGCCTGCACGACAAGGGCGACAGCGCGACCCCACCCAGATCCTTTCGCGCTGCACCCAGTGCTCACCAAGTCCAGGGTGGCTTGCCGGCACGTCAGATCCCGGCGGCCACCGGCCCCGGCATGAAGCCCCTCTCACATGCGATAGCGCAGGCCGATCGAGTAGGTCTTGTCGAACTGCGAGATATCCGTGTTGTAGAGCAGGCCAATCCGCGCCTTTGCGGGAGGACTCGTTGCTGCGCCTGGCGTCGGCGCCAATTTTGTCCCTTGCCGATCAGGGCGACAAGGTGATCTTCCATGCCTATCACAAGACCTACAACGTACCGGCCAGCGTGAAGCCCGCGCTGCTGCTGCTCAACGACAGGCAAGGCGTCTCGCTGGCGCAGATGTGCGCCGTGCTGGACGGCGAGAGCGCGGTGGCCAGCTTGAAGCAGGGATTGGCGATGCTGGCGCGTGCCGGCGTGGTGTTGGTCGAAACACGGTGAGCCTTGTCCGGCCTACCCCGCGCGCGGACGGCCCATTTTTTTCCGCGCTTTGGCCGCGGCCTGCACATGCTTGCCGCCGGAAATGATCCCAGGCCATTTCGGCGCGGTGGTGATATCGATCAAGGCCAGGTTCAC
>CADECX010000147.1 GCA_902825865.1 uncultured Alphaproteobacteria bacterium
TCCGACCCTATCGGTGTAAACGATATGCTCTACCAGCTGAGCTAACCGCCCGGATGTCTCTCTAAATCACGGGACTGTGAGACAGTTTCCGTGGGCTCGCCCGAAACCTGGCGAACAAAAAGGCCAAAGCCCCCATCACAAGCACCGTGACCAGCGCGGTTTTGGTGAAGAGGAACTTCGCTCCCAAAATGAGGGCCAGCAACACGGCATGTACCGCCAGCCATAAAAGAACCAGCGGCATGATGGCCGATTTGGCTTTCATCAATTCAACGAATCCTTGAGCTGCTTGCCGGGACGGAAGCGCGGCTGCTTGGACGGCTTGATGGTGATCTCCTCGCCGGTCTGGGGATTGCGGCCCTTGCCGCCGGCACGGGTCGCCACCACGAACACGCCGAAACCGGTCAGGCGCACTTCATCCCCGGCCTTCAAGGTGGCGGCGATAATATCGAACACCCCATCCACGGCCTTGGCCGCGTCGTTCTTGGGCAGGCCGGACGTATCTGCAAGCTTCTGGATGAGATCGTTCTTGTTCACGGATAGCTCCTTTTCTGATCCCGCCGGGTTTTGGCCCGGTCGTGCTCCACGCGATTCTTTCCCGTTCCGGGACTCTAGGAGGGGGGAAAGCGCCACGTAAAGGTGAAAAAGCCCGGATTCAGCGGATTTTTGCCTTGGCTGCGGTGCCATGGGCCAAAAAACAGGGCCCGGACATGCCGTCCGGGCCCTGCTGCGTTTCATTAACCAAGTTTAGTGCGTGACCACGCTGTCGGCGTCGACGTCGGCCAGCGGCAGCGCCGCCGTCACTTCGGGCTCGACCCAGTCGATGGGTTCGGGCTGGCGCACCAAGGCACCCACGGTGGAGACGGGTACGATCTTCAGGCCCGCCTTCACATTGTCGGGGACTTCCGCGAGATCCTTCTCATTTTCCTTGGGGATGATCACGGTGGTGATCCCCGCCCTCAGAGCCGCGAGCAGTTTCTCTTTCAGACCGCCGATCGGCAGCGCCCGTCCGCGCAAGGTCACTTCGCCGGTCATCGCCACATCGCGGCGGATCGGAATCCCGGTGATCACCGAGATGATCGAAGTGGCCATGGCAAGTCCGGCCGAGGGGCCGTCCTTGGGCGTGGCGCCTTCCGGCACATGGACATGGATGTCGATCTTGTCGAACAGCGGCGGCTTGATGCCGAAGCTGGTCGCCTTGGAGCGGACATAGGACCGCGCCGCGTCGATCGATTCCTTCATCACATCGCCCAGTTTTCCGGTGGCCTGGAAGCGGCCCTTGCCGGGCAGCATCACGGATTCGATGGTCAGCGTTTCGCCGCCCACTTCCGTCCAGGCAAGGCCCGTCACGACACCGACCTGATCCTCGCCTTCCACCTCGCCGTAGCGGTGACGGCGCACGCCGGCATAGTCGCCGAGATTTTCCGTCGTCACTTCCACCGCCTTGGCCTTCTTGGACAGGATTTCCTTCACCGCCTTGCGGGCCAGGTTGGCGATTTCGCGCTCCAGATTCCGCACCCCGGCCTCGCGGCTATAGTAACGGATCAGGTCGCGCAGACCGTCATCGGTGATCTTCCATTCCTCGTCCTTCAGCCCATGCTGCTTCTTCTGCTTGGGGATCAGGTGACGCTTGGCGATCTCGACCTTCTCATCCTCGGTGTAGCCGGGGATGCGGATGATCTCCATGCGGTCCATCAAGGGCTGCGGCATGTGCAGGCTGTTGGCCGTGGTGACGAACATCACGTCCGACAGGTCGAAATCGACTTCCAGATAATGGTCGTTGAAGGTCGAGTTCTGCTCCGGATCCAGCACTTCCAGCAGGGCCGAAGACGGATCGCCGCGATAGTCGGCGCCCAGCTTGTCGATCTCGTCCAAGAGGAACAGCGGATTGGAGGATTTCGCCTTCTTCATCGACTGGATGATCTTGCCGGGCATGGAGCCGATATAGGTCCTGCGGTGACCGCGGATTTCCGCTTCGTCCCGCATGCCGCCCAGGCTCATGCGCACATATTCGCGGCCCGTCGCCTTGGCGAT
>CADECX010000148.1 GCA_902825865.1 uncultured Alphaproteobacteria bacterium
GCATCCGCCGCTTTCCGCCCCAGGCGAAATTCGCCCAGATGATCGGCGAGGCGGGGCTGGAGCAGGTAAAAGTGCGAAATCTTTCCGGCGGCATTGCCGCCATGCATTCGGCCTGGCGCCTTTAGATGCGCGCCGTTACCAGTTCCTTGCGTTTTCTGCACGCCGCCTGGCTGTTGGCCGGACCGGCGCGCGCCTTGCGGGCCAAGCATTCCGATGCCGGCGCACAGCTGGGCCGGGCGCTGGAACGGCTGGGTCCCGCCTATATCAAGCTGGGCCAGATGCTGGCGACACGGCCCGATATTGTCGGCGCCGAGATCGCCGAGGCGCTGGAACATCTGCAGGACCGCTTGCCGCCTTTCTCGGAAATCGAGGCGCGCGCCGAAATCACCCGTGCTTTCGGCAAGCCGGTGGAAGCGCTGTTCTCCAGTTTCGGCGGCGCGCTGGCGGCGGCCTCCATCGCGCAAGTGCACCGCGCCCAGACCAGCGACACGCCGCCGGTGCGGGTCGCGGTCAAGATTTTGCGTCCCAAGGTGCGCGAGCAATTTTCCCGCGACTTGGAGGCGCTGGCTTTTTTCGCCCGTCTTGCCGAACGTTGTTCCGCCGAAGCGCGGCGGCTGCGCCTCACCGCCGTGGTGGCGACCCTGGCGGACTCGGTTACTTTGGAACTGGATTTGCGGATGGAAGCCGCCGCGGCCGGCGAGCTTTATGAGCACACCCGCGGCGAGGCGGAATTCCGCGTACCGCATATCGACTGGACCCGCACCAGCGCCAGTGTGCTGACCAGCGAATGGATCGATGGCGTGTCGGTGCGCGATGTCGCGGCCATCGCCGCGGCGGGCCGGGACCCCAAGCAAGTGGCAGTGCTGGTGATGCGGAGTTTCCTCACCCAGGCGCTGCGGGACGGTTTCTTTCATGCCGACATGCATCCGGGAAATCTGTTCATCGATGCGCAGGGGCGGCTGGCGGCGGTGGATTTCGGCATCATGGGGCGGTTGGACGCCGATATGCGCCGCTTCATGGCGGGGACCCTGGCCGGCTTCCTGCAGCGCGACTATCGCAAAGTGGCCGAGCTGCATTACGAATTCGCCTTTGTGCCGGCGCATCATCCGATCGAGACCTTCGCCCAGGCGTTGCGCGCCATCGGCGAGCCGATTTTCGGACGCAGCGCGCGCGACGTCTCCATCGCGCGCCTGCTGGGGCAATTGTTCGAGACCACCCGCCGTTTCGACATGCAGGCCCAGCCGCAACTGGTGCTGCTGCAAAAAACCATGGTGGTTGTGGAAGGGGTCTGCCGCGGGCTGGATCCGGATTTCGACATCTGGCAGGCGGCACGCCCGGTGGCGGAGAAATGGGTAAGCGACAATATCGGCCCCGAAGCCGCCTTCACCCGCGCCACCGAAACCTTGGGCGCGCTGGGCAAGCTGGCCCAGGACCTGCCGCAACTGGTCAAGAATGCGGAAGAGCTTTCGCAGATGGTGGCGGAAGGCGGCGTGCGGTTGCATCCCGATACCGCAAATCAAATCGCGGCCGAACAGGAACGGCGCTCGCGGCCGACACGTGTGGCCTTGATCGTCGTGTTAGGCGTGATTGCTCTGGCTTTGATCCTGGTGCTGCAGCGGTTTATTTGACAGCCAGACAAAGCGCGCCGTCAGCGTCACCGCCGCCACCAACAGGCCAAAGGCCAGTCCCAGCCAGACGCCGAAACCCTGCATCTTGAACCAATAGGCCAGACCTAAGCCCACCGGCGCACCCACCAGCCAATAGGACGCGCCGGCCAGCCACATCGGGCCTTGGGTATCCTTGATGCCGCGCAGGCTCATGGACGCGGCGACCTGAATGCCGTCCACCAGTTGGAAAGCGGCGGCAATGTGCAGGAAGCTCACCGCCAGCAGCAGCACATCGGCATTGGCTGGCGTATCGGGCAGCCACAAAGAGGCGATCGGCCTGGGCCAAAGCAGCAACACCACCGCCATGACGCACATGAAAGC
>CADECX010000149.1 GCA_902825865.1 uncultured Alphaproteobacteria bacterium
TGCCCGGGCGCAGCATGCCGGAGACGATCATCACGCCGAGATCGCGCGCGATGGTGCCGGGTATGCGCAGCTTATCAGACGGCTTTTTCAAGAGAAAACCACGGTTTAACGCCCGTTTTTACAATTCGCACAGGTTAGGTTGACCTGCAAGCGTTCGGCAATGGCGCCGTGGGGAAGAATGAGAGCTCGATGGGCCCTAAGCCAAGCAGCCGCCTAACGAAAACCACGGCCGTGGCGAATGCCCAGATTGTGCCGGCATTGCTGGTAGCGGTCGCACGCGGCTTTTATTGGTCATTGATCGATACGATCAGGTCCGCCGCTTCCAGCGCGATCTGCATCGCGGCGCCACGATCATTGGTCGCCAGGCCCGTTTTCAATTTCTCGACAGCCGTCTGATATTCCTGCTTCTTGCCGGCGTCGTCGGTGTCCGGGATCAGCCCGTTTCCGCTGGCGGCGCAGGGATTGGGCGCCGCCGCGCTGAACCCTTCCCCCTTGGGCCCGACCAGACAGTTGATCGCGCTTTGCATGCGCTGATGCACGTCTTCGATTTTCTGCACGTTGCGGGACGCCGAGCGGGCCGTGATCTGAGTGGCTATTTTCTCGACCCCCAAATCGACCGCCCATGCCGCCGTTCCCGAACAAAGCACAAACGCAGAAACAAATCCCAAGGCTTTCATGGCACTCCCGCAAAACCAGGTCCGGATATTTTACCTCAGACCTCAGGCCGCCGTAAGCCCCGTCAGGCGGCCTGTTGAATCACCATGGCGCTCCACCTTGGTTTCCATTCTGTCCATTAGAGAAAGCCACAGGTTCGTCATCGGCGTGCCTTCCGCGTATTTCACATAACGGCCTGGATCGAGCGTGCCGCAGCCCCGGCCCGCCAGCACCGTAAGGCAATTGATATGATCGTGCCGGGCGGCGAAGCCGTTGCCGTTGCCGAGCAGCACCATGGAATTGTCCAGCATGGTTTTGCCGCCTTCCTTCACCGACTTCATCTTGTCGAGATAGTAGGCGAACTGCTCGGCCATATAGGTATCGATCTTCACCACCTTGGCGATCTTGGCAGGATCTCCGGCGTGATGGGTCAGGCCGTGATGCTCTTCGGGAATGCCGATCTCGTTGTAGGTTCTCCGGCTCTGTTCCACGCCCAACATGAAGGTCGAGATGCGGGTGGCGTCCATTTGGAAGGCCAGGATCTGCAGGTCCGACATCAGGCGGAAATGATCCTTGAAAGTCTCGGGCACGCGGGTGGGCCGCACCGCGCCCTTGGGCAATTTGAGGGTGGACGGCGGCGCGTCGAGACGGTGCTCGATCTCGCGGATGCTGGTGAGATATTCATCCATCCGATGGCGGTCATTCTGGCCAAGCTGGGTATTGATCTGGGTCAGGCTGCCCTTGGTGTAGTCCAGGATCGAGCGGTTATAGGTCTCCTGCTGGTCGCGGGATTCGCCGGCATGGTCCGAAGCCCGGGTATTGCCGAACAGCCGGTCGAAGACGACGCGGGGATTGACCTCCTTGATCGCGGGAGTCTTGGCGTCCTTCCAGGAGACATTGTTGGAATAGATGCAGGCGTAACCCGGATCGCAGCCGCCTTCCATGCGGCCATAGTCCAGCCCGAGCTCCAGGGACGGAAAGCGCGTGCGGTTGCCGATATTGCTGGCCATCACCTGATCGAAGGAGATGGCGCATTGGATTTCGTCGGCCGCGGTCTTCTTGATGCGCACGCCGGTGCCGTAACAGCCGATCGCCTTGGCATGGTCGCCGGCGGCGTCGTACATCGCCATCGGCACCGCCAAATTCCCCAACAGCAGGAAATCCTTCTGATGGCGCTTCAACGGCGCCATCGAAAGGCCGGTCATGTCGTAATTGGCGCCGTCGGTTTTCGGATACCAGTGATCCGATTCCAGTCCGTTGGGATAATAGAGCAGCGCGAAGCGGTTTTTC
>CADECX010000150.1 GCA_902825865.1 uncultured Alphaproteobacteria bacterium
CCGGCCAGTTTCTGCCCAATACTGGTCAACGTAAAATAGGCCGTCGTAACGGTACCCAGACTTGGGTGAGAAAGAGCTCTTGTGACCGGCTCCCCGAATTACGCGGACCGGCAGACCCTCTAGGCAACTGGTGACTAGCGCTTGATTTTGACGAGTGAACTCTTGGTCGGAAATCTGACTACCAGAGTTTTGATCCCGCCCGCCATGTCCCGTGTAGACAATCACCTCGCCGAAATCTTGGTCATCGACATATCCGCCCGAGAGCACGATGGATTCCGCGCCTTCTGAGGCACGCCCCGCGATCCCGGCTTGCGTAGGCCTGTGAATGCCAGCATCGTGTAATTCCTGCCGGTCCTTAAATGCCTGACCAACTGCAATATTTTCAATGGCCCCAATCAAATTCGCCTCCAGAATTCATTTTGCTGCCAGTTGCCGAATTTTTACTTGTGAACCCAGCTAGCGCTTCCCAAGGGAAGGTGTACTGACAAGGGTGGTTTCCACGTGCGGATTAGTTGTGTTGCTGTCCGGTCCGATCATGACAGCCGGATTTGGCAGGTGCCAACAAACGGCCTGCATCGGCGCCGGCAATTCCGCCACAAATCCTGCCATTTCCTTCCTCAACCATGATATCAAGCCGGCCGCATCAGCGGTGTTGAACTTCCCCGCAGGCACCGATGGCCGACGCTTGCTCATATGCATTAACTGCGCGTCGATCTTCTGAAACACGCCCTTGGTCAAGTCTGTTTTTTTGGCCGCGCGGCCTTTGACAAAATCGGACGCTCTAAAATTGCGTGGGTCTGGTTCGCTTGTCAGAAACTCGTACAGATTCCGCGCGTGGAGCGCAAAGCACTCAAAGAAGCACGGCCAATCGCGGCTGGTAGGCGACGCTTCGAGCATTCGACCATATGCGTGGTGTAACAGGCCCCATTCGTAGGCGAGATGTTCCTTGAGCCATTCTAGTTTCTCAGTCGCTAATCGTCCCGCACTTTCCATATCGGTCGCCCACCTAGCCCAGATAGGACGCCAATTTCCGAACATCACTACCATTCAGAACGGTCTTGCCCATCACTGGTCGATCCAAAAAGATCGCCGGATAGGCGTCGGCCGGCCACTCCATAGCGCTCTTCACGCAGGTGCGGAGCGTTCCCTCCACGCTTGGCGGCTGGCTGTGCGGCATATTGATAATGTGCTCAGCCTGAAGCCTTGCAGGGGTTTCCCAATCTATTTCCATAGAGCCGCGGCGATCCCTCTGACGAACCGGATTCTTGCGCCTGTCGGCTGGCGATGACGGACTTCGATCTGGCATGCCGGTCGTCCCTTTGCCCCACGCCAAGATAACGCGGCAATGTAGGTCAGGCTAGCTCGGCGATACCTCCACCTCCAACTCGCTACGGTCCGTGGTGCGGGCCAATATCTTGGGGCACGGTGCCGGGACCTACCTACAAACCCGTGTTAAAAGCGTTACCGGGTCTAAGCGGCGGGCGGTTATGACGTATTCGGTGAAACAACTTCGTGAGTTCATCTCGAAGAAGATGGCTATGTCGCACATCTACCAGCCAGTAATGCTTAGGACACTCATCAGCAAAGGCGGCGTTGCTACAACCCGCGAGATTGCCGCCGCCTTTCTGGGGAAAGACGCAAGCCAGCTTGAGTACTACGAGACCATCACAAAGCGGATGCCGGGAAAGGTCTTGGCTTCCCACGGCTTGGTCGAAAAAACGGCTGACGGTTATCGGCTTCTGGCTGACATTGCTGACATGAAAAATGAGCAAAGGGAGGAATTGCTCCGGCTTTGTGATCAGCGCGAGGCGGCCTATTTGGAAAGACGGTGGCCTGACGGATATTTTGTACCAGCGTGATTGATACTACTGCATAGCCACGG
>CADECX010000151.1 GCA_902825865.1 uncultured Alphaproteobacteria bacterium
GGGTTTCTGGGAGGCGCTGGAGGATGGGCATGACCTGTGGTCTACGGCCAGGGCGTGCGATGTCACCCCGGCCGAGCTTCAGGCATTTTACGATCTGTTCGCCGCAAATCCGCGCACGGTGACGCTGTTCGGGGACGGGGCACTGACGGGCGCGGTCGTCAATGCGCATCTGGCGACAGGCCGGATCGGCAAGCCGGGCGCAGCCCCCTTTCCGCTGGTGGCCGTGTCCAATGCGATGGGTGCACGGGAAGTCGGCATCTCGCCGGATATGCTGGCCGCGCATATGGATTTCGCTACCGGTCCCATTGCCCTCGCCAGCCAGCTCTGGGGTGCGGCACACATGGCCGGGCAGGCGGCGGCGCCTATCGGCGCACCGATCGGTCCGGATGTACGGGCGCTCTGGCTGTTGGGGGACGATATCCTGTCACCGGCGGATGCGGAGTTGGTCGAACAGGCGCAGGCGTCGGGCCTGTTCGTGATCCACGCGCGCAGTCTTGCCGACGGGATTCTGGCGGACGCGCATTTGCCTTCAGTCGGCTGGGGGGAGCAGAACGGGACGTCCACGGGTTTCGACCGGATGATCAGCCGTCAGCGGCCCTTCTTTCCCGCAGCTGGGGAGGCAAGGCCGCACTGGTGGATAACGACGCAGGTTGCGCGGGCGATGGGCTGGCGCGACGCTTTCTATTTTGACCATCCTGCCGATGTGTACCGGGAACATGCGCGCCTGTCCGCGTACCGGAACGATGGCGCGCGCCTGTTCAGCATCCGCCGCCATGCGGCGATCTCCAACCCGGCCTATGATGAAATGACATCGTGGCGATGGGGTGGCGCACCCTTCACGGACGGCCGGTTCCAGACGTCTGACGGCAAGGCGAGGCTGATGCCGGTGGAACAGGTTTTGCCATCAGGCGCCGGAAAAGCTCTTATCTCCGGCGCCTGATTATAGGGCTATCAGCTCAGCAGCTTGATGATTGAGGAGAAGTCCCGGCCGCCTTCGCCCTTGTTGGCCAGCAGCTGGTAGAGCGCCTCGGCGGCGTTGCCCATCGGCACGCTGGCGTTGACCGACGCTGCCGCTTCGGTGGCGAGCTTCAGATCCTTCAGCATCAGCGCCACGGCAAACCCGCCCTGATAGTCATTGTCGGCGGGTGTCTGCGGACCGACGCCAGGCAGCGGGCAATAGCTGGTCATCGACCAGCTCTGGCCAGACGAGACGCTGGAAATGTCGTAGAAAGTCTGCGGGTCGAGGCCCAGTTTCTGCGCCATCGCAAAGGCTTCGCAGGTGGCGACCATCGTCGCGCCCAGCAGCATGTTGTTGCAGATTTTCGCGCCCTGGCCGGTGCCCGCGCCGCCGGCATGGATCACCGCCTTGCCCATAGCCGAAAGGATCGGCTTGGCCTTCGCGAAAGCCGCATCCTCGCCGCCAACCATGAAGGTTAGCGTGCCGCCATTCGCCGCCGCGATGCCACCGGAGACGGGCGCATCGACCATCTCGAAACCCTTGGCGACCGCGGCCTCGATCACGCGGCGCGCTGTGGCGACGTCTATGGTCGAGCAATCGAGGAACAGCGCGCCGGGCTTCGCCGTGCCGAACACTTCGTTGTTATAAACGGCCTCAACATGGTTGCCCGCGGGCAGCATGGTGACCACCGCATCAGCCCCGGCAACGGCGTCTGCCGCGCCACTGCTTCGGGTCGCGCCCGCCGCCTCGGCCTTTGCAAGCGCATCTTCGGACAGGTCAAACGCCCGGACGGCATAACCGTTCTTGACGAGGTTCGCGGCCATGCCGCCGCCCATATTGCCCAGGCCGATGAATGCGATGGTGGTGGTCATTGGGATATTC
>CADECX010000152.1 GCA_902825865.1 uncultured Alphaproteobacteria bacterium
TGAATGTCCGCTTTGCGCCAAAAGCGGTCATTCGAAATCTGGTCTAATAGGCAGTTTTCGATCACTGGAGCAGTTTGCGAACGCCATCCATGATGACTCTTTCCGCCGCAAGCGTGGTCGCAGAGATCGTCATCTCGTAGCCACCCTCGCCATAGGCCTTTTCGGTGCCGATATACCCGAATTGTTCGGCATAGGCGGCCACGGCGACGAACTTGTCCGGACGGATCGCCTGGGTGCCAAGTTGATACTCGATGAATGCCTCGCCCGGGATGTGCACCGAATAGGCTTGCCCCAATCGCAGCACGGAAAGGGTGGTGCCCTCTTCAAGTGCTTGCGCCCGAGCGTATTTCCCGATCGCCGCGATGCGCTCATTGTTCGGGCGTTTCGTATCGGCGGCGACCGCGCGCAACTCGTCCTTGAACGCGCCATACTTGGCTGGAAGCAAGATGTCGGTGGTGCGCCACTCGACATCTGCCGGGGTCAGTGCCGAACGCTGGGTCGCGGTCCAGGCACGCCGCATGGCGTCGACCATCCGTCCGGTAAACTCTTCGCGAGCACGGTCTGACCCGTCATTGTATTTGCCCAGCGTGATGTTGCCGCCCGCGCCGTTGAAATGGATCTGGAATACGCCGGTTTCCTTCTCCCGCCGCTCGCGGGCGAGCCCCACGAAATCAGGCGTGACGATACCTTTGCCGAAGGATACCTGGGGATGGGTCGCATAATAGGTGAGCGCGGCCAGCGCCTGACTTCCGTTCCAGAAGCTGATCGCGCGCACATTCGGATCGATCAGCCCTTCAGGAGCAGCCTGCGCTTCTTCGGGGTGAAAGATGCTCAGACGATGGCCGTCTTCATCGGCGTCCACCTTGAGCCTCGCGGCGACCTCCGCCGGGTATACGCTGGTATAGGTCGATTGGCGGTGCATCGCCACGCGCCCGTTGGCGCCCATGAGGCGGCGGTTCGAAGCGATCCGTTCCGTCATCGCCTTGCCCAGGCCGACGTGGGTGACCGGCTTGGCTTCGCGCAGCGCCTTGGTCAGCGCCGCTGCGGAATTTTCCATCACCGAGCGCGCCCACTGGCGCTTGTCCGGCAGGCCGACCGGTGTGCGTTCCGGAAGGCCAAGCTTGGCCCTTTCATCATAGGCCTGAAAGCTGGCGCTGGGCGCGTCATGCTGGTGCAGATGGTGTACCGTGACCCGGTCAGGCGTGGTGCCTGCTGCCCGCGCGAGCAGCGCATGCCATTCATCGCGCGCGCGCCCGTCAACACCGCCCCAGTCGACCGCTAGCATGACGATCGGGTTGCCCGCGCCGAGTATCACGACACCTTTGGCCTGAAGCGGTGTGCCGATGGTTTTGACCACCGAATAGCCCATTTCGTAACCGATGGGCGGCGTCGCATCGGTTTGGAAGGTGGCGACCCGCAAGCCCCCCGCTTTGTCGGCCGCAAGGGCGGGCTGGACGAGAGCCGTGCAGAGCAGCCCCAGCCCAATCACTAACATCATTCGGGTGTGGGCCGCTGTAATGAGGGCGATGATCATGAGGAGTTTCCCCGATTGAGTCAGATTATCGATACTACAATCCTACTCGTGGGCCAGCGGTTTTTTAATCGCAAAAATGGCGGCTAATGCGCTGGCCCGGAGTAAAAATGGCGCAAATCCGTGAAAAGCGAAGTAATTTTGCGTACTGCGGGATCCGAGTGGCCTTGGCTATGCTGCTCGTGCGTCGCTAGCGCGCGACTCACGTTGCAGATGCAAATCGGCGGAAGATAGCGGTCACTGTAGGCGGTCTT
>CADECX010000153.1 GCA_902825865.1 uncultured Alphaproteobacteria bacterium
AGCGCCCAGCAAGGTGAAGGCAGCGGCGCCTCCGGCGACCTCTATCGGCCCGGCCCAGAAGGCCGCGCTCGATGCTGAAATTCGCCGCCAGCTTAAACCCTATTGGAAGTCTCCGACCGGATCGGATGTTGAACTATTGCGCACGACGGTCGCGGTGGAGCTCAACAAGGACGGCTCCATTTCCGGCATGCCAGAGATCGTAGAAACCACCGGCCAGACGGCCAGCAATCGCTCGCAGGTAAGACTGCATCAGGAACAGGCGATCAAGGCCATCAAGCTGGCCTCCCCCTTCAAGCTCCCGGCCGATCTGTATGACGGCTGGAAATCCCTTCGTATCGCATTCGACAAGAGGCTCTCACAATGACCCCCATTATCAAGAGGATCGCCTTTGCCACCGCCACAGCGTTGGTAGCACTTGCAGCTCCAGCACAGGCCCAGCTGGCGGTTGACGTCACTGACGAAAGCGCATCCAGCCTGAAGATCGCAGTGCCCGCCATGCCCGCACAGCAGTCCGTTTCGACGCCAGCCGGCACCACTGACGAGCTTGGCCGGAAGATTGCCGAAGTAATTGCTTCCGATCTTAAAGGCTCTGGCCTGTTCGAGCCGTCCGGCCCCGCTGGACTGAAGGCCGTGACCGTCCCCGAGGTCACCTTCCCCCAATATGATCATTGGTCCTCGATGGGTATGGAAGCACTGGTGCAGGGCTATGTCCGCTCCACGGGCGGGGACGCAGACATCACTGTCGGATGCTATCTCTACGACGTCGCCCTCAAATCCGAACTGACGCGGCAAGGCTATGTCGTCTCGCCGCGCGACTGGCGCCGCGCCGCGCATAAATGCGCCGACGCCATCTATGCGCGCCTGTCGGGTGAAAGCCCCTTCTTTGACAGCCGCATCGCCTACATTGCGGAGAGCGGTCCCAAGGATAACCGCGTGAAGCGGCTGGCCATCATGGATTCGGACGGCGCCAATCACCGCTTCATCACCAATGGCCAGTCCCTGGCCCTGACACCGCGCTTTTCGCCCGACTATGGCTCGATCGTCTATGTGAGCTATCTCAATCGCCGCGTCCGCATTTTCGTTTACGATATCGGCACGGGAAAACAGCGCCTTGTAACGGAAAGCTCCAACGCTACCTTCGCCCCGCGCTGGTCGCCGGATGGCCGCTCCATCCTTTTCTCGATGGCGGTTGCAGGGAACACCGATATCTATCGCGTTCCGGCTACCGGTGGCACGCCCGTCCGCCTGACCACATCTCCCGGCATCGACGTGGGCGGCAGCTATTCGCCGGATGGATCGAAGATCGTGTTCGAAAGCGACCGATCCGGCAGTCAGCAGATTTACGTCATGAATGCCGATGGGTCCGGACAACAACGGATCAGCCATGGCGGCGGCCGCTATGCCACACCGGAATGGAGTCCGCGTGGTGATCAGATCGCCTTCACCAAGATCAGTGGGGACTTCAAGATTGCGGTCATGACACCCGGCGGCGACAATGAACGCATTCTCACCAATGGCTGGCAGGATGAGCAGCCGACATGGGCGCCTAACGGCCGCGTGCTGCAGTTTTTCCGCACCAGCCCCGGCCGTAGCGGCGGCAGTCAGGTGTGGCAGGTCGACCTGACGGGCGTCAACGAACGGCGCATTCCTACGCCGCTCAATGGCTCCGACCCGGCATGGGGGCCGTTGCTTCCTTG
>CADECX010000154.1 GCA_902825865.1 uncultured Alphaproteobacteria bacterium
ACGCTGCCCCAGTATCAGTTCCTGCCAAAGACCGATCTGCTAAACCTCAATGTCAACTGGAACCGGGCGCTGGGGACACCGGTCGATCTGGCCTTCTTCATGACCAACGTGACCAACAAGAAATATCCGGTCGCCGTGTCGGGGTCCTACGTTACGGCAGGCTACGAGGCGCTGTTCTTCGGTCCGCCGCGGATGTGGGGGCTTCGGACCCGCTACACCTTCGGTACGTAACCCCGGCCCGCGATCCCGCGCGGAGGCGAATCCTGCATCGCGCGCCTTTTGATCACACTGGAATGACGAACATGAGTGCAATGCGGAGCGAAACCATTTGGAACATGCTCGAAACCTCGGCGAGCGTGAATTCCGAGCGCTGCGCTTACGTGGCGGCCGACGACCACGGTACGGTCACCAGAATGACCTACGCCGAGGTCGTTCAACGAGCGCTGTCGCTGTCCGAAGGTCTCGCCGCCGTAGGTATCCGCCGGGGTGACCGGGTCGTGCTGTGGATGACCAACCGCCTGGAATGGATCCTCTCCTATCTCGCGCTGATGCGGCTCGGCGCGGCCATGGTCCCGGTCAATACATTCCTGAAGCCGCCGGAGATCGCGTACATCATTGCCCAATCCGGGGCACGCCACCTGATAATGCTGGATGGCTTCCGCACGCTCGATATGCCTGCAATGCTCGCGGAGATATGCCCTGCGTTCGGGCGGCCGCACGCGCTTGGTCAGTTGTTTGACGAGGCCATGCCCGATCTGCGCGTGGTCATCGAATTCAATCGGACCGGAAAGGCCAAATCCAACTCCTATGATTGGCGCGAACTGGCCCGCGGCGAAACCGCGGCCCGGGGGCTTGCCGACAGCATGGCGGCGCGGGTCACGCCCACGGATCTGGCCATGGTAAAGTATACGTCGGGCAGCACCGGCTTTCCCAAAGGCGTGATGCTCGAGCAGGGTGGGATCGTCGCCAACGGGCGCGCGCACTCCAGGCGAGTCGGGATCACCGGCAACGACATCTATTTCTCGATGATGCCGTTCTTTCACGGCGGGGGCAGTATCTGGGGCCTGACCACGATGATGGTCAACGCGAGCACGCTGGTGTTCGCCGAGGCGTTTATTCCCGACCTTGCGGTCGATCTGATAGTCGGCGAACGGCCGAACATAATGATGGCCGCGCTGGCGCACGAAATTGTCGAGGCCGCGGAGCGCAGGGGCGCGGTGCTGGACAGCCTGACGATCGCACATGTCCCGAGCGAGGCGGCGCGCAAAGTGATGCCGAACGCTCATTTCGGCATTCTGCCGTTCGGGTTGACTGAAACTTATGGTCCGGCCGCCGCCAATAGCCTCCATGATCCGGCCGACAAGCGCATGGCTTTCTCCGGACGCATGCTCGATGGCAATCAACTGCGTGTGGTGGATCCGGACACGGGCAGGGACGTGCCGCCCGGCACGGTGGGAGAGGCCTGGATAAAGGGCAACGTCATGCGTGGTTACTGGGGCAAGCCGGTCGAGACGGCCAAGGTTTTCACCGAAGATGGCTGGCTCAAGAGCGAAGACCTGATCAAGGTCGATGAGGACGGCTAAATCACTTATGTCGGCCGCATCAAACTGA